>JANOFU010000087.1:0-21321 GCA_031413815.1 Hyphomicrobium sp. | reverse complement strand
GATCGTGTTGCTCGACGACGATTTCGGCTCGATCGTCAAGGCCATCCGGCTTGGCCGCCGCATCTACGATAACTTGCGCAAAGCGATCAGCTTCATTTTTGCTGTCCACGTCCCGATTGCAGGACTTGCGCTCCTGCCGTTGCTGCTTGGCCTGCCCATACTTTTCGGACCCATGCATATCGCGTTCCTGGAGATGGTTATGGATCCGGTTTGTTCACTCGCCTTCGAAGCGGAGCAAGAGGAAGATGACGTGATGCGCCGTCCACCTCATAAGCCTGATCAACCGCTGTTTTCCAGACAGCTGATTGAATGGAGCCTCTTGCAGGGGGCTGTCGCGTTGGCACTAGTCGCCGCGATCTTTATCTATTCATCGTGGCAGGGCATGCCAGAAACCGAAGTGCGCGCTTTGACATTTTTTGCGCTGGTTATGACGATTTTAGCACTTGTCTTCGTCAACCGCTCCTTCAGCGCCTCGCTGCCCGTTGCTTTCCAGAGGCCAAATTCCACCCTCGTATGGATACTTGCAGCAGTCACAACAATGCTGTCGCTGACGCTGCTTTGGCCGTTCGCCAAGAACCTGTTTCGCTTCGGACCGTTGCATTTCAATGATCTGGCGGTGGCACTGGGCGCCGGTATCGCTTTATTGGTTTTTCTCGAGCTCTTAAAGCCGCATTGGTACGACCGTCTGCGGTCTTGAGCACTAAATCAGTAGTTGCCCGGGGAACTAAAAGGCTCCGGCGGGCTTGTGCTTAGCGGGCATTAACGCCCGCGCAATGAAAGTGATCGATGCTTGGCTGGGGCGGAGGGATATTAGTCCTCGCGCCAAACGACCGCTGGCCGTCGAGCCAAACGGCTGGATCTTTCGAATTCGCCAAGACGCGCCTGGGCCATGGCGAACATCACGAAGACATTGAGCCCAAGGCATCGAACGGAGTTCTGATCAATTTATTAGTGAAAACCCCAGGAGAAGCCACCATGACAATAATCAATTCACTCGCTCATGCCGTTGTCGCGTCCGCATTGCTATTTGCTAGTCCGGCTATAGCCCAAACTTCCGATACGAAACCCGCAGATGCCACGAAAAGTATGGACTGTTCTGAAGCTAGCATGAAGGCCATGCACGATTCCATGATGACGATGACAGATTCTAACAAGAAGGCCGCAGCCATGAAGGAGCTGGAAATGGGCAAGGAGATGATGGCCAAGAAGGATGAGAAAGGCTGCATGATGCAAATGGATAAAGCCATGGGCATGATGAAGTAGGATCAATAACTATTGGCATCTGCCGGACTTTGCCGGATGCCGCATCGCAGGCCTCCATACTTTTTATCTAGAAGGAGAGTGACATGATGGGCGGTTTTGAAGGAATGGGTTGGGGGATGGGCGGGTTCGGCGGGCTTGGCATGCTCTTACTCGTCGTGGTCGTGGCGGCTATCGTTGCGCTAGCAGTGCAGCGCCGGAATCCATGACCGCAAGTGGCCGACAATTGCGGGCGAGCCACAAATGAGTAGCACGCTTAGTCCGCTCGCTGGTAAACTACCGCCGCAGTCGTTGTTGGTCGATGTTCCGGTGCTGCTCGCGGCCTACATCGATCTACGCCCCGATGCCAACGTACCCGCGCAGCGCGTCGCGTTCGGCACCTCGGGGCATCGTGGCAGTTCGTTCGAGCGCAGCTTCAACGAATGGCATGTGCTGGCGATCACCCAGGCGATCTGCGGATATCGCAAGAGCCGGGGCACAGACGGCCCCCTCTACATCGGCATTGATACCCATGCGTTATCGCAGCCGGCGTTCGACACCACATTGGAGGTTTTGGCTGCCAACGGCGTAGAAGCGATGATCGCCAAGGACGGTGAGTTCACGCCGACGCCAGCAGTCTCACATGCGATTCTCGTCTACAACCATGACCGCACCTCGGGGCTGGCAGACGGTATCGTCATCACGCCTTCGCACAATCCGCCTGGCGACGGTGGCATCAAGTACAACCCGCCCAACGGCGGTCCAGCCGATACTGCAATCACGGGCTGGATCCAGGATCGCGCCAATGCGTTGCTCGCTGCCAGTCTTCAAGGGGTGCGGCGCATCCCTTTCGCGCAAGCGCGCCGCACTGCAAGTACACACGTGCACGATTTTCTTACCGGCTACGTGAGTGATCTTGGTCACGTGATCGACTTCGATGCGATCCGCGGCGCTGGCATCCGCTTGGGCGTCGATCCACTCGGTGGCGCAGGTGTGCACTTCTGGGCGGCTATAGCCGAGCGCTACAAAATCGATCTCGCCGTGGTCAGCGACGGCGTCGATCCAACCTTCCGCTTCATGACCGTGGACTGGGACGGCAAGATCCGCATGGACCCATCCTCGCCTTACGCGATGCAGAGGCTGCTAGGATTGAAGGACCGCTACGATGTGGCCTTTGCTTGCGATACTGACCACGACCGGCATGGCATCGTGACCCGCAGCAGCGGATTGTTGGCGCCCAATCACTACCTCTCGGTGCTCATCGATTATTTATTCCAGCATCGGCCGCAGTGGGGCCAAGCCGAAGCGGTGGGCAAGACCGTGGTCAGCACCGCACTGATCGATCGGGTGGCAGAACGGCTGGGGCGCAAGCTCTATGACACCCCGGTCGGATTTAAGTGGTTCGTGGACGGCCTGTTCGACGGCTCACTTGGCTTTGCGGGCGAGGAAAGCGCTGGCGCATCATTCCTGCGCCGGGATGGCACGGTGTGGACCACCGACAAGGACGGAATCGTGCCAGCGTTACTATCGGCAGAAATTACCGCGCGTACTGGCCGCGATCCCGGTGAGCTTTATCGCGACCTTGTCCACGAATTGGGCGAGCCCTTTGCCGACCGCGTGGAAGCATCGGCTTCGCCTGAGCAAAAAGCCAAACTGACGAAGCTCTCGCCGAAACAAGTGCAGACCACCAAACTTGCCGGCGAGACGATCGTAAGCGTGCTCGATCATGCGCCCGGTAACGCTGCGCCTATCGGCGGCATCAAGGTTATCACTGCCAGTGGCTGGTTCGCAGCCCGCCCTTCGGGCACTGAAGACATCTACAAAATCTATGCGGAGAGCTTCAAAGACGAGGCCCATCTGCAAACGATCTTGGAGGAAGCGCAGAGTATCGTTGATATAGCGCTTACGTCTCAGTGACACAGAGATTTGGAAAATATGCAGCCAGAAATTGCCAATAAAAGTCAGTTGAAGGCTTCACAGAACGCAACCGGGCTCGCGAGTTCGGTTTTGACCATCAACGGCGGCTCATCGAGTATCCGGTTTGCTATGTACGAGGGCGGCGGGTCCTTGAGGCGGCAGCTTGCAGGAAAAATTGATCGGATCGGTCTCAGCGGCACAACGTTTTCGTTTAATAATACGTCCGGAGCATCCGAGGTAAACCGCGCCTTCGTGGCAGGCGATCGCCGGTCGGCGATTGCATTTCTACTGGACTGGCTCGAAACGCAGCACGTTTTCGATTCAGTCAAAGCCGTGGGGCACCGGGTCGTGCATGGGATGGGCCGCAACGAACCCGAGCGCATCACGCCAGCGCTGCTCGCCGAGCTGCATCGTATCACGCCGTATGATCCCGAGCATCTGCCACTAGAAATCGCTTTGATAGAAGCAATCCTCCAGCGCCATCCAGCTTTGCCTCAGGTGGTGTGCTTCGACACAGCGTTTCACCGCACCATGCCACGGGTCGCCAGCATGTTGCCGATCCCACGACGCTACGAGGCTGCGGGTGTTCGCAGATATGGATTTCACGGCTTGTCTTATGAGTTTCTCATCGGCGAACTGGCTCGCCTCGGCGACACAACAGCAAGCAAGGGCCGTGTAATCCTTGCCCATCTTGGCAACGGGGCCAGCTTGGCGGCCGTAAGAGACGGCCGCAGCATCGATACCAGCATGGGCTTCACGCCGGCGGGCGGATTGATGATGAGCAGCCGATCTGGCGACCTGGATCCGGGGTTAGTATCTTATCTCGCCCGCACAGATAAAATGAGCGCAGAGCAATTTCAAAGCATGGTGAACCACGACTCCGGGCTGCTCGGTGTTTCCGAAACCAGCTCCGACCTGCGCAATTTACTCACGCAGGAAGTAGTTGATACACGCGCGGCCGAAGCCGTGGCGCTGTTCTGCTATCAAACAAAAAAGTGGATTGGCTCGTTCGCAGCCGCTCTTGGTGGATTGGACACACTAGTGTTTGCCGGCGGTATTG
This sequence comes from Hyphomicrobium sp., assembly GCA_031413815.1. Classification (GTDB taxonomy): domain Bacteria; phylum Pseudomonadota; class Alphaproteobacteria; order Rhizobiales; family Hyphomicrobiaceae; genus JAGVSR01. Next base: position 17,105 of record JANOFU010000087.1, on the reverse strand, counting down.
GCGAAAATGCGCCTATCGTCCGGGAAAGGATTTGCAACGGATTAGGCTTTCTCGGCATCGAACTCGATCAAGAGCGCAATTCACACAACGCACCCCTCATCTCGCCCGGTACGAGCCGTGTTGCGGTGCGCATCATTCGTACAGACGAAGAACTCATGATCGCAAAGTCTGTCGCCCGGGTTTTAAGCTCTGCTGCTCAGGCAATAGTATGAACGGCAGGGAGTTGGGCATGACGAGCCACTTGGCGACGTACCCGGACGGCCCCGTCAGCACAGACGACATGCTGGACGGCTTGCAGCGCGATGCCTTCGGATATTTTGTGCATGAAACCAACTCTGCAAACGGCCTGGTGCTAGACAAAACGCAACCAGGCGCCCCGGCCAGTATCGCGGCCGTCGGGTTCGCATTGGCCTCGTATCCGGTTGGGGTCGAGCGTTTGTGGATGACGCGCACTGAGGCCACAAAACGAACGTTGGCGATTTTGCGCTTCTTTTGGTTGAGCCCGCAGGGGACCGAACAGCATGCGACGGGCTACAAAGGGTTTTACTACCACTTTCTCGACATGGCGACCGGACGGCGTGCCGGGATGTGCGAACTTTCCACTGTCGACACCGCATTTTTGTTCGCTGGAATGCTCACCGCCGCCAGTTATTTCGATCAAGATTCTGCTGATGAACTAGACATCCGCACTTTGGCCGATGCACTCTATCGCCGTGCGGATTGGCTGTGGGCGCGCAATGGTGGAGCGACTGTGACCCATGGCTGGACACCGGAAAACGGTTTTTTGAAGTATCGCTGGGAAGGCTATGATGAAGCACTCATCGTCTATTTGCTCGGTCTTGGTTCGCCGACGTACCCGCTGCCGATGGAAAGTTATCTGGCATGGTGTTCCACCTATGAGTGGAAGAACCTCTACGGGCACGAGTTCGTTTTTGGCAGCTCACTCTTCGTCCATCAATATTCGCACATGTGGATCGACTTCCGTGGCATCCAGGATGCCTATATGCGTGACAAGGGCATCGACTATTTCGAGAACAGCCGGCGGGCGACGCTTATCCAGCAGCAATACGCCATTCAAAACCCCCACGCCTATGTGGGCTATGGCCAACATGTCTGGGGATTGACCGCGAGCGACGGGCCCGGCCCCAAGATCAGGCAAGTGCGCGGCGTCAAACGCCGGTTTTACGACTACGTGGCGCGCGGCGTACCGTATGGACCCGACGACGGCACCATAGCGCCTTGGGCCGTAGCTGCCTCATTGCCGTTCGCTCCCGAGATCGTGCTGCCGGCCATTCAACATTTCAAAGACGCCTACCCTCAGATGATTGGCAAATATTGCTTCAAGTGCAGCTTCAATCTGACTTATCCGGAAAATTCGCAGGGCAAGCCCGGCTGGAGTTCGCTCTACCATTTCGGAATCAATTTGGGGCCGGTCGTCGTGATGTGTGAAACTTTTCGCACCGGCTTGCTTTGGCGTCTGATGCGCCAGTGCCCTTACCTTGTCACCGGGCTACGGCGGGCAGGCTTCGAAAATGGCTGGCTGTGAGATCAACAGGTGAGTAACATGCGTAACAAACAATTGAAAACAAAAACTTTGAACGCCGAATTACTTCGTAAAATCGATGCCTATTGGCGGGCAGCGAACTACTTGTCGGTTGGACAGATTTACCTCTACGACAATCCGCTTCTCAAGAAGCCGCTCGAACTGGCGCATATCAAGCCGCGACTGCTCGGCCACTGGGGTACAACGCCGGGGCTCAACTTTATCTACGCCCATCTGAATCGCGTCATCACCCAGCACGACCTGAACATCATCAACATCACAGGGCCGGGTCATGGCGGGCCGGGGTTGGTCGCGAATGCGTACTTGGAAGGAACGTATAGCGAAGTTTATCCAACGATCACGCAAGATGCTGCAGGGATGCAACGGCTGTTCAAGCAGTTCTCATTTCCCGGCGGAATTCCAAGTCACGTCGCGCCGGAGACACCCGGATCGATTCATGAGGGCGGTGAATTGGGCTACTGTCTGTCGCATGCATTTGGTGCAGCATTCGACAACCCCGATCTCATCGTCGCGTGTGTCGTCGGCGACGGAGAAGCGGAAACCGGCCCACTTGCTACGAGCTGGCACTCAAACAAGTTTTTAAACCCTATGCATGACGGCGCGGTACTGCCGATCCTGCATCTCAACGGTTACAAGATTGCCGGGCCTACCGTTCTGGCACGCATTCCACGCAATGAGCTTCAAGCGCTATTCCGCGGCTATGGTTACACGCCCCATTTCGTCGAGGGCGATGACCCGGTCAAGATGCACCAGCTCATGGCCGCGACGCTCGACGTTGTGGTGGCAGAAATTCAGAATATCCAACACGACGCCCGCGCCAATGGGTTCAGCAAGCGCCCAAGTTGGCCGATGATCATATTAACCTCACCGAAGGGCTGGACTGGTCCAAAAATTGTCGATGGCAAACCGACCGAGGGCACCTTTCGCTCCCATCAAGTGCCTATGGGCGAGATTAACAAACCGGGCCACTTAGAGTTGTTGGAAACCTGGCTGAAGGGCTATCGTCCCGAAGAATTATTCGACGCGACAGGAAAACTGCGCGCCGAGTTCGGCGACCTGGCCCCGAAGGGCACGCGCCGCATGAGTGCGAACCCGCACGCTAACGGTGGCATCCTCCTGCGTGACCTTCAACTTCCAGATTTCTCGGACTACGCGGTCAAGGTCACGACGCCGGGAGATATGAACGCGGAAGCGACGCGCGTGCAAGGAGAACTCATCCGCGACGTGATTAAACTGAACCCAAACAACTTCCGCGTCTTCAGCCCGGATGAGACGGCTTCAAATCGCTGGGGTGCCGTGTTTGAAGTCACAAACCGGTGCTCGACAGCGGAGATCATGCCCATCGACGACCACATCGCACCCGACGGCCGCGTGATGGAGATGCTGAGCGAACATCAGTGCGAGGGTTGGTTGGAAGGCTATCTGCTCACCGGCCGGCACGGCTTCTTTCCTAGCTACGAGGCGTTTATTCACATCGTCGATTCAATGTTCAATCAGCACGCCAAGTGGTTGAAAGTGACGCGGGGCATTCCCTGGCGCCGCCCAATCGCCTCGCTGAACTACCTCCTCACCTCGCATGTCTGGCGTCAAGATCACAATGGCTTCACCCATCAAGACCCAGGCTTCATCGATCACGTCGTCAATAAGAAGGCCGAAGTCATTCGCGTTTATCTACCCCCCGACGCCAACACTCTGCTCTCCGTGACCGACCACTGCTTGCGGAGCCGCAATTATGTGAATGTCATAGTCGCTGGAAAACAGCCCGCGCCACAATGGCTCGATATGGAGGCCGCAATCGCGCACTGCACGACCGGTATCGGGATCTGGCCCTGGGCTTGCAACGATGAGGCCGGCGAACCAGACGTTGTCATGGCGTGCTGCGGCGACGTGCCGACCTTGGAAACGCTGGCCGCTGTCGATTTGCTGCGGACGTACTTTCCAAAATTAAAAGTGCGCGTGGTCAACGTGGTCGATCTGATGAAGCTGCAATCACCCAATGAGCACCCGCACGCCCTGACCGACACCGATTTCGATGCGCTATTCACCACATCAAAACCGGTCATTTTCGCCTACCACGGCTATCCGGCACTTATTCACCGGCTCACATATCGCCGCACCAACCACGGTAATTTTCATGTGCACGGTTACAAAGAAGAAGGCACGACGACCACGCCGTTTGACCTAACGGTCATGAACAACCTTGACCGCTTTCATCTGGTGGCAGACGTCATTGATCGCGTGCCCCAGCTCGGCCTGAGCGCTGCTGCGGTCAGGGAGGCTGTCAGCAACAAGCTCATAGAACACAAGGCCTACGTTGCCGAGCACGGCGAAGACATGCCGGAAATCCGAAATTGGCAATGGGCGGAAAGGAAATGACTAGATTGCAAACCGCGCTGCCGCGCACTGATACGCAAACTGCACTCCCCCGCCTTTACTTCATTCGGCATGGCGAAACGGCTTGGTCGCTATCCAGTCAACATACCGGCCGTACCGACATCGCGCTTAACGAACAAGGCGAGCAAGACGCCCGCATGCTTGCTGCACCGCTTGCCGCCGTAGACTTTAGCCGTGTCTTTTCGAGTCCGCTGCGGCGCGCACGGCGAACATGTGAGCTGGCTGGGCTCGGCGAAGGCGCAGAAATTGAGCCGGACCTTACCGAGTGGAACTACGGCGACTACGAGGGTCTTCGCCCAACTGAAATTCGCCAAGGGCGGCCGGACTGGAATGTCTTTCGCGACGGATGCCCGGGCGGTGAATCACCATCACAAATTTCGCATCGTGCTGATCGGTCGATTGACCGGCTCCGGACACTAGAGGGAAACATTGCTGTCTTTTCACATGGTCACTTTGGCCGCGTATTCGCAGCACGTTGGATCGGCTTGCAGGTAGAGCAAGCACAACGTTTTCTTCTCAGCACAGCTTCGCTCAGCGTCCTGGGTTTTGAACATAACCGCGCCGACGAGCCGGCTGTCATTTTGTGGAACGTCGTCGCCAAAACGCGTTGGTAAAAAAAATTAAACTCAAAGAAGCAAACGGTCGTCCGCGCTCCGTGATTTGCGGTGGTTGGGGCTCTCTAAATCCGGCAGTCAGCAGCAGCACGCTACTGGGAGGAAGTGCTCTGCGATATGGTTGCTATGCTCCTCGTTTGTAACTCGCGATTTCGTTCTCGTCGCAACACGCTATGAAGTCAGAACACGGCGGATTCTAGCCTTACAGCGTCGCTTTCGATAAAATCCTTCATCGCCACCTGTTCGCTTTCCGTCAAACGCACCGATTCTGGCGGCAACAGGTCCTCAATGTCCGCCGGAAAACTCTCGGGTGTCAGGAGACGGATCGCATGGAGCGTGATCCCGGTCTCAATCTTAAGCTTATCGCGCCTGATCGAACGCAGACACACGTTCATTGATGTCCGCGTGACCAACCGCGTTATCACAAACTCGTTAGTAACCTCCGACTGGATGAAACTTTCTGCGCTGGTCCACGCGATGTAGTTCCGGAGGCCGCCAAGGTGCCGACGTCGCCTCTCGCCGCGCTTGGGCGGTTCGACAGTGATATAAACCGGCTCTAAACTATCGCCCATTCCTTGCATGAAGAAGCGGGGAATAACGCGATGTCCACCCTCGATCATCGCGACCGTGAGGTCCAATTCGTGCTCCATCAGCTAGCGCCCAACGCGGACGGCGGGGACATTGGAGCCAGTCAAGCTGGGTCTTGGTGCAAGTACGGCGGGTGCCGGGCATATACCCAAAGCTATACCGGATACAGCACCGCCCGAGATCAGGGCCCGGCGTGAGACAACTGCAGCCATTTTTGCACTCACTACGCACCTTACACACATCCTTCGTGATGCGCCTGCTACCGCAGCTTAGCGCCTCGCCCCGCGACTGGATCATTACAATTTCTGCCACATCGCTTGTGTCCGCGCTCGTAAGCGGTGGTTTTGGTTTGAGCGCGCATAAGCCGTGATTCCGGAAGTTCGCCACGGATTGCGCTTTTCATACTGCGAAACCTGCGCCGCCGCGCAGACGCTTCAAGGGCTGAGGCCCTCGGACTCTGCTGCGCAGGCCGCCTTGCGCTTTCAGCGCTGCGGTTCCGCGTCCGCTTATCCGGCGTCGCCACCGGTTCGCATGAAACCGCCCATCCCGGGCGGTCATGAACCGGAAAGACTGCCATGACACTCACATCAGAACCCAACAGCAAGACCCGCATATCAAGCCCGCGCCGTGATCTTCACGCCGAGATTACAAACCGCATCATCGCCACTATCGAAGCCGATCTTGGCAAGCCGCAAATTCCCTGGCGCCGCTCAACGACGCCACTGTGGATGCCCGAGAACGCACTGTCGAAGAATGCCTACAACGGCATCAACGTCGTCAATCTCTGGGTTGCCGCCGAAGCGCGCGGGTTCACCTCGCCGGTGTGGGCAACCTACAAGCAGTGGGCTGAACTGGGCGCACAGGTCCGCAAGGGTGCCAGATCCGAACTCGTCATCTTCTACAAGGAATTCGACGTCGAGCCTGCGCCTGATGCCGCCGAAGACGATTGCAAGCGCCGCGTGGCGCGGGCGTCCTACGTATTCAACTCCGCTGAAGTGGACGGCTTCGATATCTTGGACGCCCCTGTCCGGCTTGGACCGATTGCCCGCATCGAGGCTGCTGACCGCTTCATCACCTCGACAAAGGTCACGATCGCGCATGGCGGCGAGCGAGCCTTCTACCGCCCTGCGATCGATGCCATCCAGATGCCGGACGAGCATCTGTTCACCGGCACGGACACCATGACCCGTGATGAATCCTACTATGCGGTTCTGCTTCATGAACTCACGCACTGGACCATGCACAAGGATCGCTGCAACCGCGACCTGGAGCCGCGCTTCAAGCGCCAGGCTTACGCCGCCGAAGAACTCGTCGCCGAAATCGGCTCCGCCATTCTGTGCGCGGAGACGGGCGTCATCCAGGACACACGCGCCGATCACGCCCAGTACATCGCCATCTGGCTTGAACTTCTCAAGGACGATTCGAAGGCGATCTTCACCGCCGCCGCCAAAGCCTCACAGGCGGTTGCCTTCCTCAAGTCGCTGCAGCCGAAGGAGTGAGTGCCACGGCGAAATCCGCCTCCTCATCTTCACCGCGCCAGGTGAAAGCTCCGCGCCGCAAGGCGGTCACGTGCCAGCTCGTCTGGCGCAAGGTGGCCTGTTCCATAGTGCACACTACGAATTATATCTGGCCAGGCCAATCGCATCTCGAACTAATAGTGCAGTCAACGCCACGAGTACCCTTGCCGATTATACGAAGGCCCGGGACGCAATGATTCCTCGCACTCATGCAGCCAAAGCACCCTGGAACATCGTCAAGGCGGATGACAAAAAATCAACGAGGCTGAACATCATCCGCAATATTCTTTCGCGTTGCGAGTTCCACGGCAAAGACAAGCATGGCGAATTGCCTGACTTTAGGGTGATATTTCTATTTGATCAGAACCATGTCAAGGACGGAATGATCTCGCACTGAGCACCGATGGCAACTTATCGACAAATAGTTGGGAGCAGATCTCCTTAATCACATCACTGCTCAGGGACCCACCAAAAACCAGCCCCTCTCGTTGTGCGGGCCTTCGGCCCATGTCGCTGTTGCATCGTGCCACCTCCGGGCGGCTTTGCGTGTCAACCCCGCTCGCTGCGCTCGGGGGTATGACACCGCCACCACTGCGGCGGCCTTGATTCTTCAGCGACGGGCAGGCTCCGAAAACCAGCACCACCATGCATGGCGTTGTGTGCTTCAAAAAGTGATCGCGCGTTTGCGGGACTTACTGAGTCCGGGCGGCCCGGTCGCACCGGCGACCGTCGGGCTCGCGTGAACCGAGCCCGCGAGTGCAGAGCGGTCTCGGCCCTTGCGGGCTTTGATCCCTTCCGCTGTACAAATTAAATCGAGCACCTTCCACCCACTTATGGAAACGAGGCGATCTATCCTTCCGCACAATGACACCACTGCATTCGCCGCCGGGCTTCCTCGCAGTCCCCGGCGCGGGGAAGGACTGACACTGCCATGCCACTCGATCTCAATAAGTACCGGCCGTATCTCGACGGCTTTGATCTCACCGATACCCAGAAAACCGCGATGATTGAGGCGCTGTGGTCGATTGCCGAGGCCGTCACTGATTTGGCCTACGGCGTCCATTCCTCCCAGATAATACAAACCGCGAACGATAATGATTCCAGTAGCGATTTCAGTGTGATAGAATTTTTCCAAATCGCCGCCAATGATCCGATCTTGAATGATCTTGCAGCTGAGCTGCCGGGTCCGGCGGCGGATAACGATAACATCCCGCAATCAGACCAACAAAAAAAGGAGGCCGGGACATGAGCAAGACAACTGAACCAACGAGCGCCGTCATCTACTGCCGCGTCTCCAGCAAAAAGCAGGCGACGGACGGCCAAGGACTGAACTCGCAAGAATCGCGCTGCCGTGACTACGCACGCGATAAGGGCTATCGCGTCGATGCCGTCTTCACCGACGATGTGAGCGGCGGCGGTGACTTCATAAAGCGCCCCGGCATGGTTCGGCTGCTGCGCTACCTCGATGAGAACGCGGACCGCCCGCACGTCGTCATCTTCGATGATCTCAAGCGCTATGCGCGCGATACCGTCTTCCACTTGAAGCTGAGACAAGAGATGGCGCTCAGGAGCGCCACGCGCGAGTGCCTGAACTTTCGCTTTGAGGATTCGCCCGAGGGCGAGTTCATCGAGACGGTGATCGCCGCTCAGTCGCAGCTAGAGCGTCAGCAGAACAGCCGCCAAGTTCGCCAGAAGATGCGGGCACGCGTGTTAGGCGGGTTCTGGGTATTCCGCGCCCCTGTCGGCTACCGCTACGAAAAATCCAAAGCGGGCGGCAAGATTCTAGTGCCCGACCCCGAAGCCGCGCCCATCGTACGCGAGGCGCTCGAAGGCTTTGCCACCGGCCGATTCGCTTCCCAAATCGAAGTCAAACGCTATCTCGACCTCTCCCCCGGCCTCCTCTACCGGGGCAACGAGGCCGTCTACAAGCAACGCATTCGCGAAATCCTGGAGTGCCCGGTTTACGCCGGATACATCGAGGCCCCCGCCTGGGGCATCCCGTTGATGAAGGGTCAGCATGAGCCTCTCATCACGTATGAAACGCACCGCCGCGTATTGGAACGGCTCCACAGGCCAGAGGGTACGTTCGTGCGGCAGGATATGCGCGATGACTTCCCGCTGCGGGGCCTTGTTGTCTGCGCCTGCTGCGAGCGGCCCATGACCGCCGCATGGTCGAAAGGCCGAAGCGGGAAATATCCCTATTACTTCTGCCAGACCAAGGGCTGCGCTCACAGCGGTAAGTCCACGCGCAAGGAAAAGATAGAGGGCGAGTTCGAAACGCTGCTGGATCACCTGCGCCCCTCAGCGCCGGTCATGGCCATGCTGCGCGTGATGGTGGCCGAGACGGGCGAGGAAAGCCAGCGCACCCATGCCCAGCAGTCTGCCGCCCTCAAGACCGAGCTGACCGAGGTGGAGCGCAAGAAGGGGCTGATCCTGAACCGGCTGCTTGCCGCCAGCGAGCCAGCGCTCGTTTCCATCTATGAAGATCAGATCCGGGACATCCAAAAGAGCAAGATCGCGCTGGAAGAAAAGCTGGCCGTTGAACCGCGTCCCATCGTGGATATCGAGACTCGTTATCGAACCGCCCTGTCTTTTGTCGCAAACCCCCGTAAATACTGGGATTCTGGAGACCTCAAGCGCCGTAGACTAGTACCCAAACTCCTCTTTGGTGGACGCCTGCTCTATGAGCGAAATGAGGGCTATCGAACCGGCGGGATAGCCCACCCCTTCAGGACTTTGCGCCTCATCGAAGGTGCAAAGTCCGGTATGGTGCGGTTGAGAGGACTCGAACCTCCACGCCGTTTCCAGCGTTACCACCTCAAGGTAGTGCGTCTACCAATTCCGCCACAACCGCATTCGATGGCTGAGAACGCCCGCCATCTCCGAGAGGGCCGGAACTAACAGACGGCCCCTGGGAACGCAAGTGCGAACCGCAAATGCCCGCATTTCCAGGGCGTGGCGTAGCTGTGCAATCCTGCACGGGTCCTGCGGCAATGCTAGTGTTGCTTGCGTGTCGGCCTTCCGGCCCACAGCGCACGCTGCGATCGAACGGGCATAAAACGACGATGAGCGCGCCGCATACTCCAACCATCGGGCCACCCATCGGCTTGGCGACCAGTCCGGCACGGGTGCCGTACCGCGCTGCGCTGCAGACAATGGAAGATCGGGTTGACGCGATTGCAGCAGGCCGTGCTGGAGAACTCGTATGGCTGCTCGAGCATCCCCCCATATACACCGGCGGCACACGCACCCCGCCACGGGACATATCAAACCCCTTGCGCTTCGACTACATCGCTACCGGTCGGGGCGGCGACATCACCTATCATGGTCCTGGACAGCGGGTCGCCTACGTCATGCTTGACGTGAAGCGTCGCTTCGCAGGCGATGTGCACGCCTTTGTCCGATCCCTTGAGACGTGGGTGATCGGCGCACTCGATGAATTCGGGATTGCCGCGTTCAGCCGCTCTGGCCGCGCGGGCGTCTGGGTCGCAGATCCCAACTCGCCGGGCGGCGAGGCCAAAATCGCCGCGCTTGGACTACGCATCCGGCGCGGCATCAGCTTCCACGGCGTCAGCCTTAACGTGGCGCCTGACCTGTCGCACTACGAGGGCATCATACCGTGCGGCTTGGCAGGCTATGGCGTGACCAGTCTGGCCGCGCAGGGCGTTGCCGCCACGATGGCAGATGCCGATCGCGCCTTGGTGCATTCGTTTGAGGCTGTGTTCGGGGTGGAGTTGGCCAACGAACCTGCTTCCACCTGAGCGGATGCACGGACATTGAGGGGAGCGCCCCAAACGTAAAGCACCCAGCCCGCATCACGGACTGGGTGCTTAACGACCAACTGCCTCGCAAACGCCTAAGGACGTGAGCTGGGCGCTAAGAGCTGGCCAGAATCACCCGGTTTCGGGGACTCCGACGGCCCTGGCCCATCGTCATAAAGCTCGCCCCCTTCGATTGAGGTGACCTCAGAGCCTTCGAGCTCATAAGGATCATCACCGCCGCCGGAGAGCCGGATAATGCAACCCTTCTCGCAAACACCATTCAGAACCGCGTCCGGCTTAAGAACGTGATCTTTCTTAGTATCACCTTCAACGACTGTGACCGTATGGTCCCTGTCGTCCCGGTTTGTCACCGATGCCGCGTGAGCAGCAGAGGTCAGCAGAAGACTTGCGACCGTGGGAACCAAAACCGCCTTGATCAAGTTCAAGGCTTGGACCCGGGGCACGAGGCAGAAAACCTTACTTCTTCTTCTTTGCAGCCTTCTTCGCAGCTTTCTTAGCGGCAGGCTTCTTTGCAGCTTTAGCCATGTCGATCGTCCTTCCGATTTACGCCCGGCTTTTTGCCAGGCTGATTCACCCGACTCGCGTCAGGTCGTCTGCAATGTGGTGAGAATCAATCTCATCTTCAAACGGAATTTTCCGGTGACTACTATCGAAGATTTCGATAGATAGAAAATCGCGCGCTGCAGATGGTCACCCTCGGCACATGGATATCAACCTTGCCCGGACGTTCTTGATGGTCGCTGAAACCGGCAGTTTCATCGACGCAGCCAACAAGCTGAACATCACACAATCGACGGTTTCTGCGCGCATTAAAGGCCTAGAAGAGCTTTTAGGACGGCCTGTTTTCGAACGTTCGAAAACGGGCGCTGACCTGACGGCTGCCGGCGAACAGTTCCACAAACATGCCCTCGCGCTGGTGCGTGTGTGGCAGCGGGCGCAGCTCGAAGTGAGCCTCTCTGATCAGCACCGCGACCATATAGCAGTCGGTGCACCCTTGAGCCTCTGGCAGGGATTCCTGTTGAAAAGTGTCTCCAAGCTGCGCGAGGAGGTGCCCGACGTCGCTATTTCGGCCACCGCCGCCGTGCCTTCAGTGCTGACCCAGCGGCTTCTTGAGGGCACTTTGGACCTCGCCATCATGTACCGGCCCATTCAGCCGCCCGGGCACACCATCGAGCATCTCTTCGATGAGGAGTTTGTGCTGGTGACCGCGGGACGGGCGGGTCAACGCAAAGGCACGAGCGATTACGTGTTCATCAATTGGGGGCCGGACTTCCACCAGGATCACGCCGCCGCCTATCCGGAGCTCACCAACCCCGGGTTGTCGCTCGATCTGGGAGGTCTGTCCGTCGATTATCTCTTGAACAACGAGGTGTCGGCGTATTTTCCGGCCCGGATCGTCAAGCCGTACTTGGCGCGCGGGCGCTTGCGCCAACCCAAGAGAGCCCGGCGGTTCGTCTATCCGGTCTACATGGTTTATCCCGAAGCGCGCGATGAGGACGCGTACGAGGCGATCATTGAGAGTTTGCGGCGGGAGTCGGCGCGCTATTCGAGCTGACGCCCGGAACCGGGCTGCCCGCAACTCTTGCGCGAACTGGTCTTACGCAAACTCAAGGATGACAGCATCGACAGCCAGGCTGTCTCCGGCCTTGGCATTAACCTTCTTGACCTTTCCGTCGATTTCGGCCCGCAAGATGTTTTCCATCTTCATCGCTTCAACGATGGCAAGCGGATCGCCGGCCTTCACATCCGCACCCTCGCCGACGTTGACCGCTTTGATCAGTCCCGGCATCGGGCACAACAAGAACTTTGACATGTCTGCCGCAGCCTTAACCGGCATCAGTGCTGCCAGCTTGGCTTCGCGCTCGGTAAAGACGTGAACTGGAGCCGAGATACCACGATAAGACAGCATCATCCCGTTCAACACAGGGCGTGTTTGCACCGCAACGGTTTTGCCGCCGGCAGTCCCGCGCCATACCGGCTCGCCCGGCCACCAGGCCGACACCAACTCCAGCGTTTCCCCGCGGTTGCCCGCGTCATCCAACAACGTCACATAGTAAGTGCTGGTGCCACTGCCTGAAACTTCCATCCGCTGGCTGTCCGAGCCAATCCGGACCGTGCGGACCTTCGCGAAGCTGACAGCCGTGCCCGACATCTGGTGGCTGATCTCGCGGCGCCGCTCATTCTGAAGGTGGTCGATGACTGCCGCGACAGAGGCAATCACCTTGCGCTCCTCGCCTTCCGCCACACGCGGCTTGAAGCCTTCCGGATACTCTTCCGCGATAAACCCGGTCGACAGCGCGCCGGAGCGCCAACGCGGATGCTGCATCACAGCCGAAACAAACGGCACGTTATGCTGGATACCGTCGATGTAGAAATCGTCAAGCGCTTCGGCCTGTGCATCGATTGCAGCAATGCGGGTCGGGCCATGGGTCACCAGCTTGGCGATCATGGGGTCGTAATACATCGAGATCTCGCCGCCCTCGAACACGCCTGTATCGTTGCGGACCGTGATGCCACCAACCGATTTTTCGACCGGCGGGCGGTACTTCACGAGGCGGCCAATGGACGGCAGGAAGTTACGGAACGGATCTTCCGCATAAACGCGGCTCTCGATCGCCCAGCCAGTCAGCTTCACATCCGACTGCTTGAATGGAAGCCTTTCGCCGGCAGCTGAGCGGATCATCAGTTCGACGAGGTCAACGCCCGTGATCAGCTCCGTGACCGGATGTTCGACCTGCAGGCGCGTGTTCATTTCCAGGAAGAAGAACGACCGGTCTTGTCCTGCCACAAACTCAACGGTCCCCGCTGAGTCATAGCCGACAGCCTTGGCCAAGGCGACCGCCTGCTCGCCCATCGCTTTGCGGGTCTTTTCGTCAAGCAGCGGCGATGGTGCCTCTTCGACGACCTTCTGGTTGCGGCGCTGAATAGAGCATTCGCGCTCGCCGAGGTAAATCACGTTGCCGTGCTTGTCGCCGATCAGCTGAATTTCGATGTGGCGCGGATTGACGATGAATTTCTCAATGAACATGCGGTCGTCGCCGAAGCTCGCCTTGGCTTCCGAGCGCGACAGGTTGAATCCATCGGCTACTTCGCCTTTGTTCCAGGCAATTCGCATGCCTTTACCACCGCCACCAGCGGAGGCCTTGATCATCACAGGATAGCCGATCTCGTCGGAGATTTTAGCCGCGTGGGCAACGTCCGCGATTTCGCCCACGTAGCCCGGAACGGTCGAGACCTTGGCGGCGGCAGCGGCCTTTTTGCTTTCGATTTTGTCGCCCATGGCGGCGATGGCCCGGGGGTTGGGCCCGATAAAGACGATGCCAGCTTTTGCCAGCGCAACCGGGAATGCTTCGCGTTCTGACAGAAAGCCATAACCAGGATGAACCGCTTCGGCGCCCGTTTGCTTGCACGCGTCGATGATCTTGTCGATCACCAGATAGGATTGCGCGGCGGCCGCAGGTCCGATGTGGACCGCTTCATCGGCCATCTCGACATGCAGTGCTTCACGGTCGGCGTCCGAGAACACGGCAACGGTTTTGATCCCCATCTTCCGGGCTGTTTTGATCACCCGGCAGGCAATTTCGCCGCGGTTGGCAATGAGAATTTTCTTGAACATCGCGTGTGGGGTCCCAGTTTTTTATGAGGTTGGTTCAGGCCAGAACGCGGGCGAGACCAAGGCGGAGTTCTAGACGGCCACAGGCCGCGCGTAAACTGCCAAGACGCCGCCACAAAGGGGCAGCTCCGTTGCTGTCCGGGGCCTGCAGCACACGAAACGGCGGCGGCTGCATGGGACAACCGCCGTTCGTTAACGGTAGTGGCGGGACCGTGTGGTCTTAAGCAGCGGCCCCGAACCGGGCGACCAGCGCCGACAGCGCGGGATGCAGCGGGGGACTCTCCTGGCGAAGGAAGGACATCAGCGCAAGTTCAGTCGGTGACACGCGGCCGTCGCGGCTGATGCGTTCAGCAAGCCAATTGGCCTCGCCCTCAGTGATTTGCTCGTTGGTGATGATCTCGATGCGCTGGCGCTCAAGCCGCTCGAGAGCGCGCTCCTCCGCCGACTGGCCATGATAGCACTCCCACACCGACGACAGGCTCGACGTGACCATCGCCTTCAAAAGGCCGCCCGGCGACAAGTCTCCGCGGCCAGCTAGCCAGGCTTCGGACCGCAAGGCTTCCTCGCGGCTCGGCGGCGCGTAACCCGAAGCTGCTAAAATGACGTTGGCAACGGCCTTGGCAAACAAGTCCGTCCAGGCCGGATGCGGCGGCTGGCCAGCCATGGCCTCGTCGATTTCGAACAGAACTTCCGCTTCGGCCTTGGTGATCGCGATGTTGCCATCGCCGCCGAACGCATAGAGGATGCGGCGCAACAGATCGACTTCCGCGTCGTTGATCGTGCCCTGCTCCAGCATCTGGCCGGCGCGCAGTGGACCGTCGCCTTCGATGACGGCGCGCTTGACTTGATCGAGCGCGAACTTGACCAGCCGCTCGGGCGACCAGCGGGCCTTGTCGAGCACGTGGACCAAAAGATCGAGTTCGGTTTTCGACTGAACCTGTCCGTCGCTTGAGATCTTTGACACGAGCCAGTCGGCGTTCCCGGCCGTCAGGTAGCCCTCGGGCTCGACTTGATTGACGATGAAGTCTGTGATGGCTTCGACGAAGAACCAGGGCCAGCTGTCGTGCTGGTTGCGGCAGGCGTCGTTGAGCACAAAAAGCTGGTTGGCCTCTTCAAGTCCGATCAGGCCGTCTTCGTAAAAGCTGCGGCGCATGGTCAACACATCGGCTTCCCCGATGCTACCGCGCTTGACGATTTCGTCGATGGAAATGGACTTGAGAACACTCATGCGAAAGCCCTGCCAGAACGGAGAAAAATCCAGCTTTGAGCGTATGAGAGCATGGTTACTAATCAGATAACGAACCGTTGCGCCCGGCGCTGTCGCGCCTCTGTGTTGCCCGTTGCACACGGATGGACTGAGCGGGGTGACACAGCCCGGATTTGTCACAACAAGCCAAGAACCCGTTCGACAAGAACTTCGGCTTGCGTGCCACTGGCCGACACCCGAAGCTCGGGGGTTTCAGGGGCTTCGTAACTGGAATCGAGACCCGTGAAGTTTTTGATCAGTCCAGCGCGCGCCTTGCGGTAGAGCCCCTTGGGATCGCGCGATTCGCAGACCTCCAAAGGTGTATCGACATAGACTTCCAGAAATTCTCCGGCGTCAAACAACTCGCGCGCCATCTGACGCTCGGCCCGGAACGGCGAAATGAACGACACAATCACGATCAGGCCGGCGTCGACCATCAGTTTGGCCACTTCCGCGACCCGGCGGATGTTTTCGACCCGGTCGGCATCGGTGAAGCCCAGATCCCGGTTGAGGCCGTGACGGACATTGTCGCCATCCAGAATGTAGCAGTGGCGCCCGAGACTGTGCAGTCGCTTCTCAAGCAAGTTGGCCAGCGTCGACTTGCCGGATCCCGACAAACCTGTGAACCACAAGCACTTCGGAGTTTGCGATTTTGCGGCACCACGCGCCGCCCTATCGAGGCTCAAAACCTGCCAGCGCACATTCGCCGACCGGTGCAGAGCGAAGCGGATCAGTCCCGCGCCGATAACGTCACCTGTCAGCCGGTCGAGAATCCGGAACGCCTCCAAGTTCCGCGACGCGCTTGGCACTTCGAACACAAGCGGCCGGGCGAATGATAAGGTGCAGTACCCAATCTCGCCACGGCGCAGCTGACGGGCAGCGTCTTGATGAACCCCATCTTCACCGCGCTTATACTTCAAGGCTGTGATCGTGGCCGCCAATCGCTGGCCAGCACAATCGATGTCATAACCGCGGCCGGGCAGCATGGGTTTGGTGCCGGACCACAAAATGTCGGCGGCGATCTGAGTGGCCGTATCGGGTAAGTGTTTGGGGTCCGCCAGGACGTCGCCAACGCCAAGCTCCGTTGGCCCGGTCAGGATGCCCTCGACAGTTTTGCGTGGCGTCTCACTTGGCTGTTCCGAGACTGCGGCGACGACAGCGGGGATCATCAATGGCAGAGCCACAACTTGATCCCCAGCCCCAATCTGTCCCTCTAAGATCTGGCCGGAAAAGCGAATGCCATCGGCATGCGAATCCAATGCGGTGACAACCAGTCTCAGGAGACGCGTCCCGGTTTGGTCAGAGCCGCTTGCAAAATGGCCGGTCAGCACACGTTCTAAGTCGCGGCGGTCTGCTTGAGCTGGGTCGGCTGGTACGACTGGATTTATTGATACCTCCGCCATGGCGCGCGCGTCCTGTCGCTCATACGATGAGCGCTTATGCCCCTGCATTCGGCCCCTGTCAAAACCAATGGCCGCCTCGGCATCGCTCGACGCCGCTCAACGGCCGCAGAGAAAAAGGCCGCTCACGATGAGCGGCCTTGCAGGAGGGAGTGCAAGGGGACGCAGGAGGCAGGAAACTATCGCCCAACGCGCGGCAGCCACCGCCAGCGCTTCCAACCATCGGTTGATTCCAAAACAATGCGGCCTTCGGATTGGTCCTGCAAGCGATGCAGAATGCGCTGATCGCGCTTGGACAAGCGGCCATCACTGGCAAGCTCATCTTGAACACGGGCCACAGCCGCCTGCTCTTTGCGCAGCTTACGGCCTTCGCGCCAGGTGATCGTT
>JANOFU010000086.1:0-5108 GCA_031413815.1 Hyphomicrobium sp. | reverse complement strand
GTCTGATAGGCGAACGACTGAGCCGGCTGGCTGGAAAGTATCCGGCACATAAGCACCTCCAAAAACGAATAGCGCTCAACCTATACGACAGTTACGGGTTCACAATCCAACTTTTTGCTTTTTTTTAGAAAGCTGAGCAGGCTTTCTGGGCAACTGCGAATATTCGCGTTTTCAAGTTGTCTATATTGCAATGCAGCAATATGATTTTCTTCCGGCACGGATCCTAATCTATGAGGAAGTGCCGCAAAGTTCTTAACCGAAAGAAAAGAAATCACTGTTCGCAGCGCGCGAGCATCGCGGGACTGCGAGCAAAGAAGCGCGGCCGCACTTCGGATCAAGCTCTAAGAACCTGAGGAGCGCGGCCGCGATGGGTGTCCCGGATACGCGAAACTTCATTCCGGGTGTCCTCAGGTACTTAAGCTGAAAATGATTGCCACAAAGCAAACGAAAGCAACGTGCACTGTGCTTCAGTCCTTGGTTCGGCGAGGTGGCGAAAGTAGCCACGCCATGACCGGCACGGTGACCGGATGAGGCAGAAACCGCAGAAAGACAAATGCCAGGCGATTAAAAAGCCCTGGAACTATTACGCGCTGACCGAGCAAAAATCCGCGGTATGCGCTGCGGGCTACGGCCTCGGGCGACTGAGCCGGAAGGATTGAGCGATAACGAGCGTTTTCGGCCCCCATGGCGGCATGAAAGGATGTATTGACCGGTCCTGGCAGCAGCACCGAGATGCGGACGCCTTCTCCCGAAGTTTCGGCCGCAACGGCTTCTGTCAACGATAGGACATAGGCTTTGCTGGCGTAATATGCTCCCTGGTAGGGGCCGGGAACCGCTCCTCCGAGGGAGGCGACGTTGAGGATTCCGCCGCGCCGGCGCGCGCGCATTGCCGGGAGGACGTGGCGCATCAGGCGTGTCAGAGAGCGGATATTGATCTCAATCAGACCATCGAGGCCGCCGGGTTCGAGGCCGGCGAAAGAACCCGCCAGTCCAATGCCAGCGCTATTGATCAAGACATCGATATAGTAGCCTTTCTCTGCCAAGGCATTTTCGAGGCCTTCCGCCGCTGCGGGGCCGGTAATATCTGCCGCGAGTTCAATGACGGTCCGGTTTGTCTGCTGCCCAATCTGCTGCGCGGCGCTCGAAATATCACCTGGGTCGCGCGCGATCAGGGCTACATCGTTCCCAGCTTCGGCAAACCGCATCGCAAGCGCTGCGCCAATACCGCGCGACCCGCCGGTGACGGCAACAATCGGCTTCAAATGTGCGACCGCTGCTCGGGCTGCCTCAGCGTTGCTCAGGCCTGACCGTTTGCGGCCAATCCAAGTATCGGCCAAAAAGCCGGCGAGGCGGCTCGCCGTTTGCATGCTGGAACTCTAAAAATTGCGTCCGGACTTAAGCGGCGTGACGGGGCGTTTCGAGATCCCGCAACGCCAGCGTCCGGGCTGTTGCTGGTTCCGAAGCATGCCACAGATCGTATTGCTTCTGAAGTGCAAGCCAATAATGCGTGCCTAGATTGAAGGCTGAACCAAGCCGATGAGCGAGGTCTGCGGTGATATCCCGCTTTTCAGCGAGAAGTTCACTGGAGAATTGTCGGCTAACACCGAGCGCGCGCGCAAGACCGGCGGCTGACAGCCCGTAGTGCGGCAGCAGATCCTCGCGCAAAATTTCGCCGGGATGGAGAGGGGCGCAGTCGCCGCGTTCCCAGGCGGTTTTGTAGGGCAGGCGAATGGCAGTTTCTATGTTCATCGCTGGGTATGGTCTCAGCACGTTCCAGAGTGTTTAAAATTCGAAGCCCCAGTAAGAACTGGCCTTCACGGGTTAGGAAAATCCTAACGAGCGCGCCGTTTCAGGGCGGCTCATTGTTGAAATAGGGGTTTTTAACTGAATTCACGTTCACATTGGTGATCGGTGGCAACGGTGAATGCCGGTAGCGGGGGTGTAGCAGCTGAGAACTCAAAGTTGTCGCCCGAGTAACTAGGCGCCAAATTTCGCCTGTAAATGGCCGTATGCCTAGACGGGTGCGAACGAGGCCCGTGGAATAGCGCCAGCTAAACACTCCGAGAGAACATGTCGAACGCGGCTTACACCTATCGCCAGCATGCCCCTTCGGATATTCTATTGATCAAGGATCTGATGAGGGTGCGCGGCGAGGCGTTCGATGACATCGCCTCGTATCACCACGCGCCGCTTGATGACAGCTGCCAAGCACGGCTAATGGCCAAGCCGCACTTCATCGCCATCGTGGCACAGTCTGGGACTACGATCATTGGCTGACTAACGGCCTATGCGCTCGACAAATTCGAGCAGGACCGGCGTGAGATTTACATTGACGATCTTGCGGTCCTTGAGGCGCACCGGCGCCGTGGCGTCGCGACAGGAATGATCGGCAAACTGAAGCAGATCGCCGCCGCCCTGTACGTCTATGTGATCTTCGTACAAGCCGGCCTCGTGGATGCCCCGGCCATCGGCCGCTATGAGTCACGTGGGACCAAAGAGGCGGTGTATCACTTTGATACCGCTGTACCCCTGAGAGCTTTGCGGTGAGTTTGCCGGAATCAACATTTACCTTTAGAATAACACTACATGTGCCGGTGTTCTCGGCCGGCCAATTTATGAGGAAATGAGGAATGGCCAACAAAGCAGGATCAAGCCCTGCAGCAAGTGCTGCGAATACGGTGCGGCTGCATCGCGTGGTGGCTGCAAAGCCGGAGAAGGTGTATCGGGCCTTTCTCGATGCAGATGCCATTGCGCGATGGCTGCCCCCCTATGGGTTTACCGCAAAAGTCCATCACATGGACGCAAGGGCCGGCGGCACATTCAAGATGTCGTTCACGAATTTTTCGACCGGCAATAGCCACTCGTTTGGCGGCGAGTACCTGGAACTCGTTCCAAATGAGCGGTTACGCTACACGGACAGGTTCGATGATCCGAACCTGCCCGGTGAAATGCTTGTGACCGTGAGCTTGAAGCAAGTTTCTGTCGGCACAGAATTACACATCGAGCAGACAGGAATTCCGAGCGTCATACCGTTGGAGGCTTGCTATTTGGGCTGGCAGCAATCGCTCGTGCAGCTCGCAATGCTCGTCGAGCCGGAGATAGCAGGGTAACACGCGCGCGGTCAGATCCAAACCCTTCTGAAATATCGCAGGACTGCCGAAAGAGATTTCCACGGCCACAGATTCCGGCCAGTAGGTTCTCCCAGCTTCGCGTCGAGCCGCTCTAACTCTCTGATGTGGTGCCGCTTCCACGCGCGAATGTTGCTTTGCCTCGAAGCGCGCAGAGCTGGTCAGGCAGGTACGAGCGCCGATCCCTGCTGTAGCAACTTCATCAATATAATCTGCGTGCCGGCGGATTGCGCAAACTCATGCCATCGTTGCGAACTGGGACTGTGACACGGCGAAATGCACACGACACCAAACGGTGCTTGATCTGCAATTCCACAAAACCTTGGGGTTGCGCAGTCAGGATCAGCGACGACCGGCAATGATCACGTTTGAAGACGTGCCGCCGGTATCAGTACGGACCGCCATTGTAAACAACATTACGACGAGGGAGTGCCAATTTCCTTTCGCTGTCTTCTCGAAGGCCTGAACTATTTCGCGCCATCCGCGAAATAGGCCCTGCGCAGCACCCCCTGCGCCATGTTTTGAATTCTGTCAGCAATATGTCAGACAGCTGCATTTATATGCTGAACTTGGGTTTGCCAACGGCAGCACCTAGGCAGGCAATTCGCACGTTCAACACGTCTCAACGGTAATCTCCAATTTACGTGTCATTGCCGCCGGGCGGGCAGTCTGGCATCTGAGTAAAACGAGGACCAAATGGCAAAGGTATTGAAACTTCAACGGCCAATTCCGGATTTCAGCGCGGATGTGTTCGAGAATGAATCCGAGGTTCGCAGTTACTGCCGCCGGATCGACGCCACGTTCGTTTCGGCATCTGGGAGTTTTATGACTGATGACACCGGCCGCCGCTTCATCGATTTCCTAGCCGGAGCGTCTGCACTGAATTACGGACATAACGACGCCGATATGGCAGAAGCCCTTATTTGTTACATCGGTTCGGGAGGCATCGCACATGGCTTGGATCTCCACACAGGCGCCAAGGCCCGGTTTATCGATGCATTCAATCGCATTGTGCTTGCCCCAAGAAAGCTCAAGTACAAACTGCAGTTCCCCGGTCCGACCGGTACGAATGCTGTTGAAGCCGCTCTCAAGCTTGCTCGAAAAGTAACGGGGCGATCTGAGATCATATCGTTTACCAACGGATTTCATGGAATGACGCTCGGCTCGCTCGCGGCGACGGGCAACAAATATCACCGCCTAGGGACGTCGGTTCAGTTGCCGGGCGTCACCAGGGCTTTTTATGACGGCTATCTCGGTGCCGAGATCGACACTGCTGCCATACTGGAGCGCGCACTCGACGATCCGTCCAGCGGCTTCGATCCACCGGCGGCAATTCTTCTCGAAACCGTTCAAGGCGAAGGCGGCCTAAATGTAGCATCTGCCGCTTGGATGCAAAGGATCGCTGCAATCGCTAAGCGGCACGGTGCGCTGCTCATTGTCGATGACATTCAAGCCGGCTGCGGCCGCGCGGGCACATTTTTCAGCTTTGAATCGCTCGGCGTCGTTCCGGATATCGTTGTACTTTCAAAGTCGCTCTCGGGCTTTGGTCTGCCTCTATCACTGGTTTTGATCCAGCCCGAGTTCGATCAATGGAAACCCGGAGAACACAACGGCACTTTCCGTGGAAACAATCTCGCGTTTGTTACGGCTGCCGTAGCACTAGAAAAATTCTGGTTCGATAGCCAACTGCAAACCAGCATAGCTAGGCGCAGCCAGATTATTCTGTCGTCGCTCGACAAAATGAAATGGCGGGTTCCAGGCGCCCGGCTCAAGGGGCGCGGTATGATGCTGGGAATCGATACCGCTCGCCCAGATTTCGCGGAGGCCGTTTGCCAGCGTTGCTATAAAAACGGCCTCATCATCGAGACGGCTGGGCCGCGCGACGAAGTGATCAAATTATTGGCACCCCTCACGACCCCCGATAATGTCTTGCGTGAAGGTCTGGCGATACTCGATGCCGCCATCGCCGCAGAAGCGCCT
>JANOFU010000085.1:0-15723 GCA_031413815.1 Hyphomicrobium sp. | reverse complement strand
GAGTTCTGATTCCAGGCTCTTGGCTTCTTCAACGGTGATGACTCCTTCGTTGCCAACCTTCTGCATCGCTTCTGCGATCATCTTGCCGATCGAGACTTCGCCGTTCGACGAGATGGTGCCGACCTGGGCGATTTCCTGAGTGTTCTTGACCTTCTTGGCCTTTTTGCCGATTTCCTCGACGACCTGAGTCACCGCCTTGTCGATGCCGCGCTTCAGATCCATCGGATTCATGCCAGCCGCGACCGACTTCAGGCCTTCGCGGACGATCGCCTGCGCCAGAACCGTCGCCGTCGTCGTGCCGTCGCCGGCCACATCGTTGGTCTTGGACGCCACTTCGCGCACCATCTGCGCGCCCATGTTCTCGAACTTGTCTTCCAGTTCGATTTCCTTGGCGACGGTGACGCCGTCCTTGGTGGTGCGGGGAGCGCCGAAGCTCTTTTCAATAATGACGTTGCGGCCTTTGGGGCCGAGGGTCACCTTCACGGCGTTGGCGAGGATGTCGACGCCCCGCAACATGCGTTCGCGGGCATCGGGGCCGAATTTTACGTCTTTGGCAGCCATTGGGCTGAACTCCTTAAAATGGGTGAGAGGTTCGTGGTCATTGGTGTGGGGGAGGAAAATGGAGAGGGTCGTGTGATCTGGTGCCGGTGGCGCGTTCGCCACTCACCGTTCACGACCTCACCCCTCACTTCTCCAGAACGCCCATGACGTCGCTTTCCTTCATGATCAGAAGGTCTTCGCCGTCGATTTTCACTTCGGTGCCCGACCACTTGCCGAACAGAATCTTGTCACCCTTCTTGAGGTCCAGGGGCTGAAGCTTGCCAGCTTCGTCGCGGGCACCGGGGCCAACGGCAGTGATGATGCCCTGCTGTGGCTTCTCACCAGCGGTATCCGGAATAATGATCCCGCCGGCCGATTTTGTTTCGGCGTCAGCGCGTTTGACGACAACGCGGTCGTGGAGTGGACGGAACTTCATGTCAGAAACGGCTCCGAATTCAATGGGTTGGAATGTGCCATTCGGCGGATGCCTGGAGGGCACGAGCGCTTGTTAGCACTTCTAGGTAATGAGTGCCAACAGACGCTCAGACGATTTATGGGGCGCGTGCGGCCGTGTCAAGGTGGTACCGCACGTGTTGGTGTTTCGAGCGCCAGGAGCGTCCGTGCACATCCCGCTCTTTGCAACCTATTGACTATTAATCACAGAAGTGCGACTTTAAGTTGCATTCATGACCAAGGTTTGGGCGAGGGGGAATATGAGCGGGTTGCACAATATCATCGAACCGGACCCCACGGACGGGTCCCCGCCGTCTCAGGATGTGTCGACTCCGGACCCGGACGGCTGGTCCCAGGCTTCAGATCGTGCCGAGTACGTCGCCGATATGGTCCTTGAATTGCAGCAAATGGCCGATCGGTCGGGCTATGCCACGCTGGCCACGATCCTGAAGTTGGCTCACGCCGAGGCCAGGCAGCTGGCCGATCGAACCTAGCCGGCCGCCTCGATCTCCTGCTCCCCCAATCGCAGCGACACCAAACTTTGCCCATGCCGCTCGATGCGGCCGGCCAAGTCGAGTTCCATGAGCAGAATGCGCACGTCGCGGATGCCGAGCCCCGTTGCGCGCGCAATGTCGTCAATCGCAGCCGGTTGGGGACCGAGTGCCGATAGAACCTGGTTGCGGTCCGTGCCGGTGAGGAGCGGCGGCGGCCTTGGGGGAGCGGCGTCGCGAGGGTCATAGACCGGTGCATCTTCAGCAATGCTGCCGGCTTCGCGCAGAATGGGTTCGAGAATGTCGAGGACGTCGCCGGCGGAAATGACCATCGTCGCGCCGGTTTTCAGAAGATGGTTGGTGCCCTCCGCGCGCGGGTCGAGCGGATGGCCCGGCACGGCAAAGACTTCGCGGCCTTGTTCTGCCGCCAGCCGCGCAGTCACCAGCGTGCCGGACCGCCGAGCGGCCTCAATGACGAGAACGCCAAAGCTCATTCCAGAAATGAGCCGGTTGCGCCGGGGGAACTCTTTGGCGCGCGGCTCAAATCCTGGCGGCATTTCGCTGACCAAGCAGCCGCGCTCGCCGATGGCCGCCTGCAGCGCCACGTGTTCGGGTGGATAGACAAAATCAATCCCACCGGCGAGTACCGCGACAGTTCCACTGCCGATACTCGCCTCGTGAACCGCGGCATCAATCCCGCGGGCAAGCCCTGACACAGTGACCAGTCCGGCGCGGCCAAGATCGTTGGCGAACTGCCGCGCGAGCGTCATTCCGGCGGCCGACGCTAAGCGCGATCCGACAATCGCAATCGTCGGCCGTTGCAGAAGTTCTGCGTCGCCCTTGAGGTAGAGCAGCGGCGGGGGAACCTCGACGTGTGCCAAGAGTTTGGGATAGCCAGGCTCAATCGTGAACACGGGCTGCGCGCCGATCTTCGCAGCGGCCTCGAGTTCGTGTTCGGCCCGCGATCGCGGACAGATCCGGATGGCGCGCCCACCGCGCCGCGACAATTCTGGGAGCGCTTCCAGCGCCAGTTCCGCGCCGCCATAGTGATTGATCAGATCGCGAAACGTCACTGGGCCGACGTTGCTGGAGCGGATCAGCCGCAAACAGGCGAGGCGCTGCGCATCGTTGAGCGCCGCAATGGGCAGCGGTGCGGGCGTGAACAGTTCGCGTTGCTCAAGCTTTGGCACCGATTTTAGGCTCCTCGCCGGATAAGAGCCGCTGGACGTTCGAGCGGTGTTTCCAAAGAAGAAGCGCGGTCATGATCAAGGCGAGCAAACCTGCGGGTCGCTCGTCCTGAATCAAGAGGTATCCAGGCGTCGCGATGCTTGCGATCAGCGCGGACAAGGACGAATAGCGGGAGAGCGCAGCCAGCGCGAGCCAGACGCCACAAAAAACGAGGGCCGCCGGCCAGAACACGCCGATCAAGACGCCAATGTATGTGGCGACCCCTTTGCCGCCTTTGAAGCCAAGCCAGACGGGAAACACGTGGCCGAGAAACGCGCCGAGCCCGGCCAGCAGTCCTGCGAGGATCGCGATGCCGAAGCCGCCGCCGATCGAATGAGCGATGAGTACCGCGGCGGTGCCTTTGAGCGCGTCCAGAACAAGTGTCAGCGCGGCCAGTCCCGTGTTGCCCGTGCGCAGCACGTTGGTCGCGCCGATGTTGCCGGAGCCGACGTTGCGGATGTCGCCGAGGCCGGCCGCGCGCGTCAGCAGGAGGCCGAAGGGAATTGAGCCGAGAAGATACCCAAAGGCGAGGGCTGCGAACGCGGGCAGGGAAAAGAGCGGGTCCATGGGGCGGTTTCCGGCAAGTGTGCGATGGAGCCGCGGGTCGCAGGGTGCTCATTGCGGCGCCCCGGTCCGTTTGGCCATCATCGCGTCGAGTTGGGATTGCGACAAGCGGGTAGCGATCTGAAGGGTCGCCATCTTGTCTGTCAACTGCGATACGCTCGCTTGCAGGGCCGCCATCTGGGACTGGATGGTGTTGAGCTTGCCGTGGCAGGCGTCAAGGCTCGATTGAAGTTGTTCGTTGGGGCGCGCGGTGGTGTCGTCGCCCGGTCCCGCTTCGGTCATGCCGGTGGCGTTCATGTCTGTCCCTCCCCATTGGTGTTCACAGTGAGGAACGGATGAGGCGGGGGAAATCCGTCGGTGCGCGGTGAATATTTTTGTGGCCTGCATTCGGGGACACGACCCGAACCCCTGACGGATGTGCGGAGTGGTCTCGAACCGCGAGCAGCCGGTGCCAGGCACCAGGTGTCGGGAAGTTGCGATGCCACTGAACGGTGGCCTGATGCCACGCACCCTTGAGAGTCCGGAGCCTGGCACCGCCGTCATTGCGGGCGACGCGGGCTAGGTTCAATGAGGGGCGTTTTGGGCGGATGGCACCGTCATTCCTGTTGGACGCCGTTGCAACTTAACGTAAGCAAGGAGGTGCAACATCTGAGGACACGATGGCCAGCCGGACCTATGGCATTCTGCTGGTGACGTTATCGGCTCTGCTGTGGAGCACGGCGGGACCCTTTGTCAGATTAGCCAACCTCGAATCATGGACACTGATTGGCTGGCGGTCGCTGTTCGCGTTCCTGACGCTGATCGCGGTCGCAGCCTACGAACACCGCAAAAACTTGGCGCAGGCTGTGTCCGGAATGGGATCACCAGGCGCCGTTACGATCGCGATCTCCGTCGTATCGACGATCGCCTACATCTTTGCACTGAATCTGACGACCGTTGCCAATGTCATGATCGTTTATGCGGTGTTGCCATTCGTCGCCGCGCTCATCAGTTATTTCTGGATGGGCGAACGGGTGACGCTCCGGCTCATCGGCGCGGGACTTGTGGCTTTCGTGGGCATCGCCATCATGGCCGGTGCAGCAGCATCGCCCAACGACATCTTAGGTATCATCGCAGCTGTAATCATGACGGTCACATTCGCCTTGCAGATCGTGCATTCCAAGATTCATCCCAAACTTGATCTGACCGTCGCGATGGCGCTTGCGGCCGGCGTGTGTGGCCTCGTGGCGCTTCCGTTCATGGAGCCGGGGATTCCGCCGCCCATGGCGCTGTTGGGGTGCGCGCTTTACGGCGGCCTGACTTCTGGCATTGCCTACGTGCTGGCGCTGAATGGCGGCCGCTACATCACCGCGGGTGAATCCGGATTTATCCAGATGCTGGATGTCGTCTTGGGCCCGCTGCTTGTCTGGATGTTTTTTTTCGAACAGCCGGGCAGCACGGTGTTGATCGGCGGCGGCATCGTGCTGAGCTCTGTTTGTTGGTACCTCTGGAACGAGCAAAGCCGTCAGAGCGAGGATTTGGTGCCTCCGGCTGGTACGGCTCTCAGTGTTGCGCGCAGCATCGATCCCGGGTCAGGGGACACGATCCCGAGCGCGATGCGATCGGGTCATGTCCCCATCGCCGGCCGGGGACATGACCCGAACCCGTGACGGATGAGCGGAGGGGTGTCGCGCTGCGGAGATTTGGGATCGTGTCACCTGCTTGCCTGTTGTATGTCCCGTAATCCAAGAACTGTTAGGTTGCCGCCATGAAAGTGAAGGCGGTTCTTGAGCTCTTGCATAACGACGGCTGGGCTCTGGTTGCGACCCGCGGGAGCCATCGGCAATCCAAGCAACCCTCCAAGACGGGCCGCGTAACGGTCGCGGGTAATCCAAGTGACCAGCTCGCGCCAGGAACGCTTAACAGCATTTTGAAGCAAGCTGGACTGAAGCCTTGAGAGGATCCATGCAGTACGCGATCGTTATTGAGCGAGCGGGCGAGAACTACTCGTCGTATGTCCCGGATCTGCCCGGTTGCGTGGCAACGGGCATGACATTAGCCGGCGTCGAGACTGCAATGCGCGAGGCCATCGCCTTCCATCTGGACGGATTGAAGGAGGACCGGCTTGCGATCCCGGAACCATCGAGCCGCGTAGAGTATGTTGATGTCGCCGCAGCAGGTGAGTAGCCGGCCGGCGATGGGGGCATGACCCGAATCCTTGTGAGCAGGCGGTGCCAGGCACCGCCTTCAGTGCGTTCGGCCGCGGCGCCTTCAACGGCCGGTTGACGTGGTCGAGCGGACAGAGCGCCGATTTGTCGATCAATGCCGTACGCACCTAGCGGCCGCGAATAACGCCTTCTAGGACCATGCCCTGCATTGGAGCCTCCGGCATTCCCGGGGCGGTTCCCTCCCGAATTCAAGTGCAGAGAATTCGAGTCATGTGCCCCAACTCTCTTTGACTACCTCCATCGCAACACATCCGAAACCTGCGCCGGTTAATCTCAGGGCGGTTCTCAGCCGCTTTTTGCCCTGGACGCGCCATGACCTCCGGCCGGTTTGACCGTCTCGATGCCCTCCGGGGTTTTGCCGCCGTCACGGTGGTGCTGCACCATTGCTTTCGTGCGCATGAAAACACCAACATCGGTCTCTTGTGGTGGTTTGAGAATACCCCGCTGCGTCTGATCGTCAGCGGCCGCCCCGCCGTCATTCTGTTCTTTGTTCTGAGCGGCTTTGTGCTGGCGCTGTCGCTTGAGAAGGCGATGACGTATCGCGACTTCGTTATCCGCCGCGTATGCCGCATCTATTTGCCGTTTGCCGCCTCGATCGTGCTGGCTGCTGTGATCTTTGCGGTGGCGAACCAGGCGGTTCTGCCCGGTTACGACGCCCTCTACAACCGGACCGAGCCGCTGAGCTGGCAGCTGATCGCCGGTCATTTGATGATGCTCGGCGACACGCACTCCTCAAGCCTCAATAAGGTGATGTGGAGCCTCGTTTATGAGCTGCGGATCTCGTTGATCTTCCCAGTTTTGATGTGGCTCATCTATCGCTATCCGGCGTGGCGGACGTTGGCGGCCAGTCTCGCCGCTGCGCTGATTGCGTATGTCGCCCTGCGCCACCTCGGCTACGGCCCGCGCGACTTCAAGTTCTCCACTTCAGCCGCGTCGTCGTTTTGGCTGACGGTGCATTTTACGCTTTACTTTGTCATGGGCGCGGCACTTGCCAAACATCGCGAGCAGATCGTCACGCTGGCGCGCAGCTACACACCCAGGCAGCGGTTCGTGTTGCTGGCCCTCGGCAGCGCGGGGTTGCTCGCGCTGAGCACTGTGGTGACCGACATCACGCTCGGCCTGTGGTCGGTGTTGATCATTGTTCTGGTGTTGGCAGGTGGCCGGCTCACGCAATCGATCTTCGACACGCGGCCCGCCGCCTATCTCGGCCAGATCTCCTACAGCCTCTATCTGGTCCATCTGCCGGTGTTCTATTGGGCGGCTCACGCCTGGCCGGGCGGCGCGATGCCGCTGGGGCTGATTTGGATCGTCTGGCCAGCGCTCGCTGGTGTTGCGGCGGCGATTGCGTATCACCTGATCGAAGCGCCCGCGCACCGCCTGGGCAAATCCATCGTCGCCCGGTGGACCGCGGCTCCGGCCGTCCTCGCGTGAGTGGTCCGCTGACGTCCGGGCCGGCTCAAAGCGGGTCTGCTCTAAAAAGTTATCGTTAACTTGGGCGGCCAATGCGCGGCCTTAGCCCTCCCTGTGAGCACAAGAATGGCCGTAGTCTGGCCCCCTTTTTGGCAGGGCCATAGCGACCATGGTGTTTGGTCCAGATCCGTTGTTCACAAAAATAGTGTGACCCCAACTGAGAGTTACCCCGGGAACAGCGTTCGTGCCCGGTCTCAGCGATACTCCTGTCATCAAGTCGAGATTGTTCGACGAACCCTTAGGCGACTGGAGAGAGCCATGACACCGATCACCACCATCCTCGCAGCCCGCGCAGCCCTCACTGCTGTTCTTGCTCTCGGCGCTCTGACGGGCCCAAATTCAGAAGCTCATGCGGTGAGCGCTGGCGTCAAGTTTGCTTGTGCCAGCGACTACTTCTCTTACTGCAGCCAGCACGCAATCGGCAGCCCGGGCGTCCGCCAGTGCTTCCGTGCCAACGGCTCCAGCCTGTCAAAGCGTTGCGTCAATGCTCTGGTCGCTGCTGGCGAAGTTTCGGCAACCGAAGTCTCGCGCCGCTCGGCCGCTGCCAAGTAAGCACCGGTTCAAGGGTTCAAACCATTGACGGCCAGGACGGTTCTCCGCGTCCTGGCCGTTTCTGTTAGAGTTGTTGCTTTAATTGGACTGCGTTACCGCCGCCAGCGGACGCCGAGGCGGACGTCGTCGCTGACCCAATCGCCATCAACCTGGTTCGACTCAAAATTGATGTGGTCGTAGCGGCCGAACAGAACGAACTCGCGGTTGACGAAGTATTCAAGGCCGAGCGACGCGCGCAATTCGCTCTCTGCGATATCGACGCTGTCGTAGTCCTGATCGGTGTAGCCGAGTCCGGCGCTGGCAATCAGATACCGGCGGAAGGCATGGCGGGCTTCGACACCGATCTGATGCGAGACGACACCGGCGGAGCCGGCTGTGTTTGTGTCGAAGAAATCGGTGCGCGCTGTGACGAGGAACGAGGTCAGATCGGTCATGCGCCAGGCGAGATTGGCGTCAACCAGAATGCCTTCGACATCGCTCAGGGCTGCAGCGTTGGGCGATTGCAAGCCATAACCCAAGCTGATCTCTCCGCGCAGCGTTTGGCTTGCCGAGCCAAAATCAACGCCGGCGCGGTAGCGCTCGCCGTCACTTGAGCGCGAAAGGCCATCGGACATGGCGGCCGTATCGTAGTCGCGCTGGTTGGTTTCAACTTCAGCAAACACCGAGAATGTCGGCTTGAACTCCCAAGACGCGCGGACCGCTTGCTCGGTCGTGGTGGTGTCGCGATCGTCGTTGCTGGCCGGACCCGCACCGGGTGATGCGCCGAAATCGTTCTCGATGATGCCGGCACGCAGCTGGACCGAAAGACGGTTGAAGCGGTGATTGAAGGTGAGGGCGGCTTCGTCGGTGGTAACGTCGATGCGGTCGCCGGTCGAGAGCGCGTCAATCGCCGAGCGGCCTTCCTGGCGCACGTCGTGCAACAGCTGGCCTTGCAGATTGGTGCGTTTGGTGATGTCGAGACGGCCGCGGCCCTCGAGCGCCCAAGCGCGGTCGTCTTCCTCGGGAAACGCGTTATGGAATGTCAGGTTGCTGGTTGATCGCAGTTCCAGCGCGTGGGTTGACCAGTTGGAGACAAGCCGTGAGGTGTTGCGAACTTCCGCGGCCACATCGGACTCAGCATCGCTGCGGCGGAACAGGTTGCTCTGGTAGAGCCCGCCCACTTCGAGTTCAGGAAAGTAGACAAAGCTGCCAATTTTGATGCCGATGGGGTCGTAGGGCTCCAGGCGCGCGAGGCGCTCGGGCCGGCGGTCGGTGCGAACCGGATCGATATCTTCAATCTGGAACAGCAGCGCGTCCGTGGTATCTGGCGGATTGGTGAAGAGGGCGGCTTCGTCCGCGTCGCGGCTATCGATCTGCGTTGGGTCGCCGCCGTCTTCGGGTGGCAACGGCTCGCCGGCATCGATGATGCCGTCGCGGACGACGGCGGGGTCTTCGGCGGTCAGGTCGCCATCGCGGACAGCGGCGCGCTGGCCGGTGCGCGGGCGCGGCTCTTCGTCGGCCAGCGGATCAATCGGGTCTTCGCTGGGGTCGTCAGAGGGAATGGCTGAGGGCAGATCGGGTGCGGTCGGGTCATCGTTGACGGTTGGGCCTGATCCTGCGCCGCGGCTTGGCTGACCGGCTTCGGTGGCGCCGCTCGAGCCGCGTTCGTCGGGCGTGTCAGCGTCCTGAGCGGCCGCAGGCAGCGCGCACGCAATCGCCAACGCTAAGGCCGTTGAGGCCAAGCCGTAGAACACGCCGGTTTTGCGCGACAAGAGGATCACGAAGGCGCCTGTGACAGGTTCAAAACCCAGTTCCGACGCACACTCGCTGTGACAGACAGTAAAAAGTTCCGGTTAACGGGCCTTTAAGACCATATATCCCCGGCGTCGCGTGCCGCCTTAGAATTGGCGAGGCTGGAGAAGCTCTGCTAGGACTGAGGCCGGGATCTGACCGGGCTTCAGACAGTCCGGCGGAAAATGGGGAGTATTGCGCCCATGGCGGGGGCGGTTCGCAAACTGAAGAGCATTGCTGGCGGAAAGCGCCCGGAGACGGCTGCCGCGGCGGCGGTGGCGTCGGCTGTGCGCACACTCGGCCTTGAGGCCAACGGGCTGACGGCGGTACGTGTGGCGCTCGACGGTTCGCTCGCTAAGCCGTTTGCGGCGGCCGTTGACGTGCTGAAGGCCGCGCGCGGCCGGGTGATCGTGTCGGGCATCGGCAAGAGCGGGCACGTCGGCCAGAAGATCGCTGCGACATTCGCCTCGACCGGAACTCCGGCGTTCTTTGTGCATCCGAGTGAAGCCTCTCACGGCGATCTCGGCATGATCACGCGGGAGGATGTGATCCTCGCCCTGTCGTGGTCCGGTGAGACAGTCGAATTGAAAAACATCATCACGTTTTCGCGCCGGTTTAGTGTGCCGATGATTTCGATCACGTCGAACGCGAACTCGGCGCTCGGTCAGCATTCGGACGTGGTTCTGGAGCTGCCGAAAGCCAAAGAAGCCTGTCCGCACGGCCTCGCACCGACGACATCGACAACGATGCAATTGGCGCTCGGAGATGGCCTCGCCATCGCGCTGTTGGAGAGCAAGGGCTTTACCGCGCACGATTTCAAGGTATTTCATCCTGGCGGGTCGCTCGGCGCGAACCTGCGCACCGTTGCCGATTTCATGCACAAAGCGGACAAGCTGCCGTTGGCGCGCGAGAGCGTGTCGATGAGCGAAGCGCTCGTGATCATGACGGCCAAGAGCTTCGGCTGCCTGGGCGTCATTGATGGCAAAGGCAAGCTCACCGGTGTCGTGACGGACGGCGACTTGCGCCGTCACATGGGCGCTGACTTGTTGAAGGCGTCTGTGCGCGAGATCATGACCAAAAAGCCGAAGACCATCGCACCGGGATTGCTGGCGCCGGCCGCGCTGGAACTGCTGAATGCCTCGCGCATCACGGCCTTGTTTGTCGTCGACAAAGGCAAACCCATCGGCATTGTGCACGTGCATGATTTGCTGCGTGCGGGTGTGGCGTGAGCTAGCCGCTTATTTATCTGCGGTAGACCCTGGATCTTTGAGGCGATTGCGCCAATAGCCAGGCTTGCGCTTTAAATGTGCCACTGCGATCACTATAATTTCGGAATCCCTCGCAATGTAAACGAGTCCATAGGGGAAGCGTTCGACCCGCCGTTGCCGTGCTGCTTTGCGGATGACGGCGGCAGCGTTTGGGAACTCCTTAATGTATGCAAGTGTGCGGCCCACTTCGTCGAGGAAATCGAGTTCCAAACCAGGCTTGCGATTGTTATAAAAGACCGCGGCCTCATCCAACTCCGCTTTTGCCGCCGGGACGATCCGGATCCTCATGCGGGCTTGAATCGCTCGCGCAGCTCCGTCAGCACAGCGTCAGCGTCGAGCAAGTGCACATCGCCGCGCTCAACAGCTGCAATGCGCCGGTCGATCTCGCCGGCCCAAGCGCTATCGACCTCAGCGTCAGTGTTGAGCAGGCTGATCCAGAGTGCGTCCAAGAGATCAACGCGCTCTTCTGCGGTGAGGCGCAGGGCGTCGTCGATTACAAGTTTGGCTTTGGCGTTCACGGCGAGAGCTTAACGCATGAATGGCACTAAGTGAAGTCTATTGGAGGTGAAGGAGCGGTGGGCTGTTGCGGCCAGGGTCGTAAGTGGGTCAGGGCGGCAAGTGGGACATTTCGACTAGTCAGACCATCGCAAATACTCGCTGTCTTCCGCATTAATCACAGGCGTTTGGATTGCCTGCTACGCAGGCTTGATTGACGCATTTCCCCTCGACCTCATCATCCCCCGGCGGACAGTCCAATGGACACACGCGTCCCATAACGCTCTGCAATTTCGATGCATCGGCTTCGCTCGGAGCGCTTGTTGAGATCGACCCCGAAGCCATCGCCGATTTAACAGACTCAGTTACAGGAAACGCCCCATCTTCATTGGCATAGGCCTCAAGAGTAGCATTATACCGCGTCGCCGCTTCCGTCGTTTTTGGGCCCCATGTTCCGGTTGGCTCGACGGCAAAGCAGCCCGCGCGCTTTAGACCTTCCTGAATCGATCGCGTCAGCGTCTTGGGATTGGCGGTGGCTGCAGGCGGCGCAATCATCGCCGTTTCGACAGGCGCAGGAGGCGCGGGGTCAGGCGCCACTTGTGGCGCAGGCGCGTCCGCCGCGGCCGACTTATCCGCGGTATCCGAGGCCGCAGCTAGAGTTGCGGACGCAGGAGCGGGAGGCTCTGCTGCAGCAACCGGAGCCGCACCACCATCACATCCCGCCACACAAAACCGGTTGATCAACTCGTCATAGTGCGCCGGCGTCTGTGGGTGCGGAACCGTTGCGGCCAACTGATGAACCTGCTGTCTTACATCCCGGGCGAGTTCGTGGATGGCGAGCCCTTTCGTCTTCAGCAGCGGAATGAGCTTGCGCGTGTAAACGGAATTCGGATCGGGATCGTTCTTCGGCAACCGGTCGAGCGCGGTTTGCCCAGCCCCCGCCGCATACATAATGAAGGTGCCGCTCGGCGCGTCCATGCCGGTAAGCCCACCTTTCTCAGATGTACTCTTTTGGCCGGGTGGAATGAGAGGATGATCGCGGCAGGCGTCCAAGATCAGCAGCGCCAGCTTTGCTTTCGGCCTCACGCCACGCAAGTCCAGCAGCATTTCCTGCACGCTCAAAGACTCGCGTTTGACACGTTGTTCGCGGCCATAAACGGCGGGCGGGAAATCTCTCGGGATCAGAAAATTCTGGCCGTCGATTTCGACGCCGTGACCCGAGAAGTCGATCGACACGGTGTCTTCGGGTCCGGACGTGTTCAACAACTTCTGCCATAGGGCGTTGAACTCGGATCGTGTCAAGTTCTCGCCGGTCAGCACGTCGTCGTAGTTCAAGTCGCGGAACGTCTGTGCAACGGCGCGGGCATCGCTGACGGCGCGCTTCAGCTGCTGATGAGCAGGCAGGTTGTCGTAGGCATCAATACCGACAACAAAGGCGAACTGCTTGGCGGAAGCTGGCGTCGCAAACGCAGCCAGCATCCAGGAACACAGCGCAATGAAGGCAAACCGGCACGCCACAATCCGCGATAGACACCCCCGCAACAAAATTGCGATCGATACTGAAACAGGGGAAGTCTGACGAAATTTCGGCGGTTGCCAAGAGGCAGAAACAGGGCAGGGTCAGGATTGACCGCCTCGCGTCTTACTCGGTCTCGTTGGTCACAACCAGGACGGTGCCATTGACGCCGGTGACTTCGACCTGCGCGCCGCGCGGGGCGTCTTCGCCTTGGGCACCCCACAACGTATCGCCGACGCGGACCTTGCCGCGGCCGTTGACGATGGCATCTTCGACGATCACCTTGCGGCCAATGTACTGCGCGCCGCGGATGTTGAGATCGGGCTCATCGCTTACTGCGGAATCGGGCCGGGCGTAGCGCTTGACCCAGAATACGGTCAGCACGGCAATCGTCGCAAACGTCACGAGCTGCAAGGGCCAGGTGAACGCCGCTGCACTGTCTGTGAGACCGAGCACCATGGCCAAGATACCTACAACCAGTGCGGCTAACCCGAACCAGAGAAAATGCACGCCCGGTATGAAGGTCTCGAGTGCGAACAGCGCGATGGCCAGGAACAGCCAGTTCCAAAAGCCAAGGGTCGAAAGGAATTGAACCAGCGCGTCCATGTGTCGTGTCTCCAGTTCGCAAAGTCAAAAGAGGCGGACAGATTGGGTCCGCCCCCGGTTTTCAGACTACACCGCAGGCACGCTGCTGCGGGGGTTCGTTTTCGGCGGCATCGGCTTAACGCCGCCGCCGTTGTTGCCGCCGCCAAAGGCTTCACCCGCGATCTGGGCCAAACCGCCCAGCGAGCCGATCACCGACGAGGCTTCCAGCGGCATCATGATGATCTTGTGGTTGGGAGCAGAGGCCAGCGCTTCGAGGGCCTTTACGTAGTTGTTGGCAACGAAGTAGTTGATGGCCTGCACGCTGCCGTTGGCAATGGCGTCAGACACCATGCGGGTGGCTTCAGCTTCGGCCTGGGCACCGCGTTCGCGGGCTTCCGCGTCTTTGAAGGCGGCTTCGCGGCGGCCTTCAGCCTCCAGAACGACGGCCTGCTTGGCGCCTTCGGCTTTGAGGATTGCGGCCTGACGAAGGCCTTCGGATTCTAAAATCTGCGCGCGCTTTTCGCGTTCCGCCTTCATTTGGCGGCCCATGCTGTCGATGAGATCGCGCGGCGGCGCGATGTCTTTGATTTCGATGCGCGTGACTTTCACGCCCCAGGCTTCCGTCGCGGCATCGACCACCTGTAGGAGTTTGGCGTTGATGTGATCACGGTTCGACAGCAGTTCGTCGAGGTCCATCGAACCCATCACTGTACGGATGTTGGTCATCGTAAGGTTGACGCTGGCGTTCTCAAGATTGTCGACTTCGTAAGCCGACTTGGCGGCGTTCAGAACCTGGAAGAAAGCGACGCCATCGACGCGCACCATGGCGTTGTCACGTGTGATGATGTCCTGGCTCGGGATGTCGATCACCTGCTCCTTCATGTTGACCTCATGGCCAACGCGCTCCATCACCGGGACGAGGATGTGCAAGCCCGGTGGCAGCGTGCGGGTGTAGCGGCCGAAGTTCTCAACTGTGTAGTTGAAGCCTTGCGGGACGATCTTCACCGTCGACCAGAGGGCTGCGACGGCCAGCGCGATCAAAAGGAGGCCAAAAACCTCAAAGCCGCCAGTGGGTATCATGTGTCAAACTCCCGATTGCAATAGCAATTAACCCCTATTTGGGGTGACCAATTCGAAATACTAGATTGATTTGCCGAATATAAGGTAAATGAAAAGACGGAACAGGTTTCAATTTAGTACGGCTTTCACGAGTAGATACAGCCAATTAAAAATTGTAAAATTTAATGAGTGTCTGGCAGCGATTGTACTTCTAGAACGCCGCTACAACTGGGCGCCTAGCGTGGTGTGACCGGCGGAGCCCTGCATGTTCTACTTTGGGCTCCACGTCCGCTTGGCACTGCGAAACGCCAACCGGCTTAAACCGTTACGTAGATGTCCGGCGGTCAGCAGCTGATGCATCAGACGGATCTGCAACTGCAAGCTCTGCCGCGACCGGCTCAGGTTGACGGCGCGATGGTGTCTTGCGGTCTTGCTGCTTCTTTGCGTCCCGGCTCGCCGGGACGGGGTGCGATTGTGATGATTTGGTCGTTCTACCCGCACGTAAGGGTTGCTTTTTCGCAGGCTTCTTTGGTAGTGCGCGCTCCTGCCGGGACGCTGCGGTCTGCAACTGCTCAGCGAAGAACGATGCCGCCCAACGGGTCTTTGCCTGTTGTGCATTATCGCGGGTTGCTCCGAACTCTGCGAGAAAAGCAAGAAAACCGGCGCTTGAGAAAGCTGCCTGTTCGACGGACACCCGGACTGAAACCTCAAGGATCAGTTCACCGTCACTGCGCTTCCACAACTCCGCCGTCATTGGCATTGGCAAGCCACGATGGGAAACTTTCCACCAGAGCGCTTCGATCGGACCGAGCATTTCAAGCTTCCGGAGATCATACCGGATCCGGCACATTTCAGCCAAGAACAATTCCTGGGACTTGTCGAAAATGGCAGGCAAATCAGCTTCTCCGCCGGCTACGCGCTTGATCAATCCTTTTTCGATGTTGCGCGATAATGATGCCGAGCGGACGATATCCGTCTCGCCGGCGTCGGCTTCCAATTTAAACCCTTTGTGTTTTTTCCATTTTGCCGGGACTTGGTTTGCGTTCACCGGGCGAATTTTGATGGTGGTATCGTGCCAGTTTCCCGGCACGCGGCGTGCTCGTACGATCACGCCTGACTTGAGCAGGGCGAGCTTGGGAGTATCAAAGAAATAGATGAACCGCTGCTCCGCTTTATTGCGGTCGAGGCCCAAGCGCTTCAAGCCTTGCCGGATATGGTCCGCAGCGATCGTCGCCTTGATTTCAACCGACTCTGCGCCCGCAACCTGCCGGTTAAAGTGTCCTTTTAGAGCGGCTGACTCGGCACCGGGTGCGGCCGGGCGTGCTGTGTTTGCCATCTCATTCTCCCGATCGACGACTGGACTATAACTCGCGCATACTCAAGCGGACCGAGTGGGCCGTCAGCATAGGCCTAACGGTTAGATCCACCCCATCAATTCGCGGCGCACAATTGCTTCAATGACGTCGATGCCGTCATCGCTGTCGTTGAGGGCGGGAAGGTAAGCAAACTGCTCGCCCCCATTGTCT
>JANOFU010000084.1:0-14963 GCA_031413815.1 Hyphomicrobium sp. | reverse complement strand
CGGACTGTGCGGTTGTAGCGTTCGACGTAGGCGTTCTGCTGGGGCTTGCCCGGCTGAATGTGCTGGACCCTGATGCCACGATCTTCGGCCCATCGCAGCAGTTGCCCGCTAATGTATTCCGGGCCGTTGTCGACCCTGATCGCTGAGATGCCGGAACTGGGTACTCTCTCGCGACGGCAAATCGCAAGCCTCGCCGGTCTCGCACCATTCCCTCGCGAGTCCGGTCAGCGCCGCGGCTATCGCGCCATTCGCGGTGGCAGAGCCGAAGTCCGCCACGCCCTCTACAATGCTGCCCGTGTCGCCATCCGCCACAACACCAAGATCAAGCCATTCGCAGAGCGGCTCGCCGGTAAATCCAAACCCTATAAGGTCATTCTTGTCGCTGCCATGCGCAAGCTCATCACAATCCTAAACGCCATGATGAAGACCCAGAAAACATGGAGCGCAGCTTAGACATCAAGACGGTTGCTACAAGTGAAGGCGCTCATTTCACCCATCCTACTCCTAATTTCCCGAATTTAGAGGTTCACTTCTCCGGGTTGTTTTGCGAGTTCTCAAGGACATTCATTGCAGCATTATGAGCCGCGTTAAGCACGCTTAAACGCGCTTCC
Source organism: Hyphomicrobium sp. (assembly GCA_031413815.1). Lineage (GTDB taxonomy): Bacteria > Pseudomonadota > Alphaproteobacteria > Rhizobiales > Hyphomicrobiaceae > JAGVSR01. The sequence goes on along the minus strand of JANOFU010000084.1, from coordinate 14,352 downwards.
GTAATTCGCTTGATGAAGTCGTACTCGAACATGCCGTCCTTTATGAACAATGAGCTTCCGCCCCCCTCGTCATCTTGCATTTGCCAAGGATACTCGACGAAAATGTTCATGAGCAAAGCATTGAACGGAAGCCTGACGAGATCCGCTGGTGGAACCCAGAAATCACCAGTGACAATTACGCCGTTACCAACACGTCTGGTTAGCAAATGCACCAAGCTGCCGTCTCCGTTTACCCAGCCAGGATGAGATTTGTTTCCTAAGAAATACGGCTCACTCTCAATTCCATCTGAGACATAGGAGATCAATCCATAACTTCCAGCAAAGTTCTGCAGTTCGGAGAAATCCGGGTCGCACCAGTAGTGATTGGGTATGGCTTTGACCAATACGATATCCATCGGTTTTAGCGCTTGCCCCTTGCCGTCAAGAGGTCTGATGGAGGTGTGATAGCTAATGGTCACTTTTTCCACTTTCCATGAATTCGTCCACCACCACTACGAGTCGTACCATCGCTGCATTTGGCACTCTGATGATGAACGTTGCCACCGGCCGTTGTGCAATACGCGTCGCTATTGCACCCTACAAGCCGTCGCTTTTATTGCGGGCTATGTGGGCTAAACAGCAGAGTTTCGTTAATGACTACTTATGTACGTAATGCCTGGTACTTGAGTGCAGCAGCCCCGCTATCGACAAGCATAGTCCTAAAATGTAAAGAATCGAGAGGTTGATTGACGTACCTTCCGGGCCGCCAAGTACTACAAGGTCAAACAAAAAGGCGATTTCCAATGCTAATCCAAGACATAATGCTAACGCCAGAGGGACGATGGACCTCATGTATTTGAAGTAAAGCAACAAGGTAAAAGTTAGAAGCAACGTTCCAACCGTCAGCCACACAATGTGATCAGCGAGAAGTTTTGGCGCGAACCGAGCTATCGGATACGCCCTCCCAAAAAAATATATGCAAGCGAAAGTAAACACAAATCTCAATGCAAATGGCTGGTCCATGGTCGCGCCCTAGTGGAGATCGTTATTCAGGCAATCACAGCGCCATTTGCAGCGCATGTCCGCCACTTCACTGCAAATATATGTTGTAACCGCGAAACAACCCAACCCATTTATCACGCCGCCAACAGCACCGACGGGCGCACAAAGAACGACGGTCGCCGGCTGACACGCTGTCAACTCTCTTTGTGCACATTTCTGATAGCAAACAGGGTTATTCGCATCATCACGATCGGTCTGCCACCACTTTTGCGGACCGTCATTTGGAAATTCTTTGGTGCATTGATAGAGGGGCCGTCTTTTGGGGATTCCGCATCGCTGCACGTCGGCAGTTAAGCCCCGCTGATCCGTGGATCTTATAGGATTGCTCTTCACATACGCCATCAACGACGGCCCATCGACGAACCCCAGCGGATCGGGCTGGGTGTAGCGGCCGAGCGATGGATCGTAGCTGCGGTGCCAGTTGTAATGCAACCCCGCTTCCATCTGGAACCATTGTCCCGGGAACCGCGCGTTAAGGGTTGCTGAACCGGTAATGGAGTGCGGTGCACCCCACGGTGCCCAGACGGCGGTCCAGACGGAGGCTTTGGCCGCATCGGTCATCCGGATCGGACGATGCAGGTGGTCGGCGTGGACGTACCACGTGACCGGACTGGCCGTATTCACCGCATCGACCACCGCCAACGGCCGATCAACGACCGTCCGCGAGCCCATCGTTGGGGCAATTTCCGTCTCCGGCAGATAAATATACTCCCGCACCGTGCCGGTCGCGCCGGTCGGCCCGTTGCCAGCGGTTTCGGCAATGACATTGCCTAGATGATCGTGGATGAAGTGCGTGGTGCCAGCGGGCGTCTGGTTGGTCGAGACGCGGATCGCGAGCTGCTCCATCCCGTTATAGGTGTACGTGCCCTTCAACGACCCGGCGACCGTGACGGTGTTGAGCCGGTTGCGCTTGTTGTAGGCGTAAGTGTAGGCCGTGCCGTTGCGCGTGTCGGACGCGATATTGCCCGCGCCATCATAGGTAAACGCCCGCTCCGTCGCCGCCGCGATCACGGTCGAGGAAATCCGGTTGGACGTGGTGGGATAGGTGTAGGTCCGCGCCGTCAGCGACCCGCCGACAGGGGTGGAGTTCTCGGAGAGCCGGTTGCCCACGCCGTCATAGGTCCACGACTGCGCGCCGTAGGCTCCGCTCGCCGAGGTCAGCCGGTTCGCGGCGGAGTAACCGAAGGTCTGGTTGTTCGCACTCGTCACGTTATCGGTCAGCGCCGTGACGTTGAGGTTGTCGGTGCGTGACAGGTTCGTCGAGCACACGTTCGCCGCGCCGTTCTTCACCTCCAGCGCGCTCGTCTCGTAGTCGAGCGTGTAGCCGTTCATGTCGATCAGGCCGTTGCCGTAGGTGAACGACTTCACAAGCCGCGACACCGGCATGTAGTCGATCGACGACGCCAGCGTGACCACCGCGGCGGCGGCGTCCTTCTTGGTCGTGACGCCGGTGATGCGGCCCATGGCATAGCGCGCATAGGTGACGATGCGGCCCGACGCCAGGCACCGGACGCGCAACGGTGCCTGGGACCGCCCGCTCACGGACCAGACGCGCTACAATAAAACGGCCTGTCCCTTACGGAACAGCGGGCGCGCGGGGCCGCTGCCATACTCCAAGCATCGAGAGACGAACGGGCCCACGCTCCCAGTTATCTCTCAACCTTCTCCCCGCCGGGCTTCCCTCCCCTGGGTCCGGCATTTGAGGGCCCCCTCAGGTGCTCCCCCCGCCTGAGGGGCATTTCTTTTTTCCGGTCTCATGGCCCGCATTCGGCTCGCGTCAGCCATAACGCTCAGTCCACCTCACCGGTGATGCCGCGCATCGCGCGAAGACAGAATTTCTGCTGGAACGCTTGATTGGCCGTCGATCTGGACGCATTGTCTCATACTTGAGCAGGGGAGCGCCGTCACGCCCGCATCGCCTGCCAGGAGGAGACCATGTCTATGACCCATCCGATCCGGCTCTTTGCTGTGGCGCTGTTAGCTGCGGTCATGAGCTTCTCGTCTGCGACTGTCACATCGACGTCAGCCGAAGCGGGCCACCGGCACGGCCGCGGTATCGGGCTCGGCATCGCCGCTGCTGTCATCGGCGGTATCATCATTCACAAAATGCATCGCCGCCATCACCGGCGGCACTATTATTACGACAGCTACTACGGCGGCGATGATTACGACTACGCCCCGCGCCGCCGCTATTACCGGTCCTATTCCTACGGCGGCTACGGCTCTTACTATCGCCCACACCGCAAGCATCGGGTCTACCACAGCCGCCGCCACGCGTTCGACTGATCGCAATGCTGATTGCAATGCTGGAGCCCCTCTCGCGCGGTCCGCGTGGGAGGGGATTTTGCTTCATGTGTTTGGTGATTGTGCGCACAGTTCTATTGCAGCGCGTAGCTTTATTGCTCGAACGCCGCTTCGTATTGGTCAGGCTTGAAGCCGACCAAGAGTTGGCTTCCCACCTCGATGACCGGCCTCTTGATCATTGACGGGTTGGCCAGCATCAGCTTGATCGCCTTCGCAGCCGTGATGGCCTGCTTGTCGGTATCGGCCAGCGCACGAAACGTGGTGCCGGAGCGATTGATCGGCTTGATCGGAAGCTCTGATTTTGATCGCATCCATGCCATCATGCTACCAGGGCACGGGCTGGCCGCGCCAGTCGAAGAAGCCGCCGTTGGCCTCAACGTTGAGACCATCGACGACGGCCAAGAGATTGCGGGATGCTTCAGCAGGCATGTGGACGTCCAACCCTGTCGCTGCAAAGGGAGCAGAAAGCGCCGTAGCAACCGTGCCAGGATGCAATGCGATGCAGAGTACGTCTGGGGACCGGCGCGCCAATTCCACGGCTGCAGTCCGCACAAGTTGGTTGAGAGCCGCTTTGGACGCGCGGTACGAGTACCAACCGCCGAGCCGATTATCGCCTATGCTGCCGACCCTGGCGGACAAGGTCGCAAATACGGCCTTGCCCGACCGGGGCAACAACGGAAGCACATGCTTCATGATCAAGGCCGGTCCAATGGCATTCAGCGCGAAGGAGCGCGCAAGATTGCCTGCATCGAGATGGTGCCAACTCTTCTCCGGTTTTTGGCGATCATCGTGCAGAAACCCCGTTGCATCGATCACGAGCCGAAGTTCACCCATCCCGGCAGCGAACATCGCAGCACGCTCTAGACTTGCCTCGTCCAGCAGATCGATTGGCGGAGACGTCTTTCGACTAAAACCAACCACATGCGCAAAGCTACCGGTGGATGTCAGTGCTTCAACCAGCGCACCACCGATGCCGCCGCCTGCGCCGAAAATCACTGCGACGCCAGCCTCCGGAAATGAAGTTAGAGCGACGATGGAAGTCGCCTCGGTCGAAGAAGTCAGCACCTTTGTGACTACCTCAAGCTTCCGTTCGTCGCCGCCGGTGAGGTGGAGGCCGTAGCACTTATGCGCGCCAGTGTTGGCCATTCACCAACACATGCCCCAACCACTGTCATAACTCATGACCTGGTTTCACAAGTCCATTCCTTGCTATCTAAAAATCGTCTGACGACGGCTTGCCGGTCAGGCATTCAAGCCTTGCCGGCCTCGTGGGCTTCCAGGAACCAGAGCGCCTTGTCGAGCGAACGTGAGAACGCGGTGAAGATGTCAGCTGTGCACGCATCCCCGGCTTCTTGCGATGTGTCGATCGCTGCCCGGGTCGCATTGGCGAGATCGCCGTAACGCTCTTCTAGCGCAGCAACGTGGCTATCGACGCTGATCAGATCTGCCGGATAGGCCTTAAGTTTGGAGCCTTCCGCCACCGCCTGAGTCGTACCAAGCGCAATGCTACCAAGCTGCACGATGCGCTCTGCCAGAATGTCGACATGCCCATCGATCTCTGTGCGTAGGCCATCAAGCATTTCATGCACGGCGAAAAACTGACGTCCCCTCAGGTTCCAATGCGCCTGCTTTGTCATCAGAGCGAGATCAATCGCATCGGCCAGGCGTGCGTTGAGTAGCGCAGCTACGGCGGTCTTGGTGTTGGAGTTTAGATTGTTTCGGGTGTTATGAAGCTTCATTGGTCGATTCCTTGTGTGGTCATTCAGGAACAATCATTGACCGTGACATTTCGTTCCTTTTCTTGGACATCAGACGTTTTGAACTCTCTTGGATGGCAAATGCACATCTTTAAAGCGTTTGAACTTCCACAAGTTCACAGCCCGCGCCGGCCGGCCTGGCAGAACGTTGCTGCAGGTGAGTAAAGCAACGCCAACATTCAAGGACACTTGGCCATCTGATCCGCCTAGAGCCACCGTGGCTACCGCACACAAATTCTGGAGATAACGGCTGCTCCGAAGAGGCGCGCTTCGTCTCCAATCCAGACATCAGATCGTAACACGGGCCCCCGCGGAATGAGGCGAGCCGGAACCAAAGCATCCAATTTGGTGACGCCAACCAAGCCGAGCGCGCTGGAGTAGTTGCTGCGACGATGATCAACGATCTGTCTCCGGCGCAACCGACAGAAGCGTTCACACAATACTGTCAATCGTGAAGGCTCAGCTTCCACTTGTGTTTCCTGAGTGTAGGGTCGTCAGTTGACCAGCACCGGGGATTTGTGCAGATAGTTTTGATCTTCGATCTGTCGAACGAGGAAGTCGGCCACATCCGAACGTGAAATACTACCGTTCCGCCACTGAGCAGCGCCGGTAAGAACTTGGTAGCGTCCCGTCCGCGGTCCACCAGTCAAGACGCCGGGCCGCACAATCGTCCAATCGAGCGTGCTGTCCTTGATAAGACGCTCCTGCCGGCTTTTGTCGTCATAAGCGCGGCCCAAAACCACTTGGAACGGGACCCGCTGCAGGCAACTGATACTCGCCCGGCTATCGCCCGCTCCAAAGCCCGTCACACAAATCAATCGTTTAACATTCTGAGCAGTCATCGCGGCAACGAGCACCCGCGTTGCATCGGAGAATAGGTGTACGGGCCGGAACAATTCACCGAGACTGACGCCAAGACTCTGGATGACAACGTCGACCCCGGCGAGCGCGGCTTTGACATCCTCACTGTTCAGCGCGTCACCACGCACATACTCCAGTTTGGGATCTGGAGAACCCGTCTGGGATACAGATCGCGCCAGAGCTCGCACGTGGTATCCAGCCTCTAGCGCCTGGCGAGTCGCCTCCAACCCAATTCCTTTGCTGGCGCCAACAATGAGCAGACGAACCATTTTCTCTCTCATTCCAAACAGAGCAGAAGATAGTCAAAGCGGTTGAACCCGTTAAAAAATCTATGCGCCTTGCAGGAGGCCAATTGGGCATCACCAGGACCAACACGGCACCGGCCTCTCCGGCACGCTGAGCAACCATCCATAATAGAGATTGACGCGTGCGAAACATCTACTGGCGAACAACAAATAGTCAAAACTCACTCGTGTTCGCCATCACGGCGGCGGCCCATGCCGGACATAAACAATTTCGGCTTTATTGCAGCGGTTGTATAAGTTGCAGCCGTAATCGCAGCGGCCCCGATTAAGAACGTGTGCCCGATGACGCTTGCAGCAAGAAGCGTGTAACTCCCAATTGCGACAGAGAAAGACACGGCCCACATCAGTCCCAGCGCCTGCAAGACGTAGTGCCGGGTCGCTATATCTGGGATGTGACGAAGTGGACTTACATCGTGATCAAATATGAAATTCCATCCATAGACGATGAGTTGTCTCATTTGGCGGTTCCTCATAAAGCTAAAAATATGCCGAAATGATCCGGCAGAACAACTCACTCCCGGCATCAACGGTTGAGTCGAAAAAATTTTTGCATGCTCATAAAACGCATCGGAGGCCCGATTGGATCTGAAGCGCCGCCATTGAACGAGCAGGCTGTCGGAGAAGTAATCCAGTCAATTTAACTTGGTTAAGTGGATTTAAATCAGGTACGGTGACTTGACAGAAATGTTACAGGTTGCTGGATCGTTTTCGATTTGCCCGTAAGCAGTTGACACCCTTGGTAATGCCGCAGTCAGTATTGCCGTTAGCGCCGAAGGTCTGGACGTTGCGGCGGATCTCGCAGAGCTGCTTACCGGAGTGTCAAATCACCTTGCAGGCACGCGATACGTTCACGAGATTGGACGCAATATCGGACGTCGAGAGCTTGGGCCGGGGCAGTCTGTCAACTGTGAAAAAGGCCAGCCTCCGCAGGGGCAGATGGACGTCTGACAACGCCACTTCAACCCGCTCCGGAGCGGCACGCCCCCACCTCTTTCTGTCCACGAGAATGAACCGTGGCGCCCTGACAGGTGTTTACCGTATCAGCACAATCAGTGAGATTTCTCACTCCCACTCGATCGTGCCGGGCGGTTTTGAGGTCACGTCGTAGACGACGCGGTTGACGCCGCGCACTTCGTTGATGATGCGGGTGGCGGCGCGACCGAGGAAGGTCATATCGAAGGGGAAGAAGTCGGCCGTCATGCCATCGACGGAGGTGACGGCGCGCAGGGCCAGCACATGATCATACGTGCGACCGTCGCCCATGACGCCGACGGTGCGGACAGGCAGCAGCACCGCGAAGGCTTGCCAGATGTCGTCGTAGAGCCCGGCTTTGCGGATTTCATCGAGGTAGATGGCATCGGCCTTGCGCAGGATGTCGAGCTTTTCTGTCGTGATTTCGCCGGGGATGCGAATGGCGAGACCCGGTCCCGGGAACGGATGACGGCCCACAAACACGTCCGGCAGGCCGAGCTCGCGGCCGAGCGCACGCACTTCATCCTTGAACAATTCGCGCAGCGGCTCGACGAGTTTCATGTTCATGCGGTCGGGCAGGCCGCCGACATTGTGATGCGACTTGATCGTCACCGACGGGCCGCCAGTGAACGACACGCTCTCTATGACATCGGGATACAGCGTGCCTTGCGCGAGGAAATCGGCACCGCCGATTTTTTTGGCCTCGGCCTCGAACACGTCGATGAAGTGCCGGCCGATGAGCTTGCGCTTGGTCTCGGGATCGGAAATGCCCGCAAGCGCATCTAGGAACTGCACCGAGGCATCAACGTGTACGAGCGGAATGTTGTAGTGATCGCGGAACAGACCGACGACCTGCTCGGCTTCGGAGGCGCGCATGAGGCCATGATCGACGAACACGCAGGTGAGTTGCTCGCCGATCGCTTCGTGAATGAGCACAGCGGCGACCGCGCTATCAACGCCGCCCGATAGGCCACAGATGACACGGCCCTTGCCGACTTGGGCGCGGATCTTGGATATCATCTCGCGGCGATAGGCGGCCATCGTCCAATCAGACTTGAGGCCCGCGATTTTGTGGACGAAGTTTGACAGGAGCTTCGCACCTTCCGGCGTGTGCACCACTTCCGGGTGGAACTGCACCGCATAAAACCGGCGGGCTTCATCCGCGACGGCAGCATACGGCGCATTCTCGCTGGCAGCGATCACTTGGAAGCCATCCGGCAGCCGCGTCACGCGATCGCCATGGCTCATCCAAACCTGATGTTCCCCACCTGGCGACCACACTCCCTCGAACAGGGGGCTCGCGGATTTGACGCTGACCATCGCGCGGCCGAATTCGCGGTGGTGCCCGCTCTCGACTTTGCCACCCAGTTGTTCGGCCATCGTCTGTTGGCCGTAGCAGATCCCGAGCACGGGGATCCTGGCATCAAACACCGCTTGCGGCGCGCGCGGGCTACCCGCCTCCGTTACCGAAGACGGCCCTCCCGATAAGATCACGGCCTTAGGCTTCAGCTTTGCAAACGCGGCGTCAGCGCTTTGAAAGGGGTGGATTTCGCAGTAGACCCCCGCCTCACGCACGCGGCGCGCAATCAGCTGGGTGACCTGGCTGCCAAAATCGATGATCAGGATGCTATCAGTCATAATCAGCGGTTACGCGATCACCTGGGGCCAAGCAACGGCATAAGCGTCGCGGTCAACACCTTCCCGCACCCGGCACCCACTGAGGCTCAATTCCAGCGCCAAATCACGAAGTTGAGCGCTGCCGCATAGCTGACCCAGACGAGATACGGCACAAACAGAAGAGCCGCTGTCCGGTCAACCGGCAGGGCTAGGACGATGAACGCCACGATCGACATCCACATGAGGGTGACGTCGACCAGTGCGAGTCCAATATCGTGGCGCCCGAACATCAGCCACGACCAGGCCGTGTTCAGCACCAGGCCGATGCCCCACACGACGAGGGCCGGGCCGATGCCCTGAGCCTGCCACACGCGCCAGCCGGCGATGGCGATCATGAGATACAAAACCGTCCAGGCGATCGGGAACAACCAGTTGGGCGGTGTCCACCAGGGCTTCGTCAGTGCTTCGTACCAGGGCCCTGTGCTGTAGAGCGCGCCGGTGGTTGCGGCGGCTGCAACGATCAAAAAGAATCCGAGGAGGGAAACGTACTGGCTCATAAAACATCCGCCGTTTTAAGGGGTTGAAGGGATTACGGTTGCGCGCGCCCGGTGGATGATTGGTCTGAAACCGGTCCCGTCCGGCCCGACAATGCACCACATGCTTCAGTCAAAACGGCCTCTACGTGGTTGAACACCCAGAAGTGCCCTGCTCCTTCGATCCGATTAAGGCGGCAGCCCAGAAGCAAGGATGACAAATGATAGGCAGCAACTGGCGGCACCACTGTATCGGCCGTGCCTTGCCATAGAATCGACGGCGCTGCTATCTTGGCGTAGTCGATCCCCCAGGGCTGAGAGAAAATCTCCAAGTCTGAGGTCGCACCCAGAGCCCCTTGCCGGAAGGCTTCCACCGTCATCGGAATCATGCGCTCGCGGACATAGGTTTGTGACAGGATGGCTGCGTCCGCGGCTCCGGCCAGTCGCGGAACCCATCCGCTGAATGTGTCGGGCGACGCGCGGAACAGGCGGCCGCCGAGCGAACCAAACGGGTGCGTCAGCCAGGTCCGCTTGGCCAAATGCAAAAAGAACCGGCGCTGCCAGAACGGGATCGGATCGCGCGCGCTTTGGGGTGTAGCTGCGTAATCGGCGACGGGACCCATGGGTGAGACCAGCGCCAAGCCCGTGATGCGCGACCCAAGCCGCGCGGCCAGCGCGACGGAGTAGGGCGCGCCGCCGGAGATTCCCAGAATGCCAAAACGGTCGAGACCGAGTGTATCAGCAAACTCCGCGAGCCAAGCCGCGCGCTTGACGAGTGTGGGCGCAGCATCGATGGGGGTCAGTCCATACCCCGGGCGATCCGGCGCGATGAGCCGGAGCCCCAACCGGCGGGCGGGCGCATCGGCAATGGCAAACATCAGCCGGCAGGCGGGCGCGCCGTGCAAGGCCAAGACTGGCTTGCCATGTGGATCGCCGTACTCCGCATACCCCACGCGCTGCCCATCGGCGAGCACCAGGCTCTGTGCGGTACGATCAAGACTGGTTTGCATCTGCGTCAATCACATGCGTTTCGTGAACACGGCAAAAAAGAACCCATCGGTTCCATGCTGGCCGGGTGTCAGAGTCAATGTATCCATGCGGCCATCTGCTGATACGGGCGGCTCTGTTGCCAGAGCGGCGCGCCACACGTCGCCGAATGGCAGCACGTCAAAGCCCGTCGTGCGGCTGACAAAGGCCGCGGCTTGGTCTGTGTTTTCTTCCGGCAGAACCGAGCACGTGACATAGACGAGCCGCCCACCGGGCTTCACCAGGGTGGCGGCTTGATCGAGCAGCGCCGACTGTTCGGCTTGGCGTTCTTCCAGATTGCGCGCCTTTAGCTTCCACTTGGCATCGGGCTTGCGCCGCCATGTGCCTGTTCCCGTGCACGGCGCATCGACCAGAACGGTATCGAACCGCGGACCCAGCGCGAGCAATGCTTTCTCATCACCCGCCCGCAGGATCTGCACGCTGCGCACGCCCGCCCGCTTGATGCGATCAAAGATGGGTTTGAGCCGCATGCGATCTTGATCGTAAGCGTAGATTTGGCCGGTGTTCTGCATAGCCGCCGCCATAGCAAGCGTTTTGCCGCCGCCACCTGCGCACAGATCGAGGACTTGGAGGCGAGGACCCGCGCCCGAGAGCAGCGCCACCAATTGCGAGCCTTCATCCTGGATTTCAAACCAGCCCGCTTGGAACGCGGCTTCCGCCTGAAGATTGGGCGTCCGGATGGGGCCTTGCGGAGCGGGGACACGCACGCCGATGGGCGAATAGGGTGTTGGCTCTGCGCCGTACTCTTGCAGCGCCTTCAGCACTTTCTCGCGCATTGATTTCAGTGTGTTGACGCGAAGATCGGCCGGGGCACGCTGCGCCATGGCCTGACCTTCGGCAACAGCCGAGGCGCCATAGATCCGCTCAAAGCCCGGCCACAGCCATTCTGGAATGTCGGCGCGGACATGATCGGGTGCATCATCCAGCGGCCGGGTCAGCCCGGCCTGTTCTGCCTCCGTCAAAGCCTCAGGTGCCCAGTCACTCCCATCGCAGGCGGCGATCACCTCGTGCGGCTGGAGTGCCAACGCAGATTGCGCGGCTCCAATTGCCAAAACTCTTGGACTATCGCTGCCAAGCGCCCACGCAATCGAAGCTCGCCGCCGCAGCGCGTCGTAGACGATCCCGCCAATGGCGTTGCGATCTCCAGAGCCTGCAAAGCGGTGCGCCTTGCCCCAATCCGCCAGGGCGATGGCGACGGGCTGGTGGCGGCCAAGGATCGCGTCCAGAACCTCCGTGGCAGCTTTGATACGTGCGCCGGGGCGCATGACCTACACCCCGCCCATCAGAACGGACGAGCCGAGCACGACCCACATCGCGGCCAGAGCCGCCACGCCAATCAGATAGAAGGCCCCGCGCCACATCACGATGTTGGAACTCAGATGCACAGTCGCATGCGCCAGGCGGGACACGGCGAAGATCCAGGCCAAGCCAATCATCACCCCGTCAGCCTGCTTAAAGTACAAAGCGAACAGAACGGCGGCGTAGAATAACACCGGGATTTCAAACTGGTTCTTAAAGTTGTTGGAGCGCAGCAAAGCGTCTTCGGACCATTCAACGGTGCCGTTAGCCACAGCTGGATCCTCCAGCGAGCGCTTCGACGCCGTCAGCGAGCGCCCGCGCGCGCCGCCCATCAGGATCAGCACAACAAAAGTCAGAAGCACCTGCACGAGAACAGGCGCAAGCAATTGAGCGTCAGTCATTCGAACTCCGCATCATGCGCTTTGATTGTTGTCAGATCCCGCCCGGATAGTTCGGGCTCTCGCGCGTAATCAGCACGCCATGGGCGTGGCTTTCACGCATGGCGGCTGGCGAGATGCGCACGAACTCGGATATTTCGCGCAGCTCTTGCAGCGTCCGCGCTCCCGTATAGCCCATGCCAGCCCGCAAGCCGCCGACGAGCTGGTGCAAAACGCCGTCGACCGGGCCTTTGTATGGCACCTGACCTTCGATGCCTTCGGGCACGAGCTTCAACGTGTCTTTGACTTCCTGTTGGAAATAGCGATCCGCCGAGCCGCGCGCCATCGCCCCCACTGAGCCCATGCCGCGGTAGGACTTATAGGTACGGCCTTGATAGAGGTATGTGTCGCCGGGTGCTTCATCGGTTCCCGCCAGCAACGATCCGATCATGACGCAATCGGCGCCCGCAGCGAGAGCTTTGACGACATCGCCGGAGTAGCGGATGCCACCGTCGGCGATGATCGGAATGCCATCCTTTTGCGCTTCATTGGCGCAGTTGATAATCGCCGTCAGTTGCGGAACGCCGACGCCAGCCACAATGCGCGTTGTGCAAATCGAGCCAGGCCCGATCCCGACCTTCACAGCATCGGCACCGGCATCGATGAGGGCCCGGGTTGCCGCAGCGGTTGCCACGTTGCCCGCCGCGACCTGCACCGCGTTCGACATCTTTTTGATGCGCGTCACCGCTTCCAGCACCCGCTTGGAATGGCCGTGCGCCGTATCGACCACAATGAGATCGCAGCCAGCAGCAATCAGGGCCTCGGTGCGTTCAAACCCATCTTCGCCCACAGTCGTTGCGGCGGCGACGCGCAAGCGGCCTTCGCTGTCCTTGCACGAGTTTGGGCGCTTCTGCGCCTTCTCGATATCTTTGACGGTGATCAGGCCGACGCAGTGGAAGTCATCATCGACAACGACGAGCTTTTCGATGCGGTGCTGATGCAAAAGCCGTTTGGCTTCATCCTGACTGACGCCGCGCTTGACCGTGATCAGCTTGTCCTTGGTCATCAACTCGGCCACCCGCTGCTGCGGATTGGTGGCAAAGCGCACGTCTCGATTGGTGAGGATGCCAACCAGCTTGCCCTTCAGGGCACCGTTTTTGGGCGTCTCGACCACGGGAATACCGGAGATGCTGTTGTCGGCCATCAGCTTCAGAGCTTCTTGCAACTCGGCCGTCGGATGGATCGTGACCGGGTTGAGGACGATGCCGCTTTCGTACTTCTTGACTTGAGCAGCTTGGTGCGCCTGATCTTTCGGCTCCAGATTGCGGTGCAGAACGCCGATTCCGCCTTCCTGGGCTACGGCGATGGCCAGCCGGCTCTCGGTCACCGTATCCATGGCCGAGGAAATGATCGGGATGTTAACTTTGATGGACTTCGTCACGCGCGAAGCAACACTGACTTGACTCGGCATCACTTCAGAGGCGGCGGGCACCAGAAGGACGTCATCAAACGTCAGAGCAAGCCCCAAATCGCTATGGATTGGGCTCTTCGCCATGGAAGCTCTCCTTGTCGTGAGGGTGACAGATCAGGCAGCGCCGCCAGCGCACGCCCCGCAATGTCGCCACGGCTATACCACCCGAGTCGGGGCAGGGGAAGAGATCCGGACCGCCGCTACTGCGGCGTTTTGAGGGGCAAGGCGGGAAACACCCCGGGTGGTCCAGGGTTCGGCCGGCCCGAAACACGCTATAAGCACTCCTGCAATGAAACACTGTAACACATCAGGTACGCTGATGTTGCTCTAAGCAAAAATCAATTGGACCTCGTTGCCCCCACTCAGTATGACAACACGCTCTCTAGAGAGTTGAGCACGCATAAATTGGAGGAAACATTACATGAAGACCTGGACCAAGCCCGCAGTTCGCGAGCAGGAAGTCGGCCTCGAAGTGACGTCGTACCTGCCAGCTGAAATCGACCTCATCTAATTGATGATGGTTGCCTCGCGGTTTTCGCGAGCGGCTTTTGAGCGGCGGTCGCACCAGCGGCCGCCGTTTCTATTTTCAGGATGAGCTTTCACGTCTTCGTCCCGCGAAATCCGGTCGCGAGGACGTAAAGCTCCGCGCTATCGCTGCGGCTCGCAGGCGGCTTGATGTGGCGCACGGTGGCAAACGACCGCTTCAAAACATCTAGCAGGTCCTTTTCAGTTCCGCCTTGCAGCACCTTGCAAAGGAATGTGCCGCCA
>JANOFU010000083.1:0-86288 GCA_031413815.1 Hyphomicrobium sp. | reverse complement strand
GCGGGGATTGTATCTGAGGAATTGCTTGATCGTAGGGTTAACTGACGCCGATGATCAGGCCCGTGAGGCAAGGTCACCACCAAGCCTCACGGGCAGCGAGCGGTCACCGCGGGGATAGACCCCTTCAAGGTCGCAAGTTATCTCACGACCCTCGCTGCACCTTCTCGCATCCATCCGAACGGTAGAGTGGCCTTTGACGGCCGTATGCAATCCAGGATGATCGGACGGCAGCCATGACTATGACCCCACACTCCAACATCTTCAATCACGTCGTTGCTTTCGAAGTCTCCAAAACCACCCTCGTCGTGCACTGTGTCCCCGGCGACGCTCAGTCGACGATCGCCAACACGCCTCAGGCTGTGCGCCGCCTCTTGAAGTCCGAGGTCAAACGCAACGCACGGCTCAAAATAGGGCCGCTGCTCGTTGTCTGCGAAGCCACCGGCGGCTATGAACAGGCCGTTCTCGATGTCAGTGTCGAGCTTGGCCTCAGCGCTCATAAAGCCCATGGCAGCCGCGTCAGATCGTTCGCACGATACCTCGGCTTGATCGCCAAGACCGATGCCATTGATGCCCGCCTGCTGGCTGTTTACGGCCTGAAAACCGAGCGTCTCCGCCTCTATCTCCCGCTCTCCCCCGACGAGCGGACTTTGAAAGAGCTCAAGGGACGCCGCGACGAAGTCCAGGCCATGATCATCGCCGAGACCAACCGCGTCGAACACGCCCGCTGCAAGATCGTTATCCAAAGCCTGCGGGCTCACGTTGCCGGTCTGCAAAAGCTGTTCAAGGCTCTCGAAGCCGAGATCGCCCGCATGATCCGTAGCAATACCGGCTTTGCCCGCAAGGCCAGCCTGATGCGATCCGTCATCGGAATCGGGCCCGTGACCGCGGCGGCCGTGCTCGCCTACATGCCAGAACTGGGCGCACTCTCAAAAGGCCAGGCTGCCAGGCTCGCAGGCCTTGCTCCCATCAACAAAGATAGCGGACGCCAATCCGCACCGCGGCATATCCAGGACGGCCGGGCTGCTGTCCGTAAATCCCTCTATATGGCCGCCCTCGTCGCCATGAAGGCCAACCCGGACATTAAATCCTTTGCAGAAAACCTTCAGGCGCGCGGAAAAAACTTCAAGATCGCCATCACCGCCGTCATGCGAAAACTCATCGTCATACTCAATGCCGTGCTCAGAGACGGCAAACCCTGCAACCAACAACGCCACGCTTGACACAGCAGACGGTAGATAAGTTCGGCTTTTTGCATAGAAGAATTTTCCGGTTAACGCGGCGGCGATGGTGAATCGTTCAAGTGATTGGGCAGCGGGGTCATGGGCAGCGGGGACAGGCACCCCAAAAGGTCTCTGACACCCAATCCCATGCACACAGAAAAAGGGCGGAGCGGGTCTCATCGACCCGCCCCACCCCCCATGAACCTCGCGCTCAAAACGCAGAACAGTCGCGAGGCATCTTGCAGCGGAGGCTCTCCCTTACGCAAACACTTACGCAGAACACGGGACGCACACTGGGGAAGATCCAAAGCCGCAGTTAAGAGAAAAACGAAAGCCGGAACGTTTTAGTCCACCTGAGTCTAACCAACCCTGTGGATAAACCTCGTCATGGGCAGAAGCCTTGCGTAAGGCTTTAGAATTGCGCGAGGATTACGACGCGCAAGCTGACGTCAATTTGAAGTCTGGGGGCCGGTGGCGTGCCAAAAAAAGTCCCGCTGTATCTTATGCTCACGGCCGCTCTTCTCAGTCTGGCGGTTCTGCTGCGCGCGTGGGACCCCGCCCCCGTGGCCCGGTTGCGGCTGGCGATCTTCGACAACTACTTGGCCAACGCACCGCGCCGCGCCGACCCGGACTTCCCCGTCAAGATTGTCGATATCGACGAAGCGTCCCTGGCCAAGATCGGCCAATGGCCCTGGGCGCGCACGAAGCTCGCCGCCATCATCGACCGGTTGCGGGAAGCGGGCGCCAAAACCATCGCGATCGATTTGATTTTGGCCGAGCCCGACCGGCTGTCGCCGGCCGCACTCGCCGATCACCTCTCGCCGTCCGCTGATTTGAAATTCCTGTTCGAGCGCGTGCGCGCGCTGCCGTCCAACGACACGGTGCTTGCCGGGGCGATTGCGAAAGCCCCTGTCATTCTCGGGTTTTCCGGCGAGTCTGGAGCCGTTCGCAACCTAGCCAAGCCGCTGGCGCCGTTCGCGGTGGGTGGTGATGATCCCAAACTCTTCGTGCCAGCGTTTTCAGGTGGCACGGGCAGTCTGCCAGAACTGACGGCAGTGGCGTCCGGCATCGGTGCCGTCAACTGGCTGCCGGAGCGCGATCAGGTCGTGCGCCGCGTGCCGCTGATGGTGACGGCCAACGGCGTGCTTTATCCCTCGCTGTCGCTGGAAACTCTGCGCGTCGCATTAGGCAACGACGCCAGCGTATTCGTCAAATCGTCTGGTGCCAGCGGGATTTTGTCTTTCGGCGAGCAGACAGGCATCGACAGTGTGCGCGCCGGTGGCGAGACGATTTTGCCAGCGGACGCGCGCGGCGAATTGTGGCTCAACTTCGCCAGTGCCGATCCCAAGCGATACCTGTCTGCGCACAGGGTGTTAGATGGCGGCATACCACGCGATGAGATTGCCGGCCGCCACATCTTCATCGGATCGAGCGCAACAGGACTTCTCGACTTGCGCGCGACACCGTTGGCGGCATCGGTGCCGGGTGTGGAGATCCACGCCCAAGCGCTGGAACAGATGTTATCGGGCGAGCATCTCGTGCGGCCCGCGTGGGCGACTGGCGCGGAAATTCTGTTCTTGATCGCCGCGGGCGGACTGGTTGCCTGGCTGATCGGCCGGTCGGGCGCGGTCATGGCAGCGGTTGCGAGTGTCACGGCCATCGGACTGGTCTGGGCGTTTTCGTCGGCGGCGTTTTCGAATGCCGGGCTGCTGTTTGATCCGCTGTATTCAACCCTCGCGATCCTGGCGCTCTATCTGGGCGGCTCGCTGACCAACTACGTCAAAGCCGAATCAGACCGGGCGCGCATCCGGTCTGCGTTTGGGTACTACGTGGCACCAGCGGTCGTCGAAGAACTGGCGCTCAACCAGGACAAGCTCAAGCTCGGCGGCGAAATGCGCGACGTGACGCTGCTGTTTGCCGACGTGCGCGGGTTCTCGAAACTCTCCGAGGGCATGGATGCCGAACAGCTCGTTCGTTTCGTCAACACGCTGTTCACGCCGCTCACCGAAAACATCCTGGCGCATCGCGGCACCATCGACAAATTCATGGGCGATGCGGTGATGGCGTTCTGGAATGCGCCGCTGACCGACACCGATCACGCGGCCAATGCTTGCCGGGCGGCCCTCGACATGCTGGCATCGCTTGAAGAGCTGAACAGGATGCGGCCCGAGGGCGCGCTGCCGATCCGCATCGGCATCGGCCTCAACACAGGAGATTGCGTGGTCGGCAACGTCGGCTCGCCCCAACGGTTCGACTATTCCGTGCTCGGCGACGCGGTCAACACGGCTTCACGGTTGGAGGAGGCCACCAAGACCTACGGCGCGGCGATCATCACGGGCGAGCGAACGGCTGCGGCGGCACCTGGGTTTGCGTTTGTCGAGATCGGGGTGTCGGCCCTGCGCGGTAAGGACCGGTCAGAGCGATTGTTCGCCTTGCTTGGCGACGAACAAATCGCCAGCAGCGCCAGGTTCAAAGAGTTCAAAGACGCGTTCAACAAATTCGCGGCGGCTGCAGCGGCTGGCGACAAGCCCGGCATGCAAAGCCAACTTGCCGCGTGCCGGGACCACGGACTAGACGGCACGTTTGGACTGCTCGACTACTATGCGGCACGCCTAGTGGCGTAATCCCTAGCGGTCAGTATTTGTTATGACCGCCGTGGCCGCCGCCGTGGTTGCCGCCCTTTTTACCAAAGCCGCCGCCGAGACCGATGCCAATCCCGATGCCAATGGCCGCGCCAAACGCTTTGGCAGCTGCTTCGTCGTTCTTCTTGTTGGTAGTGTTCTTTGTAGTCCGCGCAGGCTTCTTCTTCTCGGGCTTGGGCAGCGCGACCTTCACAACGGGCTTCTTCTTTTCGGACTTGGGTTCTTCGACGTAGACCTTCTTTTTCTTCACCGGCTTGTCATCGTCTTCGACGCGCCGGGTTTTCTTCGACGGCCCTGGCGTGAGCGTTTCGAGTTCTCCGCGATCAAGCTGCTGCGGGGTGTCTTCCGGCGTGGTCGCCGGTGTCGTTTCCGGTGCCTTTATCGGCGATTTAGGGAGGTCTCCCAGACGCAACAGTGCTTCGCGGGTGAACACAGGTTTGGGATCGACCGACGGCGGCTTCACGACAAACGGGAAGGCATCATCAAAGGGAACGGCGTTGTTGCCGGGCAGACCCGCCCAAGGTTCGGGGGTGCCGACCTCGCCTTGATCCGTAATGCGCAGCAGTTTGCCCGGCTCGTTGTGTTCGCGGCACTTGCCGCGCTCGTTGCAGACGGTGACCGCGCCTTCGTGCAGCAGCACCCAGGTTGTGGTGTCGGGCTGCACGTGAACATCGAAGATCGTCCCGCGCACCGTGATCGACGCTTTGGGAACCTTGATGCTGTAGCTCGGCTTGTCAGCGACGCCCGTGATGAAGCGGAAGGCGCCTTTGACGAGGTTGACGCCAATGGTGCCAGCAGTTTTCTGCGGGTCGTAGACGAACTTGTCGAGCAGCAGCTTGGAGCCTGCACCCAGCGCCAACTTTGTCTCGTCGTTGAGCTTCAGTTCGCTGGACGCCTCAATACCAACCTCGATCAACTCGCTCTGGTGGACACCATCGCCGGGTTGAAGGGTGCGTGTGTCGCGATTGAACTCAGCCGTCACGACGTTGATGACCGACAACGTCTCACCGATCTGCTCGCGCTGCTGGGCAGACGCTGGGGCCGCGACCGACGTGGCCAGCAGCGCCAGGTAAAATCCAAACATACGGGTACACATGATCATTGTCCTGATGAAATATGCCTTCAACCCGAGCCAAGCCCCATCAACTGGGATCTGCGCCGGCTAAACATCACTTATCATTATCAGAATTGGCGCGGTTCGCCAACGCCGTCCGGTTCCAGCCTTAAAGGAAGGCAGGGGGTTACAGGGGAACCGCGTCCTTTTCCTTGGCTTTGTGGTCTGGCTCGACATGGATCACGACTTCAGAGCCCGGAATACGGGCGCGAATGGCGTCTTCGATGCGGTCGCAAATGTCATGGGAGGCCCGCACTGTCATGTTCCCCGGCACAACCAGATGGAACTCGATGAAGGTCGCCCGCCCGGCATGGCGCGTGCGGATGTCATGGGCCTGAAGCGCTCCGAAGCCTGCCGCTCTAATGGTGTCGCGGATCTCACCGTCAACTTCCGGCCCGGCGGACACGTCCATCAGACTGTTGACCGAACTCGACGTGATGCGGTAGCCGGCCCACAGAATGTTCAGGCCAACGAGGGCGGCGAGCAGCGGATCCAGCACCGCCCACCCGGTCGTGATCGACAGGAAGAGCCCCGCCAGGACGCCGATCGATGTGATGACGTCGCTGAGGATGTGCCAGCCGCCGGCACTTAAGGCCGGGGAGCGCAGGCTGCGTCCCCGCCGGATCAGGTAGCCACCCCATGCGGCATTGAGGGCCGTGGCAACGCCGTTGATGGCCAGGCCTTCGTAAGGTTGCGAGAGCACACGTGGAGTTAGCCACGCCCGGTAAGCTTCTTCGAAAATCAAAAGAGCCGCGATGATAATCAACGCGCCTTCAAGAATTGCGGAAAAGAACTCCGCCTTGTGGTGGCCAAAGGGATGATTGCGGTCGGGTGGCAGCGCGCTGATGCGAACCGCGATGAGGGCAGCCACCGCTGTCACCACGTTGACGATACTCTCAAGCGCATCCGAGTAGAGCGCGGCACTACCGGTCTTGACGTAGGCGAGATATTTAAGCGCCATGACTGCCAGCGCGACGGCGATGCTGATGGCAGCGATTGTGCCAATGCTGCTCGATGACTTGAGGTCTGCACTGGCCATCATCGGGTTGTCCCTCATCGCAACCAGACCAAGTGTCCCTGCCGGCGGGATATCTCAAGTCCATTACAGCAGCGATTCGACTTTTCCACACCCCATGCGACCGGTCGCCTCCACCGGCGCACCCGAATCTGTTGCTTAAGCGGCAATGCTAGGGCGTTTGCGGGCCGGATGGGACCGCTCAAATTTCTTAGCCATTCATTTTTACCGTGCTCACCATCGGAAATCAGCTTTGCCTGTTTCCGGGCGCACGTCAGGGAGGCACTGCGGATGGCCAATTTTACCACGCACATTGCGGCCGGCACCGTTGCTGCGGGTGCACTGGCCACACTGACACTGGCGGCCGACGTGGTGGCTCCCGAAAACCTGGTTGCCATCACCATGGCTGGCGTTCTCGGATCCGTGCTGCCCGATATCGACCTCAAGGATTCCCGCCCAGGCCGCGCCATGTTTGCAGGGCTCGGCGTGTTCTTCTCGTTTGCGGTGCTGTTCACGTTCGCAACAAAATTCTCAATCGCTGAACTGTGGATCCTGTGGCTGGGAACCCTAGTGTTCGTGCGCTATGGCCTGCATGCGATATTCCATCGCTTTTGCGTCCATCGCGGCATCTGGCATTCTCTGGTGGCGGCCGCATTCTCATCCGCGGCCACCGCCGTCGTCTACTACCACATTCTCGGCCGCCACGAGGGCGTGGCGTGGCTTGCCGGCGCCTTCATGTTTATCGGTTTCATTGTGCACCTCGTGCTTGATGAAATGTATTCTGTCGACGTGATGGACATCCGCGTAAAGTCGTCGTTCGGTACAGCGCTCAAGGTCGTGGATCGGCGCCACCCGTATGGGTCGCTGGCGATGGTGATGGCGCTGGTGGGCGCGCTCTGGCTCGCCCCGCCGACCAAGACGTTCTCCGAAGGCGTCGCCTCGCGAGATCTCTGGACAAGCCTCAGCCAACGCCTATTGCCTGAAGAAAAGTGGTTTGGGATCTTGGATCGCAACGGCCGCATTGCTGTCGCGACGCAGCCTGCCGCCGGTATCACAACGGGAGCGATCCCGGAGCCTCCAGCTGCTCCAGCGGCACCGTGAGGGGAGCTAGGACCCGGTCTTCGACGACAATCCATTCATGTAGGTGAGGACAAGATCATCGACGAGCGCGTTGGCGCCGTCCGTGGTGACGGTCGATAGCTTGTCTGCCGTCGATAGCGACGTGATGCCGTGCACGCCAGCCCACAGGACGCTTGCTGCCCGGCGAATCTGGTCCTGATCTGCATTTGGCATCACGGGTGCCAAGGCGGCTCGCACGTGAGCCATGAGGCCGTCCAACTTTTGCTGATACCAGGCCGGGATGTTTTGGTTCGCCGGCAAGTGATGTTCGAACAGAAGATTCCACAGCCGCGGGTGGTCATGGGTAAAGCGCAGGTAGACGCGCGCCATATCCAGCATGTGTTCGTGGGCCGACCCACTGGGCTTGACCTGTGCGAGCTTGGCGGACAGCTGATCGAGAAGCCGGCCTTCGATCGTCAGCACGAGATCGTCGAGGTTTTCGAAAACATTGTAGAGAGTTCCCGGCGAGTAGCCGATGCGGCGGGCGACTTCGCGTGCCGACAGACTGGCCAAGCCACCTTCGTTGATGAGCTCCGTTGAAGCTTCAAGGATCAGTTCCCGAAGCTCTTCGGGCGTATGTGATGACCGTCGTCCCATAGTGTTAACGCTACCACTCCTGCCCCCGCGGCGGAACCACATTTGATAAGGGCACGGAGTGTTAAGGCGAGGGCGCTTGGGAACAACCCAGGAGAAACTCTTTACACCAAAGGGAAAAACGAAAGCGGCCGGTCCAAGGCAGGACCGGCCGCTCATTTATCAGGCAGCACCCGCTGTTTAATTGAAGCAAGCCGTGACGCAGTTGTTGTTGTCGAAATCGACGCAAGAATTGCGGGGCGTCAACGTCGCTTTGTCTTCCCAGACCTGTGACGGGATGAACGAGTCGACGAAGAGTGGCGTGAACGTGAACTTGCTCTCAACAACGATAACGCTGGTGCCTTGTGCCATCAAATCTGCAGACAACGTTGAATAGTCCGCGCACTGCGCTTTCTGAGCAGCGCCGCCGTAAGACGGCCGGTTCGACGTTGCAGCGTATACTTTCCGGATTGCAGCATCGGACGGATGGGCTTGCACTGGGATGATTTCGAGCTTGAGCGTGTCGGTTCCCCAAACACCCATCACATGATCCACAATGCCGTAGATCGATGTGATGTCAGCCGAACTGATGTTCTCTTCGCGTGCGATGAGATCGGCGACGAGCGACGTCACTTGCCCGAACCGGCGATCGATCGACACCGCGCGGGTGGCCTCGATGACGCCGACCATCATGATCAAGAGTACTGGAGCGATCAGGCCAAACTCGACGGCTGCAACGCCCCTCGCATCGCGGCCCAGGCGCTGGCAGAACGTGATGGCCTTGTGCGCACCGCGCAGGAGGATTGAACTCGTCATTGTTTCCTCGTTCACTCGATTGAAGCTTGGGACGTCAGATTTCCAGTGCCGCTCACTGGTAGGGTTCGGTGCGGAATGTCGAGACGGCCTGGATCAATGAGCCGCCACTTGCCAATGGCACTCCATCGGCAGGTTTCATCATGATCAACTGTAGAAAGTAGACGTCCGCCGGTAGCGTCCAGTCATAACAGGCCGTGACCAGCACGACGGCGCTGGCGACACCCGACTGGCCTGACAGCGCATCCGTGCCATTGCCCGACTGTGGCGTCATCGTGCCCCCTGTCGAACATGGTGTCGGCGTGATGTCGGCCCACGCGCCGCCGCTTTGAACGTGCACGAAGAGATTGTCGCATTCGAGTGGCAGGAAGCCTGCAGCTTCTGAGCAAACCTGGGATTTGAACTGATCGACGGTCCAGCCTTCCATCTGCGCTTGCCCGGTTCTGATCTTGCGCGACACGGTTTCAACAG
Source organism: Hyphomicrobium sp. (assembly GCA_031413815.1). Classification (GTDB taxonomy): domain Bacteria; phylum Pseudomonadota; class Alphaproteobacteria; order Rhizobiales; family Hyphomicrobiaceae; genus JAGVSR01. The sequence continues at coordinate 77,321 of JANOFU010000083.1, read as the reverse complement.
CGTGATCCAGGGCATTGATCGTGAAGAACTGCAGAGCGACGGCAATGATTCCGAAAACAAAGAGCAGGAATGGAAACGCCACCATGCCGAACTCGATGGCGGTGGTGCCCTGCTGATCGCCGCGCAAACGCCGCGCGAGCTTCGCTGCGGCGCGCGAGCTACCAGTCATTCTTGAGATCGCGAACGCCTGCATCTCAGATTCCTCTCACAACGAAATGTATACTCAGCACCGTAGCAATATTCATGTAAATTATTCGTTGAGTATATGGGATGTGTTCAAGTATAGATAACGAGTTACTATTGGATATTACTGTTTTTTACTCAAATTTGACTCAAGTTTTATCTTTTGAATTTAAACATTCTTTACCAAAAGAACTAGGGCGCGGGACGTAATGCTCAAACCCACTGACTCACAGGCCGTCGCGCGCATTGACGCGAGACCACCGGTCTCTGCCGCTCGCCACAAACGAATGGCACGGTGGAGATTAGCGCGCTCGCTCATCGACACAGTTATAGAGTGAGGCCCGGCGGCAGCGCTGGTCAGGGCAAGGCCGGCCCACGCCATCCAATAGCGAAAAGGGCCACAAGTTTCCCTGTGACCCCCAATTTCGCTTAATCTGTCTCAGGCGCACCGCGCCAGATGATTACTGCGCGGCTTGTGCGCCGCCGCTCGATTCGGTGCCGCTTTCGGAGAACTTCAGCTTGCCCGCTGCGTTCTTAATGACTTGCTCAAAGAAGGCGGGATCGTCACCGATGACCAATGTGGGCGAGCAGTTGGGCGTGCAACTGTAGGTCTGGCGCAGGCCGCCACGGTTGAGGTTGACCAATCGCTTGTCATCGCGCTCCACAATCACCCGCTGATCCTGGATGACGTTGCGCTCAGCATCGAGGGCAATCACATTGGTGATACCAAACGTTTTGCCGGTGACGACCAATAAGTTTCCACCCTGAATGGCGACGTCGGCGATCGACGGGTTGCCAATGATGATTTCGCTGACAGGGCGGGGAAGCCGCAGCAACTGCGATTGGTCGTAGCGCACAACGAGGTCATTGGCGCGGACCGCTGTCGCATCGAGCGACACGGCGGCCATCATTGTCGCGGCAGCAACCAGAGCGGCACCCATCGGCGCCTTCATATCTACTGAGCAGGTGTAGTCCCGTGCCATCGGTGGAAACCCCTATGAGCAAATCCTATGGCATGCATTAGCTCAGGAAATGGTGAATGAAGTGCAAACGGGCGTCAGATTGCGGCGCACGCCCCTCGGCCGGATGGGTGCGTTGCGCGTGCTTGGCACCAGGTTTCGGGCGCAAAAGGCCATCAAGGCCGCGCACGGGGCAATTGGGAACTTCAAAAAGCCGTGGCGGCACGCGGCCTAATGAGACCTGGAGCAGACTTTCAGCCCATCGATAGATGCCGGCCTGAGCATTTGCAGCTAGACAGGCATTGAGCACAAAGACGAACGGGAGCCATAGCGCGCGCATTCTCAGCCACAACAAAATATTAATCACACTGTATTTTCGATTTACAAGTATAATTTATGAATAAAAATTCGTTAGGGATGATTATTTTTAGTAATAATAGTGCTGTATTGATTTGTATCTACGTTGTAACTGTATTCTTCATACATCAGCAGCAAGTATTGATTTCGAGTGCCGTTACTTTTACCTGAGTTTAACAGTTGAGCGGTAATCTGGTTCCAGTTCAGAGGCGAGGGCAGGTCCCCAGCGATGAACTGGATCAAACGCTAGCAATCGAATTGGGAGACTACCAACATGACGAACACTTTTTCTCGCTTCCTGAAGGATGAATCGGGCGCAACGGCTATCGAATACGGCCTGATCGCTGCTCTCGTCGGCGTCGGCATCATCGTTGCCCTCGGCGCAATGCGCGACGAACTCGTCGACATCTTCGATCGTATCGGTGCCGCTCTGGCCGCCGCTTGATCCTAGCGATGTCCAGCTAAGCTCAAACGTTCGAAAGACGCGGTCCAACGGAACGCGTGAACAGATGAGCCAGCCTCGGAGGCCACCCAGCGCAAGCTGGGTGGCTTTCGGTTTTTCAGAGCTTCGCGATCTGCCAACTGCCGCAGCCCTTACCGCATTATTTGATATTGAATTTTAGCACCCTCGCAGCGCTTATCTGGGGTACTCGAATGCACAACCATTTGCCCGCCAAGCAGCGGCAATAGTGCCAAGTCGAGCGAGACCAACGCCATCGCTCCGCTTCGTTTGAGCCAGCTCAGCGCAAGCCTAGACCGCTCCTTGCTTACGCCGTGAGTGGCCACAGCCGCCGCGCGGTCCTGCACAACACATGATTAAGCATCTTAAGTTGAGAAAATACAAGTATTTCTCACCGCCACTAAGTATAGAATTAAACTTTACTCAGATTTTTCTTGGATATGAATGATTTTAATAGTATTTTCTGTGTTGAGTTATAGAATTGGTCACAAATGTTTATTCGATGCATTTGATATTCACTTCGGATTAACAGGTCTTCTGTAGTGTGGCTTCAGTTCAAAGGCGAGGGCATGTCCCTGCAGCGAACTGGATCAACTGCCAGCAATTGGATTGGGAGACTGCCATTATGACCAACACGTTTTCTCGCTTCCTGAAGGATGAATCGGGCGCAACGGCCATCGAATACGGCCTGATCGCTGCTCTCGTCGGCGTCGGCATCATCGTCGCCCTCGGCGCAATGCGCGACGAACTCGTCGACATCTTCGATCGTATCGGTGCCGCTCTGGCCGCCGCTTGATCCTAGAAGGACCTGCCTAGCCTAACAAGGCCACCCAGCGGAAACGCTGGGTGGCTTTTGCGTTCAGCTGCTAGGTGCGAAATACCGGCCGATAAAGCGCTCATAAATCTGCGTCAGCGCTTCGAGATCGGCGAGCGCCACGCGCTCATCAACCTGGTGGATCGTGCGGTTGACGAGCCCGAACTCGATCACCGGGCAATAGTCTTTGATAAACCGCGCGTCTGACGTGCCGCCGCCGGTCGTCAAGGCGGGTCGCTGGCCGGTGACGTCCGCGATTGCCTCAACCAGCGTGTCGACAAGCGGTCCCGGCATTGTCAAAAACACATCGCCTGTGCCGGATAAATCGACCTTGTATTTGGCATCTATGCTGACGGCCGCAACCTCACATTGGAGCCGGACCCACTCTTCAATCGAGTCCCGCCGCCACACATCGTTGTAGCGGATGTTGAATGTCGCACGCGCCTCGGCCGGAATGACGTTCGCCGCCGTGTTGGGCACTGACAGTACGGTCACCTGACAGTTCGAACGCTCGAAATGGGCGGAGCCTTCATCAAGAACCGCGTTTGACAAGCGATCAATAAACCGCGCGAGTTTCGGGATCGGGTTGTCCGCGCGCTGCGGATAAGCAGCGTGACCCTGCTTCCCAAACACGACGAGTTGTCCGGTGACCGATCCGCGCCGGCCGATTTTAATCTCATCGCCGAGCGCGTCTGGATTGGACGGCTCGCCCACAAGGCACGCGTCAATCTTTTCGCCGCGCTCCTCCAGCCATCGTAGCACTTTCACAGTGCCATTGACGGAGGGCCCTTCTTCGTCGCCTGTGATCAGCAGCGAAATTGAGCCGTTTTGCAGTCCGCCGTTCGCTTTGAGATGCCGGTGGACGGCTGCCACAAAGCAGGCGATGGCGCCTTTCATGTCAACGGCGCCGCGGCCGATCAAATCCGCACCCCGGATCTCAGCTGCAAACGGCGGTACACTCCAGGCTTTGACATCGCCGGGTGGCACCACGTCGGTATGGCCGGCAAAACAGAGATTGGGGGCCGCTGTGCCGAGCCGCGCGTAGAGATTGCCGATATCGGGCGTGCCGGGCTCAGAAAACGTCTTGCGGTGACACGTGAAGCCCGCCGTTTCGAGACGGTCTTGCAAGAGATCGAGCGCGCCACCGTCTTCGGGAGTCACACTCGGGCAACGGATCAGCGCCTGAGTGAGCGCGACAGGATCAACGGCGGAGGTCATTTTTTGGGGGCTTAGTTTAAGGGCTTAGCGTTGGACGGCGCACGCGATCGACACTAGACCGTCCCCGCGGCGGCTGCAATCGCTCCGGCCCCGCCTTAGACACCCATGGTTTTCGCGGCCGGCGCGGGAGTTGGCGACGCTAACGTTTCCGTCGCCCGGTGCAGAATGTTGATTTTTTGCCAGATTTTCTGACCCAAACTCGCCGCCGTCCGCTCCAAGTCGTTGACCGTTTCAGTGACGATGGGGTCGGGAAAACTCTGCGAATACAGCACGGCCACTTTCGAGGCGAGGGACAGCATCTCAGAGCAATAGTCAAGGTAGTGGATCAACTCGACCGCCGACATATCGCGCTTAGGCGACGACGGCGTTGGTTGACTGACGGAAAACTCGGTCCAGGGGTCTTTGGTCAACTGGTGCATGTCGATCACGTGGATGATCGAGCGCAACTCGTGCAGCGCATGCAACGCACGGCGGCGTTTCAGCCGCTCTTCCAGCGTGATCATAAAGAACTGCGCGGCCCCCATTAGCACGATGATGTTGAACGCCGAGTCGACGCCTTGCAGGGTGCTGAACGTGTCTTGTGTGGTCTGCGTCGTGGTCAGGATATGCCAGGCGAGACCTAACAGCAGCACGGTGCCCAGCGCCATCACCGCCATCACAGCCAATCGCAATCGCCAGTCCGGGCGGGCGATCTGGGCGGACCGTTCATGGGTTTCACGGGCAATTTTGGCCAGTTCAGCGGAAACGGTCTGCAAACCAGCGCCGGGAAAGCGCTCGGCAACGCGCGCCGTCAGGCGGTCCAGCGTTTCAACGATTTTGTCGGCGTCGAGCGTGCGATACACTGGCTTAGCCCCCCAGTTGCGTCACCGTCATAGGCGAAGCAGCAGCCTGAGACCAGGGGACGTAGCCCGAACTGGAAATCTTAGTGCGGGCGGTTGCGCTTGCCAAAACCGGTTACAACAATGGTGCGCCGGTCGCGTGCCGCATCGATCCGCCGGTCGGGCGCACCTTTTGGACGGGTGTCGGGCAGGCCCACGCGCCGGTCGTCGAAGACAACATCGCGCCGGTCGGGCGATGTGTTTGCTGCCTTCAGCTGCTGAACGGCCCGGTCAATCGCCGCCTCTGCCGAGGCATAGCGCGACACAAGCGGATCAACGTCATCGACGTCGGGCGGAATTTCGTCCGCTGCGCCGGGCTGGGGTTCGCCAAGGATGTACTTCAAAACGCCCACGCGTTTCTCCCGCGGGTAAGGACACTCCACGGATCGTAGCGTGGATTTGTGACTGAAGCCTTTCTTGGTGCCTTCAAACTCTCAATAATTCATTAATTCGCGGAGTGATTTCGGGTGCAGAGGCGGGCGCTGCTTAAGAGCGCGCAAGCTGACGGCGGCCAAACACGGCCGGCTTGTTGGCCGCCGGCGGCGCGCTGCGGACAACCGGCTTCCGTCCGGTTGTTTCGATCGCCGGCTCGTGTTCGATTGGCACCGGCTCTGGCAGGGCATCATCGAACGTCTCGATTGATTTTGAATCGGGCAGGCCATCCCGCGGCGGCTGGTGACGCTCAATCAGTTGGTCGAGGTGCCGCGTCTCGCCAAACCGATTCATGCCCGGCTGTCCCTCAACGCAGCTCATCTGGATGAATATCCAGCCCCCCCAAAGTAAGAGTGGCATTGATACGTAGCGGAGCATGTCTGCGGCCTCGATCAGATCCTTGTTGCCCGACACGTAAAGCGCCAACGAGCCTGCCAACGTCAACAGCGGAATAACAAACAGGCCCTGCCACGCGCCCGACATGCCCAGATCGTGGAGCCGGCGCGCATTCATTGAGGCAAACGCCACCAAGCAGGCGACGTTGACGACGGCCAACGGGACTGAGGCCCCACCGCCGCCAAAGCCAACGGGAGCAGGAATGAGCGCACTCACAACGAATGGCACAAGGGTCAGTACAAAATAGGCCTTGCGGCCGATACGTCCCTCAAAGCTGAACAGGACGTCTACGATGGACATTTCGCACTCATTCAGATGTTCGCGGGGCCACGGGCGCGCGCATCTGCCAGAGTGTATCAAATCACAATGAACGTTCGGTCAGAGGTCATGGTTATCAGAACATCACCCGCTGGTCCGGATTGTTCCTCAATCGCGCAGCAACTCGTTGATGCTGGTTTTGCTGCGCGTTTTCTCATCAACACGCTTGACGATCACGGCGCAGTAGAGGTTTGGGCCCGGCTCGCCGTTGGGCAGCGGCTTGCCCGGCATGCTGCCCGAAACCACAACAGAGTACGGCGGCACTTTGCCAAACATTCTTTCGCCCGTCGCTCGATCGATGATCGTGGTCGAAGCGCCGAGATAAACCCCCATCGATAGCACTGAGCCTTCGCCGACTTGCACGCCTTCGGCGACTTCGGCGCGAGCGCCAATGAAGCAATTGTCCTCGATGATCACGGGACCCGCTTGCAGCGGCTCCAAAACGCCGCCAATGCCAGCGCCGCCAGAGATGTGGCAGTTCTTGCCGATCTGCGCGCAGGAGCCGACGGTGGCCCAGGTGTCGACCATGGTGCCCGAATCGACGTATGCGCCGAGATTGACAAACGACGGCAGCAGTACCGCGCCCGGTGCGATGTACGCCGACTTGCGAACAATGGCGCCCGGTAGCACGCGGAAACCACCTTTGCGGAAATCAGCTTCCGTCCAACCCGCGAACTTGGGCTGCACCTTGTCCCAATAGAACGACCCAGCCGGACCGCCGGGGATCATCTCCATGTCGTTCAAGCGAAATGACAGCAGGATCGCTTGCTTTAGCCATTGATTGACGACCCACTGACCGTCTTTCTTTTCAGCGACACGGGCCTTGCCCGTGTCGAGGAGACCAAGCGAGTACTCGACGGCACCGCGCACCTCGCCTTTCGTTTCGAAATTGATGGCATCGCGGGCGGCCCATGCCGTTTCGATGGTCTTTTGTAGAGCGGCGTGGGGCATGGGATTGGTCCTTCGATCCGGCCGTAATGGAATGCCCGCCTTGTGGCGTCCGCCGGGACCCCTGTCAATCCACGGCCCGGTCGCGGGCGAGGCCGGGCAAGCCGGCCACTATCCCCGCTTTTCCACGAGTTCAATGCCGTCGCGCGGGACGGGCCCTTAAAGCGGTCACCCGAATCTGTCCAATCTTTGGACGGTATATTGCGTTTAATCGCAGAGCCGAGCCAAAGGAGACGACCCATGGCCAAAAGTGTCAGCACGGGCAGCAAGGTGGCTTCGGCCGCCGCCAAGGTTTTGAAGAGCAAGACGGCGACGAAGGCTGAAAAAGCTGTGGCCGCGTCGGCACTGACCCAAAAGGGCAGCACCGAAAAGACCAGCGCCAAAGTGGCGAGTTCAGCTGGCTCAGTTCTGCGTAGCAAGACCGCCAGCAAGGACGCCAAGGCCGCAGCGGCGTCGGCGTTGACGCAGAAGAAGCGGTGATTGCGACGGGCGGGGTTATGTCATCCAGCTATTCGGTGTCAGACACATTTAAGAGGTGTCTGACACCAATACCCGATTACTTCATCGCCGCTTCGATCAGCTTTTTGGCTTCCGCCGAATCCCACTCGGCCGGGCCCGGCAAGCGGCCCACCTCGCGGCCGTCCTTGTTGATGAGGATCGTGGTCGGCATGCCCAGCGCCTTCAAAGCATTGCCGGCTTTCATGGTCTGGTCGATGTAGAGCTTCAACCCTTGCACCTTGATCTCGTCGAGGAACTTCTGCGCCGCTTCTGGCCCCGCCCGGTCGAGGCTTAACGCCACCACTTCAAACTTGTCCGAGCCGAGCGCCGTTTGCAGCCGGTCAAGCGACGGCATTTCCTTGCGGCAGGGCGTGCACCACGTCGCCCACAGGTTCAACAGCACGGTCTTGCCGCGGAAGTCTTTGAGGGTCTTGGCCGCCCCGGTCCCATCGACGAACGCGATATCGGCCAGATCTTCGGGCGTTTTCTTGATGACGAACCCGGCCAAATCGTTGCTGCTGTCCTTGTTTGACGCAGCCGCCTCAACCCCGGCAGCCGGCTTCTCACCCGCAACTTTGGCTTCGCCGTTGTCAGGCTGGCTTGCAGTGACGTATACCGCCGCAAAGCCTGCCAACGCGGCCAGTGCGCTGGCCCACAGCAGGGTCGAGGGCGATGTCTCGCGTCGCTTCGAGCCGTTGTCATTGTTCATGATCGTGCGTGTCCCGCGTTAATCCGACCGCCTGAGGAGCCAACCACCGTGACCGATAAGCCAGCCAACAAGATGTGGGGCGGCCGCTTCCAGATGTCTCCGGCCCAGATCATGGAGGAAATAAACGCCTCCATCGGCTTCGACAAGGCTTTGGCGCCCCAGGACATCCGCGGCTCGAAGGCTCACGCCGCCATGCTCGCAGATGCCGGCATCATAACGAAATTGGACGCGCGCGAGATCATCAAAGGGCTCGACCAGATCGCGGCTGAGATCGCGGACGGGGGGTTCAAGTTCAAGCGGGAACTTGAAGACGTGCACATGAACGTCGAAAGCCGATTGAAAGATGTGGTGGGGCCGGCGGCCGGGCGGTTGCATACTGCACGGTCGCGCAACGATCAGGTGGCGACGGATTTCCGGCTGTGGGTGCGCGACGAGATCGACGCAATCGATAGCTTGCTGGCAAAGCTGCAGCTCGCGTTGGCGACAAAGGCTGAGAGGCACGCAGGTACCGTCATGCCGGGCTTCACGCATTTGCAGCCCGCCCAGCCGGTGACGTTTGGCCATCATTTGCTTGCGTATGTGGAAATGTTCGCGCGCGATCGCGGGCGGATTGCGGACGCGAGAAAGCGGCTCAATGAAAGCCCTCTCGGGTCTGCGGCGTTGGCTGGCACGTCGTTTCCGATAGACCGGCATCAAACAGCGGAGGCGCTCGGCTTTGACAGGCCGATGGCCAATTCGCTCGACGGTGTGTCCGATCGCGACTTCGCGCTTGAGACGCTTGCCGCTTCGACAATCTGCGCCGTGCATCTGTCGCGCATTGCCGAAGAAATCGTGATCTGGATGACGCCGCAGTTCGGCTTCATTACACTGTCGGACAAGTTTACGACCGGCTCTTCGATCATGCCGCAGAAGCGCAACCCGGATGCCGCCGAACTCTCGCGCGCCAAAGTGGGCCGCATTGCCGGCGCCCTGCAAAGCCTCGTCATGGTGATGAAGGGGCTGCCGCTCGCATATTCGAAGGACATGCAGGAAGACAAGGAAGTCACGTTCGACGCAATCGCATCCTTGAAACTTGCGCTCGCCGCGATGGCCGGCATGGTAGGCGACATGGAGCCGAATACGGCTGCCATGAAAGCGGCGGCGGGGCGCGGATACTCGACGGCGACGGACCTTGCCGACTGGCTGGTGCGCGAGCTGAAAATGCCATTCCGCGACGCCCACCACGTGACTGGCGCCATCGTGAAAGCGGCGGAGACGCGTGGGCTCGACCTCGAAAAACTCCCGCTGGAGATGATGCAGGGGGTTGAGCCGCGCATCACCAAAGACGTCTATAGCGTTCTATCTGTTGAGAATTCCGTCAAAAGCCGAAAAAGCTATGGGGGAACCGCGCCACAGAACGTCGCCAAAATGGCGCGCACCTGGCTCAAGCGCTTGGAAAAAGACGCAAAGACCGGCTAAACCTTCTGCGTGCCCCAAGGAGTTGGCTCAGTTCAATGCGCGCGACCGTGCTCAAATTCGCAGTTGTGGCTGGCTTAGCGCTGGCTCTGTCTGCGTGCGGGATCAGAGGGTCGCTCGACGCGCCGGAAGCGGCCAAAGCCGAGCCGACGGCGGACGCAGACTCTGCGCAAGGCAAAGCCGAAGGCACCGCCGCCAAGCCGCACAAAGGCTTCATCCTCGATGGGATTTTGCGGTAGGACTTGGCTCTCACTTTTTACCGATTGTTTTCGGTCTCACCTGATCATCCCGTCATCCCGTGCAGCATCGAAGATGATGCACGGGATGACGGGTGTGTTGCCGGCCTGACAAGCTAACCCAGCCTACAAGTGACGTGCTTCAATCACCCATACTGAAATCGTCTCGCCAACGCGCAACGGCTTCAACGCGGGCACCACACTCTGCGACGCGCGCGTGGTCCAACCGTCTCGCTGAAGGTTCGTAACAAATTCAGGCGTTGTAGAGCGGCCGGGATCGGTGAGCACAATTGTGCCGCCGGGATTCACTGAAATCTCCAACACGGCGCGCACAGCGGAGTGCAGCCCCGCGTCATAGAGAACGTCCGAACCGATCACGAGATCGTAACGCTCGCGGTCCGGCCATCGCGTCCAATCGGCCAAGCGCCAGTCGATCCCTTCAATGCCATTGAGTGCTGCGTTGCGGCGACAGAGCGCAAGGGCTTCCGCGCTATGGTCTGTCTGTACGACATCCGCACCCAGTGCCCGTGCTGCCAGCCCCGCTAAGCCCACACCGGCACCGATCTCCAACACTCGAAATCCTTTAATACCACCCGGCCAATGGGCCAGATGATCGGCCAGCCCCGCGGCGGACTCCCATAGCATCAAGCCAAACGGAAACGCGGTGAGATCGTCTGCGGCCTCCAGCAGCCGGTCTTGATTGCTGACAGCATCAATTGACCAGCTGCGGCTGGCGGCTTGCACCGTCCGTCGTTCCAAAGGCAGTCGCGCGAGCCGGAACTCGACGTCATCGTCGCTTACGCTTCTATGTTCACCAAGCATTGCGCTCCAGCCCTTAGACCCCGTATAGCTCGACACCCACCGCTCTTTTCTATCCAGCGGACACCCGAGCACTATGCACCATTTTGCCTATAAGACCGGCACGCTTCACGCCGAGGACGTCGATCTCGCGGCCTTAGCCGCTGAGGTCGGCACGCCGTTTTATGTCTATTCGACCGCCACACTCGAACGCCACTATGAGGTGCTGACGAGAGCCTTTCGCGATCAAGACCACCTCATTTGCTTTGCCGTCAAAGCCAACTCCAATCAAGCCGTGCTCGCCACCATGGCGCGGCTGGGTGCGGGCATGGACGTGGTGTCGGAAGGCGAATTGCGCCGGGCCCGCGCGGCCCGTGTGCCTGCCAATAAAATCATCTTTGCCGGCGTTGGCAAAACGCGCAGCGAAATGGCTTACGCTTTGAGTGAAGGCATCCTCGGCTTCAACGTGGAAAGTGCGCCGGAGCTTGAGGCACTCAGCGAGGTGGCCACCAGCCTCGGCACAACGGCGCACATCGCCATTCGCGTCAACCCCGACGTTGACGCCAAAACGCACGCCAAGATCTCGACGGGAAAGTCCGAAAACAAGTTCGGTATTCCTTATGCCGACGCTCCCGCATTATATGATCACGCGCGCAAGCTGCCGGGCATCGCAGTCGCCGGCATTCACATGCACATCGGCAGCCAGATCACCGATCTGCAGCCGTTCCGCGATGCCTTTGCGTTGATGCGCAGCCTTGTTCTCGATCTCATGACAGCCGGTCACGACATCCGCCATCTCGATATCGGCGGCGGACTGGGCGTGCCCTATCGCGGCACCAACGATGTGCCGCCACACCCCGATGAATACGCAGCGGTCGTCAAAGCCGCGCTCGGCGATCTCAATCTGAAGATCGTGATGGAGCCGGGCCGTATGGTCGTTGGAAATGCCGGCATTCTCGTCACGCAGGTGATTTTCACCAAGGAGGCGGCGAACCGTACATTCACGATCGTCGATGCGGCGATGAACGATCTCATCCGGCCGACGCTCTATGAAGCACATCACGATATTTGGCCCGTCATGGAGATCCAAAACGAAACGCCGCCGATTGCGCAAGATGTGGTTGGTCCGGTGTGCGAAACCGGCGACTACATCGCTCTCGACCGCGCCCTGCCCGCTTTTGCACCAGGCGATCTCATGGCCGTGATGACGGCGGGAGCCTATGGCGCGGTGATGTCTTCGACCTACAATTCGCGATTGTTGATCCCGGAGATCCTCGTGCGCGGCACCGAGTACGCGATCGTCCGCCCGCGACCGACGTATGACGACCTGATCGGGTTCGACCGGCTACCGGATTGGCTGAGCAAAGCCTGACGCCGCATGCGAGCCGTCTTGCCATGGCAACGTTTCGTGAACACAACCTTGCGTATTGTTGAGATGCGCCCGGAAAAAGGCGTGCTAGGCTGGGCCTATGACGGCAGATCCCTATCGCTCCCGCGAGTACAAGTTGAAGTCCGGTGGCCTGTTCGCCTGGGGCATCGCGTTGCTGTGTATCGCGGCATTTCTGGCCGCGAGCGCATTCATCGTCTCTGATCCGGCTTGGTCCCCATCCGGCGCGTACGAGCCGGGCGTTGCCATGTTTTTCACCCTCGCGTTTGACCCCTTCACGCGCGGGGTTATCCTTGGGCTGGCGACACTGGCCATTGCCGCTACAGCATTCGCGATTTTCGCTCGGCTCTCACGGCGCAAGCCAGTGCTTCGGTTCACCAGCACGGATGTTGCGTGTTCGACAACGCAGGGCGTTCGCACACTCGCATGGGCCGATGTCACTGATATCCGCCGGATGGGCAGCAACCTTGTGCTGACCGGCAGAGACGACGCGAGCCTCATCATCCCGGTCATGGGCATCGACGCACCTTTGGGCGAGATTGAAACACTGGCCCGCGCTCACGTGGCACGCTCGCGCGATGTGGCCGCACCTGAGTCTGGTGCTGCATCAGCTGAGGCGACCCGCGCGACTGCCGCGCGTGCTGCGGGGCCTGACTATTCAGCAACGGCGGCGACGTTCGAAACCAAAGTGTTGAAAGCCAAGTGGGCTTTGGTGTTTGAACAAGTCTGGCTGCGGCTATGGGTGTTGCTCGCGCTCGTGGCGGCCTTCGTTCTCGTGTCGCTCGGCGGTGTTTGGCCGCTGCTGGGCACGGTTGCGCACTTCCTGCTGATGTCGCTGTTTGCCACCGCGGCTCTTGGCTGGCTTGTGTTTACCGCGCGCATCGATTGGCCGGCGCGCGACATCGCCATCCGCCGCATTGAGAGTGTTTCGGGCATACCGCATCGCCCCGCCACGTCATACGAAGATACGCTGACGGCTTCGGCGGGCGACGGCGCCACGGCCGTCATCTGGCAGGCGCACCGCGCGCGAATGGCCGGCCTCATCGGCAAACTCAAAGCTGGCGTGCCCGCACCAAGCACCTACCGCTTCGACCCGTTTGCTCTGCGAGCACTTCTCGTATTGTTCATTGTGCTCGCAGGCGCCTTCGCTGGCCGCGGCGGACTTGGCCAACTGACGGACGCTTTCCGTTTTGGCGGTTCGTCGCAAACGGCCGACGCCCGGCTCGATGCCTGGGTGACGCCGCCTGACTACACGGGGCGCGCGCCGGTCATGCTGGCCGATGGTGCAAATCCGATCGCAACGCTCGCCGCGACTGCGGGCGTGGCCAGCAAGCCACTTGAGGTGCCGGAAAAAAGCACCGTGATCGTACGCTCGAGCGGTATTGCTCGCGAAGCGCTCGCCATGGAGCTCGTGACGCCGGGGCAAGACAAGCCAATTCGCATTGACGCGGCCAAGGACAACACGACGGGTGCCGTCTCGGAAGTGCGCACGGTTCTTGAAAAATCGGCGACGGTCCGCGTGCTCTCCGATGGCGAAGTGCTGGCGGAGTGGCCCATCACCATCATTCCCGACAACGTCCCCGGCATTGCGCTGACCAAGAACCCCGAGAAGACCTCGCGCGGCGCCATGAAGCTCACGTACTTCGTGCAAGACGACTATGGCGTCGCTTCGGCCGAAGTGAAGTTCGAGCGCGCCAAGAAAAACGATGCCGGTTCAGCGAACGCGTGGGCCAAAAAAGCTCCGCTCACGGGCCCGCGTCCGCCACTGTCGCGTCCGCCGGTTTTGGCTCTGCGCTTGCCATCCTTGAATGCCAAGCAAGGCGAGTCGTTCACCTACCACGAGATGGGCTCGCATCCCTGGGCCGGTCAGCGCGTGATGATGACGCTTGAAGCCAAGGACGTTGGCGGCAAAATCGGCCGCAGCCAAGCCGTTGAAATGATCCTGCCCGAGCGGGTGTTCACCAAGCCGCTCGCCAAGGCTGTGGTTGAGCAGCGCAAGAAGTTGCTGGAAGACCCCCGCTACCGCAATGACGTGATGGTGGCGCTTGATGCCCTGACGCTCGAAGCGGAAGGATACATCGAAGACCCGCGCGTCTATCTCGGCCTGCGCGCGGCTTACTACCGCTTGGAACGCGACCGGTCGCGCGCTGGCATGACCAGCGTGATCGAGCAGCTGTGGCATACAGCCCTGCGCATCGAAGACGGCGACCTGTCAGATGCAGAACGCGCCCTGCGCGATGCGCAAGATCGCCTGGCCAAGGCGCTCGAAGACGGCGCGTCCGACGAAGAAATTCAAAAGCTGATGCAGGAGTTGAAGCAGGCCTTCAACGAATTCGCCAAGCAGATGAGCAAGGAGAACGAGAACCAAGCCGATCAGCAGCAGCAGGATGGCCAAAACCAAGACCAGCAGACCATGAGCCAGGAAGATCTCGACCGCATGATGCGCGAGATGGAAGAGATGGCCAAAAATGGCTCGCGCGAGCAGGCCAAAGAAATGCTGGCCGAAATGCGCGACATGATGGAGCGCATGGAATCGTCCAAGCAGAATGCGCAGCAGATGCAGAAAAGCCAGGATGCGCAAAAGATGATGCGCAAGATGGGCGAAGCCATCGGCGAGCAGCAAGACATCATGGACGAGACGTTTGACCAGCAGCGCCAGAAGGATGGCCAGCAGGGCGGCCAGATGAAGCAAAAGGGCCAGGGTGGCGCTAAGGGGCAGCGCGGCCAGCAGGGCATGCAGGCAGACAAAGGCTCCGGCGAAGGCGACGATCAGGGTGAAATGCAAGGACGCGGCGAGCGCGGTGAAGGCCCAGAAGGCAAGCAAGGCGGACAGCAAGGCAAGGGCCCGGCTGAGCTGGCGCAACGCCAGAAGGCCCTGCGCGAAAAGCTCGACAAGATGCGCCGCGAACTGCAGGAAAAAGGCCTCGGCGAGGGCGAAAAACTCGACCAGGCCGGCGAAGCCATGGAAAGCGCTGAGAAGGCTCTCAATGAGCAGGACTTCGCGCAGGCCAACGAGGACCAGGGCCGCGCGCTCGACGCCATGCGCGAGAGTGCGCAGGAAATGGCCCAGCAAGCTCAGCAGAACGGCCAGCAGCGCGCCAATCAGGAAGGCGATAGCCCGCGCGATCCGTTCGGAAGGCCACAGCGCTCACAGGGTCCTGATCAGGGCACGTCTGTGAAGGTGCCCGATCAGATCGATATGCAGCGCGCACGCGAAATTCTCGATGAACTGCGCAAGCGCGTCGGCGATGCCAAGCGTCCGCCGGTGGAACTCGATTATCTCGAGCGGCTGCTGCGACGGTTTTAGACTTCAGACCATTGTCAAACCCGTCATCCCGGATGCGGCGCAGCATCTTGATGGTGCGACGCTGTTCCGGGATCCCGTGTCTGCACCGCGCCACTTCGTGCCGCAGTGCGCACGGGATGGCGGGTCGAGACGTTCAATCAACCGCCATCGATGGCGCGCCCACTCTCACGCCAAGACCGCCAACGATCTGATGACTGATAAAGGTCGTCGAAGCGTATCCGCCGGGCGGCGGCTCGCCGCGCCACCAGCGCGCAAACTGGCGCCACACGTCGAAAATCAGCAGCGTTCCGTCCTGATGCGTCAACGGCATCTCGTAGGGCGCGACGGAAAACTTGTACTCGATAAAGTATGACATGCGGGGCAAGCGGATTTCCAATCCGATCAGCGCTTGGCCCACGGGCCCTGCATACTGGTACTCGTAGGTGCGCGCGGGGTCCGTTTTCACGTGCACTTCCGAGTGCGGCAGCGAGATGCCAGCACCCAGGCCAACATACGGTGACACCCGCGCACTAAACGTGGGCAATCGCAACAAGCCGTTGAGCGTAAGCATGTTGTGGCCATGACTGGCTTCCAGCTTCTTGAACACGTCCTTGATCAGCGCTGTCTCTGGCGCTGGCTGACCCCCGAGTATGCCTTCGAACTTCGCGTTTCGATCGGGTCTCGAAATGGCTTTGGAATGCGTAAAGTCGAGCATCGAACCGGCGCGACCGCCGTCGAACCAACGCGCGATGCGCACGCCGTAGTAAACCGGATTGATGAACGGCTTGCCCAGCCATTCGACATCTTTGACAACGAAATCGTGGACCCCTTGGGCCTTGATCGTCACGTCGCTGTCGTAGGTGTAGGGCGAGCCGGAATAGGCCGCGATCATCCATTCGCGTGTCGGCGGGGCCAACGTGCCGCCGGGTGGCGCCTTATGAGTCTCGATGACACCGCCGCCGGACTCGACCGTCGCTTGTTCGTTCACCGAGGCGGCAACGGTTACGACAAGCATCGCGCCGGCGGCGAAAGACGACACGATCTCTAGCGCGCGGCCAACATTGACCTGTGATGGCAGCCATAGTCTGCCCGCGTCGAAGACGGCGCTCTTTACGGCCATGCCCTCTATCCCCCGTCCCGGCCCCGCCGGTCGATACGGCTGGAAGACTTAGCCCAGCGTTTGATGCGGGTCAAAACTCAGCTTCCCGCCCCGCGCGGCGCAGCAAGCTGTTGCACCATGCGATAGACTGCGCGAATCTGCGGCGCTTCCATCGTCAGATAATCGCGGCCCGTGTAGCCCCACCAATCCCAGCAACCCTGCGGATTGACCGCATTCGCTTTCGTTTGCGGGAACAAAATGATCAGACGATTTGTATCGGCCCAGCGTGAGAACCCGGTTTTCTTGATGAAGGAGTCGCCCGCAGCATCTTCGTTTTGCGCGCAGCCGTGGAAGGCAATGTGCACGCGGCAGGTTTCTTGGCGGCACGCTTGGGGAATATACACGGCGCCGGTGTCGCTGAGACCATGCTCACCCCGGTCACCGGCAAAGGCGCGCTGACTGAATTGCGAGAACGTACCTGCGGGCGCCGCCGAGGGTGCGGCCAACGGCCCATACAGATGTGTCAACAGATCCTTCGCTTGGTCGTAGTCGCAATCGATGATGTATGGCTCGCCAGAGCGGGCGCAGGCCTGACCTTCGGTCTCAGTGACGAAGCCGTGCCCGGCCGCGAGATCGGACACATATTTGATGTTGGCGGCGGGTACGCCCACCTGCAGGTAATAGTCATTGGCCTTGGCAACGATCGTGGGAACGACGGTGCGGTCCTCTTTCCCCGAGAACAAATACACGCGATCGGATTTCAGGCTGTCGGTCGGATCAATTGCGCCGTCCCGCGCCAACTGTTCCGTTTTGCCAGCGAGCAGCCCAGCATTGGGCACACCCCACAGAGCCATGCCGTTCTTCATGCAGCCAGTGACGGCTTTGGAGGCATTGAGCATGGTGGCAGCAGGTCCAACGACCATGCCGGCGAAGGCGCTTTCCGCGCAGCCGTAAGGTCCGCCTGCGATGATGGCCGCGCCCTGCACGATGCTGGAATGCGCGACCTGGAATTGCCCCGCCATGTACGCGCCGGATGAAAGACCCGACACCGTCGTTTCGCCGATGGCCGCGCCGAGCGCGGGCAATCCGCTAGAAGGGCCTTCGCCGCCGCGCTCGCATTGAGACACCACGAAAGCAGCGGCCACCAGTGCCGCCGCGAGCACTATATTGGTTCGATTGGGCGTGAGGCCTGATTGAGACATGTGTTGCGGGACTCCGTTCACAGGCTGTTGACCCGCGTCTTACGACACTCCAGCGGCGATAGAAACACAACTCGAGCGGAGAATGGGAGTGGCCAAGCGACGAGGGCTGCGAACCCACTACGCGTCAAATGGCGCGTCAATCCGCTGCCACTTCTAAGCCCGGCCGCAGCATCGCAACAACGTTGCGGGCGTAGGCCGCATCATAGGGGAACTTAGTGCCAGAAAGAAACCGGTACCAGAATGTTCCATGAATGAGATGCGCCAGCGCATCTTCATCAAGATCCTTGCGGAACTGGCCCAGGGCATAACCATGCCGAAAAATGCGCCGCAGCGCTTCGCAGCGGACACGGTGGACGCCTTCATAGAGGCGTGTGCGGAACTCTGCGTCGAGCTGGGCCTCGGCAATCAGACTGCGCACGCCTTTAGCGACGAGTTCATTGTTCATGAAGGCATAGAACCTTCCGAGGTCTGCTTCGAGATCAGCAAAGGCATCGGCTGAGGCGACCAGTGGCGGCATGCGGCTTAGGGAGTGTTCAGTAAACGCCTCCAGCACGAGTTCAGCCTTCGAGGCCCACCACCGGTAGATGGACTGTTTGCCCACCTTGGCCGCGGCCGCAATCCCATCGACTGAGACATCGCGATACTCGTTGGTGCCGATCAACCGGACAGCCGCGTCCAAGATCGATTGACGCGTTTCTTCACTACGCGGCCGGCCTGGTGGCCGCTTCTGGCGATCTGGACGGCACGGGTCAGTGCTGCTCACGGATTTGATTCCCATTAGAGGTGGCGTCACATTACAGTAATACGATCCGTATCGTACTGCAATATAGGAGTTCCGAACACGTAAAACAGCCGCAGGTCACGGCTTCAGAGCACATAGAAAATTCAGAAAACAATCCATATATCTGTTTTTATTGACATATAATGCACAGGGTCGTCTCGGCTGACGCAATCACAATTTTGTGAATACGAACCGTTTCGTTTTATATTTACATAATGGATCTGATCGTCTACTAATGTTCTTACGGAAGTCGGTGACCCTCACCACAGTCCGGAAAAGCCAATCAAACCAAAGTCATGGAGACGCCCAATGAACAAGCTCATCCTCGCAGCCCTGCTGCTCGCAACGTCAACGTCGTTTGCTCAAGCCGATGACCTCTCGGAAAAGGCCATGAAGGACCTGCCCGGCGTGACCGGTGCCGGCACCACGGCAAACCCAACAGTAAAGCCCGACTCGGGCAGCCTGTCTGAAAAGGCCATGAAGGATGCTCCTGGCGTTTCCGGCGGCGGCACGACGGCGAACCCGACTGTGAAGCCTGACTCAGGCAGCCTCTCGGAAAAGGCCATGAAGGATGCTCCTGGCGTCGGCCAGTAAGTCTTTGGTCAGCGTACGACCAGTTATTCCCGTGGACACACCTGCAAGGGCTCCCTGCCTTGCGTGTCTACGGGAGGCGGGCTGGCAATCGTCGCCAATAAGAGAGTATGACGACGGCCAGACCGAACGGGTTTGAAACTCTACTTGAGGCGCACGGTGACGCGATCGACGCGGCCGGATGCGTCAATCACCTGCAACTTGACGAACCCGCGGCCGGGGGGCGTCCACGACACTGCGCGGCTGTTGGCGTCTGCCGTCACAGGGGCGCCATCGGCAAGCCAGGTCAGCGGCAACGCACCGCCCTCGGCCTTCAACACCAGCGGCTCATCGGCACGATCTTCGACATCGAGTTCTGCGCGATCTGGCGGAAAGGCAATCAGCACCGGTTTGTCGAGGAATGGTCCGCGGGCAGAGGCTTCGTTCGGACCATTGTCAAAGCGCTTCAACGGCGGCGGCAGGTCTACGCCCGCGATCTTGAGCGCGCCCGGCGGTTGCGCCTTGAAGGGCGTACGCTTTTCAGCAACGCGGACGAAGGCATCAAACAGAATTGGTGCTGCCGCGATGCGTCCCATCAATCCCGGTGTCGGTGCGGCGTCGGGCCGGCCAACCCAAACCGCAATCGTGTGGCGGCCGTCGTAGCCCACCGCCCAGGCATCGCGATAGCCGTATGACGTGCCGGTCTTGTAGGCGAGGCGTCCGGCCTTGGCGTGCAACGGGGCCGGCGCGCCCTTCAGAATATCGGTCACATACCAGGCGGCTAAGGGTGTCAAAAGCCGCCGTTTGGCGGCTTCGCGAGCGCCATAGGTCGGCTTAGGCGGTAAAATTTCGCTGGTCCAGCGCAGCGGGATCGTCTCGCCCCCGCGCGCCAAGCCAACGTAGATTCGAGTCAGATCCTGCAGTCGCATACCCACGCCTCCGAGTGCCATAGCGAGCGACGGAGCAGTGTCAGGAGGCAGCATGGTCGAGATGCCTGCGCGCTGCATGCGGCTGGCCAGTTTACCAGGGCCGACGGACGCCAAAACCTTCACGGCAGGCACATTGAGCGACAACCCCAAAGCCTGACGCATCGTCACGGTGCCGTGGAATTCCTCATCGAAGTTTTCCGGGCGGTAAGTGCCAAAGCGCGTTGGCCGGTCTTCGATCAGCGTTTCGGGATGGGCAAGGCCAGCTTCAAATGCGAGGCCGTAGACGAGCGGCTTCAGCGTGGAGCCAGGCGAGCGAACCGCTTGCACCATATCGATCGCACCCGAACGGGACTGATCGAGATAGTCAGCGGAGCCGACGTACGCGACGACTTCGCCGGTCGAGTTGTCGACGGCCATGATGGCTGACGAGAGCTTCTCGCCAATCAGTTTGGTTTGCTCGGCAGCCAAGCTTTCGAGAGCACTTTGGATAGAGCGGTCCAGCGTCAGCCGGTGAATAGCTTTTGTTGGCTGCAACGCGACTTCGTTTTCCGACAAGTGCGGGGCGAACTTCGGGAAATCCCGGCGCGATATAGGAATGCGCTCGTCTTTTGCGCGATCGCGTTCGGCTTGAGAAATCACGCCGGCCTCGTGCGCGCGGTCGAGCACGTAATCACGCGCCCTCTTGGCGGCCTTTGCGTGACGATCGGGGCGGCGCTTTTCAGGCGACTGCGGAAGGGCGACGAGCAGCGCTGCTTCGCCGACCGATAGGCGCTTAGGCTCCTTGCCGAAATAGGCGAGCGAGGCCGCGCGCGTCCCTTCAATGTTACCGCCGAACGGGGCCATGCGCAGATAGAGCCGCAGGATCTCCTGTTTCGACAGCTGATCCTCAAGCTGCAACGCGCGCACGATCTGGCGCAGCTTTCCCGCACCCGTTTTTTCGTGCTTGCCCTCCAACAGGCGGGCGACCTGCATGGTCAGTGTCGAACCACCTGACAACAGCCGCCCATGGCGCACCAGCAGATAGCCCGCACGGACGAACGCCAGCGGATCGATGCCATTGTGGCGCTCAAAACGCTTGTCTTCGTAAGCCTTGAGCATGGAGAGGTATCGCGGATCAACGTCCTTGGGCTCCAGCGGCAAACGCCAGCGCCCATCCGGCGTCGTGAACGCTCGCAGCAACTGCCCGTTGCGATCAAGCACGGTCGTCGATAGGGCGTCGGCAGCAGCTATGGGCGGTGGGCCCATGCGGTGTTTGGCGATTTGAAGAGCCGCGAAGGTAGCGCCGGTCAACACAACTGCGAGGATCGCGAACCCAACGGTGACGCGCTTAACCCGCGTGCTCCATCGTGTCAGACACCTCTCAGTGGTGTCTGACACCGATCGCTCTTTTGCGGCATAGATGGTCATGAGATTGTTCGTGGTCCGTGGTCTCTGTTGCATGGTGCCAGACACCTCTTACTGGTGTCAGACACCGATCGTCTCTGTTTACTTCGCCGTCACCGTGAGAGTGCCCGATGGCGTGCGGGCGTAACGTTCAGGGCGGTACATGTCTTCAACCGTTGCGGCCGGGTGCAAGTAGGTTCCGGGTGTCACCGCGCGGACGACATAGGCGACAGTGGCCGTTGCCTCAAATCCAGCCTCGGGCTTGGCAGCGGGTGCTGGCGTGCTTTCAACTGCTGCACCGTTCTCTTCCCCGCCTTCGGCGTCCGGCGACGCAGCGGCCCCGTTGCTGTTCGCGGCAAGATTAAACGCCGCCACGAACCGGTCATCGCGGAACTCGGTATGCTCGGGCTTGAGCGTAGACTTTAGCCAATCCAGCGTCGCGATATCGCCGCTATCGACCAGTCGCGGGTTCTCGATTTCGAGACCCGACGGCAGGCGATCGACCAGCAACACGCGGCCATAGGCTTCGGTGCTGTCGAGCTTCACAACCGCGACGAGGCGCTCGTTCTGCGCGATCTCACCCGTGCCACCCGTGACACTCGCCAAAGAAACTGGCGTGCCATCAAGCTTGTAGTAGCTGCGTTCGATCTTGAAGCCCTTCGCGACGGCCGGCTCCGGCAGCAGCGACGCGCCGATGACCGAAACAACCGCATCCGTCGCAGCCTCGCCATTGTTGGTGATGACAACACCCTTTGCGACGTCGTCGGCCGACAAGGAGCGAACCACAGAGCCCACCACGGGTGCGCCATCAATGGCGAGCGACGTGTTCTTCACATCGTCACCCAGCGCGTGAGCGGCGAGCAACATCCAGGATTGTTCCTGGGTCGAGGTGTAGCTGCGAGCACGGTAGGCCTTGGCAACAACATTCACCAACTTCGGCGCTTCAGACTTGAACAGTCCGGTTTCCGAAGCGAGCGTCACGAGAGCAGCGCCATCACGCAGCGGCGAACCATAGTCGGCCCGTTGCAGCGAGACTTTGTTCTCCTCATCCATGGCTGTCAGAGCCGCCTGGAACACGAGTTCCGCGCGCGGCTTGTCGCCGAGCATGGACAGCGCAGCGCCCAACTGCGCTTTGGCAAGAGGTGTCGGGAACTTGTCGAGCTGCTCGTCGGCGAAGTAGCGCAACTCGCCAACCGGCGCGCGCGAATTGCGGGCCAGAACGTAGAGGGCATACGCCTTCGACTCGCCCGCTTTCTCCGTCTCTTGCGCATTGGCGACAAAGTTCTGCAACCGGTCGAGCGCCAGAGTGAAGGGCAGCTGGCGAACGGTGTATCCGGCTTCTTTCGCGCGCGTCAGGAAGTCCGTGACGTAGGCCGTCAGCCACAGGTCGGTGTCGGCAGGACCCCAGATGCCGAACGCGCCTGAGCTGTCCTGCATCTCGAATACGCGGTCGATGGCCTTCTGCACGCGCTCTTTGATTTCTTTGTCCGGCGCAATGCCAATTTGAGCGGCGACTGCGTTGGCATAGACAAGCGGCATGGCGCGCGACACCGTCTGCTCAGCGCACCCGTACGGATAGCGATCAAGCGAGGTCAGCAAGCCCGGTACGTCGAGAATGGCCGCAGGACCAACGCTGACGTTGACCTTCGTGCGGCTGTTAATCAGCCCAGCCAGCAAGTCTTTGCCGAGCGTGATCTTGCCACCCTTCGGGTTAAGCGAACTGACGGTCGTGCGCCTGATATCGCCTGCTGGCGGTTTGACGTCGAAGGTCAGGCGGCGTTTGACGTTGATGCCATCGGGGCCGGTGACGCTGACATCGTAGGTGTGCAAGCCAACATCTGAGGGCTTCAGCGCGACACGCTCGGAACTGCGCTCGCCAGGTTTCAAGGGCAGCGGGCGGTCCATGATGCTGACCACTTGGCCATTCGAGGCATCGAGCGGCAGTTGCGAGACTGACACTCTGTAAGCGCCTGCCGGGCCATCGACGTTGTGCAGCGACAGATCCAAGCGGGCTTCATCGCCGAGCGTCAGAAAGCGCGGCGCTGAGGCTGTCAAAGCAACCGCATCGCGAACGATCACGTCCGCCGTGCCGTGGCCGATCTTGTCCTTCGACCAGGCGACCGCCATGACGCGGACGGTGCCGTTAAAGTCCGGCAGTGCAAATTCGACTTTCGCCGTTCCATCGGCACCAACTTTGACGAGACCCGAGAACAGCGCGACCGTATCTTCAACGGGCGGGCTGCCCTGTGTGCCTTCGGTTTCCATGCCATCGCCACCCGAACGCATCTTGCCGCGCTCCGCCCGCATGCCATCGATCAAGCGGCCATAAAAGTCGCGGATCTCAAGCGACAGCTTGCGCTGCGCGTAGAAGTGCTGCTCGGGGGCAGGAACCGCAAAGCGGGTCAAGTTGAGTATGCCGAGATCGACGGCGGCCACCGTGACACGGGCGTCTTCGCCCGCGGCAAGTCCGGCAACCTTCACCGGAACCGTGAGCCCTGCACCCGACTTGATCTTGGCCTCGAGCGGCAGGTCCACCTTCAACGTGCGGGCCACCTGATCGATACCTATCCACTTGATGCCAATGGCGCGGCTTGGCATGCGCTTGGCGGTCTCGTCCATGGGGCGATAGAGGAGAGCCGTGGCGTAAGCGCCCGGACCCCAGTCGCTGCCAACCTTCAACAGGACGTCGCCACCGCCCTTGGCAATTTCGACTTCCTGCGTGGTGATGAGGCCATTGCCCAGAACCGCAACCAGCGCTTTGCCACCGTGCTTGGAGGCGATGCGGAGTTTCGCGGTGTCGCCCGGCTGATAGCTCGCCTTATCCAGCGCGACGTCGAGCATTTCGGGGCTCTCAGCCGTTTCGTTATTGGTGTACCAGCCCGAATTGAAGGCGACGCTCGTTTGAGGACCACCGGCCTCAACTGAGCGCACCTCAATTTGATAGCGGCCATAGTCTACATCAGCGGCGATTTTCGCAGCCTGACCGGCCAGCGCATCGAGCGTGCCGTTCGCGACCTTGCGGCGGATCGTTTGCGGCTCGTAAGCCCAAGATCCGTCGCGGCTGTACCACTGCCATGACGTATCAAGGCGGACGAGTTCCCACACGAGGCCCGTGGCGGCCGTCTGCTTGCCGGATGCATCGAGCAGGATGACTTCGAACTGCGGCTTCTCGCCTTCAGCAATACCCGTGGCAGCAAACAGCGGCTTCACACCAATGCGCGGCTGCTGCAGATCAACAGGCACTGTGACGGATCGTTCAATGGTGCGGCCGCTGACCTCGCGCAGACGCACGATGACGTCGGCTTCAAGGGGGCGCGCGGTCTTCTCAACGGCCGGCAGCAAGATGGCGACATCGACCTTGCCATCATCGCCCGTCTTGGGAAGGTTCTCGACCGGCTGGCGAACAGTCGTGAACGTCTCGTCCGCGCCGCCGAACTGGTAGCCCGGATAGGCTTCGAGATCCTTGGCCGAAGCCTTCACAACAACTTCCGCTTCGACGTTGAGGCCAGCGGCCGGGGGGCCGTAGAGATAACGCCCTGTCAGCTTCACGGACTTAGGTTGATCTGGCTGAATGGCACCCGAGCCGGGTTCAAGCGCGAGATCCAACCGCTCAGGCACATAGTCTTCGACCAGGAACGAGACTTGAGTCACCGGATCGTCTTTCGGATCGGCGTGCAGCTTCGCGCGCCACGTGCCGGTCATCGTGCCACCGCTCAGAACCATGCGCAGCGTGCGGCCACCAAGACCTTCGTCGGCCAGCGGATAGCGGCCATGCTCGACGCCATCGGGACGCGTCACAATAAGAGTGACCGGCATGGTCGCGGCGATGCCAGCGGAGTCGCGCACAAGGGCTGTAAAGTTCACCTCTTCTCCCGGCCGGTAAACGCCGCGTTCGGTGTAGACGAAGCCATCCAACGGGCCAGGTGCATCGCGGCCCTTCACGCCGCGGTCCGACAAGTCAAATGCGTTCGATGTCAGATCGAGGAAAGCGTATTCGCCATCGCCGTTCTCGGCGACGAGTATGGCCGGCTGCAAGCCGCCTTCGCCGCGTGCCAGTCCGGATTCAAAACGGGCATATCCGTTGGCATCGGTCTTGGCAGATGCGAGCACTTCGTTGTTGCGAGCGACCAGTTTGACGTTGGCGTTGCTGATCGCTCTGGTGTCAGCGAGTGAGCGCACGAAGGCGTGAACGCCGTCAGTGCCGGAGAAGGCGGTCAGCCCGAGATCGGAGACGATGAACCACTGCGTCGACAGCGAGCCGCCGTCGCTATCGCCCTTGTCGGCAGGCCGCGCGATCATGGCGTAAGCGCCAGGTTTCAAGTCGCCGACCGTTTCACCGATCGGAAAGGCTGTCGTGACCTCTTCATTCAGTTTCGAGGCGACATCCATTTCGCCGTCGTAGACCTTGGTGCCTGTCCGCTCGCGCAGGGTGTCGATGTCATAGTTGTAGAGCTGGCGGTCGAGATCGCCGTTGGCGATGGCTGTGGCAAGGCCGCGATCACCGACGCGGAACACTTCCAGTGCTACGCGGTTGGTATTTATCGTCACAACCGGCAGACCCTGCTGGCCGCGGCTTGGCAGCACATAGCTCTTGCCGGTAAACCGAACGGTGGCTTTGCGATCGGGAACATAGATGGCAAGGCCGATTTTCTTGGGCAGCGTTTCACCCACGTCTGAGGCAAGGCCTTCGCGGATCTGCACTTCGTAGCGCGCACCATGCACCAAGCCTTCGACGCATAGCTGCGAGCCTTCCACAGTCACCGACTGGGGATCTTTGCCATCGACGGAGACGAACTTGGAAAAATCGGTTTGTGCCCGCGTCAGGTTTTCGGAGAACTGCACGCACACGCGCGGCGTGGCGGCTTCAGTTTCCGTCTTGTAGTCGGTCATGCGAAAGCCGTGCGCGGCGCGCAGCTTTTCGAAACTTTCACGCACGCCGGTATCGTCAGCGAGCACTAAGCTTGCCCGCAGGGCTTCGATGGCTGGCCGCCAGTAGGCTCGGCGCTGCATCGCGTCACCCAGCACGGCCAGCGCTTTGGCTTTCTGCGGATTGGCCGTTGCGAGTTCATAAGCACGGTAAGCCGCACCCGAAGCGTTCACTGGAAGATCGTAACGCTCAGCGCCCTTGTCTTCGTCCGGCTTGATGGCGAGCAGCGCCTTGGCAAGACCCATCCAGCTGTCAGCGTTCTTGGGATCGGCGGCGACAGCGGTGGCAAAGCTGCGCGACGCCGCGCGGGGGTCAGCGGCCAATTGCTTCTCAGCGACCAGTCTTAGGTCGGCAGCGGGCTTGCCGCCCGGCTTCCAGTTCTGCAGCACATAGGCCTGGTAGCGCTCGGCGTCCTTGGCCACACCTTGATGGGCGAAGGGTTTGGCATCACCGGCGAATGTTGGCGTTGCAATCAGGCAGCCGAGTCCGAGGGCAAGGCACGTGAGGAAGCGCATGGAGGCAACCCTTTACAGTTGAGCGCACTGATCGAGACAGGGCGCTGAGAAATCTCATGAAACAATCGGTTGAACGGCGTCCGCTTTGAAGCCCATCAGAGCTGAACGGCTGGAGGTTGGCAGCATTCGCAGACTTGCGGGTATTTACCGGCCGTTGCGGGAAGATGCTGGTGAAGGACGAGCGGGGACATGAGATTTTCGAACGCGGTCAGGCACTTCTAATCAGCGCTCGTGCCCAACACTGTCTGCGGATTGCCTGACCCCGCATCAACGCAAAAAGGGCCGGCGCGTGGGCCAGCCCTTCTCAAACGCGATGGTCCTGAGACAGCGCCGGTCCGCCTTAATGCCGCGTCGACACAACGCTGGTGTCAGTCTGTTCGGCCTGGGCCGCGAGGGCTGGATCGATGAGGCCGCCGTCTTTCAGGGCGGCAGCGTCCGGATGTTTGGTCAGCTGAACTGGCACGCCCGTTGTCCACAAGCGCTCGAATGCGCGCTGCACGAATGTCGCGGTCTGCGTGCAATTCGAACTGTAGCATTCGTAGGCATCGCGCTTCGCCGGTTCGCGGCGCATACAATCGCCAATCCAGGCCGTGCAGTCGCTGAGAAGCAGTTGCTCATGGGCATCCAGGAGCCGCGGGTCACAGCCGATGCGGCATTCGACATCGCCCATAGCATGCAGGTTCGCGGGAGGCGCGGCACCTTCGCTCTGAACGACAAGTACGCGCAGATGGCAACCAGATGCTGATACCTCCGCTGCCAGAGCCGACATCGCCAAAATCACGGGACTGTCAAAGCCGCGCGCCATTACGGTCATTGACGAGGGTGCAGCGGCACTGCCAGCAGCACCCGAGAGATGGCGGGAAATGAAATCTTTCAGCCGTGCCTCTTTCTCCTCCTTGCGTACGACATGCATGTGTGGAGAAGTAAGTGAGGGCATAGCGTTTTTCCCTTTTTATCCGGGCCAGACTGGGCAACGTCTGGTTGGTCCCGGGTGCTCGTTCTTCGTTGCCCCCATTAAGCGCTCAAGAGTGTTAAACAAGCGTTGCCTGTTGGCCCGAAATTAGACATCGAACGTTTTCCACCGCTTCAGACTTTTGCAACCATTCAGCCGGCCGGAATTGCGGGCCGCAAACGCCCGGCCATGCCGATGGCATCAGCGGTTTCATGATCCGTTTCAAGATCTTCCGGCATCGGTTCATCGTCGAAAAAATCAGCAGCTTCAAGGGCGCGAGCGATTTCTGAGATGGCGGTTTGATCCGCGATTTCAGGCGGCATTTCAGATGCCGCAACGACTGTCACGGCAGGTGTCGCAATCTGCTGCAACAACCCGCCGGGCAAGGTGGCTTGGCTCACAGGAATCGTGAACGTCGCCGTTTCGCGGCGCATCACGACATCAATCGTTTCTTGTGCAGCGGCGTCCGGACGGATGGCACGAAGCATCGGCTCGTCGAATTCGGCAAAACTGGTCTGTTCCGGTTCGGCATAGGCGAGCGGCGACCGGCCCGTTGGCCGGGGGCGGACCGGAAAGGTGACAACGGTCTGTGCGGCAACCTCGCGTTCCCAAGCCGCCAAGTCCGACGACTCGCTGGCGGGGCGGGCTGAAGACATCGTGTTGCTGTTGGCAGCAGCGCGAGCCCGCGCGGCCGCTTCTGCTGCGTCCTGGCGGTCGAGATCGGCCTTGGCGGCCTCAGCCTTGGCGGCGCGGGCATAGGGCCCGTGCTTGGCTAGGTACGATGGGTCAACGGAGTCATCCGCAGTTTGGCGAGGGTAAGCCAGCGACGGTGAAGTAACGGGCTCCTCGCGGCGGAAGATCTCGCGCATGGACGCGGTCCGGTCGCGCGCGGTCGTGGAGGCCGGTGAAAACTCCGGTTCGCGCGACTTTGGCAACGGCGCCTCTTCAATACCATTGCGCTCGCGCTGCAACTCGGCGCGGCGGGCCGCTCCCATGACGGCTCCCAGTATGATCTCAGACCAGGCACCGTCGCGGAAGCGGTAGACCCGGAAGGCTTCACAGCCGGCGAACTTGCTGCCTTGCCGCTCAAGCTTCTTCTGGATCGAGCGCGTTCTCAGCAGCGGACTATAGACGCGGCTGAAGATCCGCTCCTTCTCAAAGCTCGTGAACAGATTGGCCAGCAGATGCGCTTCGTGTTGCAGCTCCTGCGCATCACTCGAGGAATAGCCATAGCCTTGGCCCGGATTGCGCGGGTTGACGCGATAGGGCGCATCAAGCGGCACGGCGACGTAATAGACCCCGCCCTGGTCGAACACGACGTGGCGGAACAATTCAAAGTTCTGGCGCACCTGTGGATCGCGGTGGATTTCATTGAAGCGCGACAGGATCTGGATGACAGGTCCGCGCTCGGCTTCGCGCATCTTCGGCAACAGGCTGCCGAGACGATTCATGGGGCGGCCCATGGACACCAGCAGAAGACAGAGATCGACGAACAGTGCGACGGCTAGTGGAACATAATCGCGCTTCGACAGGCCGACGGCTTCGTCATTGCGCAGTGCGGCCTGGGCTTCGGGCCCGCCTTCCACAGATTGGACAGCTTTTTTCTGAAGTTCGCGCAGCTCATCCGCAGACGGCGGCATCTTGAATGCCAGCATGCCGTAGAATGTCGCCGTCAGCCGGCGAAAGGCTTCGATGGTGGCTTCTGACCCTTCGACAACGGCGATATTGGGCTTTTCCAACGACGGCAACTGATCGATGGCCTTCACAGCGCCGCGCAGTGCGCCTTGCATCTGCGGGTCGGGGCAGACGAAGCCGCCCTTTTTGGTATCCCCGAACGTCGACCGCTCGGCCCGGTCTGACAGGTCGGTTCTCAGCTGGCGCAGCTGCGGATCGGTGCGGAACGCATTGAAACCTGTCACGGTCATATCGAGCTTGCGCGACAGGGCCTTCATGAACTCGTTGCGAGTGCCGGATTTGTCGAGCGTCGACGGGTCCGAGTTGACGATCTTGAGCAGATCGCCATCGAGCGCGGTCAGTTCCGACTTGGCCGAGCCGACACGGGCTTTGACAAAGTCAGAGGCGAACGCGAAGCGGACCGCGTCTTCGTCGCGCATTTTGCGGCGCGGGCCGTCGCCCGGCCGGCTGTTGGGGCAGGATGTCCCTTTTGTGCGCTCAAGTTCGGCTTTTTCGGTTGAAACGGCGGACAGCTGGATGAGCGTTGTCTGCAATTGATCGAGGCGCGTCGCGGCCGCAAACAGCGACCCTTGCACCTGCGAGATCGCCGATTCCGCCGAGCGCGAGGCTTCTGAGCGGCTCTCCAGAACTTTCCAGTAGAAGCCGAAACCAAAGCCGACCGAAATGATGGTCAGGAACACATAGCCGATGGCGTAGCACAACTTGGTGAAGCCGTTGATGGGCGCAAACATCTGGTCGAGCAACCAGACGATCATGATCATCAGCATGCCGACCGAGAAGCCGATGATGGCTTTGTGAACGAGCGGGAGGTCGCCCATATTGGCTTCGATCAACTCGAGCATGCCAACATACGTCGCGACCCACGACAGAATACCGAGGCCGGCAATCAGAACGAGTTTCTTGATATCGCGCGGTTCGCGGCTGTCGCCGTCGCCCCAATCGCTTTGTTCTGGGGCCGCCCCAAGTTTGAAGCGGCGCGATGCGCCGCCTCGCGTGGATCCCGCATCCGACGCGTATGCCATGGCTTGACCCGACCAACTCCTGCAACGCAACCAAACGAACAAAATTAGCGAGCGAAATCCGCCGCCCGTTATCGCCCTGCGCGCAACTCTTTGCTTCTATTGCCGACCCAACCCAGCCTTTCGCGATCCGCATCCTGAGTAGGTGTGGTTCTTGACGCTTTGACGGCGCAGACGTGACCGGGCGTGGCAAATCCAAGGCAACCCAGAGATTGACGTTAGGAAGTGGAGGCTGCCGCTTTGCGAGCAATCTGCTATAGCGACGCCCATGTCCTCCATCATCTCCGTCATAGATCTGTCCAAGACCTACGCGTCAGGCCTCCAAGCCTTGAAGCCGGTCAATCTCGAGATCAGCAAGGGTGAGATTTTCGCGCTTTTGGGCCCGAACGGCGCTGGCAAGACGACGCTGATCAGCATCATCTGCGGCATCGTCAATCCGAGCACGGGAACCGTGTTGGTTGATGGCAAAGACATCGCCAAAGACTACCGGGCGGTGCGCTCATTAATCGGCTTGGTGCCCCAGGAACTCGCAACCGACATGTTCGAGACGCCGTGGGCGACCGTCAATTTCAGCCGCGGCCTGTTCGGCAAAGCCCGCGACCACGCTTATATCGAGAAAGTGTTGAAGCAGCTGTCCCTGTGGGACAAAAAAGACAGCAAGATCATGACTCTGTCCGGCGGCATGAAGCGCCGCCTCTTGATCGCCAAGGCGCTCGCGCACGAGCCGCGCATTCTGTTTCTCGACGAGCCGACGGCAGGTGTGGACGTCGAGTTGCGCCGCGAGATGTGGGACACGGTTCGCACCATGCGCGAGCAGGGCGTCACGGTCATTCTCACCACGCACTACATTGACGAGGCCGAGGAGATGGCCGACCGGATTGGGGTCATCGCCAAAGGCGAACTCATTCTGGTCGAGGACAAAGCCGAGTTGATGCGCAAGCTCGGCAAAAAGCAGCTCGTGCTTCAGTTGCAAGCAAAACTCACCGCCGTGCCTGCGTCGCTCGCAAGCTACGCCCTCGAACTGGCCGATGACGGGCAGGAGCTAATCTTCACATACGACACGCAAGGAGAGCGCACGGGGATTACTGCGCTGTTGAACGATCTGCGGGGGGCGGGCATCACGTTTCGGGATCTCAGCACCACGCAAAGCTCGCTTGAAGATATCTTCGTCAATCTGGTGAGGCACGCGTCATGAACCTGCAAGCAGTCCGCGCCATTTATGGCTTCGAAATGGCCCGTTGGGGCCGCACGCTGTTGCAAAGCATCGCTTCGCCGGTGCTCTCGACGTCGCTGTATTTTATTGTTTTCGGTGCGGCCATCGGTTCGCGCATCGCGGAGATTGACGGCGTCAGCTACGGCGCTTTCATCGTGCCAGGGCTGATCATGCTGCTCATTCTAACCGAGAGCACCTCCAACGCCTCGTTCGGCATTTACTTCCCGCGGTTTACCGGCACGATCTACGAGCTACTTTCGGCGCCGATTTCGCCGTTGGAAATCGTGCTCGGTTATGTCGGCGCGGCGGCGACGAAGTCTGTTATTCTCGGATTGATCATTCTGGCCACGGCGAGCTTGTTTGTTGATGTCCGCATCGCTCATCCGTTCTGGATGCTGGCGTTTCTTGTGCTGACGGCCATCACCTTCAGCATGTTTGGTTTCATCATTGGCGTGTGGGCCGACGGATTTGAAAAGCTGCAAATCATTCCGCTGCTCGTTATCACGCCGCTGACGTTTTTGGGCGGCACATTTTATTCGGTGAACATGCTGCCGCCGTTTTGGCAGACCGTGACGCTGTTCAACCCAATTGTCTATTTGATCAGCGGATTCCGCTGGAGCTTCTACGAAATATCCGACGTCAACGTCACGACCAGCGTGCTGATGACACTCGCATTCCTCGTCGCGTGCATGGCCGTCATCTGGTGGATTTTCCGGACCGGTTACCGGCTCAAAGCCTAGCAAATTTTACGATGGGGTTGACTCGCAATTCCAAGCGGCGTATTTAACCCATAAGTTATTTAACCCAATGGATGAATACAACATGCAGTCCGACGGCCTCTCCACAACCTTCGCAGCCCTTGCCGATCCGACACGGCGCGCGATTCTGGCGCGGCTGGCGTTGGGAGAAACGTCAGTGACGGAACTCGCTGAGCCGTTCGATATGAGCATGCCAGCCATATCGAAGCATTTGAAGGTTCTGGAGCGCGCAGGTCTCGTGGCGCGCGGGCGCGAAGCCCAATGGCGACCGTGCAAGCTGGAAGCCAAGCCGCTGAAAGATGCATCCGGCTGGATTGAAGACTATCGCCGGTTCTGGGAGGAACGGTTTGACCGCCTCGACGCTTACTTGCTGGCACTACAGGCGAAACCTGCTGCCAAACCACGAGCCAAGAAGGGAAAGCCGCATGCCCGCAAAAGAAAAAGTTAGCGCGGCTGTCCGCGTCGAAGACCGCGAAATCGTGATCACGCGCATGTTCGCTGCTCCGCGCGAACTTGTGTTCAAGGCCTGGACCGAGCCTGAACATTTGGCACAGTGGTGGGGACCCAAAGACTTCACCAATCCTGTTTGCGAAGCCGATGCACGGCCGGGTGGTGCCATGCACATTCACATGCGCGCGCCTGATGGAAAAGTTTATCCCATCAAGGGCACCTATCACGAAGTCATCCCGCCGGAACGGATCGTCTACACGGATGAAGCTGGCGAAGGGCATGACTGGATCGATGGCGTGCCCCCGCCCAGCTGTCTTGTGACCGTGACTTTCGAGACGAAGGGCGACAAAACCAAGGTCACCATCCAGATGCTGTTCGATACGGTTGCAGACCGCGATGCCACGCTGAAGATGGGTGTGGAGGACGGCTTCGGCGAATCCTTCGACCGGTTGGATGCACTTTTGGTTACCCAGTGAGGAGTTCGCGCAATGGCGAAGACAAAGACAGCCGTAAGATCGCCGACGATTGACGACGGCATGCAGACCATCACCCCGCATATCGTCTGTGATGGCGCCGCCGACGCGATCGAATTCTACAAGCGCGCGTTCGGTGCCGTCGAAATCATGCGACTCCCTGGTGAGGGAGGGAGACTGATACACGCCGCTGTCAAGATCTTCGGCGCGCCAGTGATGCTCACCGACGAAAACCCTGAATGGGGACATCTGGGCCCTAAGACGCTGAACGGCACGCCCGTCACCATTCACATCATCGTGCCGAACGTCGACGACGTCGTCGCCAAGGCTGTCAACGCTGGCGCAACGCTCATCATGCCAGTCGAAGATACGTTTTGGGGCGACCGCTACGGCATCATCGAGGACCCCTTCGGACATCGCTGGTCGGTCGCGACGCCGATCCGCAAAATGACCGCTGCCGAGGTGGCGGAAGCGGCCAAGACAATGTTTGGCAGCTGACAGAACTCAAAGACAGAGGCACCTCCAATGACCACAAAACAAAAGATCATGCCGTTCCTCTGGTTCGTCGACACTGCCGAGGAGGCCGCGACGTTTTATACGTCTGTTTTTCCCAATTCCTCGATCGACACCGTCCAGCGGTCGCCCGCAGATACGCCTGGCACCAAAGCAGGTCACGTTCTGCTGGTGGAATTCACTCTTGCCGGACAAAGCTACCAGGCGCTCAACGGCGGCGCCCACGACACATTCAACGATGCCATCTCGCTTTCGGTAGATTGTGAGGATCAGGCCGAAGTCGACCGTTACTGGTCAGCCCTTACCGCGGACGGCGGCAAGCCCGTCGCATGTGGTTGGCTGAAAGACAAATACGGCCTCTCCTGGCAGATCATACCGCGTCGGCTGATCGAACTGATACGCGACCCCGACGCGGCCAAGGCCAAGCGTGTCATGGAATCGATGATGACAATGGTGAAACTCGACGTTGCGGCCCTTGAAGCCGCAGCGGCCCAAACGTCATGACAGGCAGAACGCCGGCGGTGCACCGAACACCAATCGAAACTTTAAGCAGCGCGTGAGCACGGGAGACAAGACATGGAGAAGTCTGCAAAGTCTGATCCAACACCAAGCGCAGGAAACACGATCCGTCTGCACCGCGTACTGGCCACAACGCCGGAGAAGGTCTACCGGGCTTTCCTCAATGCCGAGGCCTTGGCCAAATGGCTGCCTCCCTATGGATTCACATGCAAGGTCCATAGCATGGACGCAAAAGTCGGCGGCAAATTCAGAATGTCGTTCACGAATTTTACGACGGCGAAGTCCCACGCGTTCGGCGGCGAATATCTCGAACTCGTGCCACACGAGCGGATCCGCTACACGGATGTTTTCGATGATCCCAACCTACCCGGTGAAATGCGCGTGACTGTGACCTTGAAGACGGTCTCGGTCGGCACCGAAATCAATATTGAGCAGGCGGGCATTCCAAATGTTATTCCGCCGGAGGCCTGCTATTTGGGCTGGCAGCAGTCCTTGGCGCAGCTGGCCAAGGTCGTCGAGCCGGACATTCCGGAATGATGCTCGCAGCGGCCATCGTAGGCAGTGAAGGACTCAGCCTCTCTAAATCAGCAATGCGTGATGGCCGCGTTGATAACGACGACAAACTCGCCTTAGCCCAATTGGAAGCTGCCTACGATGGACGGTAAATGATCATACCGAACTGGAAAGGAGACCATCATGACCCAAGCCTCAGCCAAACTCGATCGCAGCCGCGAGATTGTCATCTCCCGCACCTTCAACGCACCCCGCAAACTTGTGTGGGACGCCTGGACTGATCCCCAACACATCGCACAGTGGTGGGGGCCCGAGGGCTTTGCCACACAGGTCGATGTACTGGACCTGCGCGTTGGTGGCACGTTCCTGTTGCACATGCGCGGGCCCGATGGCGGCCTGTATCCATGCAAGGGCATCTATCGCGAAATCGTCAAACTAGAACGCATTGTCTACATGGGAGTTGCCGAGGACGCGCACGCCTGCGGCGGGGGATTGCCTCCGCGAGCCACAGTGACCGTGTCATTTGTTGAGAAGAATCGCCAAACAACGTTGACGATTCACACAGCACTCGAAACCGCCGCCGATCGCGACGCAGCCATTGCACATGGCTTCAACGAAGGTTGGGCTGGGAGCCTCGATCATCTCGGCGAGCACCTCGGCGCGATGGCATGACAGAGCAACCCCGCTCGATCAAGTACATATTTGACAGCAAAGCAGAACCTGGAGGTTCTAACAATGTTCAACACAATAGCATTGGGTCTTGTCGCCCTGGTTCTCGCGTTCCTCTGCTACGCCGCACTGCAGCCCGATACGTTCCGTGTGTCACGGACAGCGAGCATTAAGGCCCAGCCCGACAAGATTTTCCCACTCATCAATGATTTGCGCGCCATGAACACGTGGAACTCCTTTGTCAAAACTGATCCCAATATCAAGCTCGACTACAGCGGTCCGGCGAGCGGCAAGGGCGCGGCGAACGACTTTGCCGGCAACAGCAACGCCGGTTCAGGACGGCTTGAAATCCTGGATGCTGAGGCTCCGTCGAAAGTGACAATGAAGCTCGACATGACGGCGCCGATGGAAGCGCATAATATCGTAACGTTCTCGCTCACGCCGAACGGCGGCACGACCGACGTAACATGGGCGATGGAAGGTCCGTGCCCCTTTATGGGCAAAATCATGGGTACGATCTTCAACATGGACACGATGGTCGGCGGGCAATTCGAAAAAGGCCTCGCCGAATTGAAACTCAAGTCAGAGACCTAGGCCGGACTCAATCGCAAGTCTTACTCCCGCAGCGAGGCAGAGATGAACGTTGACCCTCAGAAGGAGCACCTTTGGCTGCAGCAGCTTGCTGGCGAATGGGCTTATGAATCCGAATGCGGCGCAGGGCCGGATCAGCCACCATCGATGATGAAGGGCCGGGAAACCGTCCGCTTGCTCGGCGGTCTGTGGTCGATTGGCGAAGGCACCTTGGAAATGCCCGACGGCACCAAAGGCCACACGATCATCACCATCGGCTACGATCCGAAGGAGCAAGCGTTCGTCGGCTCTTGGGTCGGCTCAATGATGACCCACCTTTGGATCTATCGCGGCAGTCTCGATGCGACCGGCAAAACTCTGACCCTGAGCTCCGATGGCCCGAGCTTTTCAGGCGACGGAACGACGGCCCATTATCAGGACATCATCACCATAGTGAGTAATGACCATCGCATCTTTACCGGACGCGTTCAGTCTGAAGATGGCACGTGGAACGAGTTCATGAAGACGGACTACAGACGCGCAGCGTGATGCATAGAATTTATTGTATCTGACACCAAAGACTGAAGCCACGCGCGCACATCCGCAGGGTTTGTAAAGTCGGCTTGCGTTCGCGGAAAGTGCTCACCCGCGACGCGCAAGCCGTATCCTCCCCACGCATTCGCGGCGACTATTGCCGCTTCGTCCGTCAGGTCATCACCGATCACGATGGGCCAGCGCCCAACGAACGGACGCAGCTCCCGAATCGCCTTGATGGCCGCCAACTTCGACCTGCCAGCCGGGAAAATTTCAAAGACCTTGCGGCCGCGCAGCACGACAAGACCACACTCGCGAAGTGGCAACTCGCTGATCCGGGCTTCGATGACGGGTCCTGCGGCGGGAGCGCTCCGGTAGTGCACGGCCACGGCGCAGCCCTTGTCCTCGATGAGGACACCGGCGAGACCCGACAGACGGTCTGTGAGCTGGGTCAAGATCTCCACTGGAACCGGCGGGCTTAGGGACTTCGCAATGCCATCGGACTTTACGCGCAATTCGCAGCCGTGAACTCCGGCCGCAACACAGTGCAGTGGACTCAAGAGCCGGTCAATCTCTGCAATGGACCGGCCCGAGACGATCGCGAGCGCACCATCGAGCTGACCTTGCAAATTGTGGAGTGTTGCAACCAGCCCCGGCTCAGTCCGCACAGCACCCGGCGCCGATGCGATGTCGAGGATCGTTCCATCCAGATCGAGGAACAAACTAAACTCTTCGAGGGCCCACAGACCGGGCGGGTCTCGCCGTCGACATGGCAGCGCTTGGATCATGCCAGCAACGGATGCGATGCGGAGTGGCGTCGATCGCTCTTCCGGACGCTGCAAAGCTGCTCGACAAAGCCGCGCCACCAGGCCTCCGAACTTTCTGCTACGATTGTTTTGACCATCCCAGCACGCCGGCGCATCCGTTCCTGGCGGCCCATCGCAAGGGCACGATGAAGGGCGTCCGCAACAGCTTCACGATCATGCGGATTGACGAGCAAAGCCAAACGCAGCTGCTCTGCCGCGCCAGCAAACTGCGACAGCACCAATACGCCGGGATCGTCCGGATCCTGCGCCGACATGTATTCCTTTGCCATCAGATTCATGCCGTCCGCCAGTGGCGTGACGAGGGCCACTGCTGCAGAGCGATAAATGTCGCCAAGTTTACGGCGGGCGGTGGCGCGGTGAATGTACTGCACCGGCACCCAGTCCAGATCGCCATAGGTGCCATTGACAGCTCCTGAAACGCGCTCAAGATCCCGGCGGATGTTGGAGTAGGCGCCAACTTCGCCCCGCGTCGGCGCGGCGATTTGTGTGAGAACGACGGAGCGCCGGTGCTCTGGATACTTTTCGAGAAACCGTTGGAAGGCCCGGAACTTTTGAGGAAGCCCCTTGGTGTAGTCCAGGCGATCCACACCAAGCACGCGCCGTTGGCCTTGTGCGGATGCTTCGATGGTTTTCTTCTTGGGTTTCGGTGAAAAGAATTCCGGCGCAATACCGATCGGAAAGGCGTCAAGTACCGGCGTTCTCTCGCCGATCCGGATTTTCCCGTCGCTCAGGGCTTCGCCGCCGGTACTCACCTCCAAACACCTCAGTGCATTGGTCACGTCCCGCGACGTCTGCAGGCCGATCAGATCATAGTCCGCCAGTGCAACGGACAAAGCCTTGTGTTCGGGGATCGCAAGATACGCCTCCACCGGCGGCATCGTGATGTGGAGAAAGAAGCCGATCGGATTGCGCACGCCCAAGCGGCGCAGCTCTTGGGCAAGCGGGAGAAAATGGTAGTCGTGCACCCACACGACGTCGTCGCGGCGCAGAAGGGGTGCCAATGCCCCGGCGGCCTTGCGATTGAACCGGGCATAGCTGTCAAAGTAGCCAAACTCGAATTTTGCGAGATCGACCCGATTGTGGAACACAGGCCACAGAACGGAATTCGAATAGCCGAGATAGAAACCCTCGTGATCGTCCGGCGTCATCGGCAGCGTGGCCAAGGTCGCGCCGCCGGCATCCGTAGCAACCAAGACTTGGCCCGGAGCGGCGTCAATCTCGCCCGACCATCCAAACCAGAGGCCACGGGTTGACTGCATGACGTCTGACATCGCGACCGCCACGCCACCTGCCTGGGCTGCCTCACGCGACGTCATCACGCGATTTGAAACGCAAACCAACCGGCTCATAACGGGCCCTGCTCATTCCACTCAAGACCAATAGATATGCTCTTGGTCTCATTAAGTTCCGTTGCATAACATAGGGCTAGGTAGGGTCCATTCATCGCAAACCTAGTCTTGTAATGTAGCGATCAACACCCACCGCGGATCGCTTCGGGCCGGGACTGACGGCAAGCCCCTGTCACGCGCTGTCCTGCTGAGCGATGCAAATGCCTCATCGCGCGTGTTTGGCGTGTCCCTCAAATTTGGTCCGCATGCGCCGCGGAGAATGGTAAGGACATTTGATCATGCGTAGACAAACTCAGGAACGAGACATGGGCAAAGATAAGAAGGCGAGCAAAGCGGCCAAACGCGTGAAAGGTGCCGCTGGCCCCTACGCCAAGTTCGACATCACCAATCCGGAGTTACCCAAAGGCATCGATGACGCTGCACTCGCGTCTGGCGATTTTCCCTATGACAAGAAGATCAAGCGCGAACGCTATGACGAAGAGCTCGTCTTGCTACAAATCGAACTGCTCAAACTTCAAGCGCATATCGCCAAGACCGGTGAGCGGTTCGTGATCGTGTTCGAAGGCCGCGATTCAGCCGGCAAGGGCGGCTGCATCTCCAACATTCTGGCACACCTCAATCCGCGCCATGCACGCTCCATCGCACTTACGAAGCCCACTGAAACAGAGCGCGGGCAATGGTACTTCCAGCGCTACATCCAGCACCTGCCGACCAAGGGCGACATGGTTCTGTTCGACCGCTCCTGGTACAATCGCGCCGGCGTTGAGCGGGTCATGGGATTTTGCACTGCCGACCAGCACGCAGACTTTTTGCGTGATGCACCCGAGTTCGAAGGCCTCCTGGTGCGCGATGGGTTCCGCTTGATCAAATTCTACCTAACCATCGGTCGCGAAATGCAGTTGCAGCGCTTTCATGAGCGCCGCCACGACCCACTCAAGCACTGGAAACTGACCGACATCGATTTGGCGGCCATCGGCAAGTGGGATAACTACAGCCAGGCCGAAGCCGAGATGTTCCGCTTCACCCACACCGCCGACTGTCCGTGGACCATCGTGCATGCCAACGATCAACGCCGCGCACGCCTGGAATGCATGCGCGTCATCCTTTCCCTGCTGGACTACGAGGGCAAAGACAAGACCATCGCAACGGTGCCCGATCCAAAGATCGTGGGCCGCGGGCCGGAGTTTCTGGCCAAGCCCCCTGCGGAAACCCCCAGTTAATCCCGCCAGCCAGCCAGAAGCGATCGTAGATCCAGATCATAAGCTGCCGCTGCGATGACATAACTGAGCGTGGCCAGCGTCGCGACGGGAACCAGATAGTTCTGCAGCAGATTGATGAACTGCAGCACCAAGCCCGATCTCATGACCGTTGTGTTGACCTCCAAGACCGACAACGTGATCATGGCGCTGATGGCCGCATAGGCCATGACAAAGATGATGTCGGACAGCGTGGCGGTATCGGCCAGCGGCTGGTTAAGCGCCAAATAGAGCGCAATTGCTGACAGCAGCGACGTCACTTGAATGCCCATAATTGCTTGGAATTCCGATCGCGGAATGAAGTTGGCGACATACGCGACCAGGATGATGAAGGTGAGCGGGATAACGACGCGCAAAAAATAGTCGACGACTTGCCGCTCCATCACCCAGGTGTAGTTAAAGTTGTAGTACGGCACGACACGCTCCTCACCGAGCGGGCCCGTGCTTGACCGGATGATCAGTTCCTTCGTTCCGACGTAGTGATGCTGCACTTGCCAGCCATCAACCGAAAACGTCTTTCTGCGAACGGCGTCCGCCGGTGGTTGCAACAGCGGCGGTTGCAAGAGGAACGCGGCGGATGTCGTCGCAGGCTGGAACGAAATCGAGAAAATCTGCGCATCGAACGGATACTTGCGCAGATCGGGCTCAAACCGGAAGCGGCCGGAGACACGATAGATGCTCGATCCTGGCCGGGCCAAATCGCCTGCCGGGTCTTGATGTACCTGCTGGATTTGGACCATGCGCTCCGAGCTGTCGGGACTGCGCTGCGCGTTGGTAAACTCGAGATCCTTGGGATCGAAGCGCCCTGCTCCATCAACCGTCAGAAAGAACTCCGCTTCAAAGCTGCGGTCGCTGCTGTCCACGTGTGAAATGCGCAGCAGGTCGAGGTGCACGTAGAGCACTGGCACACGCGCAAACTCTTTGCCTGTCCGGACGTACTGCGTCGGTGCCAGGATGGCACCTGCACCCGCTGGCGGCCGCCACACCAAGAGTGATCGCTCAGATGACGCGCGGTCGGGCGTGAACGACCAGTCCTGCGCTGAGCCGCGCCATACGCGCTTGCCTTCCGACAAGCTGTTGAGTTTTGCCAAAACGGCCTTGCGAATATCTGCCAGGGCCGCTGACGGACTTTCGCTGGCGGCCTCTGCAATAAGCGAAATGAGATCGGCATAGCGCGCGCCGTACCCCTTGGCGTAGTCGCTGTAGTCCCGCGTCGCGCCCATGCGGCCCGGCTTTCGCATCAGTTCCTCAAGACGTTCGTTGTTCAAATTCGCGATGCCACCTTCCGCGATTTCATACAGCGCGCCTTGATACTCGCAGCCGCCGCCGCTGACATCGCGCGTCACGCCTTCGATGGAACCCAGCGCGATGAACACCGGCAACGACACGCCAGCCTCACTCAGTGCTTTCAAGAACTCAGCGCCTGGCCGGCGTCCGATCGACAAGAAGATGAAGTCAGCGCCAGATTGTTTGATCTCCGCGGCGACCTTTGCGGCCGCCTCAGTCTCCTTGTCCAAACTGCCATCGGCCGCGAACCATGCGGTCGAGACAATTGAAAGGTCTGCAGCGCGGCTGACAATGAAGCTGTGGTAGGCCTCCGTATAGCGGTCGCCGGTTTTACCGACGAACGCGATGCGCTTATGATTGTCGCGCGCGTACGAGCCGAAGACCTCCTTTTCGTCGCGCACAGAGCGCGTCAACGTGAAGATATTGGAGTACGGCGCGAACAACGTTTCGTCCGACCATTCCGAGATCATCGGCACGGTGCTGGCGCCTATCCTCTCGACGACAGCCTTTCCGCGGCTGGAGTTCCACAAACCCACCATGCCAATCACGTTGGGCTCGGCCAGCGCCTCATCGACGCGTTGCCTCGTCTGCTCGGTCGTCGATTGGTCGTCGTAGAACTCGACTTCGATGGGCCGGCGGACCTTGGCGCCGTTCGCCGCCTCTGTAATGACCACGCCGCCGGCCGCGTTGATTTCAGCAGCGCGGAAGCGAACAAGATCCTCGATGGCGTTGACCTCTTCCGGCGACCGCCGCTTCTTAGCGGTGGCGGGCTGTGGCTTGGCCGGCATGGCGCATCGGCTGAGAGCATCGGGCGTGCGGGGTTGGCCCGTTGGGCTATCGGAACTGAGATGGACCGCGATTTTCAGCGGTTCGCCGGACACTGCAGTCTGGGCCAAAGCGGCCGGTGGAGGTGTTGCGGCAATGCACAGGCCCAACGCGGCAAAAACTACCATCCCACCGGCGGACCTGTGTCTTCGCGCCATCCCCCACACTCCCAAAACACTTTAGGTTCCGCCAATTCCATAGAATCTGACCTCAATCTGCCAGTTCCAAGCGACGCTGACGAGACCGCGCGGCCGCCAGTCCCAGAGGCTGTTGTAGATTGATATCGGAGGCCGTTAATGGGGCTGAGGAGCCCAATTTGCGGTGGTTTTCGCGGGGTGCGCGATTCAAACCGTCTGCGGGCAAGGTCTTGAGACGCCGTCAGAAACGATTAAGAAAGGGACCAACTGTCCGGCAAACGCTCAGTTTAGCGGCGTCCACGGCCTACGATTGACCCTGGACGTCAATTGAAGCGCCAATTCGTTGCCCACTCGCCACACGTGAGGTCTAGAAACCTTCGTGTCATCCAACTGTCACAGAACTGTAAACCCACGGTGATGCTATGTCCTTAGCGAGGGGATGTCGTCTCTCTTAAACTGTTTAGGGGGTTTACTATGAAACTTAAGGTAACGGTCGCCGCTCTGGGCTTGTTGACCGCTCTGACCGGTCCTGCTTCGGCGGCCGATCTGGGTGGCAATTGCTGTGCGGATCTCGAAGAGCGGATTGCTGAGCTCGAGGCCACAACAGCGCGTAAAGGCAACCGCAAGGTAAAGCTCGAGATTTCGGGCCAAATCAATGAAGCACTCATGCTGTGGGACGATAGTCGCGAAAGCAACGTCTACCAGGGCACGAATGATACCGCACGCACACGGATCCGGTTCAAGGGCGAAGCTACGATCTCGGACGACGTTAAGGCAGGCTACCTGCTTGAGTTCGGCGTGCGCACCAACCGCTTGAACCGTACGGACCAGGACAACCCGAATTCCAACACCAACGCTTTAGATGTTCGCCACAGCGTGTGGTACCTTGAAAGCAAGACATTGGGTCGTGGTTCGGTCGGTTTGACAGCCCAGTCCACCGACGGGGCGACGGAAGTAACGACCGCAAACACCAATCACTTTCTCCGCCCTGCACTGTCAAAGTTTAACGGCGATTTCTTCCTCGTTAATGAAGGGGTGCAGACCAACCGTCGTTGGCGCGACTTCATGACTCAGAGCGGATTCACCGGCGACAACGTTGCGGGTGAAGGCGACCGTCGCAATCTCGTGCGCTACGACTCACCAGAGTTTCAGGGCTTCAAGGCGTCCGCGTCATGGGGTGAGGATGATTTCTGGGACGTGGCATTGCGGTACAAAGGCGAATTAGGCGACTTTAAACTGGCCGCCGCAATCGGTTACGCGGAATATTCGGACTTCCGCGCAGATCAAGACGGGGACAGCACAATTCCTGCGGATGGCCAGGACGAGTCCGTATCCTTGCGTGGCTGCGCCCGTGGTTTTGCCCCGAATTCCGACAACGACTGCGACGAACTGGGATTGTCTGCCTCGATCATGCATTCGGAAACCGGACTCTTCGTGACCGGCGCTTACGGCATGCGTAACGACGATAATCTCTCGCAATTGTATGCTAACCCCGGTCAGGGCTTCGCAGGGTCTATCGTGCCGGCAGATGATGAAAACTATTTCTGGTCGGTCCAAGCCGGTATCGAAAAGAAGTGGCTGCCGTTCGGTAAGACAACGCTTGTGGGTGAATACTACGAAAACACTACTGGGTTCCCTGTGCGCGGAAACGGCCAGGTTCGCAGCGATGGTGATTTGGGCCCCGGCATCGTGACCAACGCGGAAATCAGCTACTGGGGTATTGGCCTCAACCAGAACTTCGAAGCTGCCGCTCTCGACCTGTACATCGCTTACCGGCATCATCAGATGGATCTAACGGTTTCTGACGAAGATGGCGTGCCTAGCGGTGTCAAGGTCGAACCCGAAGATCTGGACGTCATCATGACTGGTGCGCGCATCCAGTTCTAATCAAAGCCTGTAGTTTCGACTTTCTCCCGGTTGAAACGATTAAGGGGCTGCTTCGGCGGCCCCTTTTTTGTTGGCCGCCATTTGGGCCGAAGCGCGAGGTTGCTTGGCGGTTTCCAATACTCACCGCGGATTTAATGACGGCACCTGATCAAAAAGCGCTGATGCGCCAGGCCTTCAGACCGCGTAGCCCGCAATAAAGGGCCCCCTTGTCGTGTGCAACAACCCGGCACCTGCCCAAAGCCGGGTGTATTGCACCGCTCTTTGCGCCGGCACCTGTTGCCATTCGGCGCAGTACGGCTCGTAAGGGGGCGAGCCAATTGACGCCCTCAGGAACATCCCGCGAAGTCGAACAAGACCGCGTAGCCTGCATGAACTGCGCACCCGATAACGTACGGTATTTTTCGCACTTTTGATTTTGGCTGAGCGGGTTGCCGTTCGGGTTCAGGGAGCACGTGCCCGGCCTTCACGTGGAAAGCACCCGGCCCTTCGGCCAGCTTCACCCTTTGTCGTCAAAAATGTAGCCGGTGCCGCGTACCGTCCGGATCGGGTCCGTTTCGTTGCCACGGACGATCGATTTC
The DNA here is from genome assembly GCA_031413815.1 of Hyphomicrobium sp. GTDB lineage: Bacteria > Pseudomonadota > Alphaproteobacteria > Rhizobiales > Hyphomicrobiaceae > JAGVSR01. The sequence goes on along the minus strand of JANOFU010000083.1, from coordinate 32,559 downwards.
CGCAGGCGGCCAACATGAACGTCGACAGTGCGCTCATCGACGTCGGCAGTTTGGCCCCACACATTGTCCAGCAGCTGCGTACGCGTGAGCACGCGGCCGGCACGCTGCATGAAGAATTCAAGCAACCGGTATTCCGTCGGTCCAAGATGGAGTTCTCTCGGGCCTCGTGTCACCCGGTGCGCCTGCCGATCGACAAGGATGCCTCCCCGCTCGATCACATCGGCGGTCCGTTCAGGGGCAGATCGCCTGAGCAAGGCTTTGACGCGCGCTAAGAGTTCAGCGACCGAAAATGGTTTAACGATGTAGTCATCGGCCCCGGTGGTCAGTCCGCGCAAGCGGTCCGCTTCCTCGCCACGCGCTGTCAACATGATGACGGGAAGCGCCCGCGTCTCACTGCCCGCCCTGATTTGTCGGCAGATTTCGATTCCAGCGAGCCCCGGCAGCATCCAATCCAGAATGACGATATCAGGCCGCTCTTCGCGGATGAGAAGCATAGCATCGTCGCCAGAACTGGCCGAAATAGTATTGTAGCCTTCGGATTCGAGATTGTACGTCAAAAGGGTGACAAGCGACGCCTCATCTTCGACGATCATGACCTTCGCAAGCTTCAAGTGACGTTTACTCCTGTCATTGGTGCGTCCTCAGATGAACTTGTGAACCAGCGTCGAACTCGTCTTGTCGCCCTTCGGCCGTTCATCCGTAATGGGCCGCCCAAGCGCCATATAGTGAACGGTCTCAGCAATATTGGTGGTGTGATCACCGATACGCTCGATGTTCTTGGCGCCGAAGAGAAGGTGCGTGCACAGTCCGATGTTGCGCGGATCTTCCATCATGTAGGTCAACAGTTCGCGAAACAGTGAATTGTAGAGCGCGTCGATCTCCTCGTCGTCCCGCCAAACTTTGAGGGCCTTTTCGGCATCACGCTGAGCGAACGCATCGAGCACATCCTTAAGACTGCGCGATGTGAGCTCCAACATGTGGCGCAACCCCGTCAGTAATGATTTGGGATGGGCTTCGCCCGAGATTGCTTCGGCCCGCTTGCCGATGTTTTTCGCGAGGTCCCCGATCCGTTCAAGGTCGCCAGCCACCTTCAGAACCGACATGATCTGCCGCAAGTCGTTCGCCAGAGGCTGACGGCGGGCGACCATGGTCACCGCTTGCTCTTCCAGCTCTGTCTGCAGATCATCCACGAGGTGGTCTTTGGCGACAACGGCTCGCGCACGCTCAGGATTTCGCTGTTCCAACGCCGCAAAGGCTTCCACCAGCATCTGTTCGGCGAGGCCGCCCATCTGTCCGACTTTGCTATCGAGAACGGACAATTCTGTTTCGTAGGCCTTGACGATGTGGTCGTTCATAGAAACCCCTTCATAAGCGAATTACGTCAAAATCCGTCGAACTCTCAACCAAAACGGCCCGTGATATAATCTTGCGTCCGCTGATCTTTGGGATTGGTGAAGATCGCGCTTGTCGTACCTTCCTCGACGAGCGACCCAAGGTGAAAGAATGCCGTTCGCTGCGACACGCGGGCGGCCTGTTGCATGGAGTGGGTGACAATCACGATGGTGTAGTTCTGGCGCAGTTCGTCCATGAGCTCTTCAATGCGCGCGGTTGCAATCGGATCGAGAGCCGAGCACGGCTCATCCATCAGAATGACTTCGGGATCGATGGCGATGGTGCGCGCGATGCACAGCCGCTGTTGCTGTCCGCCTGACAGGCCAGTGCCGGATTCGTGGAGCCGGTCTTTGGCTTCCTCCCACAAGCTCGCCTTACGCAGGCTCTTTTCGACGATGATGTCGAGATCAGCCTTGTTCGTCGCTAGGGCGTGAATGCGCGGACCGTAAGCAACGTTCTCATAGATCGACTTCGGGAACGGGTTCGGCTTCTGGAACACCATGCCGACGCGTGCGCGCAAATCAACTGGGTCAATTGATTTGTCGTAGATGTCCTGGCTGTCGATCAAGATTGAACCCGTGATACGGCAGCCTGCGATGGTGTCGTTCATACGGTTCAGACACCGCAAGAATGTCGACTTACCGCAACCTGAAGGGCCGATGAACGCCATCACAGCGCGCTCGGGTATTGCCACCGAGACGGCCTTTAAGGCTTGCTTCTCGCCATAATAGACATCGACGTTGCGCCCCAAAATCTTGACAGGCGAACTCTCCTGCAGGTCCACGTTGCTTACCGCTGTCGCGTCCATATCAACCCTCGCTACTTTCTGAAGCACTACCAGCGCCTTTCAAACTTTTTCCTCAACCAGATGGCGAGGCCGTTCATTGTAATCAGGAATGCCAGAAGAACCAGAATGGCCGCCGCAGTCTTGGATTGGAACCCGCTTTCCGGCAGATCCGACCACAGGAAAATCTGGACCGGCAGCACCGTTGCTGCATCCGTCGTCCCACTCGGCACGTCCGCAATGAATGCGACCATGCCAATCATCAACAGCGGCGCCGTTTCTCCCAGCGCATGCGCCATGCCGATGATGGTACCCGTCAAGATGCCCGGCATGGCAACCGGCAAAACGTGATGGAATATGGCTTGTTGAGGAGTCGCACCCATTCCAATGGCCGCCTCGCGGATCGAGGGCGGGACGGCTTTCAGGGCGGCCCGGCTGGCAATGATAATGGTCGGCAGCACCAAAAGCGCCAGCACGAGGCCTCCGACAAGAGGCGAAGAGCGAGGCATCCCAAAGACGTTGAGGAACACGGCGAGCCCGAGCAAGCCGAACACGATCGAAGGAACAGCAGCGAGGTTGTTGATGTTGACCTCAATGAGATCGGACAACCGGTTGCGGGGCGCGAATTCTTCGAGGTAAATCGCTGCGGCCACACCAATCGGCAGACACAAGCTCAGCGTCACGAGCATGGTGTAGGCGGTTCCCATCAGGCCGCCCAGAATGCCAGCCAGTTCAGGTTCCCGGCTGTCTCCGCCAGTGAAGAACTCAAAATTGAAGTTGCTCTCTATCACGCCCTTATCTTTAAGCAGCTCAACGAACGCGATCTGCTTATCGGTGATCTTACGCGACGTTTCGGGCGTCGCGACTTGAACCGTGCGCCAAGTTCCCGCAGGCGCAGCATCGGCGCTCGCCAGTTCTGCATAGACTTCGCCCTCAATTTTGCCGTCCACCGCCGAGGTCATTTTAACGACACCACCGTTCAGCACGGCAAAGAGCGACGATGATGCTGTCGACAGTGCCACAGCACCATCTGCGGTCTTGGCCATGCCCTTCACGGCTGCGGCCAGCGCCTCTGGCGGCAATTCAAGCGTAATGATTCCCGTCGTGGCCGATGGCTTGAGCAGGCTTGTACCCGGTACTGTCGTGCTGCTGGCTGTCACGCCCCTGGCGTAAAGGTCCGCGTCCGAAGACAACAACGCACGGATTGGCAACTTCTGGCCGATGAGCGAGGGATCAGCGACAACGCGTTTGCGAAGGTCATTGGCGGCACCACTTGAAAGAATGCTGTCGAGAGCCTTCTTTTCCGGCCGGGATTTCACGTTTGGAAACAGGCCCCGCAAAGCACTGCGGACGACCGCATCATAATCTCCAGTTTGGGGAGTTGATAGATTGACGAATTCCGCGGCGACCGGAACCTCTAAATTCAGTTTCGATTGCATAAATGCCGGAATAGCTTTGATCGTGATGTCGATCACAATCAGCGCCAGGAACAAAATGGCTAACAGAATCGCCGTCAGCCCGTAGGCCCGGAAACGAGCATCGGCGCGGCGCCTGGCTGCCAGCCTCTTTTGGGACCCAACATCGCTGGAACCCATGGGCCTTGGTTGTGGCAAACGGTCAAACTTGGCAGCGATATCAGTCATACTGTTCCCGGTACTTTCTGACGAGGCGCAGGGCTATCGTGTTGAGCATCAGCGTGAAGAAAAACAGCACCAGACCGAGCGCAAAGGCCGACAGTGTTTTGACGCTGTCGAATTCCTGGTCGCCGACGAGGAGTGTTTTAATTTGAACGGTAATCGTGGTGACAGCGTCCAGCGGGTTGAACGTGAGATTGCCGGCGAGCCCTGCGGCCATCACGACAATCATTGTTTCACCGATGGCGCGGCTGACTGCCAGCATCATGGCCGATACGATGCCAGCGAACGCGGCTGGCAAAACCACTCTCTTGATCGTCTCTGACTTGGTCGAGCCGAGCGCATACGATCCGTCACGCAGCGACTGGGGCACAGCGTTGATCACGTCGTCGGACAAAGACGACACAAACGGAATAATCATGACGCCCATCACAAGCCCGGCTGCCAGAGCTGATTCTGAGGCAACATCGAGGCCGACATACGCGCCGGCAGATCGCACGAGCGGCGCCACGGTCAAAGCTGCAAAGAAGCCAAAAACGACAGTCGGGACGCCCGCCAGAATTTCAAGCACGGGTTTCGTGATGTTGCGAAATCGCGGCGAGGCATACTCGGCCATGTATATTGCGGACAGCAGTCCGACAGGAGCGGCGACCAACATCGCGATCACGGTGATCAGAAGGGTTCCGCCGAGGATGGGAAGGAACCCGAAGGCTCCGGATTGGCCGACCTGGTCGGAACGCATGGCAATCTGCGGTGACCACTGCGTACCAAACAGAAAATCGTACCAGGGGTACTGCGCAAAGAAGCGCAGGGATTCGAACAGCAGCGACAGCACGATACCGACGGTCGTCAGAACAGCAACGACGGAGCACGCCAGCAGAAATCCAAGAACCGCTTTCTCAACCAATGTTCTCGCACGGAATTTCAGGGTGAGCTTCGGCAGGCTCCATGCCAGGCCCGCAAGTCCGAGACAAAATCCAAGTGCCAATCGCATCCAATCGCTCGCCGACTGCCAGGTCGACATGACCTCGGCGGCGCGCTGGATTTCTGGCTTGGCCTGGGCGGCGAGACCCGCGTCGCTGGCAGCATTTGAAATGTCCCGCAAAACGGAAGAGCGCGACAGCTCATCGACCGGCTGAAGTGCCGCGGGCAGGCTGCCAAGTGCGCTGCTTTCGACAAACTGCGGAGCGACGGCTGCCCAAGCGAAGTAGGCGATGAGCATCGGGATCGCCGCAGCGAGCGCAACGTAGGACCCGTGATAGACCGGCAAAGAGTGCGCCTTCGTGCCACCCACTCGTAGCGCTCCGCCGCGTGACCGGCCGAGAAGGTACCCGCCGAGGGTCATAGCGAACAGCAGGATGAAGTAAAATCCGGACATTGTTTCGCCCTGACCAAAGATCTCGAGAGCAGTATGTGTACTTCAGGACCCCGTAGTTGGGTCCCAACATGACCCGAGGCTCAGCCCATTTTCAGGGCCGAACCTCGGCTTCGTCTTATTCGCTAAGCACGCATTACAGCAGCCAAACTTTGAAGCAACAGCGCCCAGCGTATTCCTCAGCTCTTACGAGCTTGGGCCCGCCATTGCTGCCAATTCGCTTGCGGTCTTCGCGGCTGCATCGCGATCAGCCTGCAGCAAGGGCACGAGACCCTTAGCCGACAAGTAACCGTCCTCGCCGATCGCCTTCGCCGATGCATATTCTGCGACGAACTCTTTCAGACCAGGGATCACGCCGACATGCTGCTTCTTGACGTAGATGAACAGCGGACGTGCGACCGGATACTTGCCAGACGAGATGGTCTCGTAGTTCGGCTCGATGCCGCCCATCTTCACAGCCTGAACCTTGGCCGTGTTTTCTTCAAGGAACGAGTATCCAAAGACGCCGACGGCCTTGGGATTGGCTTCCAGCTTTTGAACGATGAGGTTATCGTTCTCGCCAGCGTCGATCCAGGCGCCGTCTTCACGTACCGACTTCCAGACCTTCTCGAAGTTCTTCGTCTTGTTCGCCTTGTCGTCGTCCTTCATGGCTTTGAGAGCAGGAAGTTTTTCAGCGCCCTTTTCCATCACCAATTCCAAGAACGAGTCGCGTGTACCCGAGGTCGGCGGGGGACCGAGGACTTCGATCTTGTCGTCAGGCAGCGAGGCGTCGACATCTTTCCAAGTCTTGTTGGGGTTGGCGACAAGCTTACCAGCAGCGTCAGGGATTTCCTTAGCCAGCGCCTTGAACACCATCTCCTGCGTCAGAGCGAGTGGCGTACCGCCCTTGGCATTGGCCATAACCAAACCGTCAATGCCGACTTTCAATTCAACGATGTCCTTGACGCCGTTTTTCTGGCAGTCCTCGAACTCGCCCTTCTTGATGGCGCGCGATGCATTTGCGACGTCAGGGTGATCCGCGCCGACGCCGGCGCAGAACAACTTGAGCCCGCCGCCTGTCCCTGTCGATTCGACGACGGGTGTTTTCCCGCCATTGCCCTTGCCGAACTGCTCGGCCACAGCCGTTGTGAAAGGATAAACCGTTGACGATCCGACGACACGGATCTGGTCGCGGGCCGTAGCGGCACCTGCAAATACCGTGCTAGCGGTCAGAACGACAGTGAGAGCAAGGATGCTTTTGTTCATGAGTTCACTCCGGTTTCTAAATGAGCAGAGGAGTGAAGCGCCACCCCCCTACCACGTGCGCTTGAAGAGGTGTTTAGCGGCCGCTTGCAAATCTATTGTGACATATTAACAATATGATATATATATGTATTTTCCAAAGAATCACTTTTCGAGTGATACTGTCGCGCACTGCATCAGTCAACGGTGGGCTGCGGCACGGCATCCAACACAACGGAGAACGTGGACCCTTTGCCCAAGGTTGACGCAATCTTGAGTTCGCCGCGGTGGCGGTTGACAATGTGTTTGACGATGGCAAGCCCAAGACCCGTGCCGCCGCGATCACGGCTTGTGGCCGTATCAACCCGGTAAAAGCGCTCAGTTAACCTTGGCAAATGCTCCTCAGCAATACCGGGGCCATCGTCGGTCACCGCGATGATTGCTTTGGTGCCTTGAGCACGCGGTTCTGATCGATGCGTCAGGCCGACATCGACTTTGCCACCCTCGCGCCCATACTTGATCGCGTTCTGGATCAGATTCTGGAGCACTTGCACGAGTTCGTCACGATCCCCGCGTACCCAAGCCTGTCCGAGCCCCGCATCACAGTGCAGCGAGATTTTTGCGTCCCGCGCGATGGGGTCAAGGCTTTCGACAGTGGCACGCAAGATGGCACCGACTTCAACAACCTCGGACGGCGGGACATGCTCACGCATTTCGATGCGGCCCAGCGACAGAAGGTCGTCGAGAATGCGCGCCATGCGGGCGGCCTGCGTTTCCATAATGGTCAGAAACTTCGACGTGGCTGCGGTGTCTGCCTTGGCAGGCCCCTGGAGGGTCTCAATGAAACCCTTGATCGACGCGAGCGGCGTTCGTAGTTCGTGACTGGCGTTGGCGATGAAGTCGGTTCGCAGCTTTGCCAGCCTATCCAATTCGCTCAAGTCCTGGAATTGCACGAGCAGGATCGTTGGCGCATCCTCCACAGCCTCTCCGCCGAGTGGCGTGACAGATGCGACCAATCGCTGACTGAGAGCAGTTTGCCTGGAAATTTCGCACGTCTGCGCTTGCCGGTCTCGCCGTGCGTGCTGAACGGCTTCAGTAAGCTCAGGGCTTCGACTGACATGATGCAGTGGCCGGCCGGCCGCTAGTCCGGGAAAAAGCGCGCGCGCGCCATCGTTGTAACTGCGGACCACGCCGCCTTCATCCAGGGCGAAAGCTGGCGCGTCGAGTGCCCTTATAATTGTGTCGATCACGTCATGGACTGGCGGGGCGTCAACGGCCAACCGTTGACTGTCATTGGACACAACGTTCGACGTCCACGAAAGGGTCAGGCGCCCGATGAAAAATCCGGCTAACACCGCGCCAACGCAAAATCCCGCCTCAACCCACCCCACTGCTGCGATCCTTTGCCCTTCTGGCCCCGCGCCTGTCTCAGGCACTGCTGGCCGAGACCCTATCGTTGGATGACGTTGAAATCCAATCTCGCAATGGGTCGCGTGCCGCGCCAGCCCTGCATCGGCCAAACATTCAAACAGATGCGCAGCTGGATTTGCAGCTGGCACTTGGCGGAGAGGGAGGGATTCGAACCCCCGGTACGGTTGCCCGTACTCCGCATTTCGAGTGCGGCGCGATCGACCACTCTGCCACCTCTCCGGAAGCGCACGTTTGATGTGGGCGAAGCGAGGCTTCTAGCCCGCGGCGCGGCCCCGCGCAAGCGTCACACACGATGGACAACACCGCACCGCACCAGGACGTGTCTGGCCCGTCAAGTATGGGTTATTGGGGCTATCCTGCGAAGGCTAGCGAGAGTTGGGCTTGCGATTCTGGTTTGATCAGCAACGGCGTTGCCAATCACCTGCGGCAGGGCTTCGTTGAGGCTTGGATCGGCAAACCGGAACCCGGCGGCGGTTGCCTTCGCTGGCAGCACGCGCTGCCCACCGGTGAGCAGTTCGCACGCGAAGTCGCCCAACATCCATTCGAGCAGAAACGCTGGGACCGGAAAAATCGTTCGCGTCGTCTATGTCCCGGATGCACCTTTCGGTACTGCCCCGCCATATCGGACTTGGGAGTTTGTCGCCTTCCAGGACGAGATGTCGAACAAAATCATCACGGCCGACGAAGTTGTTCGACGCTTAGTTAGTCGGCGGCAGGAACAGCGACTAAGGCCGTAGAGAAAGCGTAGCGCCACGCATTTTCGACGTTTGCCATTCTTGGATCCCCCATCACCAGCTGAAACGAGACGAGCGTCCACAGCAATGGAGATGTCATGACGCTCAACTCAGACATGAGTTATACCTCTTTGAAGTACGCCAACTGATGGACCAACTCGCCGAACTGCGGATGCATCAGCGTTAACTCGAACGCGAACTCATCACCGAGATTCCGGTGCAAGATTTCCATGCGGCCGGGCTCCAGCGCGCGCGGCAAGCACAGGCGCCATGATCCCACAGCAAAGAAGTAGTGCTGCGAGCGAAACACCAGCGTCCCATCTTCCACGGTCACGCGCAGCGCCATGCCAATGCCCGCGCCGACATATTCTTCAAGCCCCGTCGGACCCTGAAACCGCTTCATCGAGTGAACCACCTGCGGGAACCGGCCTGGGCGCTCGTATGTGCGCGTCCAGCTCTGACCGCTGTGCGTATCATTCTCCATCACCGACACAACGGCCGCCCCAGTTGCTCCATCGCAATCAGGCAATGGACTGCCAATGATACGTGCCAGCGCCGCCAAAGCCCGTCCAGCGCGCGACAAGCGCGTTTCAGCAATGCGCCCGCGATAGAGCACGGCTTGCCCTGGCTGAATGCGCTTGGAGAACCGGCGCCGAACGGCGTCTGGCAACTGCGCCCAGTCCTCTTCGCCGACGAGTTGGCGAAAGCGGAGATCAATGAGGACATCAGCGGAGTCCGGCAATGTCGCGGGTTCAGCGCCGCGCGATCTCTGAGTGTCAATCTCCGCTGCCGGCATGGCCGTAATCCCTGACCAACTTTGGTCGCCTAACTCCGTTTGGGAGGGGGCTTGCCGCGCTGCCCGACGAACCTCGCAACCGCGCCACCCATTTTCATCAACTTGGATAACGTCGGAGCCGGCAGCCGGATGATCTCGTCAAACGACTTATCGACCGTCTCCATGAACTGCAGCATGCTGTTGAGCCGTTGCCGGGCCGGCTCTGAAATCCGGCGGTCAACCGCCGCTTCGGCGGAACACGTGCGCAGCAATTCAAGCGTCGGATCGAGCTCGCGGGCCTTGCGCCCAATCGCAATCCGCCGGACCATCTCGAACATGTCGGCTTCGGCTTCGAAGTAATCGCGCCGGTCGCCCAGAACGTGAACACGCTTCACCAACGACCAGCCTTGCAGTTCTTTGAGCGACGTCGAGACATTGGAGCGGGCAAGCCCAAGCCGGCCGGCAATATCCTCGGCGATCATCGGCCGGTCAGTGATGAACAAAAGCGCGTGGATCTGTGCGACGGACCGGTTCACGCCCCAACGCTCCCCCATCTCACCCCAGTGCACAATGAACCGCTCCAGCGCCGGCGGAATCTGTCGTTGAATTTCCGTTATTTCAGTCATGACAGAAATATCCGACATCCGAGACGGAATGTCAAGAGCAGCGCCAGCAGAAATGGGCGGCAAAGCGAACAAAGACGATTGACGCGACAGCCAGCGGCATACTCGCCCGGAAAGGCCCAGCGCGTCTGGATCACTGCAGGGACAAAAATATTGATCGGGGCCAAACGAAACCCCCGCAAAACCCGGGCGTAGCTTCGGCATCACGAGCGGTCATTACGTCAGAACCGGCGCTTAACGCCGCCTGCCATGGGCCCTCGCGAACAAGTCTCGCTAGATCACATCAATCCAATGTCAGGGAACGCAAAGTCATGTCTAAGTTTCTCAAAGTAGCACTCATCGCCGCTGCAGTGGCCATCTCAGTGCCCGCGTTTGCCAAGAACACCGTTATGGTCGGCGGCCAGGAAATGTTTCCATCCAAGACGATCGTTGAGAACGCGGTCAACTCCGCCGATCACACAACGCTCGTCACTGCTGTCAAGGCCGCTGGTCTCGTCGATACACTGATGAGCAAGGGCCCCTTCACGGTGTTCGCACCGGTCAACGCCGCCTTCGCTGCATTGCCGGCTGGCACCGTCGATACGCTGCTGAAGCCAGAGAACAAGGACAAGCTGTCGGGCGTGTTGACGTATCACGTCGTCGCGGGCAGCATCACGGCGGAGGACTTGAAGTCCAAAATCCGCAAGGGCAAAGGCAGCGCGGAACTGAAAACAGTTGCCGGTGGCAAGCTAGTGGCAACGCTGAACGGTCCCAGCAACGTCGTGCTGAAGGATGAAGCCGGCAACACGTCGAACATCACGATCTACGACGTGATGCAGTCGAACGGCGTCATCCACTCGATCGACAAAGTGCTGCTGCCGAAGAGCTGACGGATTTGGTGTCAGACACCTCTTAGATGGTGTCTGACACCATCAACTGTCCCGCTCATGCCGTGTGTCGAAGTGAAGGCAGATCACAAATGCTCAAAAAAGATACTGGAACCAGACTTCCGATCCACCCGTGAAATCACCATCGTAGTCTCCCATATCTGGCGTGCTGCGAGCTGACCTCAGAACTCTACCTCGCCTGAGCACGACACGATACTACACCATAGGCCGCGCCGGAGATCATGAGCCTCCCGCGCGATTTATGGTTTTCAATCGTCCATTGAAGGAGATCACGATGAAGGCGATTTATGCTCTTTTGTGTGCCGCTGTTTTAGCTCTGCCGCTGACCGCGGCGCGCGCTGAAACCAAGGACATTGTCGACACCGCAGCTGGTGCTGGCACATTCACCACGCTGTTGACGGCCGCAAAGGCAGCGGGACTTGTCGAAACGCTAAAGGGCAAGGGTCCACTGACGGTGTTTGCCCCCAACGACGAAGCCTTTGCCAAGTTGCCGAAGGGCACGGTCGAAGACCTGCTGAAGCCGGAGAACAAGGCAAAGCTTGCCGCGATCCTGTCCTATCACGTGGTCTCGGGCAAGGTGATGGCGGCCGACATCAGGGGTAAGAAGTCGAACGTCAAAACTGTTCAGGGCAGCGATCTCGCCGTCGATGCCACCACAGGCGTCAAGGTCAATGACGCCACCGTTGTGACTGCCGACATCGCAGCATCGAATGGCGTCATCCACGTCATCGATAAAGTTGTGATGCCGAAGCTGTAAGGGCGGCTCCGCGCATTATACGCTTCGTCACTGAAGGCCCGGCGGGCTCTCTCTCGCCGGGCTTTTTTGTTGAACTTTATGTTTTTGAAATCGAGACCTAAGCGCCCGTCCCGCGCTTTTCAATTTCGTCTTGTTCCCATTTGGCCATCTGACCGGGAACGAGCACGAAGGCGGCATAGCCATGGGCCAGAAGCCCGAGGCCCCAGCCGAGACCGACCCAATGCCACCAGGCGCCGCCGCCGCCGACGCGGTCAATCACGACCAGCAGCAGCATCACCGGCACAAACACCATGACATGGATGTAGAAGGCTTTGATCGCCGCATACTCTTTTTGGGCGCGTAGCTGGCTGATGGTGTCGGCGGACATGGAGCTACCGTCAAAGAAGGATAAAGGACGTGCGGTTCACACGCACATGTAAATGCAGTGGCCGCACCCCACGGGGGCGTCTTCCAGTTAACATATCAAATCACCTTCCGGCTGTCCCCTACGGAACAGCCGGCCAGCGAGGCGGCCAATTCCAGAGGTTCGGTCGCGGCCACCATGTTTTCGAATCCCTTGGCGACGAGGGTCCCCTGCGCCGCATCGCTGACCATGACGATCCGCGTGCGCAGATTGAGGATCGGCTCTTTCAGCCACGGGAACGCCGGATCCATCTCCGTATTGACGCAATGCATCATGGACGCGCGTCCGGCGCTGTCTCCCCCGCGGGCATGTCCGGTCCAGCCGGCCGCCTGCCAGTGGTTGGCGGCGACGTTAGGACCGTCGTGCACGCGTGCCTCCGTTTCAGAGCGCTCAATGACAGTCGTCTCATTGGGCTTTAGACCTGCGAGCGAGTAAATTCCCGGCGTCGAGATCGGCTGTGCAACCAGCATCTCGCGCGCCTGCGCGTAGGTCGCGGCCGTCTCGCACACGTCGCGCAAGACATGTGATGGCGTCGGGTGCGGCATCGACCAGACACGGCGGCGGTTGGCAACCCAATCGAGATAATAATTGCCAAGCGGATTGCGCATGGGTGCTTGATTGAGTGCCACAGAGAACCGTCCCGGCGCCATCGCGGTCAGCACGCCCGTATAGCCGGGCCAAGTCAGCGTGACGTAAGGGCCAGTCGAACCGGCGACACGGGCGGCAACGACGTTGCGCCCAAGCCCGGATGTTTTCCAATCCAACACGCGCACCAATCGCGCCGTTTTTTGATCCGGCGACGGTGCCACCCTGCAGGTGCAGCCCCACTCATAGTTGACGGAGAAAAAGTAGGCACCCGGCCGATTGAGGCGGTGCGCGATGGCGTCGATTTCCGGAAGATGCGCGTTCTGCCATTTCTCGAGCCAAGCCTTCGAGGCTTTGTCGAGCTGACGCAGAGCTGACGAGGGCACGCGGTGCGTGGCGAGATCGAGCAGGTGATGGGCGCGGCCCTCATACGCAATTAATGTCGCCATCGGAAAGTCCGGGCCGCAGTCGAGCACCGGGATGGACTGCAACCTTTGCGGCTGCCCCGCGTTGTGTTGTGCTTTGGAGGTCTCTTGCAGCACCAGCGATCGTCCCTATCTCAGTTTGATCAGCTATCGTCGGTAACTAAGCACCCAATCCGGGCTCAACAAGGCAAATCCGTGCGAAAAGGACGCTGCGATGAAGACCTCAATCAGCTATCTTGGTGAGGTGATTTGGAAACTATAGCAGTGCCCTGGACGTATCAGCATTGCGAATAAATGCAGCCTGCGCTGTTTCACGTTTTGCTCAACATCGGGCCACCGGGACAGCGCAAATTTGGATCATCGTCGTTCGGAGACGTTCGGCCACGGACCGCAGGGAGCCGTTAGACCATGACTGTTATGAGCCCCGCCATACAGGATGTGCAAGCCAACCGGGCGCGCGCGTCTAAGATCACGCCCGCAGAAATGGATGTGCTCAAGGCCCGCGACAATTGGACGAACTGGCGCTACTTGGCGCTCAACTGGTTGGTAATCATCGCAACAATTTCGCTGGCCATTTGGGCCGAGGGTGCGCTGTTCGCCGCGGGCTATGGTTGGCTCACTATGCTGCCAGTCGTGCTCATTGCGCTTGTCGTGATCGGCGCGTCGCAACACCAACTCGGCGGCGCAATCCACGAAGGCACGCACTATCAGTTGTTCGCCAACCGCACGCTGAATGAAACCGCGTCCGATTGGCTGGCTGGGTTCCCGATCTACACCTCCACGCACCACTACCGCCTGCATCACATGGCGCATCACCAGTTCGTCAACGACCCCGAGCGCGACCCTATTTTCGGACAAGCGGAGGAAAGTGGCCATTGGCTCGATTTTCCGCTGACGCATGTCGAACTGATCAAGGGTCTTGCGCGGCTGTTATGGATCCCCAATCTCGTCAGCTATACGATCGCGCGCGCCCGCTACAGCGCGCTTGGCATGGGCCGCAATCCCTATGGCGATCCCAAGCGCCCAGGAAACCCGGTAGCCGCCAAAATCGGAATTCTGTTCGCGGTCGGGCTGCCGGCTGTTCTCATTGGCATGATGCTGTCAGGTTTTAGCGCCACCGTCGTCATGAGCACGTTTTTTGCGATATGGGCGGCCACTGTCATCTTCTATGCCGTAATCCCTGAAGACTGGTTCGCGTGCGGCCGCGTTGACCCGGTGATCTCGCATCGCTGGGGGTCCATTGCGCGCATTTCGTTCATGGCCATGCTTTACGGCACGCTGACCGCCATCGACCTGACCGGGTACGAGAAGGCGTGGATGTACTTCGGTCTTTACTGGGTGGTACCCCTGTTCACGTTCTTCCCAGTGTTCATGATTTTCCGCGAGTGGATCCAGCACGGAAATGCCGACCGCGGGCGTTACACGAACTCACGAATTCTGATGACAGGTCCGCTGTTTCGCTACGCGGTGCTGCCGTGGGGCATGGATTACCATCTCCCGCATCACTTGATGGCCAACGTCCCGCACTACAATCTCAAGAAGTTCCATGCGTTGCTGCAGCGCGATCCGGAATATTCAGACAAGGCGATGATCGTCGAGGGTCTGTTTGGAGCCGCCGATGCGCAATCCGGCCGGCCGACGGCATTCGGCGCGCTGCTGGTTGACCATGCGCCCAAGCACCGCGAAGCCGTCCACATTGAAGACAGCGTCATGGAACGGGCCGACATCGCCGACCGCGCTGGTCTGGAGCGCGAGGCACAGCTGTCGCAACATGCGGAGGATGGGCCCGCAGCGGTGAAGATCGGCCAGCGCGCTTAAACCTTTGGCGCCCCCACCTGCAGCCGCGGAGCGGCCTTGGCGAACGCCTCCATCGCCTCGCATGAGGCCGTGATGCGGGTGATCGTCGGGATGCCAGACACGTCAATCTTGAACACCGGCAGCACAGCCATGATGCTGGCGAGGCAGATGTCGGCCATGGTGACCGTCTCGCCGTGACAGAACGTCCCCGTCTCCGCCTCGTTCGCGAGCCGCTGTTCAACGGCTTGCAATCCGGTGGTGAACCAGTGGACCTGCCAAGCTCGAAACGCGGCATCGTCAAACTTGCCCTCAGTCGTCAGATACTTCTTGATGCGTCCTGTGATCAGCGGATGCGTATCGCCCGCCAGCATTGCTGCAAGCGACCGCACGCGCGCGCGGCCATAGGGATCAGCCGGCAACAGCGCCGGCGAGGGATGGATTTCATCCAGAAATTCGACAATCGCGAGCGACTGGGTGATGGGCGAGTGCGAGGCCCCGCTGTCATGATCAATCAGCGCAGGGATCGCGCCGAGCGGATTGATCGTCAGGAACGCCGCACTGCGCTGCTCGCCAGCATCGAGATCGATGTTGCGCTCTTCGGCGGTAAGCCCCTTGAGATTGAGCGCCACCCGTACGCGGTACGTCGCCGACGTGCGCCAGAAGGAATAGAGTTCGAAGCGGGGGTGGACTGTCATAATAGGTCTCTGTTTGTTAGTGGCGGGGCGGTGCGTCGCTTTGCATAGACTAGTCCAACAATGCGCGAACCCGCAGTGTGATCCCATTGGGACCGACAGCGGACAGCCGGCGGGCGCCCGAATTTTAGCCCCCCAATTGACTTTCGGGCTCTCCTGAACGATAAATCGCTGAACCGCGGCAGGCAAAACAGCTCGCCGCGTTAATAGCGCTGCCCGAGGCTCTGGTTAGACTTAGTTCTAACCCCTTGAAAGTCCGCTGGTTTCCAGCGGCGCCACAGGGCGCGGTCGAGACCCAAAGCGCTGATCAAGCGCGGAAAGAGGCCATTATGTACGCTGTCATTAAGACGGGCGGCAAGCAGTACCGCGTCGCCAAAGACGATGTGCTGTCGATTGAACGCCTGGACGCGAACCCCGGCGATGCCGTGTCGTTCGATCAAGTTCTCATGCTCGGCGGCGACACCGGTGCCCCAACCATTGGCAAGCCCCTCGTGGCTGGCGCCAAGGTGATGGCGGAAGTACTCGAACTGAACCGCGGTCCCAAGCTCATCGCGTTCAAGAAGCGCCGCCGCAAGAATTCCCGCCGCAAGATCGGCCATCGTCAGGATTTGACGAAGGTTCGCATCACCGGCATCACTGGCTGAAATCTCAACCGGCGCCGTAGGGCTGCCTGGTCCCGATCGAGGATACGTTCATGGCACAAAAGAAAGCAGGCGGCTCGACCCGCAACGGCCGCGATTCCGAGAGCAAGCGCCTCGGCATCAAGAAGTACGGCGGCGAGCACGTTATTTCGGGCAACATTCTATGCCGCCAGCGCGGCACGCAATGGCACCCCGGCACGGGTGTCGGCATGGGCACCGATCACACGATCTTCGCGGTCCAGGAAGGCCACGTCGAATTCAAAACTAAAACCAACGGCCGCATCTTCATTTCTGTGAAGCCGCAGAAAGTTGTCGCGGCGGAATAACCGCCCACCAATCCCAAATCGTTTGAGGGGGAAGATGGGGCACCATCTTTCCCTTTTTTTCGTTTTGGGATCTTGATTGGGATTTTAGCGGCCTTTGTCTTGCTATTCCCTCTCCCATCGGGAGAGGGTTAGGGTGAGGGTTTAGAATTTTGAGGCCGTCACAGCGAACCCCCTCACCCGGTTCGACAAGGATGACTTAGCTGAAGCTAAGTCATGGCGAATCTGCCCTCTCCCCTTGGGAGAGGGATTCGTTGGAAGTGTTGAGTTTTGCGATGACCGTGATCGACGGAAAGACTTTGATCTCGTGGGGATTTGAACCGGGGCGCCAGTTCAAGGCGATCTTAGCGCGCGCGCAGGCCCTCGCTGACGCTGGCACGGCCAGCGACGGCATCATCGCTCAGCTCCAGGCCGAGTTTCCCAAGCCCGCACTACTCAAGCGGCGGGACAGGGGCATATTTACTGAAGCCATCGAAGGCGAAACCGACGAGGACCGCGCAAACATCGTGGCTGTGCGTGCCCACATGGCCGAGCTGATGCGCTGCCCGATGCTGGAGCACGGCGCCATCATGCCGGATGCCTGCCCGTCCGGGTCAGCGCCCGGCACCATTCCCGTCGGCGGCGCCGTGGTCTCACGCGCCATCCATCCCGCGTTTCACTCGGCTGACATCTGCTGCTCGATGTACGCGACGCTGTTGCCTGAAGGCACGGCGACACGCGATTTTCTAGATGCCGTGCAGGCGACGACGCGCTTCGGGCCGGGCGGACGTGCGCCCGAGCACCAGATTGCGGACCCCATCACGGACGAGATCGAAGGCACGTCGAACCCGTTTCTGGTGCAGCTGGCCGGCCGCGCCAAGGCGCAGCTGTGCGATCAGGGTGACGGCAATCACTTTGCGTTTCTCGGCGCGCTCGACGTAACGCCTGCCCTCGTGCAGTCGCTCGAAGCCAACGGCCGCGCGGACTTGGCTAAGGCGGTCGCTGGGCAAACGCGTGTCGATGTTCTCGTGACGCACCACGGCAGCCGCGATCTCGGCGCGCAGGTCTACAAGCGCGGCATCGCCAAAGCCGTTGAGCACACACAAAAGGTGTCGCCGGATACGCCTCAGCATCAAGCGTGGCTCGATCCGGACTCTGAGATCGGCGAACAGTATTGGCTAGCCTTGCAGTATGTGGCGCAGTGGACGCGGCGCAATCATCAGCTGGTCCACGAGCGCACCGCTGAGCGCCTGGGCATCACGCCGTTGGCGGCTTTCGGCAACGAGCACAACTTTGTCTGGAAGCGTGGCGACCTCTTCTATCACGGCAAAGGCGCGACCCCGGCGTGGGCCGATGACACTGGCAACCCGTTGCTGGGACTGATCCCGCTGAACATGGCAGCACCCATCCTGTTGACGTTCGGGCGTAATAACGCACAGTACGCCTCGTTTTCGCCGCATGGCGCAGGCCGCAACAAGTCGCGCACGCAGCTGCTGCGTGAAAAGGGCATGATCGGGCTGGAAGGCGAGGCGTTCCTGGCGCGTTCGCGGGCGATCGTAAACCGGCAAACGGAAGGCTTGGACGTGCGCTTTTTCTATGACCGGCCCGACGTGTCCGAGAGCCCGATCGCCTATAAGTCGGCATCGCAAGTGCGCGCCCAGATCGAGAAGTTCGAGCTGGCGGATGTCGTCGGCCTGATCCGGCCTAAGGGCTCAATCATGGCCGGCGACTACGACAAGCCTTGGATGAAGAAGAAGGCCACCGCCCGGACATGAAAACGAAGCGATTGATCTTGCGGGAGTTGAATGCGGACGATGTGCAGCCGATTGTTGCGTTGGCCGGCGATTGGGACGTTGCGCGCATGACGTCGCGTATTCCCTATCCCTACTCGGAGGCGCAAGCTCAGCACTGGATCAATAGCCTTGAGCCGGATGAGCTCGTGCGCGTCATCGAACACAAAGGCAAACTGATTGGCATGTGCGGGTATACACTACTTGAAGATGGCACAGCGGAAATTGGCTATTGGATCGGAAGGCCATGGTGGGGCCAGGGCTTTGCCACCGAGGCGACTGATCTCATGGCGCGCCACTGCCTGCGAACCACGCGCGCCACGAAACTCACGTGCTGTCATTTCGCCGATAATCCTCGTTCTGCACGTGTCATCGAGAAGCTCGGCTTCAAACGCACCGGCGCCTGCACGGCCTATTGCGAAGCCCGCAAACACGATGTCGAAACGGTGACTTACGAACGCCGCCGCTCTGTCATTGAAAAATTCTGGAGACGCGCGGCATGAAGTTTCTTGATCTGGCAAAAATCTACATCAAGGCCGGCGACGGCGGCGACGGCAGCATCAGCTTCCGGCGCGAAAAGTTCATTGAGTTCGGCGGACCCGATGGCGGCGACGGCGGCAAGGGCGGCGACGTCTGGGTCGAGTGCGTCGACAATCTCAACACACTGATCGACTATCGCTTCCAGCAGCATTTCGTCGCCGAGCGCGGCGTCAACGGCATGGGCCGCAATCGCGCTGGCAGCAACGGCCAGGACAAAATCATCAAGGTTCCGCCCGGCACGCAAGTTCTGGCCGACGATCAGGAAACGGTTATCGGCGACCTGACCCACGTGGGCGAGCGCATCTTGATCGCGCGCGGCGGCAACGGCGGCTTTGGCAACGCGCACTTCAAGACGTCCACCAATCAGGCGCCGCGTCACGCCAATCCCGGCCAGGCCTGCGAAGAAATGACCATTTGGCTGCAATTAAAGCTGATTGCGGACGCGGGTCTCGTGGGATTGCCGAACGCTGGCAAGTCGACGTTCCTCGCCGCGGTGTCTGCCGCGAAGCCCAAGATTGCCGACTATCCCTTCACCACACTGCACCCAAATCTCGGAGTAGTCCGCGCTGGTGCCGTCGACTTTGTCTTGGCCGATATTCCAGGCCTTATCGAAGGCGCACACGAAGGTGCTGGCCTCGGCGACCGCTTCCTCGGCCACGTCGAGCGCTGCCGCGTGTTGCTGCATTTGGTGGATGCCACTGAAGACGATGTCGCCGCCGCCTACAAGACCGTGCGCGGCGAGTTGAAGGCATACAGCTCCGAACTTGCTAAGAAGAAAGAGATCGTCGCGCTGTCAAAATGCGATGCGCTGACGGATGATGTGATTGCGGAAAAAGCCGAAGCGCTTAAGGCAGCAGCCAAGAAGAAGCCGCTGATCCTATCCGCCGTCTCAGGCCTCGGGATGAAAGAGGCGCTGTTCGCGCTGACCAGAGAAATCAGCAAAGCCGACGCCAAGGACGAAGCCGCCGACCCAACAGTGAAAGAAGCGTGGCGGCCTTAAGCTGCCATCTTCTTGCCAAAGCGCCAGCAGGCGATCCCGACCTTCCAGCAGAACACGCCTGAGCCGACATGGAAGGCCATGGCCCACACCTTGGCCGTGGTGTTGGCAACAATTGCGGCATCAACGAAGCAGACGCCTGCACCAAGAATGAGCCAGAGAGCCAGTGCGCGCCATTCGCGCATAGCGGCGAACGCAACCGCAAGGAGCCCAAGCCAGAGATCGCGCACGGCGATCACTTGATGCATTTCATTGCCGATGATTTGAGGAGCCAAGCCGAAGGTGTGCGCCGCATCCTGCGGCACGATGAAAAAGCGCACACCAATCAGCGTCAGAAGCAGTCCAGCAAACAAACTCAACCAAACGAGATGACTTTTCTCTAGCGCGCGCACACTCGCGAGCCACGATTGAAAACCCTCGTTTGCGGATGTGAAATCAACGGCGGGCGATGGGCCCGGAATGGTACTCATGGACATAGGTGGCTCCCCAGCGGCAACGAATGACTGATACCCGACCATCGGACAAAACGCGGGCCCGCGCTGTCTCCCGGGGAACAGCGGCTCTGGCCCTTTCCTCACCGGATCGACACCTCTACACTCACCACTGAATAGCGACGCTAAAGTCCAGGAGTCACCGCCTTGCCCCGCATCATCAAAATAGGCTCATACAGCTACGAACTGCCCGACTGGGCGCCTGCGCGCATTGGCCTTGGGCTGCTACTGATCGTCTTCGGATTCCTCGGATTTTTGCCGATCCTCGGGTTCTGGATGATTCCCCTCGGCATCGCAGTCCTGTCCTATGACATTCCGCGCGTTCGGCTGTTCCGGCAGAAGGTGATGGCGTGGTGGCGCGGCCGCAGCTGACTCGGCGTCACTCCTGGCGCGGCGTCGAAGCGAGGACAGCCATAAAGATGTAACAGGCGATCAGCCCCGACGCGACGAAGCCGAGGACAGGTGACGCCGTCATCGCAACACCAGAAACAACGGGGCCGACCAAACTGCCGCCATTGTACATCATGATAAAAGCCGCATTGATCGCAGCTAGGTCACCCGGCTGGGCTTGCTGGCCAAGAAGCGATAATCCCAGCGTGTAGAACCCGATCAACACGCCGCCAATCAAGAAAACGAGGACGTGGAACCAACCCGGTTCCGTAATGAACCAAGGCAGCAGACCGGTCAGAACCATAAACAGTCCGCCAAGGACCATCATAAACTTCAGCCTCGGCATCATGTCGCCAGCCCAACCGACGACGAACTGAAGTGTCAGGCCGCCAACCGATAACAAGGTCATAATTTGGAGAGCAGCGCTGTCCGAATTGCCGACGGAGACAATCGCGTTGGGCATCAACGCGTAGTAGAGCGTCTCAACAAATCCACCGAAAAACGCCGCCGCCATTGAGGCTGGCGCCAGCCAAATTGCCCGCGTAAAACTGGATGGCGTGTCTTGCGACAAATCAGGCGCGAGGTCGCGTGCCAGAAGGATCGGCACAACCGCGAGCGCTGCACCGATCGCGCCTGCTATGAATGGCAGCGGACCAGAAATGCCGGTGTAGTCCAGAATCGCCGGTCCTGCTGCGAACCCTGCAAAAAACGAAATCGCGTAAAGCGCGATGACGCGCGTCCGCGTGTGCTCTGCCGTAACCGTATTGACCCACGTCTCGCCAATCAGCCACGGCAGCGCTACCCCGGCTCCCATCAAGAACCGCAGGAGTATCCATGCTGGCGCATTCTGAAAATAATAGAGCGCCGCGTATCCCAAACCAGAAATGAGGCAGCCCACAACGATGGCCGATACCGGATTGACCCTCGTCACTACCCTTGGCAGAAATGGCAGCATCAACACGATGCCAAGCGAGGGTGCCGCACCGATCAGTCCTGTGACCCATGTGGGCTGAGCCCACGACTCGAACGTGAGCGCGCCCAGCGGATAGCCCAAGCCAAACACAATCCCCACACCAAAGCAGGACGCAATAATCGCAGCCAGGCTCTTGATCCGCTGCGACGAGGTCAGACCCGTCTCTGGATCGGCAACGTCTTGGGGGGACACAATGGGGGTGGGGGATTTCCGCGGAACGACAACGGCTGGCATCACCGCATCGCGTGCGGTATCACCAGCGCTCCACCATTTGGCATTCCAAACCATAAGCCATGAGCTAGAGCATGACAGTCTACATTGTCTACACGGCAGCGGCTCTCGCCGAGATCGCGGGGTGTTTTGCATTCTGGGCGTGGCTCAAACTCGACCGCAGCCCTATGTGGCTTGTTCCGGGCATGGTGTCTCTAGCCCTCTTTGCATATCTGTTAACGCTGATCGACAGTCCCGCGGCCGGCCGGGCTTACGCCGCATACGGCGGAATTTACATTGCAGCATCCTTATTCTGGCTATGGGCCGTCGAAGGCATGCGCCCCGACCGGTTCGATTGGGCTGGCGCCGCCGTTTGTCTGGCTGGATCTGCCATAATCCTGCTTGCGCCGCGGGCGGGTTGAGGCTTACTCCCGGCTCGTTCCCTTGACCGCTGATTTGCACATGACGCCCACACACACAAAACCCGAAGCCCAAACGCCCGCCCGGTCCGAATGGACCGCGGCCAAGCGGATCGTTGTCAAAATCGGTTCGGCGCTGTTAGCCGACCGCGAGACGGGCAAACTCAAATCCGATTGGCTCGCATCATTGATGGACGATGTTGCGGCTCTGGCGAAGTCGGGAAAAGATATCGTGCTGGTGTCGTCCGGCTCCATTGCGCTTGGCCGGCGCAGGCTTCACCTGCCAAAGGGTCCCCTCGAACTGGAACAGAGCCAGGCCGCCGCTGCCGTGGGTCAAATCGATCTGGCCGCCGCCTATCGCGAGTTGGCAGAGCGGCACGGATTGAAGGCCGCGCAGATCCTGCTCACACTCGGCGATACGGAAGAACGCCGCCGCTATCTCAATGCGCGCCGGACAATCGAAACGCTGTTGGAACTGAGGGCCATTCCGGTGGTCAATGAGAATGACACGGTCGCCACCGCCGAGATCAAGTACGGCGACAACGACCGTCTGAGCGCGCGCGTCGCGTCGATGGTCTCCGCCGATTGCCTCGTGCTGCTATCCGACGTGGACGGCCTTTATACAGCCCCGCCGGGGACAAGCAAAACGGCCAAGCACATCCCGCTGGTCACCGAGATCACAGCGGACATCGAAGCCATGGCTGGCGACGCGGGCACTGAGCTGTCCAAAGGCGGCATGAAAACCAAGATCGAAGCTGGCAAGATCGCGCTGGCGGCAGGCACCAACATGGTTATCACCACGGGCAAGATCCTGCATCCACTGCGGGCAATTTCAGAAGGTTCAAAGGTCACGTGGTTCTTGGCGAAGTCCGATCCGGTGACCGCCAAAAAGCGCTGGATCTCCGGCCAACTTGAGCCGCGCGGCGTGCTGCACATCGATACGGGGGCTGAGAAAGCGTTACAGTCAGGAAAAAGTCTGTTGCCCGCAGGCGTCAAACGGCTCGACGGCGCCTTCGACCGCGGTGATGCTGTGATCATTCGTGCTGCTGACGGCCGCGAACTGGGCCGTGGCCTCGTTGCCTATACGAAAAGTGACGCGGAGCGTATCATCGGCCGCAAGAGTGCCGACATCGTGGGCATTCTAGGCTTCAATGGCGGCGACGAACTCATCCACCGCGATGATATGGCGTTGAATAGGAAGTAGATGTGTGACCCAGCACGGCAAAGTCAAAACATCGACCGCGGAGCTGATGCACGGCATCGGGATTGCCGCGCGTGATGCGGCGCGTGAATTGGCAATCGCACCGCCAGATCAAAAGACCAAAGCCTTGCGCATCATGGCTCGCGTGCTCCGCGCCAACACCGCGCCCATCCTTGACGCCAATGCCGCCGACGTCTCAGCTGCGCACGCGGCGGGCACCACCGGCGCCTACATCGACCGGCTGACGCTCGACGCTGAGCGGGTGGCGGCCATTGCCAAAGGCTTGGACGACATTGCCGATCTCCCCGATCCGGTCGGCACAGTGCTGTCGGAGTGGACACGGCCCAACGGCCTCACCATTTCGCGCGTGCGCGTGCCGCTCGGCGTCATCGGCATCATCTACGAAAGCCGCCCGAACGTCACAGCCGACGCTGGCGGGCTCTGCCTCAAGGCTGGTAACGCTGCGATCCTGCGCACAGGGTCAGACGCGCATCGCTCGGCGACGGCCATTCACGTCTGCCTTGTGCAAGGCTTGCGCGAAGCTGGATTGCCCGAGGCAGCCATCCAACTGGTCCCGACGACAGACCGCGACGCGGTCGGTCAGATGTTGACGGGTCTCGGCGGCAGGATTGACGTGATCGTCCCGCGCGGCGGTAAAAGTCTCGTCGATCGGGTCCAGAAGGACGCGCGCGTTCCGGTGTTCGCGCATCTGGAAGGCATTTGCCACACCTACGTGGACAAGTCGGCCGATCTCGCCATGGCAACGTCCATCATCGTCAACGCCAAGATGCGGCGCACGGGGATATGCGGAGCGACCGAATGCTTGTTGGTCGACTCTGCTGCATCGCCTGATGTCCTGCCAGCACTCATCAAAGCCTTGCTCGACGCGGGCTGCGAAGTTCGTGGCGACGCCGCCACGCAAGCCGCCGAATGGCGCGTCAAAGCTGCGGCCGCAGATGATTATGGGAAGGAATTCCTCGACACGATCATCGCAGTCCGCGTGGTTGATGGCGTCGATGGCGCGATTGCCCACATTGCCCACTACGGGTCTCAGCACACCGACGCGATCGTGACCGCCGACGCTGCAACTGCAGAGCGATTCATGTCCCGCGTTGATTCAGCGATCGTCCTGCACAACGCCTCAACACAGTTCGCCGATGGCGGCGAATTCGGGTTTGGTGCTGAGATCGGCATTGCCACGGGCAAGATGCACGCCCGTGGCCCCGTCGGCGCCGAACAACTGACGAGCTTCAAGTATCTGGTACGAGGTTCGGGGCAAGTGCGGGCAGGGTAACTCATCTCCTTCGTCATCCCGGACGAGCGACGCCCCTACGCGTCGCGAAGATCCGGGACCCAGCACAATATGCGCTGAAGGCACAAAAGATGTTTCGCGATAGTTGTTTCACGCTGGGTCCCGGCTCGCGCCCGGGCGAGTGCAATGCCCGAGCTCGGCCGGGATGACGGAGAATTGGAGCTTCGGTGCCTGACCCAAAGTGCCAGACACCCATCGCGTTACCCTCGCGAGAATAGGCTCCCAAGCCCGCCCGTGACACTCTCGGTGATGCCACTCTGCTCACCGCCGGCCAGTTGCTGAACGAGCTCCATCACCTGCGCCTGATCCAAATTTGCGAGATCAATGCCGTTGTCAGCCAGCAGTTGCGTGACCTGGTCGAACGGCA
Source organism: Hyphomicrobium sp. (assembly GCA_031413815.1). Lineage (GTDB taxonomy): Bacteria > Pseudomonadota > Alphaproteobacteria > Rhizobiales > Hyphomicrobiaceae > JAGVSR01. The sequence goes on along the minus strand of JANOFU010000083.1, from coordinate 7,411 downwards.
TCTCGAGCAACGCTTGCGGATCGATCCCTGCGGATTGAAGAACGTCCTGCAGCTGCTCAGGCACCAAACCCGTCAGACCTTCCGCGGCGCCGAAAAGTCCTTCCGCGTGCCCGGCGATTTCATCAAAGTTGATCACATCATTCTCCCGTTGGAACCCTGACCAGCGCCCTGCAGCTTCGATGTGAAGGCAGGACGAGACCTCATGATCCACCAGATGGGCGGCAGGGGACTGCGTTCAAGTTCTTGAGTGATAACAAGTCGCTCACGGTTTCGTGGGCGCAAAGATTCGTGCGGTGGGTGTCTGACACTCCGGGTCAGACACTCGGAACACGGGCTTCGGGTCCTTCGCTTCGGTGTCTGACCCAAAGGGTCAGACACCGGCCGCTCAAAGAATAAACTTCGACAGATCGGTGTTCTTGGCCAGCGCCCCAATCCGCTCGGTCACGTAGGCTGCATCAATCGGCACCGTCTGGCCATTGCGGTCTGAGGCTTCGAATGAAATCTCATCCAGAACGCGCTCCATCACCGTCTGCAATCGCCGCGCGCCAATGTTCTCAACCGTCGAGTTCACAAGCACAGCAGCATCCGCCAGCGCGTCAATCGCATCGTCGCTGAAAGTCAGCGTGACGCCTTCCGTCGCCATCAACGCGATGTATTGCTTGATCAGGCTGGACTCTGGCTCGGTGAGAATGCGCCGCAAATCTTCTCGTGTCAGCGCACTCAACTCCACGCGAATGGGCAAGCGGCCCTGTAGTTCCGGCAGCAAATCGGAAGGCTTGGCGACATGAAAGGCGCCCGACGCAATAAACAGAACATGGTCTGTTTTCACTGGCCCATACTTCGTTGAGACCGTCGTGCCTTCGATGAGCGGCAGCAAATCCCGCTGCACGCCTTCGCGGCTGACGTCAGCACCCGCCCGCCCCTGGTCGGAGCGCGAGCAAACCTTGTCGATCTCGTCCAAGAACACGATGCCGTTGTTCTCCACGGCACGCACCGCCTCACTGGCGAGCGAGTCCGTGTCGATCAGCTTGTCGCTTTCCTCAGCGATCAAAACCTCAAAGCTGTCCTTCACCGTCATCCGCCGCGGTTTGGTGCGGCTGCCCATCGCTTTCGACAGCATATCGCCGAGATTGATCGCCCCGCCTGAGCCGGGCGGCATACCGGGAATCTCAAACATCGGCATGCCGCCGCCCGTGTCTGCGACCATGATTTCGATGTCTTTGTCGTTGAGTTCATTGGCCCGCAACTTCTTGCGGAAGCTTTCACGCGTGCCGGGGGAGGACGCCGCGCCCACCAGCGCATCGAGCACCCGCTCTTCGGCATTCTTCTCGGCTTTGGCCTGAACCTCTTTGCGCTTGCCATCGCGCATCAAGCCCATGCCGACTTCGACGAGATCACGAATGATGCTATCAACATCGCGGCCGACATAGCCAACTTCCGTGAACTTGGTGGCTTCGACCTTGAGGAACGGCGCGCCCGCAAGCCGTGCCAAGCGGCGCGAGATCTCGGTCTTACCGACACCCGTTGGCCCGATCATGAGAATATTCTTCGGCAGAACCTCTTCGCGCAAATCACCCGTCAATTGCTGGCGCCGCCAGCGATTGCGCAACGCAATCGCGACCGCACGCTTGGCGTCGTTTTGCCCCACGATGTAGCGGTCGAGTTCCGAGACAATTTCGCGGGGAGAGAACGTGGTCATGGGTCTTGTACCATCAACAGTGCAACGCCATCGGGCGTATTGACGAGGCGATCACGGATAAAGCCAGCTTTCTCATAACACCGGATGGCGCGCGCATTCTCCGGATCGGATCCGTCAAGACGCGGGGAATTCCACGAGCGAAGAGCCCGCGAACGAACTGCCGGATGAATGCTGTGCCGTGTCCGCAGCTCACCATATCAGGCTCGCCAATCGATTGATCGATGCCCCGCGAACCGGCCGGCTGCAGACCGAACCCTTCGTTCCACACGCCGAGGGTGTAGCATTGCAAGTAAGCAAAAGGCTTGCCGCCGGTGAGAACAAGATACTGGTCCATATCAGGGTGATCGATATCTTCGCGCACAAGCGCGAGTTGCTCGGCGGGATCACCCCACCATTCTGCCACGTGTGGCCGGGCCAACCACTGCTCCATCAACGGCAGATCGGCAGCCGTAAACGTGCGGAACTCATACGTGTCAGCCATCCAGCGTTTCCACCACCAGATTGGTGTTGGTATACACGCAAATCTCCGCTGCGATCGCCATGGCCTTGCGCGCGATCTCCTCTGCTTCGAGAGGCTGATCAATCAATGCGCGGGCGGCCGACAGCGCATACATGCCGCCCGAGCCGATGCCCATGACGTGCTTCTCTGGTTCCAGAACGTCGCCGGTTCCGGTCAGCACCAGCGTCGACTCGCGATCGGCGACAATCATCATCGCTTCGAGACGGCGCAGATAGCGGTCCGTTCGCCAGTCTTTCGCCAGCTCAACGCACGCACGCGTCAATTGTCCGGGATACTGTTCGAGCTTGGCTTCGAGGCGCTCAAAGAGCGTAAACGCATCCGCGGTTGCGCCCGCGAACCCGCCGATCACGTCGCCCTTGCCGAGCCTGCGGACTTTTTTGGCATTGGCCTTAATGACCGTCTGTCCAAGACTGACCTGCCCATCGCCCGCTATCACCACTTTTCCGCCCTTGCGGACGGTCAAAATCGTCGTTCCGTGCCAGGTTGGGACGGTGCTGTCTTGGAATTGCGTGCTCATCTGTGATCCATGATGTCTGCATTCGCCAATCCCAAATCAAGAGCAGCCCGGACGCGTGCGGACCTATGGAACGACGGCCGATTAGCTGTTAAACGCATGGGATCACGGACGCAAGAACGGGCGCGGGGCCCGGCACCTTGACGCTCCACTACGGCGAGGACCGACGTGAAGCGGCAAGCGACCATTTCGCGCAAAACCAAAGAGACCGAGATTGTCGCGAGTATTGATCTCGACGGCACCGGCGTGTTCGAGATCAAGACCGGTATCGGCTTTCTCGATCACATGCTGGAACAGCTGGCGCGCCACTCGATGATCGACATCAAGTTGGCGGCCAAGGGCGACTTGCATATCGACTTCCACCACACGACGGAAGATACCGGCATTGTTCTCGGCCAGGCTTTTGCCAAGGCGCTTGGCGACAAGTCCGGCATCACGCGTTATGCGGACGTTCATTTGCCGATGGATGAGACGTTAACGCGGGTGGCCGTCGATGTGTCCGGCCGGCCGTATCTCATCTGGAGCGTAAATTTTTCCCGCGACAAGCTGGGCGAAATGGACACCGAGCTTTTCCGCGAGTGGTTTCAAGCGTTTGCGCAGAACGCTGGCGTCACCCTGCACATTCACAACCTCTACGGCGACAACAATCACCATATCGCCGAAACCTGCTACAAAGGTCTGGCGCGCGCCTTGCGTCTGGCCATTTCGATCGACCCGCGACAAGCAGGCCGGGTGCCATCGACAAAGGGGACGCTCGCAGTATGATTGGGTTGTTGCTTCGCGCCAAGGATAACCATCACGTGGACGTCTACACGGTGCATGAGAGCCCGGAACCTCCGTCTGATCGTGTTGATCGGGCGGAAAAGCTCGTGTTCGTGAAAGACGGCTTTACGTTCAGTGCCGCCGTTTTTCCGCCCCTGCACTTCATAACAGGCGGTGAATGGGCCGCGCTCGGCGCATATCTGGGCGCAGTCACACTAATTTCTGCGATCCTGTCCGCGACCGGCGCATCCACCCAGTCGATCCTACTCGCGGTCTTGGCGCTGCACGTTTTCATCGGTTTTGAAGCCTCAACTCTAAGACGCGCGTTGTTGTCTTGGCGCGGCTGGCAGGAGATTAGCTCGGTCACAGGCCGCAATTTGTCCGAGTGCGAACGCCGCTTCTTCGAATCGTGGCTGCCAGCACAACCCGCACTCTCTGGCTCGGTGGGACAGCGCGATACCGGCGGCACCCTGGCCGGTACGGCTGCAACGGCGCTCGGCACCGCGACCTTGGGACAAGAGCGCAGCTGGCGCAGACTGTTCGGCGCAGACGCTTAAGATCTCAATATGCAAAGCGTCGCGATTATTGACTACGGATCCGGCAATCTCCATTCCGCCAACAAAGCGTTTGAACGCGCCGCTCGCGAAAGCGAGGCGAACACAGTTATACGCGTCACCTCAGACCCAAAAGCCGTTGCCACAGCCGATCGGGTCGTGCTGCCCGGTGTTGGCGCATTCGCAGATTGCAAACGGGGGCTCGATTCGGTTCCAGGCATGCGGGCCGCACTCGAAGATGCCGTTCGCATAAAGCAACGGCCATTTCTCGGTATTTGCGTGGGCATGCAGTTGATGGCGACGCGCGGTCTCGAACACGAGGTGACACAGGGCCTGGGTTGGATTGCCGGCGACGTGCAGCCAATCCGCCCGAGCGATCCCAGTCTCAAGATCCCACATATGGGCTGGAACACGCTCGACGTGGCGGCTCCCCATGCTCTTCTTGAAGGCATCGAGACGGGGCCCAGTGGCTGGCACGCCTACTTCGTGCATTCGTTCCACTTGGCGAGCTGTAGTCCATCTGACATCCTCGCCGAAACGAACTACGGGGGGCCCGTGACCGCAATGGCCGGCCGGGACAATATCGCCGGCACCCAGTTCCATCCGGAAAAGAGCCAGAGGCTCGGCCTCAAGCTGCTTGCGAATTTTCTGAGCTGGCGGCCTTAAGTTTGTGAATGGCTAAATCGAGGACCGGAACACCGGCTTTCGCGTCTGCGCTACAAGCCCTGCGATTGGGGAGAACGGCGCAATCATCTGACCACTTTGCCAGTCGTCGAAGGTCTCGATCTCATTGACCTCCGCCGCGTCCATCTGCCGGACGACCAGTTGCTCGCCCCGGCTGGCCCATTGCGACAGCCGCGCTGCGACCTGAGCTGCTGACAATAAGCTTTGGATCTGCCAGACGCCCCTGCTGTCCACCCGGTAGGACATCGCCACGCCGGGGATCAAGAGGCCGAGAAATTCGCGCACCTCATTTTTGTGTCCTGGAGCAAAAGTGATCACATGCGTGTTCATGCAGAAATCTCACATAAATCAGTCCACCGAACAACGCTGCAACCATCAATTCATTCCAAAAACGGTGATTCGCGAATCGACGTCGATCACAAAACGTTAACGGCCCCCATCATCCACGATGACGGGGGCCGCTGAGGATCAGCGTCGGTGAGGCGACAATCCGGTTTAGCTCGCTCTTGCGAACGGCAACTCGGGTGCGTCCGTCGCCAGCGGAGCCGGCAGCGGGAAGGCAATAACATTGGTGTGCTCGGCGACATCGATCCCAGCGCGGCGCTGACGGAACCAGCGCAACGATGTGTTGGTCATGATCGCATCGTCTTTCACCGCCTGAATCAGCAGCCCGTCCTCGGTCTCGATAAACCGCGACAGCCAGGCCTCCAGTGCTTCTTCGTTTTCTTCCGACCGCACGTACCATGTGGTCTCGAGCGGGCGAGCCCAGCTCGCGCCGAGGCTCATAATCGCCTGCGCGATAACGTGCTTAGTTAGGTGGGGCTTAGCGAGGTCGTATGAGATGAGGAACGTGCGCATGGCGGGGGCTCTCCGGGGGCTGGGGAACAAGGACTTTACGCGATCGGCGGGGGCGGCTCTATGGCCGTGAACATAGGAAGAACATGCCCCGAGTCGCGGCCTCCGTCTAGCGAAAGTTCTGATTTTGTTCTCAATCCCGCAAGGCAAATAAATATCTCTGCAATATCAGCATATTACTGAGTTGCATGAGGTCAAAGTGGGCGGATTTTGGTTAATCGAACAGGCGGAGCTGATCTGGGCTGGCCGTTCGCATCGGGATCCGCCGGTGGGGGCTCACGTCAACCTGATCCAGACGTGTTGGAAAGCGTTCGCCGAATGCGGTCAACGCCCTGTCACGACTGCCCGGAAAGCGTGCGCCTTCCCAGATTTCGTAGAGACGGCGCGGGTCGCAGGCATAGCGCGCCAACAGGTCTTTGCGGCGCACGCCTAGCCAGCGCGCGATCCAGATATCGATGGCATCGGCCTCTGTGAGAGGGCGATGGACGATGATTTGCGGCGGGGTATCAACGAACGCGATGGACATGGGTGGACCTGGACACTTGACGGCTATCGGCAAAGGCGATTGATCGCAGCCAACAACAGCAAAGTTATGGCCGGACAGCCCGGCGGCAAGAGAGCGTCCGTGATCCTATTCCCTGCCATCGACCTCAAAGACGGCAAATGCGTCCGCCTGAAACTCGGCGACATGAGCCAGGCCACCGTCTTCAACGACGACCCCGCCGATCAGGCGGTCCAGTTTGAGCGCCAGGGCTTCAAATATCTGCATATTGTCGACCTCAATGGCGCCTTCGCCGGCCGGCCCGTCAACGGCGCGGCGGTCGACGCCATTCTGGCCGCCGTGGCAATGCCGGTGCAGCTTGGCGGCGGCATCCGTGACCTTGCCACCATCGACAGTTGGCTCACCAAGGGCATTGCTCGCGTCATTCTCGGCACCATCGCCGTGCGCGACCCAGCACTCGTCAGGGACGCCTGCCAGCAGTTCCCCGGCCGCATCGCCGTCGGTATCGACGCCAAGGGCGGTAAGGTCGCTGTTGAAGGCTGGGCAGAGACATCGGAATTGACGGCGATTGACCTCGCCCGACGCTTCGAAGATGCCGGCGTTGCGGCCATCATCTACACCGACATCGAGCGGGATGGCGTGCTCAAAGGCCTGAACCTGGCGGCCACCGCTGAGCTCGCACGCGCCACGTCCATTCCGGTGATCGCGTCGGGTGGCCTAGCGTCGATAGATGACGTGAAGGCACTCTTGCAGCCGGAGTACCGCATGCTCGAAGGCGCAATCACCGGCCGTGCGGTTTATGATGGGCGCATTGACCCGAAAGAGGCGCTGGCGATTCTCGCCGGGCAATAGTGCTGTCTGCCATATCGTAATCACAGCGAACTGCTAACTCTCGATCAGGAACATCCGAGGAACCCCCGCATGTCGTCATTGAAACTCACCCGCCGTGAATTCTCTGTGGCAAGTCTGGCAACCCTCGGCGCGTCTGCGATGCCCTCGCTCGCGCACGCCAAAGCGCCGTTCCTCGAAACCCGCGCGCCCGCCTTCTACACCTTCATGCACGGCAGCATGCAGATCACCGTCGTCTCAGATGGCCCGCTGCCGATCGGAGACGCAAGTAAAGTCATTCTCGGGACCCCAAAAGACGAGCTGGCCGCGACGCTGAAACCGCATTTTCAATCGGCGGACGGCGTCGTGCTCCAGCAGAACGCACTGGTGGTGAACACGGGCGACAAGCTCGTCCTGATCGACACGGGGCTTGGTCCGATCAAAATGTTCGGCGAGCAGACAGGGCGGCTTGGCGGGAACTTAGCCGCCGCCG
>JANOFU010000082.1:0-4897 GCA_031413815.1 Hyphomicrobium sp. | reverse complement strand
ACTGTTCATCGATGCAGAGAATGCGTCGGCCAAATATGTTCCGGACTATCTCAAAAGATGCGGAGAATTGGGAAAACTTACAGTTGCCCGTTGTTATGGCGGCGCTGCGGGCCTCAAAAAATGGGATAAGGCCATGGCCGAGCACCACATCATGCCAATGCATACGCCCCCGGGCGCAGCCAAGGAAAATGCCAGCGACTTCGCCCTGACCATTGATGCGGTTTCGCTTCTGCACCGGGGCCTGTTTGATCACGCCGTGATCGTTTCAAGCGACGCTGACTTCATGCAACTGGCGATCCACATCCGCGAACAAGGCAAGGGCATTGATGGCCTGGGGGAAAGCAAGGCGACAAAACCCCTCCAGTCTGCCTTCGATCACTTTACCATTGTCCCCGCAGTGCCGCAAAAAAAGACCACCGCCCCAAAGCCATCGCCTGCTCCAGCAAAAAGGCCGGCGGCAACGCCGCCAATCGACAAGGACATGCTTCTGCAAATTTACCGGAATCTCAGCGCCAACGGCAGGGCAGTGACACCGCGGGTCTTCGGAACGGAGTTGTCCGTAAAGATGCCGAATTACAAGAAGGGCCATCGCACACTGGAGAATTTCCTGCGCAATTCCGGTGTTTTTACAATCGAGAAAGGAGTGATACGTCCCATCGGTTAAAAACCAGCGTGCAACTCAATAGTTCTCGTCATGACCGCGCTTGACGCGGTCATCTTCTTTGTTCAGGCCAATGTGTGAAAGAGATCATCCCAGTTCGGGTTCATTTTTTCAACCAGTTCGATCTTCCATTTCCGGGGCCAGTGCCTGATGTTTTTCTCCCGCTGCACGGCATCTGAACAGCGCGGCAATGTCGTCGGGGTCGGCCCCGGCACCTGTGCGGGCGAGGAATTCATTGGCAATACGTGTGGTTTCTGCAAGGCTTATGATCGTTTTTCTTCATCATCAGCAAGTTGGGGTTGATTTTACGCCGTTCACGCCCGCGGCCACTGGTTGCGCAATCAGATCTGCCTCATCCCGCCATCGACGAAGAGTTCGATTCCGTTGACAAAGCTCGCATCGTCCGAGGCCAGAAAGACGGCGGCCTTGGCGATCTCGTCCGGATCGCCGACACGGCCCATCGGGATCTGCACGGCCAGGTGATCGAGCAACCCCTGCTGCTGCGCGGCGTCAGGACCGGCGAGCCCGCGCAGGCCGGGGGTGTTGGTGGATCCAGGGCTCAGCGTATTGACCCGGATATGGCGACCCTTCAGGTCAAGGATCCAGTTGCGTGCGAACGCGCGCACGGCAGCCTTCGACGCGGCATAGACGCTGAATGCCTCTGTTCCGCCGCTGCCGGCGGTGGAACCGGTCAGGATAACCGATGCCGAGTCCGTCAGCAGCGGGAGTGCCTTTTGTACGGTGAACAGCACGCCCTTTACGTTGCGGCCAAAGGTGTCGTCATATTGCTCTTCGGTGATGGCCCCAAGCTGCAGCATCGAACCGCCCCCGGCATTGGCGAAGAGCACGTCGATCCGGCCCTTCTCTGTTTTCACCCGATCAAACAGCATGTCGAGTTCTGCCATGTTCGATGAGTCGGCCCGGATTCCGGTTACGCCGCCGATGGCGGTAACCGCAGCGTCGAGCTCGGCTTGCCTGCGACCTGTGATAACGACGTCGGCGCCTTCGCTGGCGAAGCGTTTGGCGGTGGCCAATCCGATACCGGTGGTGCCACCGGTGATGACGGCGATTTTTCCTTCGAGCTTGCGTGACATGCGGATCTCCTTCGTTGCGTTGGTGCCTCGCGGCGTTGATGGCCGATATCTATGGACGCACCGGGAGTTCCGAAATAGAATTGTTGGAAAACTATCGTTGCAGATTTGAAGGGGTTGAAAATGCCCAAGATGCCGGATTTTGAAGGGTTGGCGATGTTCGCCAAGGTGGCCGAAGAAGGATCGTTCGCCGCCGCCGCGCGGGTGATGGGGGTGTCGGTGGCGACGGTTTCGCGCGGCGTCAGTCGTCTTGAAGACCGGCTGGGTGCGCGGCTTTTCAACCGCACTTCGCGTCAGCTGGCGCTGACCGAGTTCGGGCGCGCAATCGCGCAAAAGGCGAGCGGCATCTACCGTGAGGCCGAGGAAGCCGAAAATGCGGCTCGCGAAATGTCGGCGCAGCCGCGTGGCCTTGTCCGCCTGGCCGTGCCGATGTCCTTCGGATTGCGCTGGGTGGCACCCATTCTTCCGGATTTCTTCCGGGCCTATCCGGAAGTCTCGCTTGATCTGCATCTGTCGGACGCGACGGTAGACCTTGTGGGACAGGGTTTCGATGCGGCACTTAGGATTGCGGTGCTGCCGGATTCATCGCTGGTTGCGCGGCGGCTGTGCCCGATTTCGCGCTACATCGTGGCGGCACCCAGCTATCTGGTCCAGTTTGGTCGACCCGAGCTTCCCCGCGACCTGATCGGCCGGAATTGTCTTGGCTATGCCTACCGGGCGCGGAACGACGTCTGGCGTTTCTCAGACGAGGCCGGGCATGAGGAGGCGATAACGCCAGCCGGATCGCTCCGTGTCACGAATGCCGACGCCCTCGTCCCGACAGTGCTGGCAGGTCTGGCTATCGCCGAGCTTCCTGATTTTATTGCCGCCGAATATCTGCAAGACGGCCGGATGGAGGCGATCCTGACGACCTGGAATCTGCCAAAGGGCAACCTCTATTTCGTCACACCTTCAGCGCGGGCGCGTGCAGCCAAGGTCGAGGCGTTGGCGAAGTTTCTCGCCGTACGCCTATCGGCGTCGACTTGGTAGACTTGCCCCGTTTTAGTGGGGAGCCGTTAGCTCATTGCGCGGATCATTTGCTCGAACGCGATGGCGCTGCCGCACAGAACTTGTCCCATATTGCCTCCATAAATAGCGGGTACTCCTCGTAGAAAACCAGCCGCCGCAAACCATAGCGGCGTGTAAAGTCTTAATTGTACCGTCGCGATGCTCAAAAGCCCGCCCGCCAATATCCGTGGTGACACCCGTGCAGAGCACCCCACGCAGACGGTTTGTCATGACGTAACAAATGCCGGACGCCATGCCAAATTGAAAGCAAAGAAGATGACCGCGTCAAGCGCGGTCATGATGAGAGGTGGTATGAGAGAAAGGCTCACCCCAGCCTTTTCAAGGCCTCGACGGTTTTTGTCCGCTGACATCAAGCTCGGCTTTTCGTTCGCGGGTTTCGATCAGCGCGTCTTCTGGTGCTTTTGCCACGAAGCCAGGGCTGTCCTTGCCAAACTGTAATTTATATATTACAGTCAAAAAATGATCGAAATCGTCACATCCGAGCAGTTTGACGTTTGGATGCGGCAACTGCGTGATGCAAAGGCGCGGGCCAGAATTCAGGCGCGTATCCTGCGATTGTCCTTGGGCAATCCGGGCGATGTGAAGCCCGTCGGCAAGGGCGTGAGCGAGATGCGGATTGACTACGGACCGGGTTACCGCGTTTATTTTTTGCAACGCGGGGCGGAGATCATCATCTTACTGTGTGGTGGTGACAAATCGAACCAACAGAATGACATAGCTCTTGCACATGATATTGCGGCGGCGTGGAAAGGATGAACACCATGAAAACCAAGTTTTCAAAATATGACGCGGCCGACTACTTGAAGACCGAGGCGGACATCGCGCTTTACCTTGAAGCCTGTTTCGAGGAAGCGGGCGACGATGCCTCCTTCATCGCTGCGGCCCTGGGCGATGTGGCCCGCGCCCATGGCATGAGCCAATTGGGCGAAGCCACCGGCCTCACCCGCGAGGGCCTCTACCAATCCCTCTCGAAAGACGGCAACCCCAGTTTCGGAACCGTGCTGAAAGTGATGAAGGCGCTGGGACTGAAGCTGAAGCCAGAAGCGGCTTGAAGGCCGTGCTCAAGAGCTAGATTGTGGGGCCAATGGCGTCTCATTTGTTTCTGAATGCACGACAGTCACATACGATGTTTGAGATGCTTGGCCGTGAGGTCAAGTTCTTTCTTGAGCATCTGAGCCGCATCTCCGGTCATCTCAACTTGATCTGAAAGTCGAATGATAACCTCTGCATATTGCGAGTACTTCCTCAATTCGTATGCAGCAGCCATCTTGGATGCAATAGAATTTCCCTTTGCACCAAGATGATCCATAATTTCAAAAAACTCTCTGAAACTCTTGGTGAGCGACCTCCGCCTTTTTGACAAGAACATAGTTCACAGCAGCCCACGCAATTGCAAGCAGAGCCAAAACAGAACCAAGAATTGTCGCCCAAACAGCTACTGCTTCTACCATATGTAATTCTCCTGCTTTAAAAATCGACACAGGTAGACCACATCTGTCATCCCGGCGAAAGCCGGGACCCAGGAAAAGTGGTGCGCTGTCGCAGGACCGTAAACTTCTGAGTGGTTGATCTGGGTCCCGGCTTTCGCCGGGATGACAAGGGGAAGTGCGGGTGACAGGTTGGGGAAGAGTAGGTGCGTGAGGAAATCCATCCAACAGTTTATATCTTGTGCAGCAAGCGCAACGGCACGCTTTATATCGGCGTGACAGGCGATCTTTGCAATCGCGTCGCCGAACACAAGCATGGAGCCATTCCCGGCTTCACACAAAAATATGGCGTGAAAACTCTTGTGTGGTTTCAACGCTTCAACAGCATGGAGCTGGCGATCAAGGAAGAAAAGCGATTGAAAGAATGGCGGCGCGCCTGGAAAATTGAACTGATCGAGAAGTCAAATCCGGAGTGGCGCGATTTGTTCACTGAAACCTGTGAGAGCGCTTTGTTCTCTTAACTGTCATCCCGGCGAAGGCCGGAACCCAGGAAAAGTGGTGCGCTGTCGCAGGACGGTAAACATCTGAGTGGCTGATCTGGGTCCCGACTTTCGTCGGGATGACAGAGCTATGGATCATCTACCCCAGCC
>JANOFU010000081.1:0-13781 GCA_031413815.1 Hyphomicrobium sp. | reverse complement strand
AAGCGTCGAAGCGGTCTGGAAACGCATCGGCAGTTTGCTTGGTCACTTCAAGCCAACAGAATGCGCCAACTATCTCCGCAACAGCGGCTACAGTTCCACCTGAACCGGAAAGACTCTAGCGGTGACTGTGAAAGGCTGACGCGTCGCAGTGCGTCAGTATTTTGCTGCGTCTGCGGCGAGCTCTGACACTTCGATCGGCTGGCCGTAGTAGAACCCCTGCAGGTATGTGATGCCGGCATCGATGAGGAACTTCGCCGTTGCCTCGTCGCCAACCCACTCTGCCACGGTTTCCATGTTGAATGTGCGGGCGAGCTCGACCATCGTTTTGATAAATACTTGGTCGCTTAAGTCTTCCGTCAGATCCTTCACGAACGCGCCGTCAATCTTGACCAAATCGGCATTAAGGGCCTTGAGGTTCTTGAACGACGTGTAACCTGCGCCAAAGTCGTCAATTGCGACTTTGCAGCCGAATTCCTTCAGCGTATCGACAAAGGCTCGCGTTTGATCGACGTCGTGAATCGCGGCGGTTTCCGTGATCTCGATCGTCAAGCGCTTGGTGAATTCGGCTTTGCCGCCGGTCAGCCGGTGCAACGCCACGACCCACTCGTGGTCGCTCGACGTTAAGCTCGACACATTGAGTGACAGGTGAACATCCGGGTGGGCTTTGAGAATATCGATCGTCAATTCAAGCGTGCGCCGGTCGATGAGCCGCGCCAGGCCAAGCTGCTCGGCAATCTGGATGAATTCGCCCGCCGATACGCTGGTGCCGTCAGTTTTGGTCATGCGCAGCAAGCACTCGTAGTGCGCGGGCTTGCCGGTCTTGGTCGACACCATCGGCTGCAATACCAACCGCATCCGGTTGTCATCGAGTGCTGAGATCATTTCATCAATGATCGCGACATTGCGCAGGCGCGACGTCTCATGAGCCTGGTTGGGCTCGAACACCATGAAGCAATCCATGCGGCGGTCTTTCGCGCGTTCGAGCGCGTGTAAGGCCGAACTGATCGCTTGATGGACGGAATTGGCATGGTCGGGAATGGTCACGCCACCAATCGATATGGTCGCGGACAATTGGATATTGTTGGTGCGGATCGTCAAGCCGCGCACGGCCTTCATAAACCGTTCGGCGGCGATCCGCATGGCGCCGGGGCCACAATCGTTGAGGATGATGCCGAACTTGTTGGACGAGTAACGGCCAATCGAATCGCCGCCACGTAACTTGTCATTAATGGCTTTGGCGATTGCTGAGATGACTTCGTCACCGGCGTGATAGCCGAACGTCTCATTGAGAATCGCAAGATTGTTGATCGCGACCATCAGGAACGCCGCCGAGTGTTGCGTACGTGTGGTCCGCGAAATGACGGAGCCCAAGGCTTCCGTCAAGCGAATGCGATTGAGCTGCCCGGTCAGTTCGTCGTGATCCCGGCGATAGAGCAGGCGTTGTTCTTCAATGTAGCGGTCACTGATCACGCGGATCACGCCGCGCGCGCGAACGGGCTTGCCATCGGGTCCCGGCCACCAGCGGCCGTGATCTTCAACCCAGATCGATATGTCGCCACGGCGCCCGCCGGGCTGGAAACGGTATTGCAATTTGTAGGGTGTGCCGTTGGGCTGGCGCTCGCTATCGGGCACATTCATGGCGTTGTGGCGCGCACTGACGTGCTCAGGCGCCATCAACAACTGAAATGCGGTGCCGGACGAGATGTCTGCAAGCCGCCGGACGCCCAGAACGCTGGGGGCGTTGGATTCCCAGTCAATGGAATCTGTTGACAGGTCCCAAGTGTAGGCTGTCGCTTCGACCGCGGACAGGATGCCGACGAGATCGAAGACCTCCGATTCAACGGGAATTTCTTGCGGGTCCATTGGGCTGCCTGGTCCGGTCATTGCCCCGCCAATCTCGAAGTCCGGGACCACGGCTCGCGCCACAGCACCCGAACCGGCTCTCAGCGCGATTGTCTTTTGAAACTCACCCACGGACGGTACCCTAAGACGGCATGCAAGCGCTCTCTGCTGGCATATCGCTATGCAGACCCGTCTGCCAAGTTAGTGCCAAATCCCTAACAACACTTAAAATTTGCTTCGACTTTGAAAGGATGCGGACAGCAAAACGCGGCAGGGGACTGGCCGCCTGCCGCGTGTTCATTCAATCTGAACGCGCCGCAGCCAATGCCACAGCGAACCAATTGTGGTTTTGATCCTAATGATCAGCGCCAAAGCCAATATCGCGCTTGGCAACGCGGATGCCGATCGTAAACCCGGCGATCACATCGATCAGGCAGGCCATCATTACGAGGAAGAACACCGAAGTCGCGGCCGTCTGCACCATCAGAAATTCGATGAGGCACGCAATGAACACCAGCATCGACAGGCCATGATCGATCATTGACGCGGTGCCGGTGTAGGTCGCTTTAACGATCTCGATAAACAACACCACAAGCGTGATGAGGAGAATGAGGTCGCCCCATGTGAACTTCCAGACGCCGCCGCTCATCATCGTGATGCCATCGCCGACCAGCGACCCGCCAAGGTCGATGCCCGACAAAACCATGATGTTATAGAGAATGAACGGAATGATCGTCAGTGGCAGTGCGCTTAGCGACATGGGCGTCCCCCTTGTGACCAGTTCTATGCTCTCGGCAGTGCGCGTCAGCTTCCATTGAAGTGCCCCAACGGCCTTTGCGAAGCCCGTTGGAAAAACGATCAAACGTCTGCCTTCGGTTCCAGGATCTGACGGCCACGATACTTGCCGGTCTTGAGATCGATGTGATGCGGCCGGCGGCGCTCGCCGCTGTCCTTGTCCTCGACGTATGTGGGGGCGGTGAGCGCATCGTGCGACCGGCGCGTGCCCCGCTTCATGCGGGATACTTTCTTCCGTGGAACTGCCATTTTTAAACTCCAGGTTCGAGGGCCCACCGCGCGACACGTCTAAGGGTAACCCTTTGACTTCGCGATCTAAACGCCCAAAATATCTCAGTGGCAAGACGCCGGATGCGCACACAAATGCGTGCGGCACGGGCACCCGCAGCCACAGTCGCGGCTATATACTCACAAACCAAGCGCTGCGCCAGCCCTCTTCTTAGTGGGGTCCGGGTCTACTTGCCGCTCAGTTTTCGCCTCGGTATTGCGCTTCAAAGCGCATTCTGCGACGTCAGCGGCATTGCGCATCCGGGATTGGATGATCGAGGCTTTCCGGGCCGTCCGCGGACCTGGATCGCCGGCATCCCGGATCATCGGGTTGGGGAGAGAGGCCGCTAGAAGTGCGGCTTCGCGTTCACCCAGCGAGCGGGCCGACTTGGCAAAGTGGTGCTGGGCCGCAGCCTCGGCCCCAAATATGCCGGGACCCCACTCGGCGATGTTCAAATAGATCTCCAACATCCGGCTCTTGGGCCAAACAAGCTCCGCGACCATCGTCAGCGGGATTTCGATCGCTTTGCGCACGTAGCTTTTCGACTGTGACAGAAACAGGTTCTTCGTCACTTGCATCGAGATGGTGCTGGCCCCGCGCGGAATGCCATCTCCGGCTTTTTCAATCGCATCTTCGATCGCCCTGAGGTCGATGCCGTTGTGATCGCAGAACCCCCAGTCTTCCGACACAACGACCGCGCGGATGAGTTGCGGCGAAATCCGTTCGATTGGCACCCATGTCTGGCGAACGTCCGTTCCCGTCAACCAGTTGTACGCAATGAGCGTTGAGGCCGGCGGGTTGACGAACCGGTAAAGGCCGATCAGGACCAGAACCGCTGCTAGATAGCCGCCAAGCACGTATCCGCTGATGCGCAGCGCCTTTCCCGCGACTTGACGCCAATGACGCAGAGCCTTCGGCTTTGACGTCTGCGAACCGCTCCGATCAAACCGATGTCGCGACGGGCGAGGCAGACCGCCGAATTCGAAGGTTTGAGGCGCTGGCTGTTCGGTTGAGGCAACGGTGGCCGCAGGCTCAGGGGCAGCGATTATTTCAACATGCGTTTCAGCCACCGCTGCGGCTGAAGGCGTGGCAGGTTCAACGAGTGGTTCGGCTGGATTGAATGCGGCTTCGGCATGAGCTGGTGCTGGGTCCAGCGATGGCTCGATGGGCACCGGCCGATCTACCAACTCCGGCGCGCTGCCAATGCGGTCACCCGGCAAAGGCTCGTAACCGGACTGATCCAAACGTGTGGGTTCCGCGATCAGCACTGGCTCAGCTGATGTGGTCGCTGGCTCAGGCCGTGAGATAACGGGCAACGGCTCCGGTTCAGGCGCAACGGGCAATGGCTCTGCTAAAATGACAGATCGAGGGGATTGACGCAGTCCTTCCGCAATTCGCCGCGCTACGCTGGTAACCACCGCAGCGGCGTCGAAGTTGACGTGCATGTCCAAGCCCTCATCAGGCATCGGAGTCACCTCAACGGGGGTGCCAGCAACCGGTTTGGCCGCAAACTCATCTTGCTCCTGAGGCATATCTTTTTCGGTCACGAATGGTAAATCCTGCACCTGCTGGCGCCGTCGCCGGCCGTGGCGCTCACGCTGATGTTCGTCTAAACGTGCAATCCGCCGATTGCATGGTAGGCCATAGCGTCACGTGAAACATCAGATCTCGAAGACTTAGGTAAGCCGTTCATGACGTTCGCGCAAAGGCTGGCAGCAACCGCAACCCTTGTTGAAAAGCGGCTGGAGGCACTCCTCGCCGAAAAATCCCTTCTGGGTGAGGCGCCTGCGGAACAAGCGGGTCGATTGATCGCGGCCATGCGCTATGCCGTTTTGGGTGGCGGCAAACGCATCCGTCCACTACTCGTTATCGAAAGTGCGGCGCTGTTCGGGCTGAAGCCGGTCGTGGCTCTCGACACGGCGGCGGCCCTTGAACTCATCCACTGCTACTCGCTCGTTCATGACGATTTGCCCGCCATGGACAATGACGAACTGCGCAGGGGCCGGCCAACCGTGTGGAAGGCTTATGACGATTGGACCGCGATCCTTGCTGGCGATGCGCTGTCGACTCTCGCGTTTGAACTTTTGGCGCGGCCGTCAGCGCATCGCGACGCCGAAGTGCGAATCGCTCTCGTGAGCGGATTGGCGCAGTCAGCGGGCGCAGCGGGAATGGCTGGGGGGCAATCCCTTGATCTGATGGCCGACAAGCTCGGCTTACCAGCTCATCGGGAGCCCAGCTATGTGCGCCGCCTGCAGAGCATGAAAACAGGCGCGTTGCTCGTCTTTGCCTGTGAAGCGGGCGCGATCCTCGGACGAGCCACGGTGGATCAGACGCGTGCTCTCAAGCAGTATGGTGATGCTCTTGGGCTGGCCTTCCAAATCGCGGATGACCTGCTCGATGCGGAGGGTGATGTCGCCACCGTCGGCAAGGCCGTGGCGAAAGATGCAGCCGCCAACAAAGCCACGCTCGTCTCGCTCATGGGTGTGGAGGCCGCTCGGGTCAAACTAGCGGAAACTGAGGCTGTTGCGCTTGCCGCACTCGAACCGTTTGGCAACCGTGCGGACATCCTACGCGACGCCGCCCGCTTTGTTGTTCAGCGCCAGAGCTGACAGCCTTACTCTTTCGCCCCCCTGCGACCCAGCTGGCGGACAGCAGCAATTTCGCGGGCCCATTCCTTGAACGGCCGCGCTGGCGTGCCACCCATGCGGGCACCGGGTTCGACATCGTCTTTCACGTGTGCCATGCCGGCGATCTGCGCGCCATTGCCCACTTTGACGTGTCCGATCACTCCGGACCGCGCGCCCATGACCACGAAGTCGCCGATTTCTGCTGAGCCTGCAATGCCGCTTTGCGCGACGATAATACAATGGCGGCCGATCACCACGTTATGGGCGATTTGCACGAGATTATCGATCTTGGTGCCCTCACCAATCGACGTATCCGACAGCGATCCGCGATCAATCGTGGTGTTGGCGCCGATCTCGACATCGTCGCCAATGACCACACGGCCAATTTGCGGCACTTTTAGATGGCCATTCGAACTCATGGCAAAGCCGAAGCCGTCCTGACCGATGCGCACACCGGAATGCACGATCACGCCATTGCCGATCACAGCGTGGGTTATGGTGGCTCCGGGCCCGACGTAGCAATCGTTGCCCAAGACAACGCGGTAGCCAATGACAGCACCTGCTGCCACGATGGTGCCTGGGCCGATGGATGCTTCGCGTCCGATAACCGCGCCCGGCTCGATGGTGACACCCTCGGCGATCTTGGCTGTCACATGCACCAGGCTGTTGCTGCGGTCTGCAGCGTCGCCCGCTACTTTGCTGCGCAAAGCGTCGGCGTAGAAGAGTGACAGCGCGCGCGCGAACGTATTGTACGGCGTAGCCGATGCCAGAACGAAAGTACCACTCGGCGCGCGCGGGGCAAAGTTGCTGGCCAGAATGCAAGCCCCGGCCCGGGTGACCGACAGCTGATCGATATACTTTCGGTTTTCAAAGAAGGTCAGATGGCTTGGGCCCGCATCGCGCAGTCCGCGCACGTCGTCGATCATGAACCCACGGTCGCATGACCCGTCAAGCGTCACACCAATTTTCTCGGCCACGAGATGCAGCGGATAGGGTCCGGCGCGATGAAAAAAGCCCGCGTGCTGCATGGTCGCTCCATAAACGGACAGGCGGCTGTCCGTGACTGCGTCTGGCGCATCGGGCTGACCGGCCGGCTTCGCAGCAGTTGCGGTGCAGTCTGAGCGCAACCGGGTTCTAACATGGTTTCAGGTTTTTGTGGTTCACGAACAGGGGGCGGGTGGATCCGGTGAGCATTGCATGTGGTGATATCAACCGGGCAAGGTTAAGCGACACCGTTAATCGGCCTTGGCCCGCTGCAGCGGATAGTCCGGAGCCTCATAGAGTCTACGGATATCGGCGGCTAAAAACCGGTCGTCACCGGCTTCCATGACGGTCCCGAATTGCATATCCGGCGCGAGAACCTCGACCGCATAGCGGATGGCCTCTGCGCTTGTGTCGAAGCGCCGGTAACTCATCGGCCGCTTACTCGCGCCACGGCCCTTGCTGGCGTAGATTTCGGCGGGGGACGCATAATCGAAGGTTTCCATAGTCTATATATAGGATGTTCGTCACTGGATTGCGACCTCTCCCATTTGCGGAAGCCTAAGAGCCTACACCCTGGGTCCCTCACGCATGTCCAACGTCGGTGCGCCGGGGCCAGATTAGGGCGGAGCACCCACAAGGGCAGGTGGCGTCGGCGGCAGTGCGAAGCGCTCGCGATCGCTAGATCCCGAAGGACTTGTCGCTCCGGGTAATGCTGCGGGACGGGAGCGGTGAACGCATGTCTCGCATCAAAACGGTCACCGGGCTGTTCGAGCCAAAGAACGCGAACTCAACGCCGCCTGATGTCTTTTCTTTGCCATCACTATGATGGGTAGGCCGTCCCTGCCCAGTCAGACTGCATGATCCCATCCGCGGCACCCTGCCATCCTCCTTTTTTGACTTCATCGCTGAGTGCCCCTTGTTGGCGCCGTCTGGCATCACCATACGCATGGTCGCGGCTTTGGCTGATTCGATGGGGCACGATGACCTGATGGGATCCGTTTTTGATCTGGCGATTGCCAATCTCGGATCGCCCATGGTTTTGTTCTTTGTCCTCGGCCTCAGTGCCGCTATGGCGCGCTCAGATCTCAGTATACCCGAAGCGATCGCCAAGGGCATGGCGGTCTACCTCATGATGGCGATCGGACTCAAAGGCGGGACTGGCGTTGCCCAGCATGGCATCGACACCACGTTGTTTGCTGCACTTCTTGCCGGCGTCGTGTTAAGCGCTGGGATGCCGTTTGTTGCGTTCTTTCTTCTGACCAAGACGAGCCCGTTGCCCCGCGTTGATGCTGCGGCCATTGCCGCACATTACGGTTCGATTTCCATTGTTACGTTTCTGGCTGCGATGGAAGCAGTCCGGGCCGCAGGTCTTGAAGCAGAAAGTTACATGGTGGCTGTTGCGGCGGCGATGGAGATGCCAGCGATTGTCACGGCACTTTGGCTCGCCAAGCGCGGCGAAGGCCGGCTCGACGCGACGACGTTGCGAGAAGTTTCGCTAAACGGATCAATTGTGGTTTTGCTCGGGTCGTTTGTGATCGGATGCTTAATTGGACCTGACGGTCTAAAGCCTGTAGCACCCTTTTTCATCGATCCGTTCAAGGGTGTTCTCTGCCTTTTCCTACTGGATATGGGTGTGATTGCGGGCCGAGGACTTCGCGAAGGCCGCAAGAGTTTGACGCCCGCTGTCGTGTTGTTTGGCCTCTATATGCCGCTCATCGGCGCGATGTTTGGATTGGCGGCCGCATCGATCGTAGGTTTGTCTGCAGGTGGCACCGCACTGCTCATAACGCTCGCGGCCAGCGCATCTTACATCGCAGTGCCGGCAGCGCTGCGGCTCGCGTTGCCGGAGGCACGGCCCTCAATTTATCTGCCGCTATCGTTGGGGGTCACGTTCCCCTTCAATCTGACGCTCGGTATCCCGATCTATCTGGCACTTGCTGCCTATGTGTCCTGAGGTGACGCCATGAAGATGTATTCAAAGAAGCGTATCGATATTATGGTCGAGGCTCCTCTCATGACGCGTGTTTTGAAGTTGCTGGATGACTTGGGAGTGCGTGGCTACACCGTACTACCAGCGTTGGCTGGAAAGGGTCAGGACGGCTCATGGCATCGCGATGGCCAAGTGGGCCGGGTTGGATCGGTGGTCCAGATTTTCTGTATTCTGGATGAGGCGCGCGTCGATGCGGTCATCGAGCCTTTGTTCAAGCTTGTGTCCAGGCAGATCGGCATCGTGACGCTATCGGACGTTCAAGTGATCCGGGCCGAGCACTTCTGACGACCAAGGAAATTATTTCGAAAAATTGGGTCCGTCGCGCATATCAAGCGTCGGCGCACCAGGGCCAGAATAGGGCGGAGCACCCTCAATCGCGGGTGGCGCCGGGGGCAGTGCGAAGCGCTCGCGATCGCCAGCGTCATTCGGATCTTTTGCGGCCGGCGATCCTACGGGCTGTTCGATCTCGATAGGCTGCGCCACGGGCACCTGGATCGTAGCGCGCATCACCAGCGACGGCACCAGCATCACAACGCCGACCATCAGCAACTGTATGCCGACGTACGGAACCGCGCCCCAGTAAATCTGAGGCGTGGTCACAGGGTCTGTCATCTTGCCGGTGACTTTGTCGGCGTAACGCTCTTTGGGAGCGACTGAGCGCAAATAGAATAATGCGAACCCGAATGGCGGGTGCATGAAGCTCGTTTGCATGTTGACGGCGAGCAGCACGCCGAACCAGATCATGAACGGCGTCACATCGGCCACGGTTTCGCGCATCACGCCAGTTGGGTCCTTCGCCATAACCACGGACAGGCCCATCGCTTTGGCGATGGAGACGGCCTCTGGCGCCGTGCGGAAAATCGCCTCGGCTGCGGGCTTCAACAGCGGCACGATGATGAACGCAAGCTCGAAGAAGTCGAGGAAGAAGGCGAGCAGGAAGACGAAGATCATGACCGCGATGAGGAAGCCGTACATGCCACCGGGTAGCCCCGTCAGCAGATGTTCCACCCAGATGTGGCCGTTGACGCCATAGAACGTCAGCGAGAAAATTCGCGCGCCAATCAGAATGAACATCACGAACGCCGATAGCTTGGCGGTCGCTTCCGCAGCCGAGCGCACGATATCCCAGCTGAAGCGGGCCGGATTGTTGTCGAAGTAACGTTTCGCCGCGGCCAGCAACATCGCGCCGACAGCACCCATCGCCCCGCCGCCGGTCGGTGTGGCGAGGCCGATCAGGATCGTGCCAAGCACCAGAAAAATCAAAAGCAGCGGCGGTACCATCACGAACGTTACGCGTTCTGATAGCGGCGACAGAATTCCGCTGCTGCCTTGCATGACGAGCCCGCGATTGACGAGTGCTATGACGAAGGCCAGCGCGATGGCGGCTGCCAGTCCGACGACGGCGGCGTCCATGCCCGTGTAGGCGGTGCGACTCGTCACCAGATAGCCGCATACGCCGCTAACGGCGCTGAGAACGCCGAGGGATGTCAAACCGCGGCTGCCGTCTGGTTTGCGGTAACCGATGGCCTCGGGCGGCAGCCCCGGCGCGGCCTCTGGTTTCCACATGGAGACGATGAAAACATACAACGCATAAGTCCCCGCCAGTAAAAGGCCCGGCAGGATGGCGCCCTTGTACATGTCATCGACCGACCGGCCGAGCTGATCAGCGAGCACGATCAGAACGAGCGACGGCGGGATGATCTGCGCGAGTGTTCCAGATGCGGCGATGGTGCCCGCTGCCAACCGCCGGTCATAGCCATATCGCAGCATGATCGGCAGCGAAATAAGCCCCATGGAAATGACTGAGGCGGCGACCACACCGGTCGTTGCGGCCAGCAGCGCGCCGACGAAAATGACCGCGTAGGCCAAGCCGCCGCGCACCGTGCCGAACAACTGCCCGACCGTATCGAGCAAATCCTCAGCCATGCCGGAGCGCTCAAGGATCAGGCCCATAAATGTGAAAAACGGGATGGCAAGCAGCGTGTCGTTGCGCATCACTTCATAAATGCGGCCGGGCATCGAATTCAGCAGCGGCCACGCCAAGCTGATGCTGCCATCGGAGTACGGTGCCAGTTCAACGCCGATAAAAAAGAACGCCAGACCGACGGCGCCCAACGAGAATGCGACGGGGTAGCCGAGCAAAAGAAACACCACGAGCGCAGCGAACATGACCGGCGCAAGATTTTGAGCAAGAAACGCGGCCATCTGGCTCAACCCTCCATGTAGCCGTGGCGAGGTCTCCCCTCTCCTGTAGGGAGAGGGCAGGTCGGCCATGACTTAGCAAAAGCTAAGTCATCCTTGGCGGACCGGGTGAGGGGTAAACAATGTCGAAGTTGAAGCACAAAAACCCCTCACCCTAACCCGCTCCCGATGGGAGTGGGAATCCCGCCGGCAGCCGCGGCACTATGTGTTCGTTCTATCCGATGCCGCTTCCCTCACTGCCTCGTGATACCCATGATGCACAGGCTCCGGGTCCTGCAAATCTCCGCGCATGATCGCAATCCGCTTGATGAGTTCGGAAAGCCCCTGCGCCAACAGCAAGGCGAACGCGAACGGGATCAGCGCCTTGATCGGCCATTGCGGCAAACCGCCAGCGTCCTTGGACTGTTCGTTCTGCGCCAGCGACGCTAGGAAGTAGTACCAGGAGGTATAAAGGATCACGGCGGCGACCGGCAGCAGGAACAGTGTGTGGCCAACGACGTCGATCCAATTGCGGACGGTTTTCGGCAGGTGGCTGCTGAAAACGTCGATGCGGATGTGTTCGTTGTCGCGCAGCGTCCAAGGGGCGGCTAACAGAAAAACGGCCGCGAATAGCCACCACTGCAACTCGAGCCAGGCGTTGGAGCTGGAATTGAGCAGTTTCAGAATGACCGAATTGCCGACGCAAATCACGGCCATGGCGACGATGAGCCAGGAGACGCTGCGACCGATCCATCCGCTCAAGGCGTCAATGGCCCGGCTGAGCGAGAGCAGCGCCTGCATCGTCTGTCCTCCCCGCCGAAACCTCACGGCCAAGTCACCCAACGTCTGAACGCGGCACTTTGCTGCTTTCGTATAGCGTCCAGGGCCCGTGACTTCCAGCACAGCCTCTGCCACACTTCCGGCAAATTCGGCGGCGGCCGGTCTTCCGGTCCAATGCGTTCGTCACACTGGCGAACGGCCTGCCTGCCTCACCTCCTGGAGCGTTCTAATGACAGTTGCGAAGACGAAAGTCCTCGAGGCCTTGCGCCGGGTCAAGGGCCCCGATCTCAACGGCAACCTTGTAGATCTCGGATTGGTGTCGGAAATTCTGGTCAAGGACAACCGCGTCTATTTCTCAATTACCGTACCGGCGTATCGCGCCGCTGAACTCGAGCCGCTGCGGAAGGCGGCAGAAACCGTGGTCGCCGAGCTTGAGGGTGTATCCGGCGTGACTGTCGTGCTGACTGCGGATAAGGGTGGCGAGATGCCAGCGCCGCCGCCGCGCATGACGTCGGCCACGATGGCACCTGCGCCCGCTGCGCCTGCACCGGCTTCAAACGTCATCGAGCATGCGCGGGTTCGCGCAGCGCGTGAGAAGGGCCAGACGGGTGATGGCGCCGCCGCGCGATCTCAAGCGCCGTCAATCACCCCGAAAGCGTCGCCCCAGCCGCTCGGTATCCCTGGTGTGAAGCATCTCATCGCGGTCGCATCTGGCAAAGGCGGCGTCGGCAAATCGACGACGGCGGTAAATTTGGCGCTCGCCTTCCGCGCTATCGGCCTCAAAGCCGGCATCATGGACGCCGACATTTATGGGCCGTCGCAACCGCGTCTTTTGGGGCTATCGGGCAAGCCGCACGTCACGGAACAAAACAAACTGCGGCCCATGGAAGGCTACGGCATTAAAGTCATGTCGATGGGCTTCATGGTCGAGGAAGGCACGCCGATTGTCTGGCGCGGGCCGATGGTCGTGCAAGCGCTCAACCAGATGCTGCGCGAAGTACTGTGGGGCGATCTCGATGTGCTCGTGATTG
Source organism: Hyphomicrobium sp. (assembly GCA_031413815.1). Classification (GTDB taxonomy): domain Bacteria; phylum Pseudomonadota; class Alphaproteobacteria; order Rhizobiales; family Hyphomicrobiaceae; genus JAGVSR01. The sequence continues at coordinate 1,283 of JANOFU010000081.1, read as the reverse complement.
ACATGCCGCCTGGCACCGGCGACGTACAACTGACCATGGCGCAGCAGGTGCCGCTGTCAGGTGCCGTGATTGTCTCTACGCCGCAGGATCTGGCATTGATTGACGCGCGCAAGGGCCTCGCTATGTTCCAGCGCGTCAGCGTGCCGGTGCTCGGCATTGTCGAGAACATGAGCTACTTTCTGTGCCCAAGCTGCGGTGAGCGCAGTGAGATATTCGGCCATGGTGGGGCTGAGAACGAAGCAGCGAAGCTCGACGTGCCGTTCCTCGGCGCTATTCCATTGCACATCGATATTCGTGAGCGGTCCGATAGCGGCAAGCCGATTGTTGCCACTGTGCCAGAGGGCGTCCACGCCGGCATCTATCGCGACATTGCCGCCAAGACCTGGGGTGAAGTCCTCAAGGCGCAAGGCACAGCGACGAAAGCGCCCGATCTCATGGTCTCGCCGGGCAGCGATGTGCTTTATGTCGCGTATGACGGCGCAGAAAAGTACGACCTCTCAGCTGAAATGCTGCGCGTCATGAGCCCATCCGCCGAAGTCCAAGGCCACTCGGCAGACCAGCGCGTGACCGTGCCCAACAAGCGCAACGTGCGCATCAGCGAATTGAAACCCATCGGCAATTATGCCGTCCGCATCGTATTTAGCGACAAGCACGACACGGGCCTGTTCACGTGGGACTACCTTCGCACGCTGGGCCGCGAGAAAGCGGAGCGCTGGGCGGAGTACCTGGCGGAGCTGGAGGCCAAGGGGTTGGGACGGGGGTAGGGGAAATTCAATACCCGGAGAGACCCTCATCACCTCGTTTGCCAAGGACGAGTTAGCATGATCTCTAAACTTGTATCGACCCTGCGCTCTCCCGTCTTGGCATAGCCAAGCTCCGCTCGGGCGGGGCGTATTGCAGTGCGAGCGAGTTATGGGCTCGACACTCGGACACTCCACGCTCACCCAATCCCGTCATTGCCGCGCTCCAGTGCATGCCGGCGATCATCGATGCATTCACTCCGCGGTACTTCGACCACCGCTTGTAAAACGTCGCGATCAAGATGCCGAGCTCGCGGCACACATCAGCCAACGCCAAGCCACCTTCAACTTGGCGCAAAATTCCCATGATGTGGGGTTCCGAAAGCCGGAACTTCCACATCCGAATCTTCCCGTTGGATCTTGACCCGATAAATTCTGCTTTCACGACCCGCTAGTTGGAGGGGGATTACCAACCCGCACCTTGCAATAGTAGTCCTGAAAGTCATAGTTGCCACGGAGACGGCCGTAGACGGAAGGAGAGAC
>JANOFU010000080.1:0-35660 GCA_031413815.1 Hyphomicrobium sp. | reverse complement strand
TGGCTTGACCTTGGGATCGGGCGGGCCGCCAGCGAGATTGATCAACTCAAAGATAACGGCCTTCTTGTGCTCCTCGTCTTTGATCAGTTTCTCCGCGCACGTTCGCGCCCGCACCTCGGTGATGTAGCGCCAGCGGTCGAGCCGCACGGCATTGAGCTTGTCGCTGCCCGGCATCAGAATGATCGGCTTGTTGACAGCCGACGCCAGAACAAACTGCTCGGCTGTAGAGAGGTCCTTCGCTTCCTTGCCGAACACGATGCGGCTCGTCACCTCAACGCCGTGCAGCGGCGCGCCGCCCGTGCGTTGAGCTAGCCAGATGTGATTGGCCGCCCACTGCTTCAATGGCGTGATGTCGCCACCACGCGTCAGTTCGCGATAGATAACCGGCGCCAGCCACCACTCACTCATCTTACGGCGCAACTTGGTCAACCCGCTCTCACGGGCATCTGGCGGCGTATTGTAGATGACGCGCACGAACTGCATGGGCAGCGTCGATCCGCCGACGCCCAAGCTCGGACGCTTGCGCGCTAAAGACCTCGTCACAGTCGATATGGGAATCTTCAGAACACCCAAAAGATCGATGCCGAATGGATTGAGTGCTGTGCCGATATAGCGGTCTTCGTGGAAAACGAGACACTGCCAATAGTCCTCGGGAACAACCTTGACTGGAATCGATTTGTGGTCCGGATTGGCCGTGTAGTCGCCGACCGCAATCGACTGATCGGTGTAGTTCACGTCACGCGCACTATCGAGGCGCGGGTCGAAGGTGCCGATGAAGCCGCCCTTGTTGTCGTAGATGGCGGTAGCCAACCACCGCTCGGCATCGTAGCGCAGCTTTTGGGATTGGGTATATTGCCCCGTATACGCCCGAATGGGAGCCACGAGATAGACAAGAACCAGGGCGAACATCAGATAGGCGATACCGGCGGCCGCCACATGGCGCAGGGGGCCGAGCCGCGGGTTGAAGGCGACCCACTCAGTCAAGGACCGCCACGCATAAACTGGTAAGCTCACGAAAAACTCGAGTGCATGCGTCAAAAAGCGGTGGAGCGCGGTCATTATGGGTGCCGATAGGGCGAGAAACTTGAAGGGGTTAGGCGACCCCCTACTGTTAGGAGCGCATTATGGCGCCGCCTCGGCCCGTTTGCGGCGTGCCCGTGTCGCAAACCGCTCAAAACCCCCAGTTTCAGACCGTCTGCCGCAAAGAAAACAGAATCCGGAATGGGTGAGGGAATTTTCGATGAGGCCACCCGTTCTATCCCTGCATCGCCGCGGAGAGGGCGTTCCGTGACGGAAGAAATAAGAACTCGCATGGTCGAGTTCCTGCCGCGATTGCGCAGGTTCGCCTTTGCGTTGACCAGGAATATGGACGCCGCCGACGATCTTGTTCAGGACACGTGCGAACGTGCACTGGCCAAGCTCGATCAATGGGAACCGGGAACGAAGTTAGAGAGTTGGATGTACCGCATCGCTCAAAATCTTTGGCTCGACCGCAAGCGCTCTGAAAAGAGCCGCGGGCCCACCATGGACCTCGACGAGGCCATCGGGTTGCAGGGCGAGGATGGCCGCACGGTCACCGAAAGCCGGCTGACGCTTGCCGCGGTCGGTGACGGCATCAACAAATTGCCCCCCGACCAGCAGGTGCTGATCGCCATGGTTTGCGTCGAAGGGCTTTCTTACAAGGAGGCTGCGTCGATCCTCGACGTGCCGATTGGAACGGTCATGAGCCGTCTGTCACGCGCCCGTCAAACGCTCTACGCCGGCCTTGCCGGTGATGAAACGATCCCCGCAACCTTCAGCCAGGAGCGCACCTATGGCACACGTTCCTGACGATATCCTGATGGCATTCGTCGACGGCGAACTGTCGGGCGAAGAGTGCGCTTGGCTGGAAGGCCTGCTGGCCACTGACCCGGTTTTGCGCCGGCGGCTTGAACCCTTCGCGGTGACGCGAGCTGCTTTGCCAATCATATTCGATCAACCGATGCGCGAAGCGGTTCCCACACGGCTGCTTGATGTGGTCAACACCGCAGGACTGAAACCCGCGCGAGCCACGCCGCCGCCCATTCGTACGTACAGCCGTGAGCCGGTGGCATCGGAGAAGACCTTGTTTGAAAAGCTCGCGGAGTTTGTGATGCCGACTGGTCTTCGATTTGGACCTGCCATGGCCTATGCTGCGGTGCTCGCCGTTGGCGTAGGGGCTGGCTGGCTCGCAGGCGCTAACTCGTCTCCGGGCGAAGGTGCTGATCAATTCGTGATCTACGAACGCGGCGGCCTGACCGCGTCTGGCAAGCTGCAAGAAGCACTCAACACCTTGCAGACCAACAAGGTTTTGACGGTCGCTGGCGCTGACGCAGCTTTCCCGTCGATCAAACCGACTCTGTCGTTCCGTAGCATGGATGGTGGCTATTGCCGCCAATACGAAATTGCCGGCAGTGAAACGCAGCGCTTCGCTGGCTATGCCTGCCGCGCAGACGGCAGCACGTGGCGCATTGCATTCCATACCGAAACTCTAGGGGGGGGAACGGCACAGATCAGCTTCAACGATCAACCGAAGCTGACTGTGCCGCCACTAGAGGCCGCCATCGACCGCACCATCGAAGGGGAGCAACTGACCGCCGACGAGGAGGCCCAAGCCATCAGCAACGGCTGGACCGCGGGCGGATTGAATTCAGGACGCAACTGACAGGGAGACTTTTTAAGTCCGGCTGCGTCCGGAGCACGGTTCCTGAGGAGGATACGGCAAGCATCGTTCGGACCGCCCCGAAAGAACGAGGTTTGCCGTGGCCACCCCACAGGAAAATTTGGTAACGGTCCGGCGTGCGCCTTCCCGCACAGGCACATGGTGGATCGGGACCAAAAACTGGAGATGACCTAACCGCCCTCCTGGTTGTCTCCGGAAACGAGGTCCGTCTTGCACGCCCACCCGGAAGCCCCCGCTGCCGGTCAGGATTGCAGACGGACCTCAATTCGTTTTGGGGGGTGTTGTTGAGCCGGGCAATTGTCCGGCATCAGACGCCAAACTCCGAAAACGGGATGAAATCGACGAGGTCGCCGCGGGCGACGCCGGGCACGTCTTCGGGGATGTCGATCAAGCCATCTGCGGCGCGCAATCCCGAGATCAGTCCGGAGCCATCGCGCTGGAACTTGTAGACCTGCAAACCATGCACCGTTTCAATAAGCATTCCGCGCCAGAATTCGCGGCGGCCCGGTTTGCGGTTGGCAAAGTCGAAGGCCGCAGGCAGGCGGTAGCGGCGCGGTTCAGGCCACTGTTCACCACTCAACGTGCGCAGCATCGGCGAAACGTACATCAGAAAACACACAAACACGGCGACGGGATTGCCGGGCAAGCCGACGACGAGCGCCTTCCCGATCTGGCCGAACATCATCGGCCGTCCAGGCTTGACGGCGATTTGCCAGAAGTGCCGCGACCCAAGTTTTGCGAGTGCAGTGGCCATATGATCTTCTTCGCCGCGGCTGGCGCCACCCGACGTCAGCACGACATCGAACTGACCCGCCGCCTTCGCCAGTGTGTCGCGCACAACAGCGGGATCATCTGGCAGAATGCCAAGATCGGTGACGCCGGCGCCGGTGCGTTCAACAAGCGCGCGCAGCATCGGCGCGTTGGCGTCAAACACTTCGCCCAGGCGTAGCTCGCCGCTGCCGGCCTGGCGCACTTCATCACCGGTCGATACGATGGCGACTTTTAGTCGTGCGGAGCATGCGACATGGCCCACTCCGATCGACGCGAGTGCGGCAAGATCCTGCGGCCTGAGCCGGTGCCCCGCGTCAAACAGAGTCGAACCTTCTGCGACGTCTTCACCGGCCTTGCGCACGTTGGCGCTGGGCTTCAATCCACGATGAATTCGGATTTGGGAGTGTTCACCGCTAAGAACCTCGACATCCTCCTGCATCACGACTGTATCCGTGCCGCCCGGCATCACAGCACCCGTCAAAATGCGCACGACGGTCTTGGCAACGTGCGAACCGGAAAAGGGATGCCCCGCAGCGGACCGGCCTGCGACTGGCCAAAGCTGCACAGTATCTGAATTGTAGTCGGCATGAGCCAACGCATAGCCATCGACAGCGGCATTGGTATGCATCGGGACAGGATGAGGGGCGATCACAGTCGAACTCAAGATCCGCCCGGAGGCCGCAGAAAGGGCGACGAGTTCGGACCCGGTAACGGGAGCCATCCGCGCACGCAGCAGAGCGATTGCCTCATCGTGCTTCAAGAGTTCGTTCGCATGAGCGAAACAATCATCGGCGATCTTGTTCGCACTCATGGGGGAGTTCCTGACAGCGGACTGGCCATGCATCCACACCGGGCTGCAATGAACGCGCTGCTCCACTCAGGTCTAGCAGATCTTTATTCGATGGAAACCAAAATGCCCGCTGGAGTCCATATGGCACAACGGCCAGGGACCAACCACGCGGGACAAAAAGTAAACTGACCGGATGCATCCGCTCAGAAGTTGTTGAGCAGCACGAACAGACCAACGCCGACGGCAGGCCCGAGTAACGTGGCTAACACCAACATGACAAACGACTTGCTACTTTCCATGACTCATACCCCGCATACGACCAATACACACGAGAACCCTCACCCTCGAATGTACAAACGCGACAGAAGGCTCCTCTTCTCCTAACGCACGTTCTGTATACACGAGAATGCCATTCCTGGATCGAGGTTTTCACACATCTGCAATAATGTGATCTCGCACTGGCGAACGTGATGCTGCGCTGCAATGCCAGCCAGGTGTCGTAGAATTTCTTATGCTAAAGCAATGGATTATGCGCGTTGCGCGGGTTCAACGGACTGTGGCTTCGCTGTTTGATTGTTTCAGCAAGAGTCCGATCGCTGGAATGATGTACCGCCATTAGCCCCAGTTTTAGAAACGGGCTTTCGTCTGAGACCATCGGATTACCCCTTAGCGCCGGTCGAACAGCCGAAGCTGTTTTTCGTCGTGGCCTTTGGTCTCGCGCGCCAGTTGTTCGATGCGATCAAACGGCACCTGCTCGGCTTCGATCAACGACCGCTGCGCCTTCATCGACCGGACGAGACCTTCTTGAACGAGATGGAACTCGCCAACGGTCTGGTGCGGAAGAACAGCCGCCGGGTCGAGACCGCTTTCGCTCTGGAACGCTGCCTTCAGCTTGCGCAGCGCGGTGTCTTCGCGGACGCGGCCGATGAACCAACTCGTGATCTGATCGCGGCTCTTATAATCAAGGTCACCCGGCGATTGGGTGGCCAGCATCAGACCCAAACCGGCGGAGCGCGCTCGCTTGAGCAAACTCTGCAACGGCTCGGCCGTTGCCGGCTTGGCGTTGGCCGGAATATAGAGGTCGGCTTCGTCGAACATGACGACGGCCTGTAGCTCATCGTTCGGATTGCGCTGGCAGAACCGCAGCGTTTCTGACAGGAACTGTGCGACCCAGAACAGAATGTTTTCGTTGTCGCCCAGGAAGCCCGTGTAAATGATCGACAGCCGTGTGCGGCCTTCGCGTGCAAAGGGCCCAAGCCCGAGCAGGCTGTCCATGCGCAGGCTTTCGCCACCGCCTTCGAACAACGCTGCGTTGCGATGCCGGAGGCTGTCGAGCTGAGCCACGAGATCGCGCCGGATCTTGCCCGACGGGTCCATTCGCTGCGTGAGATCCGTCAACTCGGCGTCTTCATCTTCGAGCAGCGTAATTAGATCGCCGAGTGTCACTTCACGGCTGTGGCGCGCGCCCAGAATGCGCAACGCAACTGACAGAGTTCCTGATTGCTTCTGGTGGGTCGCAGAGTTCTTCAGATGCAGCATGTCGCCTAACGCGGCCGCCGACAAGTTGGCCAGCAACTGCTGTTCGTGCTCGGGCAATTCGTTGATACCGTTGGGCAGCAGCGTGATCGAAATCGGACGGCCCGACGAACGCCCCGGTGTGTAGACGGCGACGTCGATGGCATCCGCCAGCTTTTCGCGCTCACCGCGGCGCTCATTGAATTCATCGTCGTTGGCACGCCAGACATCCGGATTGGCGTAAGAGCACAGGTCGCCCTTGCGGTCGATCAGGACCGCCGGAATACCCTTCAGCAGCAGCTGTTCGATGATGCACAGGGCGAGCGTCGTCTTGCCCGAACCCGAACCGCCGAGCACGGCCGCGTGGCGCTTCAACACATTCATGTTGAGCGTGATCGGCTTGTTTGAGCGGGCCCCGATCTGGCGGCCTGCGAGAATACTGGTCCCCGAGCTGCCGTTTTCATCCAAGATAACCGAGAGCGGCAACTCGTCGTCATTGGCCGGCAGCGGTTCGCTAGCCGGATCACTCCAGGACCCGGTCCAAGGCGACGACGGACCCGCCGGAACACCGGCCTCACTGTTTGCAACTGCAGGCAGCAGTTCCGGAAGTGCTGAAGGTGACGTCTCAGAGCCTTTAGTAGCCTTCGGCAGCGAGCGGCCGAGCAAGTCGAGTCGCAACAGCTGAATCACAGGCAGCAAGTTGGACAGCAGTTTCGCGTTCTCGAACCACGCACCAAAACCGGGGTCATTGCGATGGTGCGCGTGGAACTCGCGCACAGTCATCATGCGTTCCCACTCGGGAATTGGTACCAGCAACGGACGACCGCCGCCCTCGCGAAATTTTCGGATGGCTTGTGCCGTCTGGTTTTTGCCATTGGGCGGGAAGTCGGACGCGCGCAGCATGAAGCACGCCTTGCCGGCCATCGATTGCAGCACTTTGTCGAGCTGGCGCTTGAGGCCGCCGCCTTGCGTCTTGCGATTGCACAAGAACACGCGGGCGTCTGACATCATGTTGGATTTTGGGTGCCGGACCGTGATGTCAATTGCCGGCAGGTCATCGGCGAGTTCGATGCGGCTGACGACAACCTTGACAGCACCGTCCCACTCATCCTTGGCCAGCGTCAGGCCCGACGCGAGAACGTCCATGAGTTCGCGATCATCCGAGGGGATTTCAGCTTCCGAGGCATTCTGAAACCGGTCCCACACATCGCGATAATCGACCGACGACGTGCCCTTGCGCGACGAGCCCGCATCAGATTCGCCAAATATTCCGCCGAGAACCGACGCCAGAGTCGACGTCCAGGTTTGGCCGCCATCGCGTTCGTCGGGATCGTCTTTGATCTTTTCGCGCAACCGCGACTGAGCGTGCTCGAGCAGCCGGCGCGTTGATAATCCGCCGAATTCTTCGAAGAACTCAGGCCCGAAAAACTGGGCGGGATCGGGGAAACCCAATCCGCCGGCTTTTTCCTCCGCCTCGTGTCCCAGCCGCTTGGCGATGATCAGACGGGCTTCTGCCGGAGTGCGGCTCTCCAGCAGCAGAACCGGTCCCGCTTTTTCGATACGATCGACGTAAGATTGTGCCAGCACACCACGGACTTGGCCGTAGAAGTCTTCCAGGCACGAGATAATGACAATCGCGTTCGACAGCCGGTTGGCGATCTGAATGAGATCGCGCACGGCCTTCTGGAACCGCTCTTCGGCGTCGTCGAAGAACCGCAGATCCTCAACCTGGTCGATCGAAAACACCAATGCGGCGCGATCAACCGTCCAGATCAACTTTCCGAGCGATGTGATGATTTCAAAGGCGCGGTCTTCGCCGGTGTTGGGATCAAGTGCGGCCACGGCCTGATGGGCCAAGGGCGTCAATTGGCGGCCATGCAAGTACTGCCGGATGCGCTGATCGATCCGCGGGTCGCGGCGCTCTAGATACAGGAGCGCGCGCACGATATTGATATCGAGTTCCTGCTCGGCGAACTTTGGGCTAGCGACGATTTCGTCGGCGAGCCGCAAGATGTAGCGTGCAAGCTCGTCTTCGTCGAACGTGCCATCACGTAGATTCTCGAGGTCTTTAGCAGGCAGAACCGAGGCATCCGAGACCAAGCGGCGCGTCAACCGCGCCAATGCTGTTTCGCCGCCGTCATCGGGATGGTAGGGCTTCTCCAACGAGTGCACGAGACGGCGCAGATAATAGTCGGCGTAGTTCGAGATCTCGGGCGTCATCTGGGCATAGCCGAAATAACCCGTGCCCGCCCGGTGCGCGGACGTTCTCAAAGCGCGCAGCAGATGGGTCTTTCCCGCACCCGATTGACCATGAAACAACAGCATCCGCGCTTGAATGTTCGAACCCTTGGGCGCCGTGACGGCCTTCAAGAGATCGTCGAACTTGCGACGCGCTTTGGCATGCACTTCGGCGACATCGACGGGGTCGGCCCGCCAGATATCGTCCTCCCAGGTGATGGAATGCTCGAAGGCTTGCGACAGCTCATCGACGGGCATTGCCTTGACGGCGTCCTGATGCATCAAACCCAAATCCTCAACAATGGGGTCAGACCCCTTCCCGTCTTCAATCTTCAACGCGCACAAAGTGCCAGACGGTGTTCTTGTAAAGCGTGGCGGAGCGCTCAATATCGGCCAGGTTCTTTTTGTCTTTGAGATCTGCATTGGCCAGAACGAGAGCGCCATGACGGTGCGCCTCGGCCAACATGCACTTGAATTCGATCTCGGACAGCGCCCAGGCCTCGCGATCGACCCGAATCGCATCCCATACCTGCGAGATAAACGCCTTCTTGTTGCCAGGCCAGCCCTGAGCGCAGGGCAGCGCCGCTTTCTTGACGGCTTGGGCAAAATCGTTGAGTCCGGGCCGTGGCGCGGGAGCGTTGGCAGAGGGTGGCAAGGCATCGTTTGCGGCGACCGGCACATCGACGGGCGGCGCGGGCTGAGCCGCCGTTTTGGGCGTTTCGAGCAATTGCGTGACGAGTTTGCGCAGGATCGCCAAGCGCAAGGCATCAGTATCTGTTTGAACCGCACCCACTTGCTCAGCGGCCAACTGCGCAATCAGCTTGGCATCCGTCGCGAAATCGCGCGGCGACGTCGACAATTGCCCCGCCAGCATGCGGGCGGCCTTCGACGACAGGCTCGATCCCTTGCCGAAACCAGCCTTGATACTATTGCCGAAGGCTCGCTCGAGCGCGACGACGGCTAGCTGTGCCCGCAGTTTCGCAGGTGGCAGGTTCTTCTTGCCCTTCAGGCCGAACGCCTTTTGCGCGATTCGCGTGCGCAAGACGTCCGGGTTGGCGAGCGTCTTCAGGCGCGCAGCCCCGCCGGCATCAAGATCAAGTGCCTTTGCGACGAGGTGGGTGTCGCGCACGTCCGCCCAAGCGGCCGATCCATCGAACGGCTGACGAAGGAATTTTGATGCCACGACGAAGGCCGCCGTCGTGGCCGATAGCCGTCCGCGGCTTTCCGTGACGAGGCCCCCGGCCAGCAGGTTTGAACTGCTTTGCTCGACCGTCTTTCGCCAGTCACCTGGCGACAAACGGTGCGACACGGCGGATCCAAGGTCGCGCACCAACTCAACACGAGTCGCGCCCCCCTCGCATGCAATGCGAACCAGCAGCAGCTCGTCAAACGGTCGGATCGCGTCATCGCGGGCGCTGTCGATGCGCACCTCGCTGCAACGTGCCGGCATGGGTTGGGCCTCCCTCATGCAAAGTCAGTGCAGCCTCGTCTTGAGGATACCGCTGGCGGCCACAAATGGGCCGGCAAACCCGGACGCGCGAATCACCGGAGGAACAATGGAGAGTGTGCGAGAGAAGCTGAGCCGTTGGAAGAGCTTCGGCAGTCCCGGTCATCAGTCGGTGGTGGGTAGCGGCGGGGAGGCCACGGTTGGTCAGGGTCAACACCTCGCTGGACCTGTGAAATGATGGGGTGTTTTTCGCCCCTGCGCCGAGCTTTCGCCGCGGCTGCGCCCCATTGGCGTCACCATGTCCCGCCTAAATGACGTTGAGGAACGATACGTCAAAACGTGCGGAACTAAAGGGCGGTTCGACCGGACTAACTCCGGAACATGCCGGTCTCACGGGACCATTTTTACCATTAACGGCGAGTTAACGGGTCTCTGCCATGATCAATTCGTGTACCGCGCGTCACCTGGCGGGAGTTCAAAGAATGTATCGCGTTACGATCTCGACTGGGTTTGCCCTTCTTATGGCAGCTTGTAGCCTCAACACGACCCCAATCTCATCCGGATTTTCTGGCAGCACGCCGTCGACCGCATCGGTTTCGAAGCGGTCGGCGCAGAGCGTGGCGCTTGGCGGTGATCCCTCGGCCTCCCGGTCGAATACCAAAGTCGCTGGCCAGCAAATGGCCCGCCTCGATGACCGGGCCCCGAACGGCACCTACGAGAAAGCACCGAAGGGTGCGCTCAGCGACCGGGACTATTCCTCGACGCATCTCGATCCCGAGAAGGCGCGGGACATCATCAATCAGTATCGCCGCGATAACAAATTGAAGCCACTGAAGCTCAATGCGGAGTTGAGCGAAGCGGCCAAAGGGCATTCGCGCGATCTCGCCAAGTGGGACCGCATCTCGCATTACGGCTCGGATGGCTCCAATCCGTGGGACCGGGTCAAGCGCACGGGTTACAAGGCGCGGCTTGCTGCTGAAAACGTCGGCACCGGGCAGATCGATTTCTCGGAAGTGATGCGTGGCTGGAAGGAAAGCCCCGGCCACAACAAGAACCTTCTGCTAGGCGATGCGACTGAAATGGGCCTCGCGCTCGTGCAGGACCCGAAGACCGAATTCAAATCCTTCTGGACACTGGTGCTCGGCACGTCGATGTAATTGGCGAAGTGTTTTTGACCAAACAAGAAACGTCAACGGAAACGCTGGCCTTTTTTGTTTGGCAGAATGCGTCAGCTTACAGCTTCGGCAGATTCCGCCAGATCGCAATTTCGAGTTCAAGCCGCCTACGTGCGACGACGTAGTTCATCAGCGCCGCTGTCATCAACGAAATCGAGGTGGCGATCGCCGCTCCGATCAGGCCAAACGCGGGCACGAGCGCAAAGTTCAGCGCCACATTCAGGATCGCGGTGACCACCAGTACCGCCGCGCACATGGATTGCTCGCCCAGCATGTTGAGCAGAAATTCGACCGGGCCGAACGATGAGCGGAACAGGAAGCCGACGACAAGAATGCACATCACGGCATAGCCCTGCGCGAACTGCGGTCCAAACAGCGACAGCAGCGGTTTGCCCAACGCGAGTATGATGGCGGCTCCCAGCAAAGACGGCCAGAATGTCCAGTTCACAGCATCCTTCACGAACGCCCGCAAGCTCTCCTTGTCGCCCTTCGCATTGAGGGCTGAGAAGCGGTTTGCGACCGCACTGCCGACCGCGTAGTGCACGAACATGATCAGGCTCATGGTCTTGGCGGAGGCAAAGTAAATCGCAACATCGGTCGGTGTCATGTAGCGCGAAATGACCAGAATATCGGCGTTCTGCAGCACCAATTCAGCCGCCGCCACGACAACGAACGGCAGCGAGACCTTGAACCACGACGTAAACTCATAGTGCCGCTCGCCCTGCGGCACGGCCTCGCGCACGCGCGCATTGATCAGCAACGACTGGACGAGACACGCGCCCCAGGTGGCGACGATCGCCGCGCCGGCCGCCGTAACAGCCGTCGATGGCCAGCCCGCGAGGTGCGCACCCGCCATTGCCAGCAACAGCAGGAGCGGGCGCAAGACGTAAGGCGGCAGCAAGCCGCTCCACATCCAGGCCTGGCCGCGGCCAATGCCGTCCTGCACTTCCGTCAGCGCGTAGAGCGGGATGCAAATGAGCCCGAGATACAATGGCAGCACGTAGTAGGTCGCGATAAGCGAGCTGAAGAAATGTAACCCCGCGAGCCCTGCCAGCGCCACGGCCGTTCCCGCCGCGAGCGCGAACACCCGGCCACCGCGCACCAAACCGCGATACAGATCCGTCTGGCCGCTGGCCCGGTACTCCGGCAAAAGCCGCATCATCACGAGGTTCAATCCCAGATGCGCCAAGCCGCCCAGCACCAGCACCCACGTCCAAACAAAGACGTAGATGCCGTAGTCAAAGCTGCCCATCCAACGGGCGAGAATAATCTGCGAGAGATAGAGGAGACCGGCGCTGGCCACGCGCACGGCGAACACGGCGAGTGCATCGCGTTGCGTGCGGGCGCGATCGCCGTCGCCGGACATCAACTCCGAGACCTGATCCCTTATGCGCTGCATGGCGGGGGCGAGCGGCTCCATAACCGTGACATCAGCCTTTGCGGAAGCGACGGACGCAGCCGGACTGTGCACAGGCATGAATGGATTGTCCGCTGTCTGGCCGCTCAAAACTGATGGATGCGTGTGTGTTCGCGCTGGCGCACCAGTTCGGCGACGCCCGACCACGCCCAGCAGCGGCCCGCGTCGCCCCGTTCGCTATGGAACGTGGCGAAGAAGTCCGCAACCTCGGCGGCATGTCCGCCATGACGGCCTTCAAGTGTGGCCGCCATGAACTCCACGTCGCGCGGGGTGGGCGTTGTATCTTCGTCCGGATGCCAGACTTCGGCCATTGGTGTTGGTCCTCAGCACGTGTTTTGTGCTGAGGGGAAGCAAGAACAAAGCCAGGGAGCAGTGTCTCAAAAAGATTGAGAAGCGTTAACCCTGATCGTTCTCAACAACGATGCTACTGCGTTGATTTTTGGGCTTCTCCGGCGGGAACGGCGGCCGGGGTATCGCTTTTCTTAACCGGAGCAGGGGCCGCATCGCCAGTATCGGCTTCTGGTTTGGCTTTGGCCTTTTTGGGCTTGATCACCACTGGAAGCGTGCCAGTCGCAGACGCTTGAACTGGCTTATCCACTCCGCCGGCCTGCGAGGCCTTCTGGGCCAGTTTGGCCTTTTCCCGGGCCTTTGCCTTGGCCGCTTTGATCCGGTCTCTCCGTGCTGCGACCGCTGGATTGCGGCGGCCATTGCCGCAGTCCCACGACAGGATTGTCTGCCGTACGCTCTGCACACCGCGTGCAGTGGGCGACACCGGCAGGCTGTCGATCGTGTCCGTGTTGAACAGCGTCTTCCAGCCGTGCTGTTGGAAGCCATGCTCCAACAGGCTCGCCGCGCGGATTGTCCGGTCCTGCCCCGTCGGCTCGCCCAAAACCACAGCCATGACCCGGCGGCCATCGCGCGTCGCACTGGCGACCACGTTAAAGCCAGAGTCGCAGATAAAGCCCGTCTTCAAACCATCCGCACCATTGAACGTCTTGAGCAGCGCGTTGTGCGAGCCCAACCGGATCTTGCCGATGCGCATATCCGACATCGACCAGTAGGACGCAAACTCTGGGAAGTCCCGCGCCGTTGCGCGTGCCAACTTCGCCAAATCGCGCGCCGTGGTGACTTGGCTCGGAGACGGCAGACCGTTGGGATTGGTAAACACCGTGCGCGTCATCCCCAACTCGCGGGCGGCTGCATTCATATCGGCGACGAACTGAGCTTCGCTGCCTGACACCTTCTCAGCCAGCATCATGGCGACGTCGTTGGCGGACTAGATGATCAGTGCCTTGAGAGCCAATTCAACGGAGAGTTCCGCGCCGACGGGCAAACCGACCTTGGACGGCGTTTGCTGATGGGCGCGTTCGCTACAGATGACTTTATCTTCGAGGGTGAACTTGCCCGCCTTGATGGCCTTGAAGGCGAGATAGGCGGTCATGATCTTGGTCAGCGATGCCGGGTGCCATAGATCATCGGGCTCTTCAGCATAGAGGATTTTGCCGTCCGCAGGATCGAACAGCAGCGTCGGCCCGGCCGCCGCATTCTGCGAGGCCAAACCGAGGCTTAAAAGACATGCAGCAAGACGGGGCAGTACGCGCATCAGGGCCCTCCGCAGGACCTCTGACCTAACATATTTGAGCGGACGGCGGCAATGTTGGGGTCCGGGCAATTGGTCCCAACGTCACGGATGTGTGGGAGTTGCGCCTCACATGCGTGACCGGAAAGTGACGTTGGTGCCCCGAGAGGGACTCGAACCCCCACACCTTGTGAGTAGCAGATTTTGAGTCTGCCGCGTCTACCGTTCCGCCATCGGGGCTTTACACGTTCACGAGCCAAACTCGCGCGCAGGAGCCGCCTCATAGCCGCTTCCGCCCTAGCGCGTCAACGCTGCTCAGCAAACATTAGCTTATCAGATGGCGCACCGCATCAGAACGCTTGGAAACACGATCCCACTGGCCATCGGTACATCAACCATCCGGATCGGGGTGAAGCCTAGCACCTCGTAGAACCTTTGCGCGTTTAGGCTCGAATAGCACTCGAACTCCTGAGCACCGGCTGCACGCGCGTCCGCCTCGCACCGGTTGTAGATCGCGCGGCCGATGCCCCGGCCGATCCAGTCTGGGTGGGTCGCGAAATGCCGGATGTGCGCGACGCCACTTTTAACGACTCCCGATCCGGGAGCGTCGAAGGTCCACCCGCCGCAAGCAGCCAATGGATCAAACCCTGGGACATGCACCACGAAGTAGCTGCCTGACGCCAGCAATCGCGAGTTGGGCTGGGTGATGGTCGGAAGCGCTAGCCTCAGAAGCGCCCGATCGTAAGCGCCAGCCATCAGTTTCGGATAACTCACGGCGAGCAAACGCCCCACGGCGTCATCGTCTCCGGGTCGCGCAATCCGGATTGCGGGCTTCGTTTGAGGAACTTGTGACATTCAAGTTCAATCTGGCCAGTTCATCCTTATAGCTCCGCCACTCACTTCCAGCTGAACGTCGAACGGCCGGAGCCGTGCACATGCTCTATGATCTGGACATGCTGGCCGATTACCGGGTTCAACGAACGGAGCACCGAGACGTGCGTCCGGCGGCCATCATCAATCTTCACGTCGACGCCGAAACTAGATTCAATGGCATTTGTCGTCGTATCGGACATATTGAGCGGGCCGACCTTCTCAACAACACCAGCAACAGCGTGACTGGTCACTGACGCATCGAGGCTCGTAAACCAAAGTGCTGCGGCCGCAACGATCGCAAAACCCAGGCCAAGCCCTGCAATCTGCAGGCGCCGCTTCATCAGTTCGCGATCAAGCCGCTCTTTTCGTTTCTTCGCGCATGTGTGAGGTGTCCCTATTCCCGCCGTTTGTACCAGACCTGGCCCCACGGCATGACCATTTCGGTGATATCGATCTCTTGGCCAGCCGCTAGTCCGTCAGTCAGCTGGGTCGCTACAGAAACGACCGCACCATCTGCGAGGCGCACCGTGAGTTTCGGCGGCTCAACGCCCGGCTGCTTGTTGTGTGCCCTACTCGGTGCCACCTCCACGATTGCGCCGCGCACGACGCCGCGCTCGGTCGAATAGAGGTCGCGTGCCAAGCCAAAGAACAATCCAGCCAAGATGAGAAGCAGGAAAAAGAACAGCGCGATTTTGAAGGTGGTGCTCATGTGCCGTGAGGCCTATCGCCATCCGCGCGCTCAGACATCAATCTCCTCGGCAAGAATTTTATCGCGCAGAGCGGGATGCAGACCCGCCGGAGTGAACAAATCGACCTGGCCACCCAGAGATTTGCTGAGTTCGTCTTTCAGCTCGACAAAACCAAAATACCCCGGGCTTTTCCGGAACTCGACCAATATATCAATGTCACTGTCAGGGCGTACATCTCCGCGCACGACTGAGCCAAAAACTGCAAGGCTTTCCACCCGGGAATTAACCTGCAACTTGGGTTTCAGCAGCAGGAGTTTCGCAAGAATTTCAGCGCTATCCATTCCGGTAGAATAGCGTGATTTCGCGCCGCAGTGAAGCCTGTTGAAGGTGTTAATGATGCAGGTTGGAGTAAAACGTCAGTTCTCAAACCAATAGTTTACTCTTTCGACCCAATGCCAACGCTACGGAACCGCACCTTCCCAAAAATACGAAGTGTGACCCATCCAGGAAACACGTTTGCGCAAAATGATACTTTGGCCAATTCGCGGTGGATCAGGTCGAGAACCGCCAGCGTGAACAAGTCGACCATCGGTGAGTTCTGCCTGGACGTCCATAAACCATCGCCCCCCCTTTGGAGTCCGATCCACCCTACTGAACGTCACTGTCGCACCGACATAATCTTGTGATCGATAAGGTTGAATCCACGCCAGGCCGAACAAAACTGCAAAAGCTATCGCAAAAAGGGCTGCGGCGAAGCCACTCGAACGATCACTGTTCGCCAAATTGTCCAGCTTTTGTCTGAGTTCACGCCTCATGCGTTTGGTCTGACCTCACGCCGCCTTGGCCGCTCCGTCGACCAGCTTCACGATGTCGGCCATGATGTCGTTCAACTGGAAGTCTTTGGGCGTGTAGACCGCCGCAACGCCGAACGCCTTCAGCGTTCGCTCGTCTTCTGGTGGGATAATGCCGCCGACGATCAATGGCACATCTCCCAAACCGTCTTTACGCATCCGCTCCAGCACTTCCTTGACGAGCGGCACATGGCTGCCCGACAGGATCGACAGGCCGACAACGTGAACGGACTCATCCAATGCCGCGCGCACGATCTGTGCTGGCGTCAGGCGAATACCCTCGTAGACGACCTCCATGCCGACATCGCGGGCGCGCACGGCAATTTGTTCAGCGCCGTTCGAATGCCCATCGAGTCCGGGCTTACCAACGAGAAATTTGATTCGCCGGCCGAGCTTGGCCGACACGGCTTCGACTGAGGTTCTCACCTCGTTGAGGCCAGCTCCATCGCGTTGGACTGCGGACTGAGCCACGCCCGTCGGCGCTCGATACTCACCGAAGATCTTGCGCAGCGCCCCGCCCCATTCGCCCGTCGTGATGCCGGCTTTGGCGCAGGCAATCGACGGTTCCATGATGTTGCGGCCTTCCTTGGCGGCCGCTTCGAGCGACGCCAGTGCCGCCTTCGCCGCCTTGTCGTCGCGCGATGACCGCCAGACTTTCAGCTTCCCGACTTGCTCGGCCTCAACTGCCGGATCGACGACCATGATCGAGCCATCACCTGTCGTCAGCGGCGAGGGTTCGGTCTCGGTCCACTTGTTGACGCCGACAACAATCTGGTCACCGGTTTCAATCCCTGAGAGGCGGCCCGTATTGCTCTCAACCAAGCGCCGCTTCATGTAATCGATGGCCGCCACCGCGCCGCCCATGGCATCGATGGTCTTGAGCTCGGCCTTGGCCTGCTCCTTCAACTCGCCGACCTTGCGCGCGATTTCAGTCGACCCTTCGAAGATGTCACCGTATTCAAGCAAATCCGTCTCGTAGGCGAGGATCTGCTGCATGCGCAGCGACCACTGCTGATCCCACGGCCGCGGCAAGCCGAGCGCTTCATTCCAAGCCGGCAGCTGAACAGCGCGGGCTCGCGCGCCCTTGGACAAAGTGACCGCCAGCATTTCCAGCAAAATGCGATAGACGTTGTTTTCCGGCTGCGGCTCGGTGAGACCCAGCGAGTTCACCTGCACGCCATAGCGGAACATCCGGTGCTTGGCTTCGGTGACGCCGTAGCGTTCCCGCGTGATCTCATCCCACAGCTCGGTGAACGCGCGCATCTTGCACAGTTCGGTGACGAATCGCATGCCGGCATTGACGAAGAACGACACGCGGCCCACGACATTGCTGAACTCGGCCGCGGGCACTTCGCCGGACGCCTTCACCGTGTCGAGGACGGCGATGCCCGTCGCGAGTGCGAACGCCAGTTCCTGCACAGGCGTCGCGCCGGCTTCCTGCAAATGGTAGGAACAGACATTGGTCGGGTTCCACTTCGGCACTTCTTTGGTCGAGAACACGATGGTGTCCTTGATCAGCCGCAGCGACGGTTCAGGCGGGAAGACATAGGTCCCACGCGACAGGTATTCCTTGATGATGTCGTTCTGAATCGTGCCCGTGAGCTTGCCGCGCGAGGCACCCGTTTCGTCCGCCACAGAGACATAGAGCGACAGCAGCCACGCCGCCGTCGCGTTGATGGTCATCGACGTGTTCATTTGATCGAGCGGGATGCCGCCAACCAGGGTGCGCATATCGCCCAGGTGCGAGACCGGCACGCCGACTTTGCCGACTTCGCCTTTGGCCAGTTCGTGGTCACTGTCGTAGCCCGTCTGCGTCGGCAGATCGAACGCGATCGACAGGCCGGTCTGGCCCTTGGCCAGGTTGTTCTTGTAGAGCTCGTTGGATTTGGCGGCCGTCGAATGCCCTGCGTAGGTGCGAAACAGCCACGGCTTATCGCGCTCCGGCCTGCCGCCCGTTGATCCACCCGTGCTTTTTGCCGTCATGACCCATCCTCGCGCCCGGAACTGCTGCTTTTCTTTAGCCTAACCGGCCCGCGCTGCAACGCAAAACGCGGTGCGTCGCAGGTCCCGGCGGACAGCAATCCGATTTTCGGGCTTTAAGAGGAAGAAAGGGCGAATTCAGGCCGTACGAGCGGACGCCGCGTTCTGTTTCACCACAGGCCTGCGCAAATCCATGCACCACGTCACGAGCCGAATCAGCACCACCATAAACAGGAACCCAGCCATCAGTCCGAACGCGGCACCGATGACCGTGTTGGCGTCCGAATAAGGCGTAAACGTCACTCCGAATTGTGAGAGTGCATGGATCATGGCCAGCGCGCCAAAGCCCATGCCGGGGACAAAACTCAACGATAAATGGGTTGAGGACGTGGCAATGTGCAACAGCAACGCGCCCCAGCCCGTGAGTGCAAGCACAACACAGGTGGTAAACGTGTTCACCCGGAATATATCGAGCAATATGTCGTACATGGCACCCTTTCGGCGCAAGCGCACAGCGCCCGGCGGGCGCACTCCTCCCGATCCGGCCAGTTTCAACTTATAGGTCTAATGTTAACAGTTCCTTGCGCGTCCCGATATCGCGGTGGCTGGCCCCTTTATTGCAGCGCGGAAAAGTGCTTCAAAACAACAGTCCGCCTTGGGCGGGGACCACTCAGCCCAATTGATGGCTCGGGCGGCAGGAGCGGCATCAGCGATTGCTTGGGACATGTCCAGTCAGGGTGCTGCAAAAAAAGACGACGCAATTAGGGGGGCTCCGGCCGTGGTCGAGGCGAAAAAGGATCTTTACGAAATCGGCGAAATTCCGCCACTCGGCCACGTGCCGAAAAACATGTACGCTTGGGCGATCCGAAAAGAGCGCGAGGGACTACCTGAGACAGCTATGCAGGTCGAAGTCGTGCCCACGTGGGAGCTCGACAGCCACGACGTGCTCGTTCTCGTTATGGCGGCCGGCGTGAACTACAACGGCGTGTGGGCGTCACTTGGCCAACCCATTTCGATGTTTGACAGTCACAAGCAGCCGTATCACGTCGCTGGGTCCGATGCGTCGGGCATCGTTTGGGCGGTCGGTTCAAAGGTGAAGCGCTGGAAGGTCGGCGACGAAATCGTGGTCCATTGCAACCAAGATGATGGCGACGACGAAGAGTGTAATGGTGGCGATCCGATGCTGTCTGAATCTCAGCGGATCTGGGGCTACCAGACGCCCGACGGTTCGTTTGCTCAGTTCTGTCGCGTTCAGGACCGTCAGCTTCTCGAACGTCCCAAGCATCTCTCGTGGGAAGAAAGTGCCTGCTATACGCTCACGCTCGCAACCGCCTACCGCATGCTCTTCGGCCACCGGCCGCACGTGCTCCGTCCAGGCCACAATGTTCTGGTGTGGGGCGCTTCGGGTGGGCTGGGATCTTTTGCCGTCCAGTTGTGCGCAACAACGGGCGCCAATGCGATTGGCGTCGTTTCTGAGGACGATAAGATCGACTTCGTGCGACAGCTCGGCGCCAAAGGCGTCATCAATCGCAAAAAATTTAACTGCTGGGGTCAACTGCCCAAGGTGAACTCGCCCGAGTACGCCACGTGGCTCAAAGAAATGCGTAAGTTTGGCGGCGCCATCTGGGAAACAACGGGCAAAGGCGTCAACGTCGATTGTGTGTTCGAGCATCCCGGAGAATCGACCATCCCGGTATCGGTGCAGGTCGTGAAGCGCGGCGGCATGGTTGTCATCTGTGCTGGCACAACGGGCTACAATTTGACAATGGACGCCCGCTATTTGTGGATGCATCAGAAACGCGTCCAGGGCTCGCACTTTGCCAACCTGCAGCAAGCGTCACAAGCCAACAAGCTTGTGGTGGAGCGGCGCATTGATCCGTGCATGTCTGAGGTGTTCTCGTGGGCACAAATTCCGAAGGCCCACATGCGTATGTACCGCAACGAACACAAGCCCGGTAATATGGCCGTTCTCGTCAGCGCCCCAACGACAGGCCTCAAAACGATCGAGGATGTCATCGAGGCCAGCCAGCGCCGGGCATAACGGTTTCATATTCTTGGTTGGAAAGTCTTTGAAGAGCGGCTCGGGTACGGGCCGCTCTTTTCCGTTCGTGGTATGGTCGCTGCCACCCTAACCGCCGCGGGAGACGTTCTTGATGCAGTCTGTCACCGCTGGCCAGCGCCTCGCTTATGGGTCAATCGACATTGCACTCTACACCATTGCCACGATTGCCCTGGCGAGCCTGTTCGGCTGGCAACCGCGGCTGCAGTTCATGCAAGCCTACAGCGAAGATCAGCAAGCCGAATACTGGAGCATGCTGTGGCTCGCCTTCGGGCTTGTGGCTTCGGCGTCGGTCACAACGCATGCTCTGTTTGGAAAGAGCATTGGCAAATGGCTGTTGGGCGTAAAGACAATCCGCGCAGACGGCTCGGCACTTGGCATCACCGGCGCACTGAAACGGCTGGCGTGCATGATCAGCCTGGCCGCGCTGGTCTTTCTGCCGGGGCCGCTGGCCGGGTTCACGTTCGGTCAGGGCAGCGAGTGGCTCTCAAGCGTGCTGCTGATCCTGGCCTTCATCGCGCTGCCAGTCATGGCAGTGAAGCCGTGGCACCCGGACAGATCGCTTTGGCTGCAGCACTACTTTAGCTTCCGCACGATCTCTGAAACAAACGCAGCCGCTTAAGCACCCAGCTAAGCCGCTTGATTTTGGGCATCCGTATTATCCTCACCCAAGATCACTTCACCGGTGGACCCCAGCCGTTTCAGCTCCATGATGCCCCGGTTCAATTCTGCGCCGAGAATGACGATGATGGCCGTGAACTGAAAGAAAATCAGCGCGATCATCAGTTGCGATAGCCCAGCGTAGAATCGCGTGTAATCGCTGAGATCGAGGTAGTAGGAGTACAGTGCAGCGACCGTGATCCACAAAACCACCGATAGGAGGATCCCGGGCCAAACGTCTGCGATGCGCCGCTGCCCGGCTGCCAGCCAAATGTGAAATGCGAAAAGCTGCGTCGCAATGACGACGGCGGCCAGCGCATATCGCTTGATGGCATCGACCCACGTCGATGCCAAAATTGTTTTGGCCCACGACGGCTCAAACTGTGCCAGTTGCGCGGCAATCGCGGGTCCGACCACCACGGCCCACGTCAGAAACAACATCGACACCGCACTGATCAGCACAAACAACATGCTGATGAACAAACACAGCGGATAGGGCCGCGTTTCCTGCACCCGGTATGCGCCATTCAAAGCCGCGCGTAGCGTTTCGATGGCGCTCGTCGCGAAGAACAAGGCGATGAACCCGCTGACCGTGAGCAAGTCGATGCGACTTGAGCCCATGATCGACTCGACCTGTGGAGCCAGCCCTTCGGCGACGGCCTTCGGCAGAATCGCGAACAACTGCTCCACTGCGAGGGTCGCCAACTCGCGTCCGCCAAAGATCCCCGAAAGGGCACCCAGAAAGATGCAAAACGGAAACAGCGAGACCACGAACGAGAAGGCAACCGCACCGGCCAGCGAGAAGCCGGAATGCTCGTAAAGCCGGTAGATTGCAGCAAGCAGGGTGCGGTAGCGTTGCATCGGAACGGTGGAGCCTTGTCTTAAAGTGAGGCGAAACTAGCCGCCAGATTGAGGCTGGTCCATGACCCATACGCCACGTCCCTGGGGCAAAACGCCCAGGCGCTCAACCCGCTGCCAGACGGCGGGTCCCTGTTCAGTTAACGGGTCTAAGGTTTCCTGAGCGCACGCCCTGTTCTGCAGGTGGCCCCTGCCGGGAACAATCGATATAGTCGTGTCATGCGGGCTCCCTGACACGGGTCCGCCCTGCGCAGCGCATCCAGGAGTTGAGATGCGAACACGGACACAGGCTGAACAATGCCCACCGGCATAGTCGAATTGCGCGCACGGCTGGAACAGGAACGCGACGAGATCGAGCGCGTCCTGGCCATGCATTCCGGGCCCGGCATTGAGGCGGAGGTGAACGCCGCCCATTCACTTTTCCTGGCGTGGCAGAAGATCAACGAGGCCATCGCCATACTGTCGCAACCCACGCACGCCCCGAAGGTTCAGTATCCTTTGGCGAAAGATCTGGTTCGGAGGGCGAGCATCGCGGAACGCATTGAAACCATTCTTCCCAGTCAGATGGCCGGCAAAACCGCCACGCAGGTTCCGGTTCCGGCTAGTCCAAGGCTGTCCACCACCCAGGATGATCTGACCCGGATTCGCGGCATCAGCACTGCACTTGCGAGGGATCTGCATCAGTCAGGCGTGGAATTCTTCGCGCAAATCGCAAGATTCACTGCGAATGATGTCCAGCGGTTGAGCGCCGTGCTCGGCCTCGGCCGTCAAATCAGTGCCAACAATTGGATCGAGCAGGCAGCACTTTTCGCGACGTCAGCGCAGTCTGCGTCCGGACTGGAAGATATGGTGGCGATTAAGCCACCACCCCAGACACCGGATCCTGCCGCACAAAAAGAATTGGCAGACGTGGTGGCCCGCGCCGCAGCTCGTATTTTGGCGTCGGTGTCCGAGCGGGTCGAGCAGCCGCTCGTAGAGGTCGCCGAGTTGCTGCCACCTGAGCCAGAGCCAGTCCCCCTGGCATCCGCCCTGCAAGCAATTGTCGCCACAGCAGTTGCTTCATCTGAAAGTGAGCCTCCGCAAGACATTGTGGTTCCGGTTTCCGATAGCCCTGCCACCACCAACGGAACGGTGATGGAGGAGACGAACGGCGACCCGTTCGGCGACGATGATGACATTGAGGAAGCGGAAATTATCATTGTTGCGAGCCGGGTGGCCCAGCCCGCTGCGACCGCCGCGGCGTCCAGGCGAGAGAATGAACGCTCCGGACTCCGCGACCAGCAAGCGCCTGCGGATCTGGCGGCCCGACTCGATCAAATCGAGCTCGACAGCGCCGCGTTGGTGGCCAGCACCAATGGTCCCGCCCCTAAGTCGACGGCCGCTGTAATTTGGGAGGACGACAAGGCCGAGGTCCGCATTGTGCCCCAACTGGGCGGCGTGGCCTCCCCCTCCGCGCGCAATGGCCGGATTGTCAACCTCGCCCCTGGCCTGGCCGGCCATGGCCACGTGTTTGGGCGCGAACCAATTGCGGCTCCGAACCGTAGACCATCCGGATCCAGTAACGACTTTGCCTCTGTTGAGATTAAGTTGTCCGGCAATGTCAATCCACGGCGGGTTGCTTGGTCCCCGCACGAGCCGCCGAAACAAATCGCTCCGATGTCGCGGTTCTTGCGCGCGCTGAAAGGGAAATAAGCGTTAGCAAACCCGCTCTTTCGCCAAGGCGCGCCCGCATGTCGCGTCGCGGGCTCATTGCCTCGAAAGATGGTCTAGCTAAGGTGCCGCAAACCTAAACCCGCTGCGCATTGATGCGCGCGCTTGAATTGATACTCTGGGAGGAGAATGCCGATGACAGTGGCGAAGCTCAAGGGTGAGCCCAACTTGCTCGCAGCAGGCCCAGATCGTTTGATTGAGCGCGCTGGCGAAGCCGTCAGCAGTGCCGATCGCATCCTCAGCCTCGCCAAGGCGGGCGTTCGTATCAAGATCCAGGAAGCGGGCAGCATCGACGCGGCCCAGCACACCGCTCATGGCTTGGCGTGGCTGGCCACGACCGTCGAAGCGCTTCGCCAGATGCATGTCTGGGCGCGTACGTTGCAGGACGAGGGCAAGTTCGGCGAATTCGAACAGCTCATTCTCGCCATCGCATTTGCCGAGTACGGCGCGCAGATCGCGGGCGGCATTCCCATGAGCCAGGCAGAGATTATCCGTCCCGACGCGATGGGCATCGGCAAGGCCGACATCCGCAAGTATGAAGACTCGATCGCCGACATCATTGCGACGGGCAGTGCGGACGCCGTTAAGGCCCGCCTCGCCAAGCTGATCGAAGAGATGCATGGGACGACAACCTACGGTGCGACCGGCCTCGACGATATTCACGCAGAAATTCAAGAAAGCATGAAATCGTTCTCTGACGCCGAAGTGTTGCCACATGCGCACGAATGGCATCTGCAGAACGCCTACATTCCGCTTGAGATCATCCAGAAGCTCGCCGAGCTTGGCGTGTTCTCATTGTCTCTGCCAGAAGAGTTCGGCGGCATGGGCCTTGGCAAACTTGCCATGTGCGTCGTGTCCGAAGAACTTTCGCGTGGCTACATCGGCGTTGGTTCGCTGGGCACGCGCGCCGAAATTGCTGGCGAACTCATTCTCCACAACGGCACGCCGGAACAAAAGGCGAAGTATCTGCCGAAGATCGCCGCCGGTGAAATTCTGCCGACCGCCGTTTTTACCGAACCCAATACCGGATCGGACCTCGCCTCGCTTAAAACGCGCGGCGTCAAGGATGGCAACGTCTATAAGATCACCGGGCAGAAGACCTGGATCACGCATCCGGTCCGCGCCGATGTGATGACTGTGCTCGCGCGCACAAATCCAAACGAAAAAGGCTACAAGGGTTTGTCGATGTTCCTCGCTGAAAAGCCGCGTGGAACCGACGAGACACCGTTCCCGGCGAAGGGCATGACGGGCGGCGAGATCGAAGTACTCGGCTACCGCGGCATGAAGGAATACGACATTTCCTTCGACAACTTCGAAGTACCCGAGGAAAATCTCCTCGGCGGCGTCGAGGGCCAGGGCTTTAAACAGTTGATGGCCACGTTCGAAGGCGCACGCATTCAGACCGCCGCCCGCGCCGTTGGTGTGGCTCAGTCGGCCATGGATCTAGCACTCAAGTATGCACTCGACCGCGTACAGTTCGGACAACCGATCTTCAAGTTCCCGCGCGTCGCCAACAAGATCGTTATGATGGCAGTCGAGACCATGGTTGCGCGTCAGCTCACGTACTTCTCAGCCCGGCAAAAGGATGAGGGCCGCCGCTGCGACCTTGAGGCTGGCATGGCCAAGCTGCTTGGCGCCCGCATTGCTTGGGCCAACGCCGACAATGCCTTGCAGATCCACGGCGGCAACGGCTTTGCACTCGAATATCCAGTGAGCCGCGTTCTGTGCGACGCGCGGATCTTGAACATTTTCGAAGGGGCCGCGGAAATCCAAGCGCAGGTTATTGCGCGGCGGTTATTGGAAGGGGCGAACTGAGGCTCTCGGAAGGGACGAGTTCCAAATGCCTCTGGTCCCGTCTTAACCTCTCACGCTCTGGCATCCAACCGGTCGAGATCTCCCGGCCAATTGAGAATGTTCTGATCTGAGGTGATGAGCGTCGCACCGAAGACGCGCGCTGTTGCGACGACCATCCGGTCAATCGGATCTTGGGATAAATTCTGGAAACCCAATGCGTCCATGACAATGGCGCTCGTCACCGGGTGTTCCACCAGTCCGGCCATCATCAGGTCGCGCCGGATTTCGCTGAAGTCTCTCGTCAGCCGGAGCCGCTTCTGGGTCACGGTGACGCCAATTTCGTAAATGCACAGCACGGACGTGCACTGTTGACGCTGGCCCCTCGCTTCGAGCCGGGTTTTGACTGTGCGGGAGAGGCGTTTGTCTCCCGTCATCAGCCAAACCAGAGCATTGGTGTCGAGAACGAACACTCAGCCTGCCCGTTCGCGTTTTTTGCGTTTCACGGGCTTCGCGAGATCCGCACCGATGCGATCGAGTTTCGACTTTAACGCCCGCTCCATGTCGTCGTTCCATGTTTCGAGATCGTCGTTAGGATCGACAATCTCCATCTGCCCCGCGAACATGCCGAACAGCGAACGCGGATGTGTTGGCTGGTTGGCTTCCAATCGCGCGACGACCTTGCCACGTTTGGTGATGATGATCGCTTCGCCGCTTTCGGCGACCTCGTCGATGAGCTTCAAGCACTTGGCCTTGAACTCGCTGGCTTTGATCTCGCGCATAGGGTGCAACCTCTGAGTTGACCATGGTCATGACCATAGTCATATTTGACAAAAATGTCCAGTTGGCCGCTGATGTGGGGAACGGGCGGTTAGGGAAAATCAAAATGAAATCAAGAGCTTTTGCGATGGCGTGCGCTGCCGTTCTGGCAGCAGTCCTGTGCTTGCCGCACGCCGCCCAAGCCGCAGATAGCGCGCTACTCGGCACCGAATGGACGCTCAAAGTTCTGCAGGGCGTGGCGGTTGATTCAGGGGCCACGATTAAATTTGAAGCCGACAAAGTCACCGGCACATCGGGCTGTAACAATTATTGGGCCGCCATTGACTATAGCGATAAAAACGTCCTCGACATCGGGCCGCCGCAGAGCGTGCGCGTTTACTGCCCCGGACGGTCTGAGATGGAACGCGCGTTCTTCGCCGCACTCGAAACCATCACGACATTTGCTGCGGACGGCAAATCCCTCAAGCTCGTCCTTGACGACGGCGACGTGTTTCTTGAATTCGCAAAGTGAGAGGGCTGCCGTGGCCGAGCCGCCGAACCCGCGTATTGTGTCCCTCATCGCCAGTGCTACCGAAATTTTACATGCCCTTGGCGCCGGTGAGTGGCAGGTCGCCCGGTCCCACGAGTGCGACTGGCCGCTGGCCGTGCTCGGTCTGCCCGCGCTGACCGAGGCGAAGTTCAAAGTTCACGGCGCCACCAGCGCGGAGATCGACCGGTCCGTGAAAGGACTTCTGCAGCGGGGCCTGGCGGTGTACGAAGTTGATGCGGACGGCCTTAGGGCGAGCGCGCCCGATGTGATCCTCACACAGGACCAGTGCGAAGTGTGTGCGGCGTCACTCGCCGACGTTCAGAAGGCGCTGTGCACGTGGACCAACTCATCTGCGCAACTCATCTCGTTGCGGCCCCACACAATGGCCGATGTCTACAGCGATATCGTCAATGTCGCGACCGCCATTGGCCGGGAGAAAAATGGCGCGGATCTGGTCCAGTCGATGCAGCGCCGCATTGAGCGCGTGACGCAGGCCGTGACAGGTCAGCAGGTGCCACGTCTGGCCTTTATTGAATGGATCGACCCACCCATGGCGGGTGGCCATTGGATGCCGGAACTGATGCGGGCGGCAGGTGGCGAAAGCCTATTTGGCACCGCAGGCGAAAACTCACCGTGGATCACGTGGGAGCAAGTTGCGGCCGCCGATCCGGACGTCATTGTGGTCGCACCGTGCGGTTACGGCATCAAAACATCTCTGGCTGAGATGCCAGCACTGAAGACCAACCCCCTGTGGTCCGGGCTACGCGCAGTGGCCCAAGGCCGTGTATTCGTGGCTGACGGCAACGCCTATTTCAACCGGCCTGGACCACGCCTTGTGGAAACCACTGAAGTTCTGGCCGAAATTCTGCATCCCGGCCGCTGCGATTTCGGCCATGACGGCATCGGATATGTGCGCTGGACGGGTTAGCCCGACGCAGCTATCCCAACGGCATGACACAAACAAAATCAATTCTCATCACCGGCTGTTCGTCGGGCATCGGGCTGGCGTGTGCACGCGTCATGAAGTACCGGGGCTGGCGCGTGCTGGCCACGGCGCGCAAGCCTGAGGATCTTGCCATGCTGCGCATTGAGATCGGCGTCGAGGCCATCACCCTTGATCTTGAGCACGAGACCTCGGTGGCTGCGTGCGCGGACGAAGCCCTGACCCTGACCGGCGGACAGCTGACCGCGCTGTTCAACAACGGAGCCTACGGCCAAGTCGGCGCCATGGAGGATATCACCAGCGCAACGCTGCGGCGGCAACTGGAAATCAACGTCATCTCGCAACACGAGCTGGCGCGCCGCATTGTGCCATCCATGCGGCGACAGGGGCATGGGCGCATCGTCCAGTGTTCGTCGGTGTTGGGTCTGGTCTCAGCGCCGTTCCGGGGTTCGTACTGCGCGTCAAAGTTCGCGCTCGAAGCGCTGTCGGATTCCATGCGCCTGGAACTTACTGGAACTGGTATTCACGTCTCGCTCATCGAGCCGGGACCGATCCGGACCAAGTTTGTTGAAACGGCCATGGCCAACTTCTTAGCGACGGTCGATATCGAGAATTCACCTCATCGCGACCTTTATCGCGCGCGTCTGGAGCGCATGAAGACGGGCGGTAAAGTGGCCTTCAAGCTTGAGCCCGAAGCCGTCGCGCAGAAGCTCGTCCATGCCGTTGAAAGTGCGCGGCCGAAAAAGCGCTACTACGTGACCACCCCCACATACTTGGCTGCGGGCCTCAAGAGACTTGCCCCACAGTCAGCCGTCGATTGGTTTGTCCGGCAGATGTGACGGGTGGTGAATAGAAAAGGGCGGAACCCACAAGTTCCGCCCCTTACTTCTTGTAGTTGAGTCGAGGCTTACTTCGCCCGCACGCTGATCGCTGTACGACGGTTCTTGGCGCGGCCTTCGGGCGTTGAATTGTCCGCCACGGCGTGCTGTTCGCCGTAGCCTTCCGCTTCGATGCGATCGGCCGCAATGCCTAAGCCGACGAGTTCTTCCATCACCTTCTTGGCCCGGTCGCCGGACAGTTTTAAGTTTGCATCGGGATTGCCGACGTTGTCGGTGTAGCCGCCAACCTTGACCTTCACTTCAGGGAACGCCTTCAAGATCGCAGACACGTTGCCGACCTGCGACTTCGAATCTGACGTCAGTGTAGTCGATCCTGTTTCGAAGTTCAGCCGGTCGAAATCAAACCACGTTCCCTTATCGACGACAGCGTTTGGATCGCCGATAAAGCCCAGGATCTTGCTTTCGAGACCGTCGGCCGCGGCGTCAATTTCAGCGCCGCCCGACAGGGCGATCTTGATCAAGCCGCTAGCTGCAGCGGCCGGTGCTGCGGCCGGCTCAGAAGCAGGAGTAGCAGCAGCGGGGGCCGGCTCTGGTGCTGCGGCAACGGCAGCAGCGGCAGGCTCCTCCTTCTTTTCTTCTACAGCCGCAGCCGGTACCGGCGCATCACCAGCGGCTTTCATTTTTTCCCAGTACAGCCAGCCGATGAAGGCCAGTGGGATGAGAAGCCAGAGGAACGAGCTGAACAATCCGCCACCGCGCGATGCAGCAGCGCGCGCAGGAGCCGGAGCAGCCGCGACAGGTGCTGCAACTTTCGCAGCGACGGGTGCCACAACCTTTGCGGCGACCGGCGCTGGAGCGGATGCTGCGGGTACTGGAGCCGCGGGCTTAGGTGCCGCGGGCGGAACGGCCGCCGCAACCGTTGGCGCTACAGCTGACGCAGCAGCAGCCGCCAATCCACCCAATGACGGCATGAAGCCACCCATCAACGAGTTGCGCTCTTGCCCAATCAGCGAGGACAAGGCTGCACCGGTCAGCGCGCCGCCGCCGAGACGCTTACCGATGGCGCCAAGTACAAGGGGTGCGGCAAGTGAAAACAGCGAAGACGATGACGCGGGCCTGATTCCGGCCGCGCTGGCGACTGTGTGGGTCAATGCGCCGAGCTTGTCGCCAAACACCGAGCCGAGAAGCTGGTTGCCTGCCAGTGCGGCGGCCGTCGCCGGGATGCCGCCCGACATAAGGCCGCGGATATCGGATAGTCCGCTCGGATCCTTGCCCAAATTGCTGGTCAATTCAGCGACCGTGTTCATCAGTCCGGGCTCGCCGGAACGCTGAACCATCGTGCCGAGCGTTCTTGAAATGATGGCGCCAAGACCACCGGCGACGGATTGCTCGGATTCCCCCAAAGCCGCACTTGCGGTCTTGATAAGGGCCGGCGTGACAAGACCCTGCAGCGACTCCACTAAACTGGACGACATTTCCCACTCCCTTTGCGCTAGAACTCGCGGTTGGACAGACGCTGTCAGCGCCCCTCGATGCTTGTTGTCCGCTCCCACCATGGCAATAGCGGGTGTGTGGCACGCCGCCAAGAGACAAAGCTCTTACGCGCGATGATACGGATGGCCGGCAAGGATCGTTGCAGCGCGATAAAGCTGCTCAACGAGGACCACGCGGGCAAGCCCGTGCGGCAGGGTCATCTCCCCCAGGGAAAGCTTGTAAGTCGCTGATTTTGCGGCTTCTAAGCCATGGCCATCCGGGCCGCCAATGAGAAAAGCCGCCGTTTTGACGCCGCTATCGTTTTGTTTTCTCAAAAGCCCCGCAAAGGTTTCGCTGGGGTACTGCCGGCCACCTGCATCAAGGGCAATGACAAGGCCCGCACCCGAGGCGGCTTTGAGGAGGCGGGTGGCTTCGTCAGCCTTGCGCAAGTCTGCTGTGGCTGCGCGGCTTTCGGGGAGTTCAACGATTTCTAGAGGTCCAAGACCCAGCCCGCGGCCTGTCTGGTCGAACCGCGCCACATATCGATCAACGATTTCGCGCTCGGCTGTGTCTTTGAGGCGGCCAACTGCGACGATTAAAAAGCGCATGGTAACCTCGCGCCGCCGCCAGCGCGCTTGCAGCGGGCAGCGCCCGCGCGTCTCAACTCAAACCGTTCAGTGCGTTGTTTCGCCTGGACGGTCACCCGACCACATTTTCTCAAGGTTGTAAAAGTCTCGCACCTCGGGCCGGAACACATGAATAATAATGTCGCCAGAGTCCACCAGCGCCCAGTCGCAAGCTGACAAACCC
Organism: Hyphomicrobium sp.; assembly: GCA_031413815.1. Taxonomy (GTDB): domain Bacteria; phylum Pseudomonadota; class Alphaproteobacteria; order Rhizobiales; family Hyphomicrobiaceae; genus JAGVSR01. Next base: position 5,182 of record JANOFU010000080.1, on the reverse strand, counting down.
TCGACGTGCACCCGGTCACATCCGGCTTCTTTCAACTTTTTCCTCAACTCATCAGCAATTGCGCCGACGTGCCGGTCAGACCGGCCCGAAGCGATCACCATGTAGTCACCGATTGAGGATTTGCCGGCCAGATCTATAGTTACGATCTCTTCGGCTTTGGCTTCATCGAGCCAGTGGAGGACATTTTTGAGCAAGGCGTCCGAGGCAGAGCTATCGGGCATCTGCTCGGTAGGAGACGTGCCACTGCGGGCGGCCTCAGTAGTTGTTCGCATGTTTGGCAGAGCGTCCTTTCCTTCATCTGTTCGGGAGCACAGCGCCCCATTCCGGCCAGCGAAGCACCCTGACCGGTGCGAAGATCATACCCTCGCATGCCGGGCTCCAGCAAGCGCAAACCGGCATGCCGCGCGACAATTCCAGAGCCGATATGTTCATAAAAGTGTTTTACATCAATACACTAACGGCTGAGCGTTTGACGCAGGGCCGTCGATGACTGGGCTGATAGGCGCGATGTCAGGAACACCCAACACGGCCGCCGCAAGCCGGGAAGCAAGGCAGCGTCGGCTTCGGGCACACGAAAATCCTCCAGCGCCCGTCCCGCCGGGGAGGCCAGCGCCTTGTGCCGCCAGCCGGGGCGGTCGACGACGGCGATGGGGATAGACCCGGCAATCGACTGCCAGTTTTGCCAGCAATGAAACGACTCCAGATTGTCGGCCCCCATCACCCAGACAAACCGCACGCCCGGATGCCGTGTTTGCAGGAACGCGAGGGTAGCTGCGGTATACGGACTTCCGAGTTCGGCCTCAAACCCCGTCACATGAAACCGGGGGTCGTTGGCCATCTCCTGGCAAGCAAGCAACCGCTCAGTCAGTGGGCGCAGACCATCGTGATCTTTCAATGGATTTCCCGGCGTCACCACCCACCACAGTTGATCCAGCTGCAACCGGCGCAACGCCGTTGTTGCTGCGATCAGGTGGCCCTCATGCGGTGGGTTAAACGACCCGCCCATAATGCCGACACGCTGGCCCGGAGTAGCGACAGGAGTGCGGACGCTGATGGAGCCGAAAGCCGGGCGGTGGGACGTCAAGTGAAGGAGCCTCATAGGAGTGCGTGCCGCGTCCGCCTAGGCTACACTCTGGGCGGGTTCAACGTCTTCCCTAGCATAGCGCGTCACATCTGGCATGGCCCGGCGACCGACACCCGACGAGAATCTGCCCGCGCTGACCGCGGTGATGAACCGCCACTTGGGTGCGTTGCGTCTCAATTCGATCCAAGAGTATTTGGAATGGTGCCGCAAGCAGGGTTTTTCCGCCACGCTCGATAAGGACACCCGCGAGCGCCAAGCCGAAATCGAAGCCCATGAAGCGGCCATCGCGTTAAAGCTGAAGCGACACTCCAAACAAAAGAATAATCCCCGGCAGATTATCGAAGCGTCGTTCCGGGGGGAGATCGCTGCGAGCGAGGTGCAACGCGCGGCCCTTCGCGACCTCTGCAGCCTGATCGAGCGCAACCGGCCCACGGCGAAGAAGTTGGACGCGTTATTGGAGTTCATCCTGTGGGCCGAAAGCGAGACGGATTTTCTATTTGAGTCGTTCAAATACGGCACAGCGTCCGTGCCAGCAGGAGCAGCTCTCTTCAAAATCCACAACCGGCAAGGCCAATGGCTGCGTCCTCTCGAAGACTGGAAAAAACAATCCCACAATGCGGAGCGGCAGTTTGGCTCGCTGCTGCGGCATCTGTTTGCCAAGTATCCGGTTCCAGCCTTCATGGACCAAGCGTGGTCGTCAGGCAGCAAAGCCAGTTACGCCTACCGCGATTGGTACATCCACATTGGCGCGGGCAAAAACATCCGCACGGCGAAGAAGCTGCCGTTCCCGCTGACGAAGCTCATGGCGCATCACTTTCTCGAAGCGCCGGCCTCGCACACGATTGAGAATGCCCTTCGCTGGGGACAGATTCACGGTCTTGGCGGTGACCGGACACTGGCGCGCGCGGTGATCGGATCGCGTTTTGGAAATCACTTCCAAAACGACGAGTTCTGGGTCTCGGTGTTCCGGTTCTTTATTGCCAATCCGATGCTTGACAGGACGCACTTTGGCCCGATCGCCGACTATCTTTATGCCCAGAAGTTCGAACCGCGCGAGGTGATGAATGCGGACGGCGGCATTGACGTCATACTGCCGCCGCAGCCCAACCTCGTGATGCGCGGCCGCACGCCTGACACCCTGCTGGCGCAGGTCGAACGCTGGCATCGCGTACTGGGCCAAACCAAAGGCTTCGACAACGTTCACTTCCAGCCATCGGGCTTCAAACCGCTCGAAATAAAAACGGGCAACAAGGACGACGAGAGCGCGTGGCGGTTCCGCGAACTGCGATCAACCGCCGAGCTTGTTGAGGAGGGCAAGAAAATGCGCCATTGCGTCTCGACCTACGCACGGTCGTGCGCGGCTGGCCACTGTTCGATCTGGGCCATGGAGCTGAGCAGCCGGTTGGGAACTGACAAGCGCCAAACAATCGAAGTCAGAAAATCTGGCGAAATCGTGCAGTGCCGTGGCAGACAGAACCGCCTGCCCACCGTTGGCGAACTGGACATGGTGCGCAGGTGGGCCAATTATGCCGGGCTGACAATCGCGGCGTTTGTTGTCGCAGCGCGATGACGTCTTGCAGACGCGATAGCCACGGCGAACGGCCCCTGTTAGATTTTTATTGAACGTGACCGTCATGACATCAGCCACGAGAGAAAACATTCCCATGAGCAGCAGACTGTACGGCGGCCAGCACCGCGCCCTGCAAGACGAGTTCGAGTCGCGCAAACTTGCCGACCGCATCGAGATGATCGCCGTCAAAACGGAGATCACCGATCAAGAAAAGGGTTTCATCGAAAGCCGCGACATGTTCTTCCTGACAACGATCGACCACAAGGGCCGGCCAACCGTGTCCTACAAGGGCGGCGACGCGGGCTTCGTGCGCGTGCTCGACCCGCAGACGATCGCGTTCCCGAGCTACGACGGCAACGGCATGTATCTGTCGATGGGCAACATCACGGCGAACGCTGAAATTGGTATTCTGTTTATCGATTTCGAAAAGCCTTTCCGGATGCGCGTGCAGGGTCAGGCGCGCGTCACCAAAGACCCGGCGGCGCTTGCGATGTTCAAGGAAGCTGAGCTTGTCGTTGCCGTGAAGCTGCACGAGCTCTGGATGAACTGCCCGCGCTATGTGCATCGCTTCCAGAAAGTCACACCTTCGCGCTACGTGCCGCGCGACGAGGCCGAGACGCCGCTGTGCGAATGGAAGCGCATTGACGGGTTGCAGGATGTCATCCGGCCGAAGGATACCGCAGCCGTCGAGAAGGCCGGTGCCATCAGCATCGACGAGTGGATGGGCCGGGTGGCCTCAGGGGATGAGAAGGCTTAGCTGTCACTACGCATCGCCGACAACAACTCCGGCGTCGGATAGCTGTCCGCGGGGAAACCGAGCTTGATCTGCACGGCTTTCACGGCCGCCCGCGTGCTGGCGCCAATCTTGCCATCGACTTCGCCAACGTCAAATCCGCGGCGCACCAACAGCCGCTGCAGGTCCTTTGCCTCGTCCGCGGACAGAACCGCCACTGCCTTGCGAGGCTTGCTCATCACCGGCGCACCATCGATTCGAGTCGCGAGATAGGCCGCCGTCACCGCGTAGTTCAGTGACTGGTTCCAAAGCAGATAGATATTGAAGTTCTCGTAGGCCAGAAACGCCGGTCCATTGCGGCCCATCGGTAGCAATAACGAAGCTGGCAGCGCATCGCTTTCGAGGGCAGAGCCATCAACCCGCGTCACGCCCCACTGCGCCCACTGTGACCGCGGCAGCTTGATCGCCAAGTCCGCCTTGTCCCACGGCAAATCGCCGGTCAGCCGGACCTCCTCCAGCCACGGCTCGCCACGGCGCCAGCCCAGATTTTTCATGTAGTTGGCTGTTGCGCCAATGATGTCGATGGGGTTGCGGAACAGGTTCGGCTTGCCATCGCCATCGTAGTCAATCGCGTATTCCAGATAGCGGGTGGGCAAGAACTGCGTCTGGCCAATCTCTCCGGCCCAAGAGCCAACCATTTCGGACGGATCCATATCGCCGCGATCGATGATCTGCAGCGCCGCCATCAGCTCGGCGCGGAACATCACGTCCCGGCGGCAATCGTAGGCGAGTGTCGCCAAAGATCTCAAGATCGGCAGATCGCCCATGCCGGTGCCGAAATCGCTTTCCAATGCCCAGAAGCCAGCGATGACAGACGCTGGCACGCCGAACTGCTTGTTGGCCCGCGCGAAGGTATCCGCATGTTTCTTGACCTGCGCCTTGCTGCGCTGCAGGCGCGGAACGGTGGCGAGCTTTGCCGAGAAATCGAGGAAGCTGATCGAGAAGATGCCCTGCTTGCGGTCGCGCGAGATCACGCCAGGATCTAGTCTCATGCCGCTGAGCGCGGACTGGATGGTGGTCTGGCTGACGCCGTTCGCAGCGGCATCTTTCTTGAAGGCGGCGAGCCAGGTGTCAAAGTTGCCGGTGTTCTTACAGGTGCGCGGCCGGGGCGGCGGCGGCAACCCCGCCAGTTGTTTTCGCGGAGCGGTCTGTGTCGCAGCAGCGGGAGGCGCATCGTCTGGGGCCGCTTCAGGCGTCGCGGTCTCAGTCGGGCGAACAGCTTCGGGACGTGCATCGGGTGCCGGCGTCGTCGTATTTGGCAGCAGTTGCTGGATCGCGGGCTTCTTTTTAACGGGCGGTTTGGCGGGCGTATCGACCGGCCCGAACTCAAGGCCCTGGGCGGCCAGCGGCACAACCCCACTCGCAAGCATCGCCAGAGCCGCGAAAGCGGCAAGCCCAAGCTCCAAACGGCGCATCGTTGAAACCTTCCCTACGTCTTCATGCCCGTCAACATGCCCAGCGGTGTGGCCGCGTCAAGACACGGATCAAATTTTTGCCGCGATGACGGCGGCCGAACGGGCTTTACGGAGCCCGGGTGGTGTCAGACACCTTTGAGTGGTGTCTAACACCCTACTACCTGACACCATACTCCACCGTTATCTACCGTCTGCTGTGTCAAGCGTGGCGTTGTTGGTTGCAGGGTTTGCCGTCTCTGAGCACGGCATTGAGTATGACGATGAGTTTTCGCATGACGGCGGTGATGGCGATCTTGAAGTTTTTTCCGCGCGCCTGAAGG
>JANOFU010000079.1:0-5906 GCA_031413815.1 Hyphomicrobium sp. | reverse complement strand
GGATGTGGTCCAGCCCCTTCGGCACGATATGTTCGAACCCGATCTTGACGAAATCGCCGATCATCGCCAACTGGCTGCGGTCCTTCAGATCGTCGATGACCAGCGGGGTACTGGTGGCACCGGGTTCCAGAATCTCGATGTACAGGTTGCGCGCCCGCTCGCTGTTGGTGCGCAGCGCAAGCTTGCCGTATTTCGGTGCCCAGCCAAAGGTAAAGGCCTTCGCGCCGGGCAGAAGCTCGCCCTTTATCTGGATCACGGTCGGCCGCGGCCGCGACAGATCCCCGACGTCGGCGACCTCGATGCTTTCAATGATCGGTTCGATCCGCACGCCGTCCAGATTCATCCGCATCGAGGCGAACAACTCGGCAACGAACGGATCGAACGCCTTTGCAAGTTCCGCCGGCGGCAACTGGCGCAGCCGGTCATATTCGGCCGCTTGCGGGCTGTCATTGGTATCCTTGACCAGCGGATCGACCCCGGCGATGATGGCCTCGGCATTGACCGCCAGCCGCATCCCGAGCATCGTCTCACCGCGGTCGAAAAACACCAGCGCGCGCGACGACTCGAAGACATGGGCACGCGACGGTGTCGCCGTCAGCACTGCGATCATCAGCAAAAGACACTGCACCAGCATCGGCACCATCGCCCGGACGCGGCGGCAATCAGGCAAAGACATTTCCAGACACTCCAAATTCACGGCTTGGCCACCGCTGACAATCCATTCGTGTCGGGGCAAAACAGCGGGTTTGCCCCAAACCTGATCCAGGCGCGGAACGTGCAATCAAATCCGGTCGAAACCCGCGACCCGAAATCGTCCCCGTCACTTTCCCCAACGAATCCGAGCTTATAGCGCAGCCAGATCCGCCGGGATACTGATTTTTCAACGACACACTGTTGCCGGGGCATGACAGTTCGTCGTGTGCCCGGGCAGCGTTTATCCGGCGCTGCGACAGGGAGGCTACTATCCCTGGGACTACCAACCGCTGCAAAAAGCCTCGGAACGCTACATGCGCAACCACATGGACCTGAACGTGCTTGAAGACGCCAAGCGCTTCCCCCGGGGCGAGTAGTCCCGGCCGAGCAGTATCAGCGGCGTTTCATCAACAAGATGCTGATGCACGGGAAAGCCGTCTCCGTCCCCACCAAACGGCCAGGTCCATCATCGATTTCGAATTTGAGCGGATCAAGACAACCGACCATATGCGACCACCGCGGGCCGAGCGCCGGTAGTCGGTTGTCTTCAATCGCGAGATCTTGGTACCCTCCACGCGGCAACAACTTGCATCCGACCCATCAAACAGCCTGATTCATTCAACAAAAGCATGGATCGATGCGCGACGAGACTGGCAATCGGCATCTGGCCGTGTTAATTGACTATCTTTGGTATTTACATGGTTGGGCAACTCATGCAAAGAATCTTGTTTGCGAAGGTTGAAGTCTGGCTGGTCTTTCTGGTTGTGCTGCTCGGCTTTCTGGCATCTCTGCTGTTCGGATCCCTTCTGTTGCGGGCAGAGCGAAACAATGGGCCAAAGAGCAGTCTTGCGAAAACCGCCATATCGCTGGCGGAGGTACCTGATACGATTCGGCAGTTGCTGCGCGAAGACACTCAGGTCCAAGTTTCCGATGTCAGCCACTTTGCTGACATGCAACCGGGCTGGAACCCTACCGGGGCAGCTATGCCGCAGCTTACGGGCTTTCTGTTGTTGAGCCGCTATGATGGCAACCGTTTGCGGCACGTTACTGAACTGGTGTCGATGACGGACTGGACAGTACAGCACGCATGGTTGCCGGAGGCCGAGGCTTTGCTCAAAGATGCAGCACGCATATCGAGCATCACTCCTTTCGAAGATTGGGACAACCTCCATTTCCGCGCCATCCATCCGGTTCTGATGCCAAATGGCGATCTGATCATCAAGGACCACGATTCCCCGTTGTTCCGCATTGATCCTTGCGCCACGCGCATCTGGATACAAGATGCCGACACATTTCACCATTCTACCGAAATGGATGGCAACGGGATGCTCTGGCTGCCCAGTCGAGCGGAATCGCTCAATGTGTCAAATGTGGCACCGGACTTCATTGATGACGAAGCGGTAATGGTCGATCCTGCCGATGGCAAGGTGCTTCTTTCCCGTTCTATCGTCCAACTCATGTTGGAAAACGGATTGGCCTACAGGCTGTTCAGCTCTGGCACATATAGCCGGGACCCACTCCACCTCAATGATATTCAGCCTGTCTTGGACGATGGTCCGCATTGGAAAAAGGGTGATCTGTTCCTGAGCCTGCGCAACATATCGGCAATCATGCTCTACCGTCCGTCAACCGACGAGATCGTCTGGATGAAGGAAGGGCCGTGGATGTCGCAGCATGATGTCGGCATTCTGGATGACCACCGCATCACCGTGTATGACAATCGGGCCGAGAACAGGGGGCTGTTCAAATTTGTCGAGGGCCACTCCGATGTGAAGGTCTATGATTTCGACACCGGTGAGGTCTCCAGCTTGCTGGGCGATGCCATGGCCAGTGCGAATATTGCGACGTTGGCTGCGGGGCTTTTCACCGCACTGCCCGGCGGATACAGCCTTATCGAAGATGTCACGAACGCCCGGATGGTGCTAATCGGCCCCAAGGGCGAGGTACAGGCCGAGTATGCCAACAAGGTAGATTCTGGCAAGGTATTCCAGCTTGGCTGGAGTCGGGTCGTTGACCAGGCATTGGGGGAGAAAGCTTTGGCTGCCATTGCAGCAACCACTTGCCCGGCACCCTGAGGAAGTCAAAGTGAAGGCCGTTCAGGTGGCACGACAGTTCGCCGTGTGCCCGGGCAGCGTTCCCCCGGCCAGCCGCAGCCTTCGCCCTGGGGTTGCGCGCCTCGCCTTGCAGTCGCCTACAGTTGCCGCCTCTTCCCGGTGCCGAGGGGCACACAGGCGAGGGGAATACCCTGCCGGCGGTGCAACGGGCTTGATCGGAGTTCAAGAACAGGCGATGTTGGCGACAAGCGGCACGCCAATTGGGGAATGTCGTTCAAACGGGATCATATCACCATGGGCCGGTTTTCAGAACATACCTTGGCGGCGCCCGTCGGATTTAGCCGACTTCTTGCAGCAATTGCATTCCTTGCCATAGGCATTTCAATGGCGCCCGTGAAAGTCAGCGGTCAGACAATTGCATGCAAAGAGCTCGTAGCCGATATGGCTGCACAGCAGAAAATGATCGGCATTTTTAGAACACTTGACTACCATATCAGACAGCACTTTTCGATAGAGGCAAACGCAATCTTGTCGACCTATGGCGGGTGGAATACCAAGGAGGGGTGGGCAAGCAACGCGACCCAATTTCGAAGCAGTAAGCCTGATTTTGAACAACAAGCTCTCGCTATCAGGCGCGATATCGGCCGTAGCAAGGTTATTAGTGAAGAAGAACTGCAAAGACTGAGCAGCGCCGTTGATAGCTTCTTGGGATTAATCGAAACGGGAGATCAGATTGTTAAAGAGATTGACGCCGGGAGGGTAGATAATGCGAACCAAATCTACTTTGAGACTGCGCGACCAAACTACGTGCAAGTCCATGGAGATTTGTACACTCTGATCGTGACGGCCGAAAGAAGAGTGGCTTCAATGGCGAGGACACCCTGCAGTTGAGAATGTCAGCTGAAACTCTGCACCCCATCCCGTACCATCGGCATTGAAAATCCCTGCCGCAACATCGGACTTCGACAACCCCGGCTCCTCCGACCACTCAGCCAGGAATCTGCCTTCGCCCTTACAGGGACATCGGCGCCGCGATCCCGTGCCGTCGGCAATTTCCAGATGCAGACCGTTTTCAGAACCTCCGGGCACGGGCCGGGAAACAGCCTGTGCGGTCCGGTCACAGGATCAGATCGCCCGCCGTCAGTTCGGTTAGGGTGAAATTGCGAACTGTCAGCACGTCGCCCGCCACGGAAAGCACCAGATCAGCCCCGCTGGCCGCAAAGGCCGCCTGCGCCGCCGCGAACGAGGCGAAATTGAACGTGCTCAGATCGATCTTGTCCACTCCATCGGTGAAATCCGTGATCACATCGCGCTGGCCGCCAGCCGCAAACACGAACCGGTCCGCCCCGGTCCCGCCGATAAGAACATCGTTCCCCGCCCCGCCGATCAGCACATCCTTCCCGGCCCCGCCCAGCATGCGATCAGCCCCGGTACTGCCCAGCAGCCGGTCATTGCCCAACCCGCCGTTCAGCGTGTCATTCCCGCCCGCCCCGTTCAAGACATCGTTCCCGCCCAACCCCGACAGCGTGTCGGCAAACCGGGTGCCGATGTACATGTCGGCTGTCGCGCCGCCGGTCAGGTTCACCGCCGCCTCGCGCGGGTCGAAGATTTGGGCGCGGATATCGCTGAAAGCCGCGCCGTTGTTGCCGCTGAAGTCCTGCCAGCCAATTACGAAACGCCCATCGGCCAGCACGGTGATAGCCGGTTCAAATTGACTGGAAGTGATTGTGGTGTTCACCAGAAATTCAGTGCCTGACTTGCTGCCATTCGCATTGAACAGTTGCGCGCGGATTGCCCGCCCGTCAGTGTCGCCACCGGTTCGGCTTTGATCGTCCCAGGCAACGACAAACCGGCCATCCGGCAATCCCGCTATTACGGGGTCAATCTGAATGCCTTTGGTCGTGGTATTGACTAAGATCTGGCCACCGATAGCAGCGCCAGACGCATCAAAGACCTGGGCAGCAATGCTCGAAAGGTCTAGGTCTCCGCCGAGGATGTTGCTAGCCTCGTCGACCCAAGCAGCCACGAATCCACCGCTAGCCAACGCATCAACTGAGGTGAAATATTGGTATCCAGCCGTTACCGAGTTGACCTGAATTTCAGAACCGACCCGTACACCCTGATCGTTGAATTTTTGCGCACGGATCGTCCCGATCCCTACACCATTCACAAAGGGTCCGTCGTCCGTCCACACCGCGACGAACCCGCCTGACTGGAGCGCTGTGATCGACGGCAGCATCTGATTGTCCGTTACAATCTGGTTGACCAGAAACGAGCCACTTGCCGTCGATCCGTCCGGATTGAACATTTGTCCCCGAACGGCGAGGCGCGATGTATCGGGGCCAGAATTACTCCCCTCATGCCATATCATCACGAACCCGCCGCTGATCAGACCGGTAACCGCCGGGTAGGTCAGTGTGTCGAAGTCGCCGGTGACGAGGGTCAGTTCCGCGCCAACCTTTGTGCCTGTCGAGTCAAAGACCTGCGTCTGTAGATTCGGAACGCGATTTCCATTTACGCCCCCGTCATTCCGCCAAACCGCCACAAACCCACTACCTGCTAGGTTGGAAATAACTGGTTTGTGCTGATTGAAGGGCAACGTGGAATTTACCAACAACTGATTGGTGGCGTAACTTCCATCCGCATTGAAGAACCTCAGGGTAATGTCGGTTCCCGTCCCTTGCCCCAAGGGAAACGACCCCAATTCCTCCCAACCGGCAACAAACTGCCCGTTCGGCAGCGCGATCAGTGTTGGGTTGAGTTGCGGTCCACCCGCGCTGTTAAGAACAAGCTCACTGCCCCACTTCCTTGGCGTAGCCATCAAAAAAAACCCCTGTGCAATCTCGTCTTGGCACCAACAATCCATGCCTTCGAATCAAGGTTGGCCGAGGCAATGCTAAACCGGCCCCGGCATCACCGGAAGGATTTTCTTGCTGTCGCACCGCACGGCCCAACCCGAATCCACATCGGCGCGGCGGGTCAGAATGACCTCAATCGTTAAAAATTCAATAACCGGAATAGGCGTTGTTGCATAGAAGCTGATGAAATCATGGGATTCTCATTCTTCGGGGGTCATGATTCACCCTTTGGATGGCACATCGCATCCATTCCCCCGCCGAAACCGCCTCGACGAAATCAAAGTATCGGGTCACGAACTGG
>JANOFU010000078.1:0-1983 GCA_031413815.1 Hyphomicrobium sp. | reverse complement strand
CGGCAGCCTTGTTGCGTGCGCGGCACCGCGCCGTTATGAGAGCGAACTTGTGTTCTAAAGCTGTTGGCCTTTCAAGCGAGATATCATGCAGATCGATCAGGCGACCGTTGGGCGCATCGCGCAGCTTGCGCGCATCAAAGTCGGCGAAGAGGAAGCCAAACATCTTGAAGGGGAACTGTCGGGTATTCTCGATTGGGTGGCACAGCTCAATGAGGTTGATACGACCAACGTCGAGCCCATGACCCAAGTGGTGGCGCAAGACATGAAGAAGCGTGCAGACGTTGTAACCGATGGCGAGATTGCCGATCAGGTGACCGCCAATGCGCCCATGAGCGAAGACAACTTCTTCGTCGTGCCCAAAGTTGTTGAATGAGCCCGCATTGGCGCGCCGATCCGACCAGATAAGAGCAATTCTCCATGACCGACCTGACCAAACTGACGCTGTCTGAGGCGCGCGATGCCCTCAAGAAAAAGACATTCACGGCAACCGAGCTAACACAGGCGCACTTGAGCGCGATCGAGGCCGGCAACGCTGCGCTGAACGCTTATGTGCTGGTGACAGGCGAACACGCCTTAGCGCAGGCGAAAGCATCCGATGCGCTCCTGGCGGCAGGCAAAGCCCGCGATTTGGAAGGGTTGCCGCTGGGTCACAAGGACCTGTTTTGCACTAAGGATATCCGCACGACCGCGTGCTCGAAAATTCTTGGCGACTTTAAGCCAACCTACGAATCGACCGTTGGCGCAAACCTGTGGAACCAGGGCGCGGTGATGCTGGGCAAGCTCAACAACGATGAGTTCGCGATGGGGTCATCCAACGAGACAAGCGCGTTTAGGGCGGTCACCAATCCATGGCGGCGCAAGGGCGCAGACGGGAAGCTATCTGATGCCAAGTTGGTGCCGGGCGGCTCCTCAGGCGGGTCGTCGGCGGCTGTGTCTGGCGCGCTGTGCTTGGCAGCAACCGCAACAGATACCGGCGGGTCTATCCGCCAGCCAGCCGCTTTAACCGGTACAGTTGGCATCAAGCCAACCTATGGCCGGTGCTCGCGCTGGGGCATCGTGGCGTTTGCATCCTCTTTGGATCAGGCAGGTCCCATCACCAAGACAGTGCGCGATGCTGCTATCATGCTCAAGGCGATGGCGGGACACGACGCGAAGGATACGACCAGCGTTGATTGCCCGGTGCCCGACTACGAAGCAACGCTTGGGCAGGGCGTGAAAGGCTTGCGTGTTGGCATCCCCAAAGAATATCGTGTTGAAGGGATGTCGAAGGAAATCGACGCACTGTGGGAACAGGGGATTGCTTGGCTCAAGGCAGCCGGTGCCACCATCCACGAGATCAGCCTGCCGCACACCAAATACGCGCTGCCCGCCTATTACATCGTGGCGCCGGCCGAGTGCTCGTCCAACCTCGCGCGCTACGACGGCGTGCGCTACGGCCTGCGCGTGCCCGGCCGTGACGTAACCGAGACGTACGAGAACACGCGCGCGGCCGGCTTCGGCAAAGAAGTCCGCCGGCGTATTCTCATCGGCACCTACGTGCTTTCGGCCGGATATTACGACGCCTACTATCTGAAGGCGCAGAAGGTGCGCACGCTCATCAAGCAGGACTTCGATCAGGCGTGGAGCAAGGTCGACGTCGTGTTGACCCCGACGACGCCGAACCCGGCATTTGCTTTTGGGGAAAAGTCCGGCGATCCGCTGGCCATGTACCTCGAAGACATCTTCACGGTGACGGTGAACATGGCCGGGCTGCCGGGGATCTCGGTGCCGGCCGGACTGTCGTCGCAGGGCACACCGCTCGGGCTACAGCTGATCGGCAAGCCGTTCGACGAGGAGATGCTGTTCCGCGCCGGCCAGGCCATCGAGGATGCAGCCGGGCGGTTCGTGATCCCGGATCGCTGGTGGAACGCGGACAGCGGCAGTCATAAGGCCGGCAGCGGCCCGAAATCTGCTGCCGGCAAGCCGGCGGGGAAGAAAAAGTCG
>JANOFU010000077.1:0-8916 GCA_031413815.1 Hyphomicrobium sp. | reverse complement strand
GGCTGATGCCGCCGACATAGTCGGGATCGGCTTCGATAACTGTTGTGGAGATTCCCTGTTTGGTAAGGAGATAGGATGACGTGAGCCCGGCAGGTCCGGCTCCAATAACGAAGACTTCACTGTGTGACATAACCTGACGCTCGCGTTTCTCACCCAAACAAAAAAGGTGAGCGGCGCGGAGCGATCCGCAGCCTCTGACCTCAACCGTCACACTAGGCATGAGAGGTAAACAAAGGCTGAGAGTTTGAAGGTTTAAATTTTACAAACTCTTCATATTATCGAAGTTTCCGGCGTTTACGATCCACTCATCGCTTGGGGTTAGCGTGCCGGGAACCATTCAGAGTCACTCATGACTGCGCTCGCTACAAAATCATCAGCCTCCTCCTTCGAACAAGCTGGTCGCACCGGGCGTGTCTCGCGCGCGCCCCTTGTTTGGGCGTGGCTCGCGGCGCTGGCGTTGGTTTCGGTTCGCGCGTGGATGACGACGGGACAGGGCCTCGCCAATGATCTCGGCGACATGGACGACGCCGCGCGGCTTGTTCAAGTGCGGGAGTTCTTGGCCGGCAGCCCGTGGTACGATACATCGACCAAGGTTATGGGCGGGGAAGGCGGTATGCTGTCCCATTGGTCTCGCTTTATCGACCTTCCAATTGCCACGCTTCTATCGATCCTGAACATCGCCTTCGGCACTGACACGGCCGAACTTATAACCCGGTCAATCTGGCCGCTCATGACTCTGGCGCCTCTGTTATGGATCATAGCGCGCACGGCGTCGCATGTAGCAGGCAACCAAGCGGCTTACATATGCCTCGCACTTGCTGTTCTCTCGCCACTCGGCCTCTACCAATTCAACGTTGGCCGCATCGATCATCACAATGTCATGATCGCCGCGACCGTTGCGGCACCCCTGTGGATGTGGGCTTATCCGGACTATGTGAGGGCATGGAGACTTGCCGGGATACTAACGGGATTCGCGCTCGCAACCGGTTACGAGGCTCTTGCGCCTGCGGCTGCGATAGCTATCGGCGCTGCGGTGTGGGGTTTGGCGCGCCCGGGCGCGGCAGCCCCCGCACGCGGATTCATAATCGCATTAGCCGCAACCTTGTTCGTATCGTTTGCATTGACAATTCCGCCTGGGCGCTGGTTCGATGTCCGCTGCGACGCGCTGTCGGTCAACATGCTTGCTCTCGCCGCCTTCGGTAGCAGCGGGCTTGCCATTGTTCTCGGGCCTGGCCGTAACTGGCTGTTACCGGCCCGCCTCGCGCTCGCTGGCGCGATTGGTTTCGCCGGACTCATTGTTTACGGCCTGCTGGAACCCAAATGCCTTGCAGGCCCAACAGGGCAATTCCCGCCCGAACTCATGTCAATCTGGATTGAGACAGTCGGCGAGTATCGCAGCATCGTCGCGGATTTATTTAAAGGCAATCTTACCCAATCACTCGGCTTGCTCGTTTATTTTGCGCTCGGCTTACTTGCGTCGTGGAAACTCGTGCGGGCTGGCAGGAGAACTGAAAATTTGTTCCTTTTCGCGGTTACATCGGCCTACGTTTGCCTCGCATGCTGGCAGTACAAATATCTAGCCTATGCCACATTTATCGTGGCGGTCCCAATCAGCATCTGGATAGCGCAAATTCCGGCTTTGGGCGGCATCGGCGCGCCAGTACTTAGAATTGCCGCTATAGTCCTTGCCAGTCAGGCCGTCGCTCTCGCCGTTTCCGGTCTTATCGCAAAGAATGTCTGGGCAGACACTGTACACTCGTCAAACATCATCGCGAATGCAGAGGCCTGTCTCAAGAGCGACGCGATTCGCGAACTCAATGTTCTGCCGCCGGGTCTCATTGCGGCGCGTATCGATATGGGCTCCTACATCGTCGCGTTGACGCCACACCATGTTCTTTCGGCACCTTATCATCGTATTGCCGACTCCATTATCGCCAATCACAAAATCTTTTCCGCCCGCTCGGCAGATGAAGCTGCACAATTCATTGCGCAGGCGAAAATTGATTACATCGTCATCTGTCGCGGCTTAGACGACCCTTACGTTGCTGCGCCCGAGTGGCGCGGTACGTTAAGAGCCGAACTTGTTGCGGGACGCCCGCCGCGATTCCTTATCCCGGTATCTCTTGCCAATCACAGTTCAATGTACAGAGTCTGGCGTGTCGATCCGGCTAAGCTTCCAGCAGGCTAATAACTCAATCCTCAGCCTTAAGCGGGCGCTGCATCAATCCAGCGATGGCATCGTCAACTGAAATCTGCCCCTCGATGATGGCGTGGACCGCCTCAGCTATCGGCATATCGATATTCTTGGCACGAGCCAACTTCACAACGGCAGCGGCTGTATAAACGCCCTCAGTGACAGCGCTCCGGCCTCCAAGAATGTCCGTGAGAGACTGCCCCTCTCCAAGGGCCCGTCCGAGAGACATGTTGCGCGACTGAGGGCTGCCGCACGTCAAAATAAGGTCTCCAAGCCCGCTCAACCCCATCAGTGTTTCCGGCCGGGCGCCATAAGCTTCAGCAAACCGTCTCAGTTCCGCGAACCCGCGCGTCACGAGCGCAGCGTGTGCACTCGCGCCCAACTCGCGGCCCGCAACTATTCCAGCGGCAATGGCTAAGACGTTTTTGACCGAACCGCCAAGCTCCGCTCCGATCACGTCGCTCGACCAGTAAAGACGCATCTGACGCGACGACAATCCCGCGGCCAATTGCCTGCCAGCAGATTCCGGGCGGCACGCAAGAGTGAGAGCTGCGGGAAATCCACGCACCACATCGGCGGCAAAACTCGGACCAGATAGGACCGCAATCAGCGCCTGTGGCAGAACTTCGCCGACGACGTCGCCCATCAGCTTGCCGGACGATTGTTCGATGCCCTTCGCACAAATGACGACCGGCAGGTCAGCGGCGACATCGCGCGCCATTTCAGCAATCACCGATCTCAAATGCTGTGCTGGGACAACCAAAAGAATGACGTCCGCCCGCGCTGCTTCGCGCACGTCCGAAGTTGCTCGGACACCGGGATCGAGCGGCACACCCGGAAGAAACGTGCGGTTCACGTGGCGTTCGTTGATATCCGCCGCAACGTCAGTTTCACGCGCCCAAATCGTGACGGCTTTACCGCTCTGGCTCAGCGTTTGAGCAAGTGCCGTGCCCCACGCTCCCGCCCCCACTATGCTAACTTTTTCAATTTTCAAAGCATGCCCTCGCCGCAAATTTCTTGAGCACAATACCACGCATAATTGCCTGGAACCTGAGACACAATTCGTCCCAGATCTCTCAGGGCCGGAAACTTAGGCCTTAACGCCCGCTCCAATGGCTGGGGGCGCTTCAAGGTCCAGCGGCCAGCGCGGTTTTACCGGCGAATCAAGCGCATCCGTTAGACCCAGCGCCAGTCTCTCCGCACCTGCCCAGGCAATCATAGCCGCGTTGTCCGTACAGAGTGCGGCAGGGGGAGCGAAAAACGAAAATCCATGCCTTGCAGCGACTTCTTTCAATGCTGATTTTAGCGCCGCATTGGCGGCGACGCCCCCTGCCACGACAAATGGGCGGATTGGGCCGGGCAACTTATCCCGCGCCACTTCCATCGCTTTGCCAACTCGGTCGGCAACGCAATCCGTGACAGCCGCCTGAAACCCAGCGCAAAGATCGGCGACATCACTATCCGACAGCGGCTCTGCCCCTTTAGCGGCGTGGCGCACAGCTGTTTTTAGGCCGGCAAAGGAGAAATGCGGATCGGCCCGGCCAAGCATAGGCCGCGGAAGTCTGAAACGTTTTGCATCGCCTATTGCGGCCGCCTGCTCGACATGCGGCCCGCCCGGCATTGGAAGACCCAAAAGTTTTGCCGTCTTATCGAAGGCTTCGCCGAGCGCATCGTCGATTGTCGTTGCTAAGCGGCGGTAGACGCCAACGCCCTCGACCAGCAGGAGTTGCGTATGCCCGCCGGAGACCAGTAGCATGAGGTAGGGCGGCTTAACGCCGTCCGTCAGGCCGCAGGTCAAGGCGTGCGCCTCAAGGTGATTGATCGCCTGAAAGGGCTTGCCAATTGCGAGTGCGAGCGCTTTGCCTGTGATCGCGCCGACAATCAGGCCGCCAATTAGCCCGGGCCCTGAAGCCGCCGCCACAGCGTCAATTTCGCCAAAGCTGATTGCCGCCTCGTGCATGGCTTGGCGAATGATGTCATCAAGACATTCGATATGGGCCCGGGCGGCTATCTCGGGCACAACCCCGCCGTAGATCTTATGCGCGTCAAACTGCGAGCGCACGACGTTGGCGACAATGCGCCCTGTCCCGTCGCTATAGCGCATCACCACGGCCGCTGCCGTCTCGTCGCAACTGGTTTCGATCCCAAGGACAGCTTGGAATTGGCCAGAACCTGACTGTGCTGAAACCATCGCTTTAACTGTCGATCCGAGTTGGGTTTACCTTCTCGCGCCGATATCGCATAGAAGGGAACTCAATGACTTAAAACCGGCACCAAAGCCGAGAGCCACCAAACGCCCCACCCGGCCTAGCACCTGGAGAAACGCTGTTGCAAGCACTTGCGGCAATACGCATTGGAACACGGGGCTCTCCCTTGGCGCTGGCCCAGGCGCACGAAGTCCGTCAGCGGCTGCTTGATGCCCACGGTCTGACCCGCGGTGCGATCACCATTACCGTTATCAAGACCACCGGCGATCAGGTCCTCGACCGTCCGCTCGCCGAGATTGGCGGTAAGGGTCTATTCACCAAAGAGATCGAAGAAGCACTGCTCGCCAACGAGATCGACATCGCCGTGCATTCGATGAAAGACATGCAGACGGCGTTGCCTGATGGACTGATGATCGGCGCCACACTCCCGCGCGAAGACGTGCGCGACGCGTTCGTTTCGCTGCAATATCCCTCGCTCGAAGCCGTGCCAGCCGGCTCGGCAATCGGAACATCGTCGCTTCGACGGCAGGCACAAATTCTGCACACACGCCCTGATCTCAACGTCGTTGGATTTCGCGGTAACGTGCAAACGCGCCTGAAAAAACTTCAGGACGGCGTTGCCGTTGCGACCATCCTCGCCGTTGCCGGACTAAAGCGTCTCAAACTTGAAGACCGCATTACGGCGGCGATCCCAACCGAACAAATGCTGCCGGCCGTAGCTCAAGGCGCCATCGGCATCGAAATTCGCTCTGACGACGCTGCTGCCGCCAAAGCGATCTTGCCGCTCAACGATCCGGCAACCGCGCTTGCCGTTGCCGCAGAGCGCGCATTTCTAGCGCGCCTTGAAGGCTCATGCCGTACACCCATCGCAGGGCTTGCCGAAGTCAAGGACGGAATGTTGTCGTTTCGCGGTCAAGTGCTCTCGCCAGATGGCAAGATTTCCTACAGCGCAGTGGCGTCAAATGCTGCGCACTACGCAGCCGAGACGGGCACCCGCGCTGCTGACGACATCCTGGCCAAGGCCGACCCTACAGTTATCGCGCGGATCCATTCCTGATGCATGTACTCGTAACGCGCCCAGAGCCAGAGGCCTGGCAAACGAAATCTCAGATCGAAGATCGCGGGCATAAAGCAACCTGCGCACCCCTCCTCGAGATGGCCTTCAACGAGATTTCCCCGGATGCTTTCGACGGCGCGTCGGGCGTCATCGCCACCAGTAAGAACGCGCTTCGATCATTGGCACTCTCGGGGCTCACCGATCGCGTAAACCCCCTTCAGGTTTATGCCGTCGGTCAGGCAACCGCCGCATTTGCCGAAGACCTGAAACTTAGAAACATTACGGCCGGTCGCGGCACAGCCGCCGACCTGGTACCCATCATTGCCGAGCGTCACGCGAAGCGGCCGGGCCATTTGATCCATCTCGCTGGCGATCACCTAGCCTTCGATCTGGCCGGTACTTTGGCGGCACAAAACGTCAAAGTTGCAGTGCTCACCGTCTACCGCTCAATTGCCGCAGATCGCCTGCCGCCGGGCGTTGTGGGCGCGCTCAAAACCGGCCAGATCGACGTGGTCTCGTTAATGTCGCCGAGGTCCGCCCAGATTTGGGCCGGCCTCGCTGCAAAACACGGTATTCAAGCGGAAATGAACAAAGTAATTCATGTCTGCCTTTCAGAAGCGGTGGCAGCAAGGTTACCGGCCAATTCTCAACGGCGAACTGAAATTGCTGTTCAACCAAATGGGCAAGAAATGCTTGCACTTATCGATGATCTCGCGGCACAATTCGGCCGAAAGTAAACTGCAAGGGACATGAGCTTGCCCTGGTGCCAAAACGCAAGACGTAGGCACCTGAAAAAGCAGCCGGCATCTCCCCCGCCGGATAGTCCGAACACAGTACGGAGGCGTTCAGCTCCATGACCGACGGAAAAAACGATCCCGCGCAGCCAAAACGGCCCTATGCCACGCTGGACCTGAAGGCAACCGAGATCAAAGTCACAGCCATTGGCGAAAAGCCGGCGGCGGCGAGCACACCGGCAGCCGCCCAGAGCGGCACCGCGAGCGTGGCCCCAAATCCGGCGCCTGCGCCAGCTTCGTCGTATGCAGCTTTCCAGGCATCCGCTTTCCAGCCTGCTGGACCCGCGAAAAAAGACGCCGGTACTGCAAAGCCCAGCACAGCAACAACGAGTGCCACGAGTAGCACAATGAACAATGCATCAAGCGCGAAATCTTCCGCGCCGGCGGCAGCGGCGCCCACAGCCCCGGCGGCTCCCCAACAGACAGTCGTTGTCAAGAAGCGCGGGGGCTTTTTCTCGCATCTCGCGGCCAGTGTTATTGGCGGCATTGTCGCTTTGGCAGGAGCCGATTGGGTGATACCGCAGCTTGGTCAACTTGGAATGCAGGACTACCTGCCGCAACTCGGCGCCACGCGCGGCGCCGACAGCGAGCGCTTGATTAAACTTGAAAAGCAGTTAGCAGCGAACGATCTCAGCACTCAATTGAAGAACGCGGAAGCGCGCCTTGCCGCGCTAGAAAAGACAGCGGCGGCTATACCGGAGATTGCTCAATCGCAATCGCGTCTCGTCGCTGAGACAAAAGCTGCCCTCGCCTCTGCGGCAAGCGACGCCGGTGCGCCCGATCAGATCGAGCGCCTTACGAAAGTCGAGGATAAGCTCAAGGCCTTGTCGGACGCGGGCGCCAACGATCCAGCCGCCGGCCGCCTCGAACAACTCGCGGCCTTGACCGGCAAAGTCGCAGATCTCGAAACCAGCATGGCGACGCAGTTGACGGCATTGCGCAAAAGCGTCGCAGGCGATGTCGAAGCCCGCATTATTGCCGCAACAGAAGCGAGCGAAGCGGCAAAATCCGGCACCCAGCGCATTGATCGCGAAATTGCAGGTTTGAAGACGGATTCAGCACGACTGAACGAGCGCCTTGAAACGGCAAAGTCCGAAGCCGATCGCGCGTCCGAAAATCTCAGGCAAGCGCAGCAGGAATCGGCCACGCTCAAGACAGCGCTTGAAACCTTGAAATCTACCGTCGCAAGGCCGTCCGATGTCACGACCGCCGTAACGCCCGTTACTGAAAAGCTGGTGACGCTTGAAGCCAATTTGCAGAATGTCCTGAAATCCGAGGAAGACCGCCGCGCGAATGCCGAACGCATCGTTCTCTCGCTTGAGCTGCAAAACCTGAAACGGGCCCTTGATCGCGGACAGAAATACGGGCCCGAACTGGCCGAAGTGCAAAAAGCGGCAAATGGGAAGCTCGATCTCGCTGTTCTCGAAAAATTCAAGGATCAGGGCGTGCCAGCGTTACCGGACCTCGCGCGCGATTACCGACGGTTAGGGTGTCGATGACCTGGACGATGCGTGGGGCGAAGCGGTAGCGTCTGGACTGGACGTTCATGACTACGCTTGAGCCAGCCTCGACCGAGTCGAACGAGTAGTAGCCGAAGCTGCTTGTCGTTGCTGTTCTTACTACGCCCTGGCTGTCAACCATGCTGACGGTAGCGTTTCTGAGTCCGCGTCCGTCAGGTGTCAGGACACGGCCTGAGACTTCGACACCGCTTGCTGTAGCAGCCAGCAGTTCGAGGCCCCATCCGCCCAGTATCTGTCCGTTGACGACCGTCGGAGAGTCGCCTCCGTTGTCATCACGGACATACAGGGTCCACACTCCGTTGCCATCGAGCTGTCCGAAGTTACCGAACATCGTCTGAGCGATCGTTCCGCCCACCGTGCTGCCTGGCTGGGCATATGGGCCAGCAGGTGCAGGTGGCAGGAAGTCATTGATCGTCGTCTGCCAGTTCGTCGGTTCGAACTTGCCTCTGGTCAGTGGTGTACTGTCTGGCAGTACCTGACCGGCAAGATCGGTGAACGTCAGCGTGACGTGGCCGTTCTGCAAGATCGGAGCCGCACCACCGGCATCACCCATCAGGATGTACCTGCGTCCCTGTGGATTAACAAGCAGAACCTTAATGTTGTCCGGGAATGCGTGGTAGAAGTCATACAGAGTGACTCTGATACGATGAACGTTCGTCGGGCCGCCTGCGACCGTGATCGGCGACGCTGTCGACTGCAATCCCTGGAAAGTATCGATCGGCGTTACGTTACGGAACTGGTTGGCAGTGTCGTTGACGATCACATTCGTCGTGCCCTGTGCCCCGACGCCTCCGCCGCTCGCTCCGGTCAGCGTGAACTGACGCGTCTCGTCGACTTCGTACAATGTGTCAGGACAGTTCGTGACGTTGAAGGTCTTCGACAACTCGCCCGCTGCAAAGGTCAGCACAACCGGAGCAGCCGCAATGTCGGCATTACCCGTACATGTGGCTCCCACATTTGCTGTTCCCGTGCCTCCCGGGCCTGCCGTGACCGTTGTCACGCCTGTCGTCGTACCCGTTCTCGTTACCGTCACAACCGTCTGCTGCGGTACATCACCAACGTTCGATTCGTCATTGATGTACGATGCTGCAGAGAACTGCACAAGATTCGTTGGTACCGGTGTCGGTGTCGCCGTCGGTGTATT
>JANOFU010000076.1:0-40932 GCA_031413815.1 Hyphomicrobium sp. | reverse complement strand
GAGATAACTTGCGACCTTGAAGGGGTCTATCCCCGCGGTGACCGCTCGCTGCCCGTGAGGCTAGGTGGTGACCTCGCCTCACGGGCCTGATCATCGGCGTCAGTTAACCCTACGATCAAGCAATTCCTCAGATACAATCCCCGCGCTCAAAACCTCGCCCATATTGCGCGCCATCCCGGTCCGTGAGGGGATGCTGCTTAAGAGGCGTCTCAACGGTGTGGACCGGGAGGCAGGTTCTATAGGAGGGCTTCACGCAAGCTTTTCTATGGAAGGCTCAGGTCGTCCACCCGGTGCAAGTCCGGGTTGCGGGGAAACCGCGTAACGGGCAGCCTCAGGCCCAAAATCCTGTCGCGGGGCGGCTCGCGTCGCTACCCAATACACCACGGATTGCCCGAGCGGCTCCGGCCGCCCCGCACCCCTCGCCTCTCAAAACCCCGGATCGCAAGATCGCGGAGTGCGGCAGCCGTGAGAATTGTGGTGTCAGACACCTCTGAAAGGTGTCTGACACCAATCAACACCTCACGTCTTCACCGCAAACAGCTCTTTCTGATCGGCAACCGTCAGCTCCTTCAGGTGCCACGGCAGGCCTTGCTTGCCGATTTCGTCCATGAAAGGCTTTGACGGCAGCTGCTCGACGTTCCAGACGCCCGCTCCCTTCCAATGACCTTTGAACATCATCATCGCGCCCACAACCGGCGGCACGCCTGTGGTGTAGGACACAGCCTGCGCGCTCGTTTCCTTGTAGCAATCCGCATGATCGCAAACGTTGTAGATCATGGCGATCTTGTCTTTGCCGTCCTTCTTGCCGCGCAGGATGCAACCGATGGATGTGCGGCCGGTGTAGTTCTCACCCAGCGACGACGGCGGCGGTAGAAGTTCCTTCAGAAACTCCATCGGGATGACCGGATTGCCCTTGTACATGACGGGATCGATTCGGGTCATGCCGACGTTCTGCAGCACCTCGAGGTGCTTGATGTAGTTGTCAGAGAACGTCATCCAGAAACGGATCTGCTTCAGGCCCTTGATGTTCTCAACAAGGCTTTCTTCCTCCTCGTGATAGATCAGATACGACTTGCGCGGACCCACTTCCGGATAGTCGATCATCGCCGAAATCGACAGCGGATCAATGTCGATCCATTGGCCGTTCTTCCAGTATTTGCCGCGCTGCGTGACTTCGCGCAGGTTGATTTCCGGATTGAAGTTCGTCGCGAACGCCTTGCCGTGGCTGCCGTCGTTGCAGTCGACGATGTCGATGGTGTCGATCTCGTCGAACAGGAATTCCTGGGCGTATGCGCAATAGATGTTCGACTGGCCGGGATCAAAGCCGCAGCCGAGCACGGCCATGATGCCCTTGGCCTTGTAGCGATCCTGGTATTTCCACTGCCAGGAGTATTCGAACTTCGCGACATCGCGCGGCTCGTAGTTGGCCGTGTCCATATAGTGCACGCCTGTCTCCAGGCAGGCGTCCATGATCGCCAAGTCCTGATAGGGCAGCGCCATGTTGATCAGAAGATCGGGCTTCACCTTTTGGATCAACGCGACGGTCTCAGCGACGTTGTCAGCATCGACCTGGGAAATATCGATCGGCGTCTTGCACTGCTTGGCGACCTTCTCGCAGCTGACCAACCGCCGGGAAGCCAAGTGGATGTTCTTGAACACGTCGCGGTTCATCGCGCACTTCTGGGCCGTGACAGAGCCAGCAGCTCCAGCGCCGATGATCAAAACGCTATCCAATTCCGTCACTCCTTTTCAAATCTCAGCGGCGCCAAGCGCACGCTTTTGCAGTGGCAAGAGACACGCGAATAAGCCAGATGGCCGTGGATTTCAAGGGATTCGAGTAGCTGGCGTTGCGGGAGGCACACATGCGCAAAACAGCACGGCAATCCGGGCTTAGCTGCACTCGAACGTGATCGTCACGCCGGCCCAGTTGCGCTTGGCCAGATCAGCCGGCGAAATCCAAAACTGGTAGGCGCCCATGTCGCCGAACCTCCACCCCATCATGTCATCGTACATCAGCTGAAGAAGCATATGTTTGCCGTTGTTTTCATCAGCGGCATTGCCCTGAATATCGACACCAGAACCAAACATCTGGTGCCAACTGTCCGTTGGCAGGAGAAATTTGTCGTTGATGAGCGCGCGAACCGGCTCGGGCAGTGTCGCGTAGCCCCGCTCATCCGCCGTCGCCAGAAACAACAGCGTTTGGACGGCGGCGTCATCGAGAGAATACGGCGTGGTATAGCGGACGAAATCCTCAAACTCTGTGCGGCCGCGCGCAAACAGCGCAGCAAAAGCCTCGGCTTCGCTGGGTGTCATCAAGTGATGGGGATCTTTACCGGCCACCCAGACGCGGGCGTCGTTGGCGAAGCGTTCGAATTCCGGCAACTGCCGCTGGTACCTGTCATGCTGTTGTTGATACCGGGCGAGCTGTTGTTCGGCGTTCTTGAGGGCTTCTCCGTCATCCGCTGCGCGCGACCCGAAGATGCCTAGGAACTTTTTCGGTCTCAGTTTCTCGACGTCTGCTCGCGCCTTTTCGTGGTAAGGGCGGCGCGCACTTTCGATGTTGGGCGCACAGCGCACGGCTGTTCTCAGACACTCGGCATAGTAAATCGCGCTGTGCCACCAGTGAGGTCTGGGAGTGTCGCCCAGCGTTTCGAAAGCCTCCTTGGCGCCCAGAAACTACTGGCGGCGCGTGAACATGCCGGAGACTGCGTTCTGCATCTCGCCGTTCGTGGCCTCGCATGACTGGTCAAGGTCAATCGGCGCAATATCGATGGGCCAATACCGGAACAGCCGGGGCGCTGCGGCGTCCGCGTTCTGCGGAAAAATATCTGCCCCAGGTTCGAAAATTGCGGGCGCATCGGCCGGCGGATCGGTTTCACGAATGGAGCTGGATGGCGGTACAAAAATGACTGCGCCGTCCGTGCTGCCTTGGGCACCCAGGAAAAATGCGAGGGAACCTGCCTCAGGGATCGCGCCTTCCGGCAACTGATGCGCGACCGCGCCCAAATCGATCTGGGCAATGAAGTGCATGGGCTTCTGCTGAGGGCCGCCGCGCGGCCACGATAGCGAGCCGAGCCGGGGCTTGCCGCCGAACCAACTCGATGCGTGCGACCAGTCCTTGCCAATCTGACGTGGCTGACGGGACACGATGAGCGGCGGCAGCTTTGGCACCATGACAGGTCCTTTCAACGTTGCGCACGTCAGCCTGTCACATCACGGTTAGGACTTTCTGAAAGCGGCGATGGCCCGAATGCGGTCGACGCGCTGCCTTCCGGTAGAACCCGCACTATGGTATTTTCCCCCCATGAACCTGCCATTGAAGCACATGACCGCCGAGGAATTCGCCGCTTGGGCCGAGCGGCAGCCGCTGGGCCGGTTTGAGCTGCTTGATGGCGTGGTGGTGCAGATGAACTCGGAACAAGCCTCCCACGCACGTGCCAAATTCAGGGTCGCCAAGGCGCTTGAAGCGGCGCTCTCGGAATCGGGGCTTTCTGGTGAGGTCTTCGGCGACGGAATGGCGGTAAAAATCGCGGACCGGACCGTCCACGAGCCCGATTCTCTGCTGCGACTTGGCCTCCCTCTGGCCGACGAGACGATTTTGGTTTTAGACCCCGTCATCGTTGTCAAAGTCTTGAGCCCCAGCACCGGCCCTGTCGATACGGGCACGAAGCTCGTCAACTACTTCAAAGTCCCGTCCATCGCGCACTATCTCGTTGTGAACACAAAGAAACACGTGGTGCTGCACTACTTCCGCGGCACCGGTGGCCAACCCGAATTGAAGGTCATCGAAGCGGGCAGCATCGTGCTCAATCCGCCGGGCGTGACGCTCCAGCTGGCCGATCTGTTCGGTTAACCCCGGCACAACCGTCCATAGCCCTTGTAAAATCAGCCCATCTCCTCTAGAACCGCGCGCTTTCCGGGTGTGGGGAAGCTCGATCACATGGCCAAGGCCTCGCCGCTTGTCGGCATTATCATGGGAAGCCAATCTGACTGGCCGACGATGAAGCACGCCGCTGATATCCTCGACGAACTCGGCGTACCCCACGAGACCAAAATCGTCTCCGCCCATCGCACGCCGGACCGGCTTTATGCCTATGCCAAGGGCGCTAAAGCGGCCGGACTCAAGGTGATCATTGCGGGCGCAGGCGGAGCGGCCCATCTGCCCGGCATGACGGCGTCCATGACTCCCCTGCCGGTGTTGGGCGTGCCCATCGAAAGCAAGGCGCTGAAGGGCCAGGACAGCCTGCTCTCGATTGTGCAAATGCCAGCGGGTATTCCGGTCGGCACATTGGCGATTGGCGAACCTGGAGCCAAGAATGCCGGGCTGCTGGCTGCACAAATTCTCGCATTGAGCGATGCCGCACTCGCCAAGCGGCTCGATGACTGGCGCGCCCGGCACACCAGTGCGGTTGCTGAACACCCGAAGGACGCGTAACAGCCCGTCATGACCGCACTTCCTCCCGGCTCAACGATTGGCATTCTCGGCAGCGGCCAGCTCGGCCGCATGCTGGCGCTGGCCGCCGCCCGCCTCGGCCTCAAGTGCCACATCTATTCCGACACGCCGGGGCCGGCGTTCGACATATCGGCCGCCCATACCATCGCGCCTTACGATGACGAAGTTGCGCTGGCAGCATTCGCAAAGTGCATCTCGGTTGCGACCTACGAGTTCGAGAACATTCCTGTTCCGACTGTGGAATTCTTGAATCAGCATGTTCCCGTGCGCCCTGGTGCCAAAGCGCTTGCGTGCGCGCAGGACCGCATCAACGAAAAGACATTGGCGCGCGAGCTCGGCGCGCAAACTGCACCGTTCGCTGCTGTGGACAGCTTCGCGGATTTACAAAAGGCGATGGGCGAGATCGGACTGCCGGGTGTGCTGAAGACCCGCCGTTTCGGCTACGACGGCAAGGGCCAGGCCAAGATCCTGAAACCGGACGATGCAAAAGCCGCCTGGGCCGCGATGCGCGACCAGCCGTCGATCCTGGAAGGCTTCGTGCAGTTCCAGGCGGAAGTCTCTGTCATGGCAGCCCGCGGTCTCGATGGCGATTTCCGCGCGTTCGACGTGACGGAGAACGAGCACCGCAATCACATTTTACATCGCTCAGTCGCACCGGCGCGCATCAAGCCGGCCGCAGCGGCCGAAGCCATCGCCATCGCCCAGCGCATCGCCGACAGCCTCGACTACGTGGGCGTGTTTGCCATTGAATTCTTCTCGCTAGATTTCGCCAAGCAGGAGGTTTTGTACGTCAACGAAATGGCGCCGCGCGTGCACAACTCCGGGCACTGGACCATTGACGGCGCGGAAACCTCACAGTTCGAACAACACATCCGCGCAGTCGCCGGCTGGCCGTTGGGGTCCACCGCGCGCAAGAGCCCGTCGGTCGAGATGATCAACTTGATTGGCGATGAGATTCTCGCCTGGGACACGATCGCCGCCGAGCCGGGCGCGTTCCTGCATCACTACGGCAAAGGAGATCCCCGGCCCGGCCGCAAGATGGGTCACGTGAACCGGCTGCTGGGGAAGGCGGGGCGGTAGGGGCTGTGTCAGCCTCTTCACCCCTTCGGTAACAGCCCGCGCAGAAACTTTGCGGTGCCCTCGACATGCTGCTTCATCTCGCGGCGTGCCGAAGTGGCATCGTGACGAGCAATCGCCGCAATGATCCGCGCGTGTTGTTCGTTGGAGTGAGTCAAGGCGTCTTCACTCCGGGGAATGAGAGCAATTAGATCTGACATGCTGGCCTGCATGTCCGCCATGGCTGACGTCAGCCCCGCGCTGCCAGTGGCCTGCGCAAGCGCGATGTGAAACTGGCCATCGATGCGGCGGTAGGCGTCCAAATCCCCAAGCGTGCTGCACATCCGGAAAGTCAGGTCCCTCAGCGAAATGACTTGGTCCTTTGTTGCGCGCTCGGCAGCAAGTTCCGCAATACCGCATTCGAGAACGAAGCGCCGGTCAAGTAGATCCTCCACATCGCCCAAGGATCTCGGACCCAATGCGCCGCGACGCGACCGCTTTTGAGGTGGCAGACGCTCAGCGACAAAGGTGCCGCCACCCCGGCCACGCTTGACGACCAGAAAGCCTCCCATCACCAACACTTGGATCGCCGAGCGCACCGTCGTCCGGCTCACGCCAATGAGACCGGCTAGATCTCGCTCCGTCGGCAGCTGCTCGCCGGGAGCAAACAACCCCAATTTGACGGACTGCCCGAGCCGTTCGACCGTCGCCTCGAAGACATTGCCTGAGGGCACCGCGCCCTTCAGCAGCGCTGTGGCCTGATCCATGTCTGTGACAGAACGATAGGTCAAAGGGTCAGCCAAAGAACCAATAAGAACAGCAGCAAAAAGATTGACGATTGACGGCGATCTATTTTTAAGGTCTGTTTGTAGACCTTAAGAGATAGCGCGTTGTCAGTCAATCGATCGAATAGGGGATCAACGCCCGTGTCAACGACACTCAGCGAAGGCGACCTTACGCAGCTTATCGACGCGGGCGAGATCGACACTGTCATTGTCGCCGGCACCGACATGCAGGGCCGACTTTACGGAAAACGGCTCACAGCCACGCACTTCATGCGGATTTGCAGAACAGGCGTTGGAACCTGTTCCGTCGTCTTGGCTTGGGGACAGGACCATTCGCTCGACCCCGGGTTCGCGCTGACAGGTTGGGACAACGGCTATCCCGATTTGGTGGCAAAACCCGATCTTGCAACGATACGCCGTTACCCATGGTCGGAGAAAACTGCGATCGTGATGGCCGATGCGGTGACTCCCGCAGGAGCGTCAATTTCTGTTTCGCCGCGTGCAATCCTTTTGCGGATGATTGAGCGGTGTGCACAGCACGGACTTAGACCGCAATTTGCTTCCGAATTAGAGTTCTTCCTGCTGATCGAGACGCCGTCGAGCGCCTACGACAAAGGTTATGTCAACCTGACGCCTAAGCATCGGGTGATGCACCCCGAAACGCTCATCCGCACGTCCGAAGACGAGGAATTTCTCGGCGCGTTGCGGCGCAAGATGACCCTTGCGGATGTTCCCATTGAACTCGTCAAAGCCGAGTATTCGCCGGGACAGGTCGAAGTGAATACCGAATATGCCGAGGCACTGACCGCCGCAGACCGGCATGTCCTGTTCAAAACCGGCGTCAAGGAACTCGCGCTGCAGCAGGGCCTCATCGCGACATTCATGGCCAAGTGGCATCATGATTTCGGCGGCAGCAGTTGCCACGTCCACATGTCGATGCTCGACCGGGGCGGCATCAATGTCTTCGGCAGTGCCGGGGCTGGAACCAGCGCACAAATGCGCCATGTGCTCGCAGGGCTGATCCGCTACGTGCCGGAGCTGTTCTTGTTCTTTGCTCCAACGAGCAATTCTTATCGCCGGCTGCGTCCGGGAACTTTTGCACCCGCAGCAATGACGTGGGGCGAAGACAACCGCACCGTTGCGTTGCGCCTTGTTGGCAATGGCCCGTCCCGGCGGATCGAGAATCGCATCCCTGGTGCCGACGTCAATCCCTATCTCGCATATGCCGCCATGCTCGCGGCCGGCCTCAAAGGCCTCGAACTCGCGCTCGAGCCGGACCATACGGCAACGACTGGCAATGCCTATCAAATGCAAGGGCTTCCGGTACTCCCACGGTCCCTCACCGAAGCGACAGATGCGTTGCAGCACTCGGAGTTGGCCGCCGAGATGTTCGGGGACGATGTGCGTGCGCACTATGTCAATTTCGGGCGCCAAAGCGTCGAGGCACAACACCGGATCGTTACCGACTACGAGCGGCGCACGCTGCTCCTCGACATCTAAAACAAGACGAAACACCGAGTTCTGAAGGGATCAGCATGACCACCAGCCAAGCCACCAACCACCTGCCGGGTGACCCGGAAGAGTGGGTGCGGAAAATCGAACGCGTCTACCAAACAGCGGACGGCGCAGCCGCCGGCCAAGGTTATGCCGAAGACGCCGTGCTGGTTTATGGAGCAGATCAGCACCAGTCCGGTGCACTGCTCAGGGAGCGAGGAGCCAAGTGGTTTGCTTACGCCAAAGACTTGAAGATCACCAAAAAATATATTGCCCATTCCAACGACACGATCGTCACGTCGTGGGACAGCATCTATACAAACCCGGAGACAGGCGAGAAGGTTCGCGAGCGGGGCATCGAGTACTTCGTGTTCCGCAATGGTCAGGTTCGCGAGCAGCACGCCTGGCAGCACAGCTGGCCCGATGGGCATAAACCGGCGGATAAGGGTATCAGCACCGACTAAAATCAGGTCCTGCTCAACACGCGGCGATGCTCCATGATTGCGCCTTACCAACTCGTCTCGCCCGTCGATGGGCGCGTGTATGCACGTGTTGCCTACGCGCGGGCAACGGCGATCGAACAGGCCCTGACGGATGCCCGGAGCGCTCAAATTGAATGGGCCCAAACATCGGTCGGCGCTCGCGCCACATACTGCCGCGCATTTGCCGCCGCGGTGCTGGCCAATCAAGCAGAGATCGCCGAACAGCTGGCTTGGCAGATGGGCCGCCCGGTGACGTTCGGTCCATCCGAAGTGAGGCGGCTAGCCGACCGCGCCGAACACATGATCTCAATCGCAGCGGCCGCACTTGCGCCCACTGACCTGTCAAGCGATGGGCACACCCGCCGTATCGAACACGAGCCGCACGGCATCGTCCTAGTGGTTGCGCCATGGAACTATCCGTACCTGACCGCAGTCAATACCGTCATTCCGGCACTGATGGCGGGCAATTCTGTAATCCTGAAGCCAGCCAAACAAACAGCACTTTGCGGAGACGAATTTGCATCGGCCTTTGGCAAAGCTGGCCTTCCTGCTGGACTGTTCCACACTCTCCACATGACCCACGAGGCGATTGCTGGCGTCATCTCACAGCGGCAGGTCGATTTCGTTTCGTTCACGGGTTCGGTCCTCGCCGGCCATGAAATCGAGCGCGTTGCTGCCGGCCGGTTTCTTCCCATCGGATTGGAGCTTGGCGGCAAGGACCCCGCCTACGTTCGGGCTGATGCAGCCCTAGACGCGACGGTTTCCAATCTTGTTGATGGATCGTTCTTCAACAGTGGGCAGAGCTGCTGCGGCATCGAGCGCATATATGTACACGACAGCGTCTTTGACGGATTTGTTTCGCGATTCGAGGCCGAGACGTTGCGGTCACAGACACTCGGCTCGCCGCTTGACGCTCTGACAACCCTCGGCCCCGTCGTGTCGCGCCGGGCGGCAAAAGACATCCGCGCGCATGTCACAACCGCAGTCGCCCAAGGTGCGCGCGTCATTACGGGAGGCGGCCAACTCGCTGAACTCGATGATCCCTACATTCCGGCCACAACACTCGTCGATGTGCATCATGGAATGGACGTGATGACAGAAGAAACCTTCGGACCCGTAGTTGGCATCATGCGTGTCTCGTCCGACGATGAGGCGATCCGTCTTATGAACGACAGCCGTTACGGACTGACCGCTTCGATCTGGACGGCGGACTTCGCCGCTGGCGACGATGTCGCCAGAAGGATTGCAACGGGCACCTGCTTCCTCAATCGCTGTGACTACCTCGACCCAAATTTAGCCTGGGTGGGCATCAAAGACTCTGGCCGCGGGTGCTCGCTGTCGGCCCTCGGCTACGGGGCTGTGACGCGGCCCAAATCCTACTACGCACGGGGGCTGACATGACGACCCGCTCCGCCCCTGCGACGGCAATCCTCAAGCACGTGCTCGTTGGCAAGGTCGAACTCCTTGGCACAAAGGGGGCTACAAGCGGCATTGCCAAGTCGCCTGTCTCAGGCCGTCGAGTGATCAGTCAAACCGGCCTCGTTGATGATCGCCAGGCTGATCTCGAAAACCATGGTGGGCTTGAGAAAGCCATTCACCACTATCCGTTTGATCACTACGCGACGTGGCGCAACGAGCTGGCGGCGCATCCCTTGCTCGATCATGTCGGTGCTTTTGGAGAAAATCTGTCGTCTACGGGATTGGTGGAGAGCGACGTTTGTATCGGCGATGTTTGGCGTGCCGGGAGTGCCATGCTGCAGATCAGCCAAGGCCGGCAACCCTGCTTCAAGCTCAACTTGCGTTTTGACGTAGAGGATATGGCCTATCGCGTTCAGAAGTCGCTGCGTGCGGGTTGGTATTATCGCGTGATCGAAACGGGCGCAGTCGAACAAGGCGATCAGATCGAACTCGTTGAGCGTCTGCATCCCGATTGGACGGTCGAACGAGCCCTTGGCTTGTTATTTTTGCGCACCGACGCCTACGACGAGTTGGAGAACATGTCGCAGTTGCCCCTACTGGCGGAAAGCTGGCGCAAACTCGCCCGCCGCAGGGTCGAACGTCGTCAGACCGAGGACTGGAGCAGCCGGTTGGGGTCGTAAGCCGTTGCGGCAGTCCGGGACTGAGCGACCGGGACGCGCAAGTTGCCCAGCCCCATAATCGAAGGGCCAAAACCGCGCGGGGACGTGGACAATGTACCAGCACTTTGTTAGACAGAGCCACGAAACACCCCCTGCGGCGGCTGGAAGCAACGCGACCGGCCGCGCGGGTTTTGTATTTTCACAATCAGATCAACCGCTTAGCAAAAGAGGTTCTGTCTCTTGCAAGTTCTCGTACGCGACAACAACGTCGACCAAGCTCTCAAAGCTCTCAAGAAAAAGCTCCAGCGCGAGGGCGTTTTCCGGGAGATGAAGCTCCGGAACCACTTCGAAAAGCCCTCCGAGAAGCGGGCCCGGGAAAAGGCAGAAGCCATTCGCCGCGCCCGCAAGCTGGCTCGCAAGAAGATGCAGCGCGAAGGTCTGCTGCCGTCCAAGCCCGTTGTCGCCCGCGGCGGCCCCGGGGCTAAGGGTCCTGGGGGCCGTGGCGGCCCTGGTGCTCCCCGGACCGGTGGTGCTGGTGGCGGTGCCGGTGGTGGCTTTGGCGGCGGATCGTCTGGCGGTGGCTACGGCGGCGCTGGCGGCGGCGGCGGATATGGCGGTGGGGGCGGCGGCGGATACGGCGCGCGCTAACATCCCAACCTCTTTATTTTGATGTTTCAGAGGCCGCCCTGCGGAAGCCGGGCGGTTTTTCATTTCTGACAGCGGTCAATATGCTGGCAAGACGTTCGCGCTCACCCCGCCTTGCGATGAAGTTGGCCCGAGCGCAGACGTTCAAGCCAGGAATAGATCGCATCATACGAGCCATACAGATGATGGTCGGAATGGCCAGCATCCTTGAACGTGACAATCTCGGCGCGTGCGTTGACGGCGGCGGCAGCCACCTTGCGGCCCATCTCAACCGGGATCAGCGCATCCGCCTCACCATGGATGACGAGCACTGGCGCGCTGACGCGGCCGATGGTGTTCAATGTCTCGTAGCGATCTGTCATCAGCCAGCGCGATGGCAGGTAGGGATAGAAGCGCTCCGCCATATCGACAATGGACGTGTAGGGCGCATCAAGGATCAGCCCTCCGATAGGAAGCTCGGCTGCAAGTTGGGTTGCAATGCCAGACCCCAGCGACTCTCCGTAGAGCACAACCGCATCCGGCGCGACGCCACTGGTGGTCAGGAGACGGTAGAGCTGTTTGGCATCAGCGACGTTGTTGCGTTCGCTGGGCTGGCCCGTGCTGCCGCCATAGCCGCGATACGTCATCATGACGACACCAAAGCCGCGCGACAAATACTTGCGCATGCGTTCGGAGCGGTTGGCGAATGAGCCGCCGTTGCCGTGGAAATAAAGGATCGTGGGTGAACCGGGCTGCGCCTTGCCCCACCACGATAAAACCTGAGCGCCATCCGGCGTTTCGAACGAGCGCTCTTCCACGTCCGGCAGGCCTGCCTGGGCCGGAGACACGCGCTGATCGTCTGGAAAATACAGCAGCGCGCGCTGCACGTAGGGCGTTCCCACCACCACAATCAGGACCAATATGCCGGTGATCATTGCGAGTTTGGTGAGCACAGGGATCAGGTCCATGGGCAATGAGCCTCAGATCTTTCAGACGGATTACGAGACGGTGGTTTGGCTATCGCCGTTGTGCGGTTGCGGCGCGACGAGGGTCCGGTGCCGCCAGGCCGCCATCACCATGAAGCCATAGCCGTAGGTTTCCAGCAGCTCTTCCCAGAATCGCATCACGTGATCGGTCACGATCCGCTCATCGAGATAAACCCCCGTCGCCAGAAGCGCACCCGACAAGAATAGCGGCCATGACCGCCACTGCAAAGCAAGGTCCACGAGGTCCCAGAAATACTGCCGTTGCTGGATCAGATAAATGAAGATCGGCAACGTCATGAGGATGAGCAGCACCTCTTGCAGCCCATGGTCTGCAAGAAAGCGAAACCACTCCGGGCCGCCCACGTGACCGACGTCGACTTCTCTCACCAAGGCTGCAACCGCAAGCAGGCCTAAAGCGCCGCCCGCGATGCGCACCGCACCCTGGCCTCGCCAGTAGGCTTGTCCAAACAGCACTGCGCTGATCGCGAGCAAAAGCATGTGAAGCTTTTCAAGCGGACCGTGTTCGAGAATTAAGTGGTTGGCAGCGCCACGAGTCCACAGATCGATCGCCCAAGCCGATGTGCCGGCAATGGCTGCAACGGCCACCCACTTTAGGACCGTGATCTGCCAACTCCCGTCCCGATCACCGGAACCGCTCTGTTCCAAAATTGCGCTCCCAAGACCGTCAAAAACCTTCCAGCGCGCGGCCGTCAAGGGCGCTCCGTAGCGGAACCCAGTTCACAGCACACCGCCGTTGACCATGCAATCGGCCGGGGGAGGCACCGCACCGGCATGCCGGAAAAAGCGGCCTTGGCCCACAGAAAACTGCCGGTAGCGTGGCACACAGGTAACTATTGGCTCTCCAAGTCCACGGTTCAATTAGCCGCGCTTGCTTGTGCGGAATCGGTCCATGCGTTCCCTGCATCAAACTGCGAAGCCGGTGATCCGTTGTCTGTCTGTCACCGCCTTGGCCATAGCGCTCACGGTTCTGACGGGGTGCAGTCAAGATCCACCGGCAACGGCCCTCTCATCGGTGAGCCTTCCGGCTGCGACGGCTGAACGTCCGCAATCCGCCAATGTTGCGCTCAGCGCGGATGCAGGCTCAGATCACCAGCTGACCGTTGAACAGCCGAACCACACCGACGTGTGGAACGGTTCGCAAAGTCGGGTCCAATGGTCTCGCGCGCCGCCGCGCATCATCGCAGTCGAGGCGGGAAACACGCTCTATGGGCAGTCTTACAAGCACGGTATTTCGGTTGCGGCGCTGGCGGAAGCCAACCGCCACTCTCCGAACCTAACGTTGAAGCCGTGCCAGGGTTTGCTGCTACCCGCCGCTGCGCGCTGATTCTGTTGGTGTCCGCGGGCTGTACCCCTGCGGATCGACCAAGTTATCTGACGCATCGTCAAAGCACGCGAGCAGGCGCGCGGCGCGCTCCGGCCCCGGCAGATGACCCAACGGAGTACCACGGCTTTTGGCGAGATGCGGCGCAAACGCTTCGACATCAGAGCGTGTGAAAAACTTTCCGTCGCGGCCCTGCTTGATCGACCAGCAGTCGGCCTCGTTCTCGCTTGTGGGCGAGGGACTGAACACGTGACCCATCACATGGTGCCCGCACTCGTGATTGAAGAAGAAAACCTGCAACTTGCCGGGCAACGTTTCCAGCCGCAGCGAATTGAGCGTAATTATTGGCATTCGGTTGATGATCGACGCGCGCGCAACGTCCCCGATATCGTCCATCCGGATTGTGCGCACGGTTTGGCCGCGGAAATCCTTACACTGCAGTGTCATGCCATCGAGTGTCACTTTGGCGTGCAGCCCCACGTCCTGAGACCAGGCGCTGTTTGCCAGGACGGTTGCAGCAAGCGCTGCCACGAGCGTGAAGCCATTCCTCATATGACGGCCTTCTGAGGTGCGGGCGCTTGACCGGACGAGGACATACACCACGCGTTTCATAAAGATGCTAACGCAATTCGCGAGCCCGTGGATTAAAACTGTTTGAGGCGGGGGTTTCACTCGGAAAAGCGCGAAATAGCGCCTTGAACCAGGGCCTTAGGGCCGGACCGGGCGTTGCGACTAGTGTGGCTCCTAGAACCGGCACACTGTGTCTCAGGGAACTGCAGTCCCTCCGATCACCCATCATCATGTCCCAACCTGTGTTCCAGAGCCGTTGGGTGCCTTGTGACGACGATCGCATGTTTTTCAGTTTGGCGGCGTTTCGCCCTGTGCACGGCGGCAGCCGTTCTCCTCGCGGGGCCGCATGCGGCGGCCGCAAGGTCCGCCAAACCCTTCCAGGCTGTTCTGGCCCAAGAGGCGGCGTCACAGGTCTTGTGCGAAGCAGCGGTGAACCGGATTTACGTCGCGACCAAAACCGGAAGCGAATGCGTCGCCTATTCCGTCACCAAGGGCTTTGAGACAAAGACCAGTGCGGTGATGTTCTTTGACGGGGACTCGACGCCGGAAAAATTCGCCGACGCGGCGGGTATGGCCAAATCCCATAGCGACACGCTCGGCCTGCTGCAGCACTGGTCCGGCCAGTTGAAGGTCCGCTACGTCTCAATTTCGCGGTTGGGGCTGAACGGCTCGTCCGGCCATCACGGTGAGCGGCGCACACCGCACGAAACGCTGATCATGAATACCGCCATTGATCTCATCAAACAGCGGCTGGGCCTGCAAACCATTGGGCTCGCCGGACAGTCCGGCGGCTCAACCATTGCTGCATCCATTTTGGCCTTGGGCCGACGCGACATCGAATGCGCAGCGCTCGGATCGGGCGCGTACGAGGTCGTCGACCTCTATTACGCAACGCTGACAAAGACCGGCAGCAAAGTGAACCGGGCGAAACTCGAACAATCCATGTTCGATCCGGCACGCGACGTCGCGGACGTACCCGCCGACCCAAAGCGGCGTCTATTCATTCTGGGAGATGAGGCCGATACGCGCACGCCTTGGGCTCAGCAGAAGCGGTATGCGGCGAGCCTGATCGCACATGGTCATCACGCGACGCTCATCCCGGTCGAGGCCAGTGGCGAACTGGATCATGCCGCAACGCGATACACGATCCCCACGGCCGGCGGGTGCCTTACCGGGGCCTCGGACGATAAGCTCATCATCGCAAACCGGAATTTGACCGAGAAAGCGCAAGAAGCCGAAGAGCGCGCGCGGCCAGCTGCTCCCTCGGCATCGATGGCATTGATGCGGGAAGCAAAGTGAAGTTAGGCCGGTCGTTTTCGAAGCGCCACGAGTGCCCAACACGGATCCCGCCCATCACAAGCCGCTGCGCCATTTGCCCTCGGCCTTGAGCGTCGCTTTGCGCTGCTTGCCGTCTTCGCTGACGTGCGTGTGTTCGGCCTTTGCCTCACGTTCGCGCCTGCGGCACGGACGGCACCGCCGCGCTATTGTCCACACGCCGCCTTTGGCGACCTCGAACCACCACTTCTGCTGCGTCGCGGTCCAAATTTCTTCCTTGGCGCAATCGATGCACGCGAATGGCTGATCGAGAAAGTAGCCGCGCCGCGCGAATTCCGGAGTGTCGTAGCTGCTATCTGATGCAAGAAATTCGGGACTGACAGGTGCGCTGCCACGCTCTGGCAACATCGAAATCCGAAACGCGTAAAGATCCTCGCGCAGCCTTTTGGCGCGTTTTTCCGTGCGCATAATCTTGCGCTGCTTCAACTCCGCGGCGCGCTGCTTGGAACTTTTCTTCGGTGGCATGGGGGGGATGCCTCTTCGACCGATCGGGGTGAACGTCCGGCCTTAAGTCACTTGCAGGATGCAGCAAGTCACCCCCGAGAGAGGAGGACCACATACCGGGTCGATCACTTTGGCCGGATCAAGCGACCTGAGCCAGATCAAAACGATCCGCATTCATGACCTTGGTCCACGCGGCCACGAAGTCGCGCACGAACTTCTGCTTACCGTCGTCCTGCGCATAGACTTCCGCCAGGCCACGCAGCAGCGAGTTCGAACCGAACACCAGATCGACACGCGTGCCCGTCCACTTGACTAAGCCCGTCTTGCGGTCACGGCCCGCAAATCCGAGCTGATCCTCAGAGACCGCCTGCCATTCCGTGTTTGTATCGAGCACGTTGACGAAGAAATCGTTGGTGAGTTTGCCGGGCTGCGTTGTGAAAACGCCGTGCAAGGATTGGCCGGAGTTGGCTCCCAGAACACGCAGGCCGCCCACAAGTGCCGTCATCTCAGGCGCGGTCAGCCCCAGCAACTGCGCCTTGTCGACGAGCATTTCTTCCGCCGATACGGCGTACTTCGTCTTTAAGTAATTGCGGAAGCCGTCCGCCTCGGGTTCCAGCACGTCAAAGGAGCCGGCGTCGGTGTGCTCTGCCGAAGCGTCCATCCGGCCCGGCGTGAACGCAACCTCGATGATGTGCCCGGCAGCGTTCGCCGCCTGCTCGACCGCCGCGCATCCGCCCAGAACAATAAGATCCGCAAGAGACACTTTCTTGCCGCCCGGTGCCGAACTGTTGAACGCCGTCTGGACGCCTTCAAGTGCGGTCAGCACCTTGGCGAGCTGGGCCGGCTCGTTGACTGCCCAATCCTTCTGCGGGCTGAGACGCACGCGCGCACCGTTTGCGCCGCCGCGCTTATCCGATCCACGAAACGTAGACGCCGACGCCCAAGCCGTTGAAACCAGCTCCGGCCCAGACAGACCCGAACCCAGGATCATGGCCTTGAGGTTAGCGATGTCCTTGTCATCGATCAGCGGGTGATCGACAGCCGGAATGGGGTCCTGCCAGATCAAGTCTTCGGCCGGAACTTCCGAACCGAGGTAGCGAGCCTTCGGGCCCATGTCGCGGTGCGTGAGCTTGAACCAGGCGCGGGCGAAGGCGTCTGCGAACTCGTCCGGGTTCTGGTGGAAGTGGCGCGAAACCTTCTCGTAAGCCGGATCCATGCGCATCGCCATGTCGGCTGTGGTCATGATGATCGGCACCTTCTTGGACGGATCTTCCGCATCCGGCGCCATGTGCTCGGCCTTGATGTCCTTCGGCGTCCACTGCCAGGCGCCGGCCGGGCTCTTGACAAGGTCCCACTCGTAGCCGAGCAGCATATCGAAATAACCCATATCCCACTGGATTGGATTGGGGGTCCAGGCGCCTTCCAGGCCGCTGGTGATAGTGTCACGGCCCTTGCCGCTTTTGTAGGTGCTGAGCCAGCCGAAGCCCATCGCTTCGATCGGCGCGGCCTCGGGCGCGACGCCCACGTGCGACGTGTCACCCGCGCCATGCGTCTTGCCGAAGGTGTGGCCGCCGGCCGTTAGCGCGACTGTCTCGTAGTCATTCATAGCCATACGCTTAAAGGTTTCGCGGATGTCGCGCGCCGAAGCCACCGGATCGGGCGTGCCGTTCGGGCCTTCCGGATTGACGTAGATGAGACCCATTTGCACGGCGGCAAGCGGGTTCGCCAATTCGCGATCGCCGGAGTACCGCGTGTCGCCAAGCCAGGTATCCTCAGCACCCCAGTAGATGTCCTCCTCGGGCTCCCAGACATCCTCACGCCCGCCAGCGAAGCCGAACGTTTTGCCACCCATCGACTCGATGCCGACATTGCCGGCCAAAATCATCAGATCGGCCCACGAGATCTTGTTGCCGTACTTTTTCTTGACCGGCCACAACAGCCGCCGCGCTTTGTCGAGGTTGCCGTTGTCCGGCCAACTGTTGAGGGGTGCAAACCGCTGCGTGCCCGATCCGGCACCGCCACGGCCATCCGCCGTGCGGTAGGTGCCTGCGCTATGCCATGCCATGCGAATAAACAGACCGCCGTAGTGGCCATAGTCGGCAGGCCACCAGTGCTGACTGTCGGTCATCAGCGCGGTGAGATCCCGCTTGAGAGCTGTGAGGTCGAGCGTCTTGAATTCCTCGGCGTAGTTGAACGCTGGACCCATCGGGTTACCGGCAATTGGGTTCTGATGCAGGACTTTCAGGTTCAGCTGGTTTGGCCACCAGTCCCGGTTTGATCTCGCCCCGAACGTCACATTGGCGGGCGTCCCGTGCATGGGGCACTTGCTGATCTCGTTCATGTCGTCTCCTAAGCGCGGTGCCTGATGCACAAAGCTCTTTGATTTGAACAGGATCTACCGAATGAAGCCGATAACGTAAAACCTTTCCTTCTGACGACTGCCATCAGAGAAGCTGATCGTTATGGTCATGCACTTGTGCTTATTTAGGCAGCTGCTCGCGAAGCTGTGGCCGCCCGCATTGCCAATCGGCCCAGTTCATAATGTCACCACGTCTTGTAACGCAGCACAATGGATCACACGATCACTTCTGAAGTCGTCTCGTCCGCCAGCGGCAGACCCGCTACGTCGCTAGGCCGGGCGGCGCGCACAGCACGGCGCTAGTGCGCTAAGGCCTTGGCGATTTCTTCGGTCATCTTCTTGGCGTCGCCCAGCACCATCACGGTGTTGGCGTTGTAGAACAGCGAGTTATCGATGCCGGCATAGCCTGACGCGAGTGAGCGCTTGTTGAACAGCACGGTGCCCGCTTTCCACACCTGCAGTACGGGCATGCCGAAGATCGGTGAGGTCTTATCGGTTTCTGCCGCCGGATTGACGACGTCGTTGGCGCCGATCACGTAGACCGCGTCGGTCTGCGAAAATTCCGAATTGATGTCTTCGAGTTCGAACACTTCATCGTAGGGCACGTTGGCTTCGGCCAGCAGCACGTTCATGTGGCCCGGCATGCGGCCGGCAACCGGGTGGATCGCGTACTTCACCTCAACGCCCGCCTTTTTCAGCGTGTCCGCCATCTCGCGCAACGCATGCTGAGCCTGCGCCACGGCCATACCGTAGCCTGGCACGATGATCACTTTCTGGGCGTTCTTCATCAGATAGGCCGCATCGTCCGCGCCGCCGAGCTTCACAGGTTTTTGTTCGCCGCCAGCCGCCGCAGGGCCGGCTGTCTCGCCGCCGAACCCACCCGCGATGACCGAGATAAACGAGCGGTTCATCGCCTTGCACATGATGTACGACAGGATCGCGCCCGACGAGCCAACGAGCGCGCCGGTGATGATCAATGCGATGTTGCCCAGCGTGAAGCCGATGCCGGCGGCCGCCCAACCGGAATAAGAGTTCAGCATCGATACGACGACCGGCATGTCAGCTCCGCCGATCGGAATGATGATCAGCACACCAAACAGAAGCGATGTGGCGACGATCAGCCAGAAGTAGCCAGCGCCGCCGCCCGTGGCGCAGAACATGTAAATCAGCCAGATGATACT
The DNA here is from genome assembly GCA_031413815.1 of Hyphomicrobium sp. Taxonomy (GTDB): domain Bacteria; phylum Pseudomonadota; class Alphaproteobacteria; order Rhizobiales; family Hyphomicrobiaceae; genus JAGVSR01. Next base: position 21,743 of record JANOFU010000076.1, on the reverse strand, counting down.
CAGGAACAGCGCACCGTTGATGACGTGGCGCATGGGCAGCATGATCGGCGCGCCCGACATTTTGCCCGATAGCTTGGCGAACGCGATCACCGAACCGGTGAACGTAATGGCGCCAATCGCAGCACCCAGGGCCATTTCGAAAGCGCTCGCCGCCGCGATGCTGTCCTGCGTGCCGATGCCGAACGCTTCGGGCGCGTACATCGCCGCTGCAGCCACACACACGGCCGCCAAACCCACAAGCGAATGGAAGCCCGCCACCAGCTCCGGCATCTGAGTCATCGGAATTTCGCGCGCCAGCTTGGCGCCGAAGAACCCGCCGATGCCGAGGCCCGCTAAAATCAGGATCCAGCCCAAGAAGCCCGGTGCGCCCAGCGCCAGCGTGGTCACGATCGCAATGCCCATACCGGCCATGCCGAAAGTGTTGCCTTGGCGCGAGGTCTCAGGATGCGACAGGCCACGCAGCGCGAGGATGAACAGCACACCCGCAACGAGGTAGAGCAGGGCGGCGGCGTTGGGCGACAAAGCCATGTAATCCTCTCAAAGTCAGACGGGCGCGATGCGCAAGTACGATGCGGTTGAAGCAGGCATTTAAGTCTTCTGATTTGCTGGTTTGGCGGGGGTGTCTTTCTTCTTGTACATCGCCAGCATGCGCTGCGTGACCAGGAAGCCGCCGAAGATATTGACCGAGGCCATGATCAGCGCGGCGAAGCCGAAGACGCGCGCGGCAAAACTGCCAGACATCATGCCGTCAACCGCGCACGCCAGCAGTGCGCCGACCACAATCACCGACGAGATTGCGTTGGTGACAGCCATCAGCGGTGTGTGCAGCGCGGGGGTCACGCTCCACACGACGTAATAACCAACGAAGATCGCCATCGCGAACACCATCAGCCGGTAAATCACTGGATCGACGGTGCCACCGGTGCCATCCGCCGCGAAGGCCGATTGTGACAGAACGACCAGTGAAACGACGGCCAGGAGTGCAGATCTAACAAGCGTCATGACGGGATCCTCACGCGGCCTTGGGCTGCAGATTGGGGTGGACGACCTTGCCATCTTTGGCCACCAGCGTGCCGGTGATGATCTCGTCGTCCCAGTTGATTTTCAGCGCTTTTTCTTTCTTGTCGATCATTGTCTCAAGGAAGGCGTAGAGGTTCTTGGCGTAGAGGCTCGATGCATTGACCGCGACAGATCCTGCCAGATTAAGGGGCCCCGCGATTTTGACGCCGCCGACATCGACCGTCTGGCCAGGAACCGTTGCTTCGCAATTGCCGCCGCGTTCCGCTGCCAGATCGACGATCACCGAACCCGGCTTCATGCTGTCGACCATGGCGCGCGTGATCAGACGCGGTGCGGGACGGCCAGGGATCAGCGCGGTCGTGATCACGATATCCTGAATCTTGATGTGGTTTGACACCAGCTCGGCTTGCTTGGCCTGATACTCGGGCGACATCGGCTTGGCATAGCCAGCGGCCGTTTGCGCCTGCTTAAACTCGTCGTCTTCAATCGCGACAAACTTTGCACCCAGCGACTGCACCTGCTCTTTCGTCGCGGGCCGAACGTCAGTCGCCGTCACGATGGCACCCATACGGCGCGCGGTGGCGATGGCCTGCAACCCCGCAACGCCGACTCCCATGATGAAAATTTTCGCAGCTGGAACGGTGCCGGCCGCCGTCATCATCATCGGCAAGGCTTGGCCGAACATCGAAGCGCCATCGACAACGGCCTTGTAGCCAGCCAAGTTGGCCTGGCTCGACAGCACGTCCATCGACTGCGCGCGCGTGATGCGCGGCATGAATTCCATGGAGAACAGTGTCGCTCCCGCGGCCGCCGCAGTGTCCAGTGCCGCGCGGTCACCAAACGGCTCGATCATGGCGGCGACCAGCGCGCCGGGCTTCAGTGCTTTTAATTCTTCGTTCGACGGGCGGCGCACCTTCAACAGGATGTCAGCACCCGAAATGGCCGCGTCCGCACTGGCGGCAATCTCCGCGCCCTGCGCCTTCAGCATGTCATCGGAGAAGCGGGATCGCAGCCCCGCGCCGGACTGGACGCGCACGGTGGCGCCAAGCGCCACAAGCTTCTTGACGGTCTCGGGCGAAATCGCAACGCGCGGTTCGTCCGCTCCCTCCGCAGTAACTGCAATGGTGATCATTGAGGCGTCCGTTGAGCGGGCGGCATAAGCGCAGCCGCGATGGGGAGGTCAGGGTTCATCAAGAAGAAAGGAAGCCCAGAAGCTGGACTTCCTTGGTTGCAGCACGCCGTCCAAGGGTACCCTTAGCGTGAACTGACGGGTGCCTGTCGTACTTAGACCAGGAAGAAGTACATTGCGGCCAACAAGCAGATGAGAAACACGATTGCGATCTTCGTGAACGACAACACGTTGGCGTAGGTGCGCGTGTGCTCGGAATAGTCCATCGCTGGATGGCCGCCGGTCGGATCGATGCTCATGGTTCCCCCTACTTAAGCTCTGGATTCATCTGTCTGTACCTAACCCAACGTTGGCCGCGCTTCAAGCGGCCCAGCAGCGCAGTTTGCGATGTGTGGGAGGCCTTTGGCTTACCGCTCAACCAGCCGTATTGGACGGACAGCCTCAATGCTGGCAAATTCCGGTGCCACGACGCATCGCTCAGATCAACGGGTCTCGCCAGAAAGTTACGGCAATTGAGGGGTTTAAGCTCTTGTCCCATGTATCCAAAACCATCATGCGCCGGCGTTTCGCAGCATTGCTTGCAAGCGTCACGCTGCTCGTGCCAGCCAGCGCCCACGCGCTCGAACCTGCGGCGAACGAAGCCGAAGCCTTGAAGGCCTGTGAACGGCGCCTGTGCACCATGGCGCTTGGCAAGAAGCCCACCGGCGACGATCTCAAGTGTGCGGTGTCGAAGACTTGGACCAAAGACACCCTGAAGAAAGGCGAAAGTAAAGTTGTCAAATGGGGGTTCGGCGACGCCCAATGTGCGGTGACTTTGGACCTCGACCGGGCCGAGATCATCGCGGCGCTGACCAAGCCTGAACACACCATCCATGTGCCGCCCCAAACCGTCAAATGCATGGTTGAACGCGAGGGCGTGGCCAAGCCCGTTACAGCCAAGCTTGCACCCAAGCTGGAATTCAAGAACGGCAGGGCCGACAAAATCTGGATCAACCTGACGGACCTGGACGGGCCATCCACTATCAAGGCGACCGTATGGGCCGCGGCGAACCTGGAAGACAGCCTTGGCATCTTCCACAAGAGCATGATCAAGTCGGTCAATAAGTTCCTCTATCAGCGCTGCGGCCAGCGCTATGAGGCCAATGGCACGCCCAAGCCTGACCCGAAAGAAATCGCCGCGGCGGCGGCTGTTCAGGCGAAGGCTTCTGCGAAGCCGATCTCGACGGGATCGACGGCGAAGGCGCTGGAACCCAAAACGCCCGCGGCGAAGCCCGCCGCTCCAGCACCGGCCAAAGCAGACGCTGCCGCGCCGTGATCAAGACCAAATCAGCACGCGCGCTGGTGGGTTGTATCGTTGCGATTGCTGCCGCTGCAGGTTCTGCCATTAGCGAACCCAGTTCGCCGCCATCGGCACCGCTCTCTGAAGATTGCTTCGCTGAACTCACCTCTGGCACGGGCAAAGAGATCGCCTGCCTGTTTCCCCTCAGCTTGTCCGAGCAAGAACGCGCCGACCTGAAAGTGGCCTCACGCGGTTACGTCGAAAACGTCACGTGCCAGCTGGTTGTGCGCATTGCCCGCGACAAGGTCGATGAGGCGATGGCCAAGGCCGATCACATTTTCCAGAGCCCCGATCAGCCCGTCACCTGCACCGTCACAACGCCCAAAAGTACATTCGATATCACGGCCACCTTTGCTCCGCGCGTCGTGTTCAAGAGCAACAAGGCGACGGAAGCGACGCCCGGGCTCGGCAACGTCAAAGGTGTCGGCCGTGTGATTTCGTGGCCCATTGTGCAGTTCGTCAACCGCTGGCCTTCGATCCGCTCCGGCATGTTGCAGATCGTCAATGCGTATCGCGATCACGCCCGGAAAGCCAAAGCTGCCGCGACGCGCTAATTACCCCGGCAGCGGCACGCCTGTCGCTGCGAACGCTGCTTTCTGCCGCGCTTCGACTTTTTCCAATTCGAAACCCTCGATTGTTTCGTTGAACAGGCGGTACCAGTTCTGCTTGGCACCCAGATGCAGAAACACGCCGCCCAGTCCGATCGCGGCGCGGTCCATGAACACGAACTCGCGCGGCACCGACACAGGCCCCTTCTCTTTGAGAATTTTGTGCACGGCGAACGCTTCCCGGCGGCCATACTCGCCCGGATTGGTCTCGTCCGCGATGGTGCGTTCGCGATCATCGAGCAGCGGGCCATAAATGAACCGCGCCCAGATGTTCATCGCTTCCATCAGTTCTTTGGTGAGCCCGCGGAAGCCCCACGTGTCGTAGGCATGCGCCACCTGTTCGTCGTTGCCGGTCAGCAGACCGTTATAGAGATCGAGCACGCCGCGCACGAACGGCACTGGGAAGGTACGAATACAGCCATAGTCGAGCAGGTTGATGCCGGCTGGCGCGCCGTCTTCTGAAAATACCGTGTAGTTGCCCAAATGCGGATCGCCGTGAATGACACCATAGTGCGAAAACGGATACCACCACGCTTTGAACATCGAGCGCGCAATGATGTTGCGATGCTCCATCGGATCGGCTTTGTGGTCGAGTAGCTTTGCGCCATCAAGCCACGTCATCGTCAGTAGCCGCTTGGATGACAGTGCGCCGTCAATCTCCGGCACGCGAATGGCCGGATCATTGGCAAACATCAATCCATAAAGCTGCGCATGACGCGCTTCCAATTCATAGTCGAGCTCTTCGCGCAGCCGTGCGGCAATCTCTTTCAAGATCTCCGTCGTGTGCACGCCGGGGTCCATGCGCGCATGGAGAGCAAACACAATCTTGAGCTGGTTGAGGTCGGCTTCGACCGCCGACTGCATGTCTGGATACTGCAGCTTGACGGCAAGCGCGCGGCCATCGTGTCCTGTCGCGCGGTGCACCTGGCCAAGTGATGCGGACGCGGTCGAGGTTTCATCGAACGCGGCGAACCGCCCGCGCCAATCCGGCCCCAACTCCGCCAGCATCCGCCGGCGCACAAAGGCCGGTCCCATCGGCGGCGCTTGGCTTTGCAGCTGGCTCAACTCGCGGGCGTACTCAGGGGGCAGTGCTTCGGGAATCGTCGACAAAAGCTGGGCGACTTTCATCAGGGGTCCCTTCAGCCCGCCAAGGGCCGCGGCCAACTGCACCGCCTGCTTGGATTTGTCCCCCTCAATGCCAAACAGCCGCTGGCCCGCCACCTTGGCGGCCATCCCGCCGACATTGGCGCCAACTTTGACGTAGCGGGCGGCGCGGGCTGAAAAGCGATTGTCTTCGGTGCTCATGGGGCCTTCGGGTGCGAGAGGAACTTAATCGTTACGTGGTTGTCAGGCGACAAGATTGCCACCCCATGGCATAGACGAGACGAAAGCCGAGGTCTGCCATGCGCCCAATCATCACTCTCTTGTGTGCTGCCGTTCTGCTTGCAGCGGTCCCTGTTCGTGCGGAGCCCGCACCGCAATCCACCGCCGGCCAGATTTTCAAGAGTGCCAGCTGCGACTGCTGCACCAAGTGGATGGCGCACATGTCACAGAATGGATTCGCGCTTGAAGCCAAAGAAATGGCCAACACAGACCTGCACCGGTTCAAGGTGCACATCGGCCTGAAGCCTGATCAGACCTCGTGCCACACCGCCATGATCGGTGGCTACGCCATCGAAGGCCACGTGCCTGCCGAGGATGTGAAACGCCTGCTCGCCGAGAAGCCAGACGCCATAGGCCTCAGCGTCCCTGGCATGCCGGTTGGCTCGCCCGGCATGGAATCCGGTGATCAAAAAGACCCCTACGACGTCCTCCTGATCAAAAAAGACGGTACCTCCGAGGTGTTTGCCAAGCATTGAGGCGTGCTGATAGCCAAGCCTCCTCCGCCAGAGCGCCACATAGCCCGAAGGCCCAACATGCCCTATGTGCGCCGGATCATTTCCTAAGGCGCGCCCAACCGAATGATTCGTCTCGACAACATCAGCAAACAAAACGGTCACCAGATCGTGTTCATCGAGGCGTCCGCCGCGATCAACCGCGGTGAAAAGATCGGCCTCGTCGGTCCCAATGGCGCGGGCAAGACGACGCTGTTCCGGCTGATCACCGGACAAGAGCCCCCCGACGAAGGCCAGGTGTCGACCGATCGCGGGATTACCATCGGCTACTTCAGCCAAGACGTGGGCGACATGCGTGGCCGCAGCGCAGTTGCCGAGGTGATGGACGGCGCCGGCCCGGTCAGCGTGATCGCCGCTGAACTCGCAAACCTCGAAGCGGCCATGGCCGACCCGGACCGGGCGGACGAAATGGACGAAATCATCACGCGCTACGGCGAAGTGCAGGGGCGCTACGAGGAACTCGGCGGCTACGCGCTTGAAGGCCGGGCGCGCGAAGTTCTGGCGGGCTTGAGCTTTGCCCAAGAGATGATGGACGGTGATGTTGGCGCGCTGTCGGGCGGCTGGAAAATGCGCGTCGCGCTCGCCCGCATTCTCCTCATGCGCCCTGACGTCATGCTGCTGGATGAGCCGAGCAACCATCTCGACTTGGAAAGTCTCATCTGGCTGGAAGACTTTCTGAAAGGTTATGAAGGCGCGCTGATGATGACCTCGCACGATCGCGAGTTCATGGATCGCATCGTCACCAAGATTGTCGAGATCGATGGCGGCACGCTGACGGCCTATTCGGGTGGCTATGAGTTTTATGTCGAGCAGCGCGTGCTCAGCGAAAAGCAGCAGCAGGCGCAGTTTGATCGTCAGCAGGCGATGCTGGCCAAAGAGTTGAAGTTCATCGAGCGGTTCAAAGCCCGGGCGTCCCACGCCGCCCAAGTGCAAAGCCGGGTGAAGAGCTTGGAAAAGATCGACCGGGTCGAGCCGCCCAAGCGCCGGCAAACGATCTTGTTCGAGTTCCCACCAGCGCCGCGCTCGGGTGAGGACGTGGCCAGCCTCAAGAACGTGCACAAGAGCTACGGCACACGGAGCATTTACGAGGGGTTGAATTTCCAGGTGCGCCGCAAAGAACGCTGGTGCGTGATGGGTATCAACGGAGCTGGCAAATCAACGCTGCTCAAACTGATCGCCGGTTCGGCGCAGCCGGACGATGGCACGGTGGCACTCGGCGCCAGCGTCAAGATGGGCTACTTCGCACAACACGCGATGGAACTTCTGGACGGCGATCGCACTGTGTTTCAGTCATTGGAGGACCAGTTCCCGCAAGCGGGCATCGGCCCGTTACGGGCGCTCGCCGGATGTTTCGGATTCTCCGGCGACGACGTAGAAAAGAAATGCCGGGTTCTGTCGGGCGGCGAGAAGGCGCGGCTTGTCATGGCGCAGATGCTGTTTGACCCGCCGAATTTTCTTGTGCTGGACGAGCCGACCAATCACCTCGATCTCATGACCAAGGAGATGCTGATCACGGCACTATCGGACTATGAGGGCGCAATGCTATTCGTCTCGCATGACCGGCATTTCCTATCGGCCCTGTCCAACCGCGTGCTGGAGCTGACGCCCGAAGGCATCCACCAATACGGCGGCGGCTACACCGAATACGTTGCCCGTACCGGCCATGAAGCGCCTGGGCTGCACCGCTAGGCAGGATCGACGACGGCCGCTCGCGTTTACCTCCCCCCTCGACGCGCACGCGGCACTCCATTTTCCCGTCATGGCCGCGTCGCAGCGCGACCGCACCGCAGGGCGGCAGGCGGCCACCCAGGCGCGCGTCAACGGGAAATAGGAAAAGGCACCTTGCTTGCTCGCTCTCACATCTCACCCACCCATCGAGAGGGGTCAGGCACTTCAAATCACCCCTTATCTGGACGACCACCCGTGACGTGCCAAACCCCGCCGCGCTACCCCAATGCTCCGCTCAAGGGCGCAGGGATGGCGGAGTGGAGACAGCGCGGCGCGTACACCCCAATTTCCTCTTTAGGACCTGCATTTCATAACCGCGGGACGGGCCCAGACATGGGGCTCTTTGGCGAACTACACTCGCCATGATAACTGATCGCATCAGGTTACAGGGGCCATCCGCCTCAGCCCACTGCAGAGCAAGGGAAGACACCGTGAAAAGCACCAAACCGCATATCCAAGAATGCTTCTTCTGCAAAAATCAGTTCCAGATGGGTGGCGGGGCGTTCGAAGGCTACTTCATGAAGTACTACGCCATCACCACCTGCAGAGGCTGCTTTCGCGGCAGCAAAGACGGCTGGAACGCGGCATCTGAAGTCAAGCTCATCCCCCGGCTGAAGGAACTCGGCAAGCCCGTACCGGAGCGAAACGTCAAGGGCGCACTGCCACGGGACCTGTAAAACGGCACCGTGCACCGCTTGTTTGTGTTGCTGACACACACCTTGCCAATCCACAGCGGTCCGTGCGACCTCATCGGAAGAGAGACTCGAACAAGATTCGGGAGCCGGGCGCGCCTCCTGTCCCGCGTCCGCCGCCAGGCCCACTCCCCACACAATCGGGAACCGCTGGCGCATGGCCGATTCACAAAACGATCTGTTTTCGAAACCTGAGAGCAAGATGACCGACAAATCCGCGCGCCGCAAATCTGGCGACGCCTCCGACAGTTATACGGCCGCCGACATCGAGGTGCTGGAAGGCCTTGAGCCCGTCCGCCGCCGCCCCGGCATGTACATCGGCGGCACCGATGAAAAGTCACTGCATCACCTGTTCGCCGAAGTCATCGACAACTCGATGGACGAGGCTGTCGCTGGCCACGCAACATTCATCGAAGTGCACCTGGATGCCGAAGGCTTCCTGTCGGTCGCCGACAATGGCCGCGGCATCCCTGTTGATCCCCACCCAAAGTTCAAAAACAAATCCGCCCTCGAAGTCATCATGTGCACGCTGCACTCGGGCGGCAAGTTCGACGGCAAGGCCTACAACACGTCCGGCGGCTTGCACGGCGTCGGCGTCTCCGTCGTCAACGCGCTATCGGAAACCTGCGAGGTCGAAGTCGCGCGCGGCCAGCAGCTCTATCGCATGGTATTTTCTCGCGGAACTCCCCAAACCAAGCTGGAGAAGCTCGGCTCCATCATGAACCGGCGCGGCACCAAAGTGCGCTTCCGCCCGGACGAAGCGATCTTCGGCAAGGGCGCCACGTTCAAGCCCGCACGCCTCCTCAAAATGGCGCGATCCAAAGCCTATTTGTTTGGTGGCGTCGAAATCCGTTGGAGCTGCGATCCCTCGATCATCAAAGACGACACGCCCACTGAAGCCGTATTCCATTTCCCCGGCGGCTTGAAGGACTACCTCACCTCCGAGATCGCGGGGCAGACGCTCGTCACAAAGGAGCTGTTCTCCGGCAACGTCGAAAAGGAAAACAAGCACGGCTCCGTCGAGTGGGCTGTCGCCTGGATTTCCGACGAAGACGGCTTCTGCCGGTCCTATTGCAACACCATTCCGACGGGCGAAGGCGGCACGCACGAGAACGGCTTCCGCTCGGCGCTGTCAAAGTCGCTGCGCGAATTCGGCGAGCGCGTGAACAACAAGAAGGCCACACAAATCACCGCCGAAGACGTACTGGGCACGGCAGCGGCCATGCTGTCGGTGTTCATCCGCGAGCCGGAGTTCCAGGGCCAGACCAAGGACAAGCTCGCCAGCCAGGAAGCCACGCGCATCGTCGAAAATGCCGTCAAAGACGCGTTCGACCATTGGCTCACAGATAGCCCGCAACAGGCCACGCGGTTGCTGGATTGGTGTGTCGAGCAGGCCGAAGACCGCCTGAAGCGCAAGAAGGAAAAGGAAGTCGGCCGCCAGTCCGCGACGCGAAAGTTGCGCTTGCCCGGCAAACTGGCGGATTGCTCGATTCAACAGGCGGCCGGCACCGAGATCTTCATCGTCGAAGGCGACTCAGCAGGCGGTTCGGCCAAGAGCGCGCGCGATCGAGAGACGCAGGCGATCTATCCGCTCCGCGGCAAGATCCTCAACGTCGCCAATGCGACGTCCGCCAAACTGGCGCAAAACGAAGCGCTGTCAAACCTGATGCTCGCCCTGGGAGTTGGCACGGGATCGAAATACCGCGACGACGATCTGCGCTATGAGCGCGTCATCCTGATGACCGACGCCGACGTCGATGGCGCGCACATCGCGGCTCTGTTGATTACATTCTTCTACCAAGAGATGCCCGAACTGATCGAGCAGAACCACCTGTTCCTGGCGGTGCCTCCCCTCTACAAGATCGCGCATAAGGCCGATGTCGTGTACGCCCGTGATGAGCGCGACCGCGACCACCTCATTGCCACGCACTTCAAAGGCCGCAAGCCGGACGTGACCCGGTTCAAGGGCCTTGGCGAAATGGACTTCAAAGACTTGAAGTCCACCACCATGGACCCGAAACGGCGCTTGCTCCTGCGCGTCGAAGCCGGCGACGGCGACAAGAGCGCGCTCGCCGAAACCGTCAACGCACTGATGGGCTCAAAGCCCGAAGCCCGATTCCGCTTTATCCAGGAGCGCGCGGCCTTCGCAAAGGATCTGGATATCTGACGGCGGTCTCCAGATTGCGCAACGATTGCGGGCGTCTGCGAAAAGAGCTTCTTCCACCACACTGTCAAACCACCTTCACAGACCATGATATAAGTCCGTAGCCGGTCTTTGTTCGAGTCGCGGCTGCGGTAGCACTTGTCAAATGACACCTGCCGCAATCGAAGACTTCCCCGCAGGTCTGACCAAGACCGGCATATGGGGAAGCCAACAGGGAAACAGACCAAATGAACATCAGAGCACTGGTGGCCGAGCTAATCGGTACGTTTATGTTGATGGCGTCGATACTCGGAGCAGCCTTCTATTCGTTTGCAGCTCCGTCGGGCGCGGCTGGCATTATGGGTGTCGCGTTCTCGATTGGCCTCACCGTCATGGCGCTGGCCCGCTCGATCGGCCACATCTCAGGTGGCCACTATAACCCGGCCGTCACCATCGGCCTCGTGGCCGGCGGCCGCTTCGATTTCGCAAGCGCGCCTGGCTACATTATTGCCCAGTGCATTGGTGCCGCCTCGGCCTGTGGCGTGTTTCATCTCATCGGCGGCGGTGTCGGCGGTAACTACGCGGCCAATGGCTATGGCGACTTGTCCATGCTCAAGGTTGGCATCGAGGGCGTCCTTCTGATCGAGTTTGTGCTGACCGCCTTCTTCCTGATCGTCATCATGGGATCGACGCGGCCCGGCGCACCTTCGGGATTCGCACCGTTATCGATCGGTATGGCGCTGACCGCGATTCACATCATGTCGATCCCGGTGTCGAACACGTCTGTGAACCCCGCTCGCAGTTTAGGCCCTGCGATTTACGCGGGCGGCGAGCCCTTGGCGCAGCTGTGGGTCTTCTGGGTAGCTCCCATCGCCGGGGCCATCCTGGGTGCAGTCCTATACCGCTTCATGAATAGCGGCGAGGAGTAAGCCTTGAGCTCTCCTGCGGCCGGCCGATGCCTTGGCTGGCCGCAGGACAGCGAGTTTCAGAGCGCGACGTTTAAGCGCTTGAACAAAAACGTGCTTTTTCTTGCATTTGTTACTTACCTGTGTCAGCAAGCGGCACGCTCGAGCGCAGGGGATTGATTCATTGATCCCTTTTCGAGTTTGGCCCCGCGCCGTTTGATTTGCCGCTTTTTAGGCACTATCTCTTCCCCCTGCGCTTCGCCGACCGCTGCAATCAGGGCCCGTCCGGGTCAGGGGTTGCGCGTGGGATCAATGAACGCAGGTGGAGACGAAAGTTTTTGGAAACGAAGTCATTCGCTGAGCTTGGCCTCAGCCCTAAGGTTCTCGCCGCCGTACAGGCCGCAGGATATACCGACGCGACGCCTATCCAAACCGCAGCTATTCCCGTCGCTATCAGCGGGCGCGATGTCCTGGGCATTGCGCAGACTGGCACCGGAAAGACCGCCGCCTTCACGCTGCCGATGATCACACGGCTGGAAAGCGGGCGGGCGCGGGCCCGCATGCCGCGATCGCTGATCTTAGCACCGACCCGCGAGCTGGCGGCACAAGTCGCGCAAGCCTTTGAAAAGTACGGCGTCAATCACAAGCTCGACGTCGCCCTGCTAATCGGCGGTGTGTCGATGGACGACCAGGTCAAAAAGCTCGATCGCGGCGTTGACGTCTTGATCGCAACACCCGGACGGCTGCTCGACCATTTCGGCCGCGGCCGCATCATGTTGATGGGCGTTGAAATCCTGGTGATCGACGAAGCCGACCGCATGCTCGACATGGGTTTCATCCCCGACATCGAGAAGATCTGCAAGCTGCTGCCGCCGCGCCGTCAGACGCTGTTTTTCTCAGCAACCATGCCGCCGGAAATCACGCGCCTCGTCGAGACTTTCCTACGCGATCCTCTGCGCATCGAAGTGGCGCGGCCGGCGACAACTGCGAAAACCATCACACAGAAGTTCCGCTTTTGCGCCTCCAGCGAAGATTATGACAAGCGGGAAGTGCTGCGCGAAATGATCCGCGGCGAGAACGTCAAGAACGCGATCATCTTCTGCAATCGCAAGCGCGACGTGGCCGTGCTGCACAAGTCACTGTTGAAGCATGGCTTCAATGCCGGCGCACTGCATGGCGACATGGAACAGTCGGCCCGCACCGCGACGCTCGATAAGTTCCGCTCAGGCGACATCCTTCTGCTCGCAGCCAGCGACGTGGCCGCCCGCGGTCTCGATATTCCCGACGTCAGCCACGTGTTCAACTTCGACCTGCCCTGGCAGTCCGATGACTACGTGCACCGGATCGGCCGCACGGGCCGCGCTGGCAAAGAAGGCGCGTCGTTCTCTCTTGTGACAACGGAAGACCTCAAGCTGCTTAAGGATATCGAGAAGATCACAGGCGAAGCCGCCGTTTGGTCTGGCGATGAACCAACAGAACAAGATTGGGCCGACGCTGGCAAACGCCGCCGTAGCCGTAGCGGCAAGCCACCGGCCCGTGGCGGGCGCAGTGCTCCGGGTCGCGAGAGTGGACGCCCCGAACGTGGGGCAAGCCGGCCAGAGCGCGGCCCGCGGGCAGATCACACTCGCCCAGACCATTCTCGACCGCAACACGCGCAGCACCAACACGCCGGGCCAGATCAACCGGGCGCAGAACAACCACGAGTCGAACGGCCACGCGCAGATCAGCCACGGGCAGACCAGCCCCGTCGCGATCAATCGCACCCGGATCAACCCCGCCGCGACTCAAGAGGGCGTGGAGAGCACCGCACACCCCGGCCCGCGGACACCAGACACGCGCCACGCACAGATCGGGCTCCGCAACCGGATACGCCTCTGGCCGCCTCGCTTAAGCAGCAGCCATCGAACGCACAACCGCACGCCGCCAGGAAGCCTCAGCGGTCGGCAGATGGCAGTGCGGCAGGCGGGTCAGCCGTCGCCGGTGGGTTTGCGGAGAACGTACCGGCATTTATGCGCAAACCCTCGCGGCCTGTGAAAACCGCTTCGGAGTGATTGAGCCGGCGTTATCTTGACTGCCGCTTAGATGGTGCAGATCCCGGCGTGCGCTGTGTGACGCGCGCGGCCTTCGCCGGGCTGACCGGCCGCTTCGTTGTCACGGCGACGGCCAAGGCGCGCCTTGCCCATTCCACAAACTCGTCGGGCTCGTCGTAGAGGCGTTCCGGCACGCGCCAGTACGACATCGCAACAGGCCTGGTTTTGCCCTCGTACACGAACGGTCCGCAGCCTTCGTCCTCGTAGGTAGATTTGGTCGTGTCATCGGCTTTGAGGTACAGCGTGTCGTCGTCCGTCAGTCCGAACATGACGCCGTTGCAGTAGATGCCTGCGCCGCCAAACATGCGCCGCACGCTGACCTGGCCGAGCGGCGCTAAGGCCTCTTGCACCATTTCCAGAAATTGCGAACTCGCGCTCAAGGGCTCTGCTCCGGGTTTTGATTCGCCTGACAGATCAACCTTTCCCGCCGCAGAACAGCAGTTATCCGGGGAAAAGGAGCCGCAAAGCTGTGGAAAAGCGGGTCCAACACCCTGTGTTTTTTCACAATCGGACTATCGTCGAAAAGTCAAGAAGCGGGGAACGTGTAATGTTTGGTCTCAAGCAGATAGAGGAACAACTGGAGTCTATGTCTGCACGTCAGCCGGATCTCTTTGGTGTAGAAACGCATCAAGAATCGGTTGAAGTGACGCGGCTGGCTATGGCTGTGCTTTCGAAAACTCCAGACGATTTGGCGGCTATCGCCGCGTGCAACGGCTTACTGAGAGGCCGCTGGCTGGAAGCATTCGAACGCCAGAAGGCGACGGCGGAAGCGGACGCTCGGTTCTGGTCGGCGGCGATGGCGCACTTGGCCACTGGAATGGCGGCGTCAGCGAATGACCAAGCCATCACGCGCTGAACAGCGCCGGAGTAGCAAGGTTAGATCGCGTTAGCCCAGCGCATCAAACTTGGCGCGTGGTGCGGGCTCTAAGTTGATGCTCTCGCCGCAACCGCAGGCACCCTTCTGGTTCGGATTATTGAACACGAACTGACTGGCCAACTTTTCGGTTTTGTAGTCCATCTCGGTGCCCAGCAGATAGAGAACCGCCTGCGGATCGATGATCACGCGCGCGCCGTCTGCTTCGACCACTTCGTCGAATTTCTCGATTCGGTCGGCCCAGGTCATGGTGTACTCCATGCCCGCGCAGCCCCCCTTTTTGACGCCGATCTTCAGCCCCAGCACGTCAGGACCCTTCGAGGTCATGATCGCCTTCACGCGCTCAGCCGCAGCTGTCGTCAGGGTCATCACTTGCGGTTTAGGCCGCCGCGCAGAAGGTGCCGTCGAATTTGACATAAGTTGCAGATCCAGGTTCAAGGCCAGGGGTGCGGTGCAGAAGCTTAGCAGCCTTTGTGCGGTCTAGGGAGCACGCTATTCCGCTGCCGTCACACGCCGGCCGCTCGATAACGCCAGCAGATGCTCAATATGGGGGCCAAAGGCGGCCCAATTCAAGGGCTTGATCAGGAACGACGTCGCCCCAGACATCAGAGCCTTCTCCAAGGAGGCGCGGTCCTCGCTGGCCGTCAGCACAACAATTGGGATGTGCCGGATCTTGGGGATCGCCCTCACACACGCCAATAGTCCATAGCCATCGAGTGCGGGCATTTCGAGATCGATAATGGCCAGATCGAAGGATTCAAGCCGCAAGTGGCTGAGTGCTTCGGCTCCATCGGCGACTTCGACAACCGTTGCGAGGCGGTGAAGTTTGGCCGCCACCGCGCGGCGGCACAAGCTGTCGTCGTCGGCGACGAGGACTCGGGGAAGGGCGTTGGTCATGGGATTGCGTTCCGCTTGTTCGGTATTAAGACGTCTGCCGGTGTTTCGCCACATAAGCCGCAACACCGCTGCGAACAGTTGACGGCCTCAGTTCGCTGATGGTCGCTTCCAGAGCATCACGCAATTGGGCCGCGCTATCCCGCGAAAATGACGGCGATCGCTTGCACTGCCGTTCGACGTGGCGCGCGGCCGCGGTCAACCGGGCAGCGGCAACGGTAGCTGCGCCGCCAGCCAGTTTATGGGCCAACTTGCGCAGCTCGCCGGTGTTCTCGTCGAGCAGGATCGACTTCAAGCGTTCCTCGCTCAGCTTGCCCTCGATTATAAAGAGCCCGATCAGATCCGCGGCTGCATCACACCCGAAGACATCGATAAAGCCGAGATGACCTTTTTCGTCCAGCAGCGGTGCCTCGGCCTGGCCCGGTTGTGCGCTTGAGTCT
Source organism: Hyphomicrobium sp. (assembly GCA_031413815.1). Taxonomy (GTDB): domain Bacteria; phylum Pseudomonadota; class Alphaproteobacteria; order Rhizobiales; family Hyphomicrobiaceae; genus JAGVSR01. The sequence continues at coordinate 5,986 of JANOFU010000076.1, read as the reverse complement.
GACTTCGCATCGGACTGCGGCTCTGCGGCTTCAACGGGAGAATGCACGGCCGCTTGTGCCGGAAGCCATCGCGCCAGCATGTCACCCAGTTGGGCAGCCGTATAGGGCTTGCTGAGGTGATCATCCATGCCGGCGGCAAAACAGTTCAAACGTTCTTCGCCGAAGGCGTTGGCTGTCACGGCTATCATGGGAACGCGGCTCTTGCACGCGTTTGTCGCTTCGTGATTGCGGATAAGCTTCGCGGCTGTCAGCCCGTCCATCTCCGGCATCTGGCAGTCCATCAGCACGATATCGAACGCCTCCTGTGCGAAGGCCTCGACAGCAAGTTTGCCGTTTTCTGCAACCACTACGTTACACCCCATGCTTATCAGCAACTGACGCGCCACTTCAATGTTCACGAGATTATCTTCGGCGACCAGCACGCGCGCGCTGAAATGATGTTGCGAGCCGGCTTGTGCCGGCGTCTCGCACAGTTCTTCCAGTTCAATGGATGCCGCCAGTCCTAACGCGTGTCGCGCGGCGGACAACAGATCGGACTCACGCACCGGCTTGGTCAGCAAGATCTGCCCGCCGAGACTACGCACTTCCGCAGCGTCGCCATCCCAGCTCATCGACGTCACAAGAATCTTTTTGAGGTTCGTGACCCGTGCATCCTCCGCCAAGAGCTTGAGGAAGGCAACGCCACTCATGTCCGGCATCACCACATCAATAACGGCCAACTCAAAGGGCATGCCCGCCTCGAGCGCCCGGCTCAGTTCTCCAAGGCCCGCCTGCGCGCTTGGCACGGCGACAACGCTGGCGCCCGCCGCGCTCAAGTAGGCGGACAGGATTTCGCGGTTAGTTTCGCGATCATCGATCACAAGTACCCGGGCATTGATGGCAATACCTCTCGAACTGCCAGATTTGCCCATAGACGCTTCGCCGATGTCGCATTCCAGCTCAAATGAATATTCTGTGCCTACGCCGGGGGCTGAGGACACTTGGACGTGTCCACCCATGAGACCGATGAGATGACGCGATATTGAAAGACCAAGCCCGGTCCCGCCAAATCTCCGGCTGATGGAGGAATCGACTTGTTCGAACGGCTTGAACAACTTGCACAGCATCTGCTGTTCGATGCCGATGCCAGTATCGGTGACGCTGACACTCAGCTTGGCACGGCCATCCATCATTGAGATGGTGTCGATGCGGACGGAGACTTCGCCTGTCTCCGTAAACTTGACGGCGTTTCCAATGAGATTGATGAACACCTGCCTCAAGCGGCCTTTGTCACCCCAAATGACCGCTGGGACATCGCTTGCAACGAAAACGTTGAGATCGACACCCTTGCGATTGGCCGGCTCAAGGAACAGATTGACCGCGCCTTCTACGCAATGGCGCAGATCGAATTCATGGCGATCGATTTCGAGCTTTCCTGCTTCGATCCGCGACACATCGAGAATGTCGTTGATGACGCCGAGTAGGTTGTGCGCCGATTGGCTGATCGTGTTGACAAGGCGCAACTGATATTCCGACAAATTTTTCCGGGCCAACAGATCGGTCATGCCAAACACGCCATTCATCGGCGAACGGATTTCATGGCTCATATTGGCAAGAAACACGGATTTCGCGCGGCTCGCCTCTTCGGCGGCAACAGCGGCTACGCGGGCTTCGGTCGTCCGAAGGCCGACTTGTTCTTCAAGGGTCGCATTAAATTTTGCCAGCAGGTCATTCTTCTGCTGCAAGGCCGCTTCAGCTTTTTTGCGTTCGGAAATGTCGGCAGCGACGCCACGGAAGCCAATGAATGCCCCCTCATCGTTATGAACGGGCCGCGCCGTGACCGACCACCAAATCTCATCATCGCCGCAATGCGCCGGCAGCTCGCAATCCCGGATCGGCAGGTCCTCTTGCAGCAAAATCAGGAATTCCTGCCACTGATGCCGCCAGGCCGACTGCCGTGCTGCGACTGTAATCGGCTGCCCGATCAATTCTGCTTGAGACAGCGCTGTGACGCGAGCCAACCGCTCCGACGCATAGGTCAAATGCCCTTGAGTATCCGTTTCCCAGAGCCAGTCACTGGCAGACGATTCGAAGTCCTTGAGCAGCAGTGAAATGGTCTGCGACTGCTTTTCAAGTTTGCTACGGAAACGGACCCGCAAAGAGAACTCGCGGTAACGCCCAACAATCGTAGCATTGAGCGTAAGGTAGTAAACGACACCCATTACGAGAAGAGGCAACGATACCGGGATGTACCCCAGCGCGATGGCGACCAAGGCTGGGACAAGGATTGCCGTGAGATAGGCCGTAGCAGCGATCGGTATGGCGGCCAGCGCAAATGCGCCACCGGCTGACATGCCGGCGATCACGTTGGTGGTGAGTACCTGTTCGGTGACGCCGCCCGTCGGCATCAGAAGAATTGGCAGAACGCCCCACAGTGCGCCAAGCAGTGCTGCATGTTGCGTCGCTTTCAGAATAGCTCTGACAGAGGCCTGCTTGCGATCTGGCTTAGACCGGCCAGCCAAAAACTTGAACAGGGCTAATAGGGCGAGCAGCCAGATGCTGAAGGCCCATGCGCCCAACAGCGATGTCTCACTGCCACGCCAGCAGAATGCGAGGACAATGGCTGAATTTATGAGATTGGCAATCATCATCAGGGGAGTGAGAGCCAGCACCTCCCGCAGTTGCCACCCGCGCACCAGTGCCGCATCAACCCCATGGTCGAAATCGACCAATGCCACACGGCGCACTTTTCTCTTGAGCTCACTCCAGAAGCTGCTGGCCGTCGAGACGGAGACAACCGGTTGCCCAATACTCTTGCTCAAGACACTTCCCCGCACTCATAGACCAACTGTCATGGCGACGAGCGCCCCTGCAGGGCAAGCCCGCGGCGAACGCGCGACATCAGCTTGCAATCTACGAAGTGGGACTTAATAAACTCTTCGAAATTTCATTGATGAAATCAATACTTCATAAAACAATTCTGTTGTTTCCGTATAGGTGCGCCCATTCCGTCCCGAAACCGCTCAAAATTGGTTGAAAACTAGGCTTTTGTTAATTCACTGCTCATCTCAAACCGTTCAGGCCGCATTCCGCCGGAACATCCCCCGGAGGCCACCTTTCGCGTCGCGCAGAATTTCACGCGCCGCATTGTGACCGGGCACGCCGGAAACGCCGCCACCTGGATGCGTGCCAGAGGCACACATATAAAGCCCCTTGAGATGAGCCCGGTAATTGGCGACGCCTGCGGCTGGCCTCACGGAAAACACTTGGTTCAACTTCAAGCTGCCATGGAAAATGCAACCACCGATGAGGCCGTAGTCGCGTTCAAGGTCCTTGGGCGAGAGCAACTTGCGCGCAGTGACTGAACGCGCGAAGTTGGGTGCATAGTCTGTGACTGTCTTGATGATGACATCGGCCGCTTCCTCGCGGTGAGTGTCCCAATCGCGGTCATCTGACAATTTTGGATTGAAGTGCTGGCAGAATAGACTGGCCACATGCTTGCCCGGAGGCGCCAGCGTATCGTCGAGAGTGGACGGAATGCACATTTCAATCATCGGCGCCTTGGCCCAGTCTCCATACTTCGCATCATCGTAAGCCTGCTCCATATAGCGCAGCGATGGGCAAATCACGGTCGAACCCATGTGATGAATGGCCTTCTGAGACCCGGGCAACGCGGTGAAGTCAGGTAGCTCATCAAGCGCCACGTTCATGCGGAAGGTGCCCGAGACAGAGACGTAATCATCGATGTCAGTGCGCAGTGCCTCCGGCACGTTCGCTGGATCGAGCAATTTTCCAAAGAGTAACTTGGGGTGAATGGCCGAGATGACGCGCGGCGCGAAGATCTTGCGGCCGTCTTTGGTGACCGCCCCTTTGACCGCGCCGCGCTCAACGATGATCTCCGACACAGGCGCGTTGGCTTCGACCTCCAGGCCATAGGCTTGCCCCGACTTGGCAATGGCGTTCGAGATCGCACCCATGCCGCCCTTGGCATGTCCCCACATACCGCGCACGCCGGCAACTTCGCCGACCACGTGATCGAGGAGTATATAAGCCGTGCCACCCGCATAAGGGCTGACAAAACTGCCAACCGCCGCGAGATACCCGAATGACGCCTGGACCGCTTCGTCCTTGAAGTAGCGCGCCAGAAATTCCGCCGCCGACATGGTCATGATGTCGATGAGGAGTGCCCGGTGCTGCACCGAAAGTTTGCGCGCCGCTTTCAGCGTTTGCAGGCCGCTGATGATATCGCCCATATTGCCATCGAGATTGGGGGGTGTCGTCAGCATCAACTCGCGAAACACTGGCACCAGCGCCGTCAGATCGCGATCCAGCCGCTCATAACCCGCGCCATCGCCCGGACACCGGGCTTCAAGCTGGCGCATGAAGTCGTTGCCGTCAGGGCCATAAACGAGATGCGTGCCATCCGGCAGCGGATAAAAACCGTCGCACGGCCGCGCGATGATCTCCAGCCCGTTGCGCTCTAGCTCAAGTTCGCGGACGACTTTCGGATTGAGCAAGCTGACGACATAGGAGCAACTGGAGTTGCGATAACCGGGAGCAAACTCTTCGGTCACTGCTGCGCCGCCGATGACATGGCGCGCTTCCAGAACCTTCACCCGCATGCCACCGCGCGCAAGATAGGCTCCGCACGTCAACCCGTTGTGCCCGCCGCCGATGATCAGAGCGTCGTAGGAATCGTGCTTGGCCGCCATCGAAGCCTCCCTGGGTGCATCAAGCGGGAAAGCCCTTGACGCAGCATAAAAACTAAACGATCGTTCAACTTTACCGAACAGGTCACTGGCATGTCAAGATCCAAACGCGCGATCGCCCCGGGCAAGACCTCAGACAGTCTGCTGGCAAGCGACAGCTCAAAGGGTGCTGAAACCCGCAGCCGGCTCGTGGACGCCGTCATCCAGTCCGTTGCGCGCAACGGCTTAGAAGGCACAACCATCACCCGGCTCTGCGAAATCTCAGGCCTGTCGCGTGGATTGATTAGCTTCCACTTCGACGGCAAGGACCAGCTGCTTGAAGCTGCACTGGCGCGCGCAATTGCGCACTACGAAGCCAGCTGGGATGCCTGCGTTGCGGGCCCGACCCGGACCGACCGCGAGCGGCTTCACCTCGTGATCGATCACGACCTTGAGTTCGCGGCGGCTGAACCAGATATCCTGGCGCTTTGGTGGGCCGCCTGGGGCGAAGCACGTGCAAAGGACATTTACCGGGCGTCCAGTGGCGCGCGCGATCAACGCTTTGTTGACGATCTGGCCGCCATGTTCCGGGGTGCAGGGCTCTCGTCTGCACCAGCCCGCCGGGCGGCGTCACTCCTCAATGCAACGCTCCTTGGATTTTGGCTACAAATGCACCTGGAAGACGATGCAGGCAACCTCGGCCGATTGCGCACAGCCGGTCACGCACTCGTCGATGCGCTGCTTGCGCCAGCACGCTGACCGCGAGCGCGAGCCGCATATCAGAACATATTGATGGCGAGCTTTGCTTCGTCCGACATGCGGCTCTGGTCCCACGGCGGGTCAAACGTTAGTCGAACTTTAGTCCCTGAGATTCCGGCCACGGCATTGACGGCGTTCTCAACCCAGATTGGCATTTCGCCGGCCACCGGGCAGCCCGGCGCGGTCAGCGTCATGTCAATCGCCACTTCGCGGTCGTCTGTGATGTCGATTTTATAGATCAGCCCCAACTCGTAGATGTCGGAGGGAATTTCGGGATCGTAGACCGTTTTCAGGGCCTTCACGATCTCAGCCGTCAGGTGATCGAGCTCTTCCTCCGATAGCGCCGAGTTCTCGACCGGCGTGCCGCCCTCGGCCACAGTTGGCGGGCGCACGACTGCAGCCTCCGCAGCTTGCGAAGCGTCCGTCTTGCTCACTACCTGGTCGTCCGCTTTGCTGCCCATAACGACGTAACTCCAACGAAAAGTGACAGACACATCTGTCCGCATCTCAAGGCGACTTCTACCTCCTCCCTCTCCCATAGGGAGAGGGCAGGTTCGCCA
>JANOFU010000075.1:0-97386 GCA_031413815.1 Hyphomicrobium sp. | reverse complement strand
CCGGTTACGGTTTCAATTGAACGACCTCACGACCTCACGACCTCAGGACCTCACGAGCACCCAAAGGCTGAAACAGAAATCCGCCCGTACAATATCAACATCGGGCCGCAGCACCCGGCGGCCCACGGCGTGCTGCGCCTCGTTCTGGAGCTCGACGGCGAAGTGGTGGAACGCGTCGATCCCCACATCGGCCTTCTGCACCGCGGTACCGAGAAGCTGATCGAGCACAAGACGTATCTGCAGGCGATCGGCTATTTCGACCGGCTCGACTACGTCGCGCCGATGAACCAGGAACATGCGTTCTGCATGGCGGCGGAAAAGCTACTCGGTCTTGAGATCCCTAAGCGCGCGCAGTTGATCCGCGTGCTCTATTCCGAGATCGGCCGCCAGCTCTCGCATCTGCTCAATGTCACCACCCAAGCCATGGACGTCGGTGCGCTGACGCCACCGCTGTGGGGGTTCGACGAGCGCGAAAAGTTGATGGTGTTTTATGAACGCGCGTCGGGTTCGCGCATGCACGCCAAATACTTCCGCATCGGCGGCGTCCACCAGGATCTACCGCCCGATGTCATCGACGACATCTACGCTTGGTGCGACCCATTCCTCAAGGTTCTGGACGACATCGAAGGGCTGCTCACCGAAAACCGCATCTTCAAACAGCGCAACGTCGATATCGGCATCGTCAAACTCGATGATGCGTTCGACTGGGGCTTTTCGGGCGTCATGGTGCGGGGCTCGGGTGCGGCGTGGGACTTGCGCAAAGCCCAGCCGTACGAATGCTACTCCGAACTCGATTTCGATATCCCGATTGGCAAGAACGGCGATTGCTACGACCGCTACCTGTGCCGCATGCAGGAAATGCGCGAGAGCGTGAAGATCATGAAGCAGTGCTGCGATAAGCTGCGGTCGGCCGAAGGGCAGGGGCCGGTCAATGCGGCCAACAAGAAAGTGGTGCCGCCGTCACGGCCCGAAATGAAGCGGTCGATGGAAGCCTTGATCCATCACTTCAAGCTCTACACCGAAGGCTTCCACGTTCCCGCCGGCGATGTCTACGCGGCAGTGGAAGCGCCGAAAGGCGAGTTCGGGGTCTACTTGGTGTCAGATGGTTCTAACAAACCCTACCGCTGCAAAATCCGCGCGCCCGGCTTCCCGCACTTGGCGGCCATGGACTTCTTGAACCGCGGGCACATGCTGGCCGACGTCTCTGCCATCCTTGGCTCGATCGATATCGTATTCGGGGAAATTGACCGGTAGAAACATTCTTCGCGGCCGGTTGCATTATCGCAACACTGAGTATTTCAACTTCATGGCATTGTCTACTGGCTTGGCCAGTGTGGATGTTCGCCATGGAATTTCTGTCGGAACTTTGGGAAATCCTGGAACGGGCTCTCGACAATCCTTTCATACGAATAGTTTCACTTGTGGCTTCGCCACTGTTGGCGCTCTTGGCATTTATCTGGAACCGCCGCGACCGGAAGGAAATCATCGAGAAATCTGTGGAGCTGGGGCGCCTTGAGAATGAAGTAGAAAATGCGCACGCGTCGAATAGAGATAATCAGCAGGAACTTCAAGTCGCAACAGAAGAACTCGGCCGACGAGGCGGCGAGATTGCAAAACTTGAAGCCGATCTCCGAAAGATAACAGACAGCTCACAGTCGTTATGGAATCTCCGGCCGCACGTCTCCTTTGACGAGTACCGAGCAAGGCTTTGGGACCCAACTGGCGCCAAGATCATTACCATTGGTAACCTCAAGGGCGGCGTCGGTAAGACCACGCTAGCGGCCAACTTCGCCGCGTACATTAGTGAGACCTTGAAGGAGCCCGTGCTTCTCATTGACCTCGACTATCAGGGCTCGCTTTCGAACATGCTAATGCTCGCGATCGAGCGAGAAGAGGTCGCCTCAAATGTGGACCGCTTGTTTGAGCCTGGGGCGAACCTTGCGACATTGGATGAAGCAAGCGTCCACTTGGTGCCGAAGCTGAGCCAGGGTTGGTTGGTTCCTGCTAGCTATGAATTTGCCAGGGTTGAAAACCGTTTGCTGTTGAACTGGTTGCTACAGAGTGATGGGGGCGTGGATGTGCGCCATCGGCTTGCCAACGTCTTGCTCCGCCCGGAAGTACGCAGGCGATACAAAGCTATCATCCTCGACATGCCGCCTAGGATGACGCTGGGTTCGGTGAACGCTCTCGTCACGAGCCACCATTTCGTAGTGCCAACCGTTCTGGATAAGTTATCTGCTGAAGCTGTTTCCCAATTCGTCACGAATGTTAAGCAAATCAAGAATGACCTCGGGTTGGTCATAGAGTTGGCCGGTATCGTGGGTTGTATGACGCGAGAACAGTCACCGAAGGGGAATGAATCAGCTGCGCTAGAGCTTGCAAGGGCTGGTGGGTTTCAGTGGTCGCAGGACGAAGACTATTTGTTCAAAACGACGCTACCAAGGAAGGTGGCAATTGGAAATGCAGCTGGCGAAGATATTGCCTATTTCCTGAAGGATGCAGAAAGACTTCCACTCAGGAATGTCTTTGATCCGTTGTTTGAAGAGATTTGTGCGAAGATATTCCCAAGAAACTGAAGCTGGCCGCCTAGGTTCAGCCCCGAATCATCTGGCACCATATGAAGGTGGTGACTAGCGGGCTCTGGTTGAGCGTTCTCCCGCACTGGCAGGGAGGCGCCCCGATGTCTATATTTAGCTTCACCGAAGCTCTTGGAACTTTGAAGGGTCAGATGGCCAAGTCCAAAGGCCGAACGAAGCAAAATGTGCAGGACGAGGCACTGGTTACATCCTATTCGAACCGCTTAACTCGGTCCGGTAGCAACAGACCGGTTTTCGAAGTGATCCTTGCTGAGTTGAAGGCTGATCCGCGACTGACAGCAGCGCAGGTGGTCGCCATCGCGCATCGGTACGCACTCGGGAGCAGGAAGCCTAGCTCAAAAGCGACCGCTTTGGCTGCGATCTCAAAGCGCTTTGTTGAGATTGTTCGGTTTGAGTCAAAAAACAAAGTCGCAGAGAAAACTCGCCCCTGGTAGTTCATGGCTTTGTCGGCCGACGTCTCTGCCATCCTTGGCTCGATCGATATCGTGTTTGGAGAAATTGACCGGTGACAACGGCTTAGGAGCGCGTCTTCACTTAATCTTGCTCAACCGCGCCGGCCAAAGACTGGGGCGAGGCTTGGTTGGCTCCGAGAAATCAGCATCGATCACCTCGCCCACCGCGTGAACCGTTGGATGTGCCGTGGATGGGTGTTCGCTGTCCAAGAACGCGATGCACGCGTCGAGGTTCATCAAATACTCGCTGTTGGTCAACCATTCGTCGCTGATCAGCATGCGCCGGGCATCGTCGGGCGAGAGAACGTCTTCGAGCATCCCGACCCAGCGATTGTAGGTTTCGGGATCCCACTCATCGGTGTCTTCATTGCGTGCGACATGCTCGCGCACGCGCTTGAGCGCCGCGATGACGGAGTGCACCCGATGCGAGTCTTGCCCCATGGCTGGCGGATCCGTCCCACCGGAGTGAGACCTCGTGCTTCTTCCCAAATTAATAGTACATCAACTCCGGGTGCGCAGTCGATGACCAGTTTGACTGCAAATTAATCGGTTTTTTTATGTTGACTTTACGAAGCAATCTTAGCGTCGCCATTGGTTGGGTCGCTGCCGGATCGCGGCATGCCGGACAGTCTGTGCGTTGCGGTTTTGGCGGGTGTGAGCGCGCTTTGCCGTTGAGAACCACTCCAAGATCCCTCGCTTGACGGAGCGTGGGAAGGCTTCGATTGCCGCGCGGGCCGCAGTGCTCTTATGCAGTGCAGCCGGCAAATCGTCAGGCACCTCAAGCTGCTCAATGGCATCCAGCGCAGGCCAGCATCCCGAGGCCATGGCCGCTTCGATGACTGCGCGAGCCGGGGCTTGCACAAGAGCCTCGGCAATCATGCGCTGAACTCGCTTCTTGTTGAGGTGCGACCACGCACTCTTGGGTTTGCGGGGTGAGAGCAGCAGCAACGTCCGCGCGGCAAAACCAGACTGCGAACGTGCGGCCCGCCCGGTGACTTCTTTTATGTGACAAACCAGTTGATAGCGGTCTGGCTGTGATGGGTTTCAAGCCACTGGCGCCACTGGGACCGGCTCTTGATCCCAACACGCTGAAGGCCGTCCAATTTTGCCGGTTTGGCCGTCATTGCATCGGTTTTCCGAAGAGTTGTGTGTGATCCAGAGCCAGTTTAACCTCGCTCGCAACGCTGGCTGGCATGGCCGCCGGAAACTTGCCAGAACACTCTCAGGTCCGGCAACATCCCATTCAACGGCCGGGCACTGGTACGCGAAAAGACTGTCGGGAAGGATGCAGCGATGATCGACAACATGTTTCTCTTGGCGACCGGGGCCCTCGGGTGGGGACTTTCGCTGGCGACCTATCGCATGTTTGCCCGCCGCAACGGCTGGCCGATGGGATCGCTGCACGGCGATCTTCCCGCAGTGCCAGCGATCCTGGGCATATTCGCGCTGCTCGTAGGGTTGGCGTTCGCTGCTGCCCGCGGGCCTGAAACGGGTGGTTGGCACATCATGCTGTTTGGCATTCTGCTGGCGATTTTCTGGACGGGGTTTTTGCGCGTTGGATCACAGATCTCACTGTTTCTCGCTCCGATTGCGACGGCCCTGTTGCTGATCGCTTGGCTCAGCGACTTTGACAAAGTCCAGTGGCTGCGCGCTGATGCTCGCCCAGTCGCAGACCACCAGGCCGTGGCCGATGCGGCACGTCCTCGTCCCGCGCCGGACTTGGGTGCCTTGGACTAACGGCTCCGTGGAGCGTCCCATTGCAACGTTGATTCGCGGCAACACGCTCGCGGCATTGCGGCGCGCCTTTATGGGCGATGGATTGCGCCTGTAAGCTTGCCTTAGCGCGCTCTTGGACGTACTGGGAACTGTGCCTGCGGTTTGGCCTCTTGGGGTCATCCGGGCAAGCCCAGCCGGAACCCTCGTTGATCCGGTGACATTGGGAATGCTGTGCCCGCAGGCCGGTCACTTCTGGGAGCCGTTCATGGCCGTCCGCCGCCTTCATCCCGATCAGCCATCCACGTTTGCCTTTACTGCGGCCAACCTCGCGTGGGTGAAAGAGACGATTGCGAAGTACCCGCCGGGCAAGGAAGCCTCGGCCGTGGTGCCGGTGCTGTGGCGCGCGCAGGAGCAAATCGGCGGCTGGGTCACAGAGCCTGCGCTGCGTGCTGTCGCCGACCTGCTCGGCATGGCCTACATCCGCGTCTACGAGATCGCGACTTTTTATACGATGTTCCAGCTGGCCCCGATCGGCGCCAAGGCACACGTGCAGGTGTGCGGCACGACACCGTGCATGCTGCGCGGGTCGGGCGATCTTATCAAGGTGTGCAAGTCGCGCATTGCTGCAGCTCCGCATCAGGTCTCTGACGATGGCGCGTTCTCGTGGGAAGAGGTTGAGTGCCTCGGCTCGTGCGCCAACGCTCCAATGGTCCAAATCGACAAAGACACCTACGAAGATCTGACGGGCGACATGCTCAACAGAATTCTCGATGCGATCGCGGCTGGCAAGTCTGTGAAGCCAGGATCGCAGACCGGCCGCACAGCGTCATGCCCGTCGACCGGGCCGACATCGCTTAATGATGCGTCGCTGTACGATGGCTCGAAAGTGGGCGCGTGGCAGAAGCGGTTTGCCGGTGTGGCGGGACCCGCATCGGCGGTCGCAGCAACGCCAGCAGCCCCCGCACCGGCCGCTGCAAAACCGGCGGCAACCGCACCAGCATTGACACCTTCGCCGGCCGTTCATCCCGCAGCCCTTGCCGCGATCGCCAATGCCGGTCTCGTCAAAGAGCTTGAGGCGCGCGGATCAAAGGCCATGCCGGCCGCTGAACTGGCCAGCATGGCAGCTATGGCGCGCGTCGCCGGACCCGCTGCATATGGAGCCATCACGGGCGAGCCTGCGAAAGCCTCTCAGCCAGAATTGCTATCCGCGCCGCGCGACGGTCAGGGCGATGATCTGAAACTCATTTGGGGCGTCGCGGAAAAGCTTGAGCAGCGCATGAACACGCTCGGCATCTGGCACTTCGATCAGATTGCCAATTGGACACCCACCCAGATCGCCTGGTTCGAGGACCAGATGCCCGGCTTCAAAGGCCGCATTGACCGCGACCAGTGGATTGAACAATGCGCGAAGCTCGCGACCGGATGGCGGCCACTCGGCAACATCGGCGAACGGCCCAAGAGGTAAGTGGGATGTGGCAGCTGGGCTTAATTTGTGCACTCAAGATTCTTTCGTTGCTGGCCGCGACGGCACAAACCGTTGGCTTCATTGGCCTGTTCGCGTTTGAAGCCCTCGATCCCTATAAATGGTATTTGCTGATTGGTGGAACCTTGGCGATCGCGGTGTCAGAAGGGTTGGCTTATCTGCTGGCCGAACGCTGGGCGAAGAGCGGTGAGGTTGGGGGATAAGCCATGAGCCAAGGTACAAACCCGGGCCCGAGCGGCCAGAATGGCGCCACCCCGCAAGCCACCCCGTCATGGCTGACAGCGTCCCAGGTGTTTGTGCGGTGGTGCATCGCACTGATGGCCATTATGTGGGCATTCTACGGGGCGTATCTCTGGCAGGTGGAAGGAACATTTCCGCCGCTGTGGATGATCTTCATTATCGCAGGGTTTGGCTTGCCAGCCATCATCGAGATTGCGTTCCCTGATCATGATGTGCGGTCGCTAGCCGTGTGGACGGCGACGATGATGGGGGCCTCGTTATTGGCTATGGCGACCACTGGGGAGCACATCGCTGGCTTTATCGGCGTTTTTTTCCTCATTGTCGCGCTGGCGATGACTGCATTTCCCATCAAGCCCCAGGGCGGAGGTGCTGACGATGCTGGCTGATCACGACCGCATTTTCACGAACCTCTACGGGTTCCATGACGCGAGCCTCAAGGGTGCGCAGTCACGTGGCGCGTGGGATGGCACCAAGTTGCTGATCGACAAGGGGCACGACTGGATCATCAACGAGGTCAAGACGTCGGGGTTGCGCGGCCGCGGTGGCGCGGGTTTCCCGACGGGCCTGAAGTGGTCGTTCATGCCCAAGGCCGATCCGCGGCCATCGTATCTCGTCATCAACGCGGATGAATCCGAGCCGGGCTCCTGCAAAGACCGCGAAATCATGCGACATGACCCGCACCTGCTGGTCGAAGGCGCACTGATCGCCTCGTTCGCGATGCGCGCTCACACCTGCTACGTCTATGTGCGCGGCGAATATATCCGCGAGCGCGAAGCCTTCCAGCGCGCCGTCGACGAAGCTTACGCCGCCAAGCTGATTGGCAAGAACAACGTTCATGGCTGGGATTTCGATCTCTACGTCCATCATGGCGCTGGTGCCTACATTTGCGGCGAAGAAACGGCCCTCATCGAAAGCTTAGAAGGCAAGAAGGGTCAGCCGCGCCTGAAGCCGCCGTTTCCGGCCAACGTCGGGCTCTACGGCGCGCCGACAACGGTCAACAACGTCGAGAGCATCGCGGTGGTGCCGGACATCCTGCGCCGCGGCGGAAACTGGTTTGCCGCACTCGGCAAAGCCAACAATACCGGCACCAAGCTGTTCCAGATCTCCGGTCACGTCGAACGCCCGTGCGTCGTTGAGGAGGAAATGGGCATCCCCATGCGGGAGCTGATCGAGACCCACTGCGGCGGCGTGCGCGGCGGCTGGAAAAACTTGCTGGCTGTCATTCCCGGCGGCTCATCGGTGCCCCTGGTTCCCGCCGACCAATGCGATGACCTCGATATGGACTTCGACAGTCTGTCTAAAGTGAAGTCGGGTCTGGGCACTGCGGCGGTCATCGTCATGGACAAGTCAACCGATGTTGTTCGGGCCATCGCGCGCATTTCCTATTTCTACAAGCATGAGAGCTGCGGCCAGTGCACACCCTGCCGCGAAGGCACAGGATGGATGTGGCGGGTGTTGGAGCGTATGGCGGATGGCCGCGCGGACCGCCGAGAGATCGACCTTTTGCTTGATGTGACGAAGCAGGTTGAAGGCCACACGATCTGCGCGCTGGGCGACGCAGCGGCGTGGCCCGTGCAAGGCCTGATCCGCCACTTCCGCGGTGAGATCGAAAAACGGATCGACAGTTATGCTGCCAACCACAAGGAAGCCGCGGAGTAGGGACGAACTCCCTCTCTCCGCATAGGGGCGGGGAGAGGGATCGAAAAGAGCGAGACGCATGACCAAGAAGCTGATCGTTGATGGAACGCTGATCGAGGTCGAGGACGGCACCACGCTGATGCATGCGTGCGAAGCTGCTGGCGCTGAGATCCCGCGCTTTTGCTATCACGAGCGCCTGTCGATCGCGGGCAACTGCCGCATGTGCCTGATCGAAGTGGCCGGCTCGCCCAAGCCGATAGCGTCGTGCGCGATGACCGTCAACGAACTGCGCCCGAACGCGGACGGCAGCCCAAACGTCGTGTCGACCAAAAGCGCGACGGTCAAAAAAGCGCGCGAAGGCGTGATGGAATTCCTGCTCATCAATCATCCGCTCGATTGCCCGATCTGCGATCAAGGCGGCGAATGCGATCTGCAAGACCAGGCTATGGCCTTCGGCATCGGCGGATCTCGCTATCAGGAGAACAAGCGCGCCGTCGAAGACAAGCATCTGGGGCCGCTGATCAAGACGCACATGACGCGCTGCATCCATTGTACGCGGTGCGTGCGCTACATGACGGAGGTGGCGGGCGTCGAAGAGCTGGGTCTCATCGGCCGTGGCGAGGACGCCGAAATCACGACCTACCTCGAAAACGGAATCTTGTCCGAAATGAGCGCCAACGCGGTCGATCTGTGCCCCGTCGGCGCGCTGACGCACCGGCCTTGGGCGCACAACGCGCGCCCGTGGGAGCTGACCAAGACCGAAAGTATCGACGTGATGGACGCGGTCGGCTCAGCCATTCGTGTGGACACCCGCGGGCGCGAAGTGATGCGCATTCTGCCGCGCAACAACGACTCTGTGAATGAGGAGTGGATCTCTGACAAGACGCGGCATGTGGCCGACGGACTTCGAACGCAGCGTCTTGACCAGCCCTACATACGCAAGAATGGCCGCCTGCAGCCAACCACCTGGAAAGACGCGTTTGACGCGGTGGCCCAGCGGCTCAAAGCGATTAATCCAGCCCGTTACGGGGCGATCGCGGGCGATCTGGCCGGCGCGGAAGACATGTTTGCGCTGAAGGATTTGTTCACGCGGCTCGGCTGCAAAAACATCGATTGCCGTCAGGATGGGGCGGCCCTCAACCCGGTCCTCGGCCGCGCCAGTTACATCTTCAACTCCACCATCGAAGGCATCGACCAAGCCGACGCCATCATGCTGATCGGCACCAATCCGCGTCTTGAAGCCCCGATCATCAACGCGCGGATCCGCAAGCGCTGGCGTCAGGGCGGACTGCTCATCGGGGTCATCGGCGAACAGGCCGATCTGGGGTATGCTTACAACTATCTGGGCGCAGGCGCTGATGCGCTCGCGAAGTTCACCTCGCACGCACCCGCCCAGATAGAGCGGCCGATGATGATCACCGGCATGGGCGCGCTGGCCCGGCCCGACGGCGATGCTGTTCTGACGATGGCGGCGAAGGCTGCCGTCTCGCTGGGCGTCGTCAAAGATGGCTGGAACGGCTTCAACGTGCTGCACACCGCAGCGTCGCGCGTTGCCGGACTGGATCTTGGGTTTGTGCCGCGCGACGGTGGCCTCGATACGGGCCAGATGATGTCCGCAGCCGCGAGCGGTAAGCTCGATGTGCTCTATCTGTTGGGCGCCGACGAACTCGATCTGGCCAAGATCGCCCCAGACGTGTTCGTGATTTATCAAGGCAGCCACGGCGATGCGGGCGCCCAACGAGCCGACATTATCCTGCCGGGGGCTGCCTACACCGAAAAGAGCGCGACCTACGCAAACACAGAGGGCCGCGTGCAGCAGACGGCGAAGGCGGGCTTCCCGCCGGGCCAGGCGCGCGAGGATTGGACCATTCTCCGGGCGCTCTCGGATGAAGTTGGCCACACTCTGCCGTATGATACCCTTTCCGCGCTGCGGGCTGCCATGTACAAGACGGCGCCGGAGTTTGCGCGACTCAATATGGCGGGCGGGGCGGATGCATCTGCAATTGCAACGTTGGCAAAGCGGGCAGAAGGTGCGGTGACGGACGCTCCGTTCCTATCACCCGTGAAGGATTTCTACTTGACCAATCCGATCGCGCGCGCCTCGGCTGTGATGGCGGAGATGAGTGCATTGAAGAAAGCCGCTGGGCCGCGCAGTCAATTGCACGCGGCCGAGTGAACGACGCAAACCAAGGGAATTGCGAGACCTGATGACGGACGCTGACGGCTCGACGTGGTGGGATTGGGGCTACTGGCTGGTGACGACCGCCGGTCTCAGCCTGTTCGTGCTCGTCGTGCTGCTCGTGTCGATCGCGTTTCTGTTGCTGATGGACCGTAAGGTCTGGGCAGCGGTGCAACTTCGCCGCGGACCCAACGTCGTCGGGCCATTCGGGCTGCTGCAGTCCTTCGCCGACCTGATCAAGTTCGCTGTCAAGGAGCCGATAATCCCGGCAGGCGCGGACAAGGGCGTGTTTCTTCTCGCTCCCTTAGCCACGGCCGTGTTCTCGCTCGCCGCCTGGGCGGTCATTCCGGTCAATGAGAACAGCTGGGGCAAGTGGGTGATCTCCGACTTGAACGTCGGCATTCTCTATTTGCTCGCGGTCTCGTCGCTCGGCGTCTACGGCGTCATCATGGGCGGCTGGGCGTCGAATTCAAAGTATCCGTTCATGGGCGCGCTGCGTTCCGCCGCCCAGATGGTCTCCTATGAGGTCTCAATCGGGCTCGTCATCATCACCGTGCTGCTGCTGGTCGGGTCGCTCAACATGACCGACATCGTGAATGCGCAGCAGGACGGCATCGGCACAGCAGCCGGGATGCCAGCCTCCCTGCTCGATTGGCATTGGCTGGTGCTGCTGCCGATGTTCGTGATCTTCTTTATCTCGGCGCTTGCCGAGACCAACCGGCCTCCGTTCGATCTCGTCGAGGCGGAATCCGAATTGGTGGCTGGGTTCATGGTCGAATACGCCTCTACGCCCTACTTGCTGTTCATGCTCGGCGAATACGTCGCCATTACAACCATGTGCGCGCTGGGCACGATCCTGTTTTTGGGCGGTTGGTTGCCGCCTTTGGACATTTGGCCCTTGAACGCTCTGCCGGGGATCTTCTGGTTCGCAGCGAAGATGATCTTGATGTTCTTCATGTTCGCCATGGCCAAGGCCATGGTGCCGCGCTACCGCTATGACCAGCTGATGCGGCTCGGCTGGAAGGTGTTTCTGCCGTTGTCGTTGCTGATGGTGGTGCTGGTCGCCAGTGTTCTGCACTTTGGAGGGCTGGCATGAGTTCTACTTTGGTTGGGGCCGCGTTAGGCGCGCTTATCGGGGTGTTGTCGGCCATTTTGTTGCGGTCAATTGCGGTCAAGGTCAAAGCCCGGAATGGTGCGGGCAGCCAGAGCGGGGCGACGATGCTGAACATGACGGCCATCGTGCTCTTTCTGCTCCTAACTGGGATGGGGCTGTTCCTCGGTCCCCTGGTTATGGGCGGTTGATGATGAGGCACAACTGACATGAATGTTGCTCAAGGCGTTAAATCGCTGTTCCTCGTTGAATTCGTCAAGGCCTTTGGCCTGACCATGCGCTACTTCTTTGCGCCCAAGAAGACGATCAATTATCCGTTCGAAAAGGGCCCGCTATCACCGCGCTTCCGTGGCGAGCACGTGCTGCGCCGCTATCCCAACGGCGAAGAACGCTGCATCGCGTGCAAGCTATGCGAAGCGATCTGTCCGGCCCAAGCGATCACCATCGAAGCGGGGCCACGCCGCAACGATGGCACACGGCGCACCACGCGCTACGACATTGACATGACGAAGTGCATCTATTGCGGGTTGTGCCAGGAAGCCTGCCCTGTCGATGCCATCGTGGAAGGCCCGAATTTCGAATTTGCGACGGAGACGCGCGAAGAGTTGTTCTACGACAAGGACCGGCTGCTCGCGAACGGAGATCGCTGGGAGCGGGAAATTGCCAAGAACCTCGCGCTTGATGCGAAGTACCGGTAACTCCCTCTCCCCATAACAGCGGAGCGCACTCAGCTATTATGGGGAGAGGGTGGGGGTGAGGGGCAGCTTCTTGCTCGGCACTCTTTTCTGCCCATCACCCTAACCCTCTCCCCGTATAGGGGCGGGGAGAGGGGATAAGGGGAGCCGCAATAAGGACTCGGCATGGCACTGACGGCAGTTTTTTTCTACCTGTTCGCCATCCTCGCGGTGGTCTCGGCGGCGATGGTGATCGTGGCCAAGAATCCCGTGCATGCCGTGCTGTTCCTGATCCTCACGTTCTTCAATGCGGCCGGCCTTTTTATTCTGCTCGGCGCTGAATTCCTCGCGATGCTGCTGGTCATCGTCTATGTCGGCGCGGTCGCCGTGCTGTTCCTGTTCGTCGTCATGATGCTCGACGTCGACTTTGCCGAGCTGAAAGCTGGCTATGTCAAGAATGCGCCGGTCGGGTTGTTCGTCGCCGGATGCGTGCTGGCGCAACTCGTCGCGTTGTTCATGGCCAGCAAATTTGGAACCGACGGCCAAGCCGTTGCCACAGCGGCAGCGGACGGTGTGTCGAACACACAGGCACTCGGCCGCGTGCTCTACACGAAGTACGTCTACTTCTTTCAGGCCTCGGGCTTGGTGCTCCTGGTCGCGATGATCGGCGCCATTGTGCTGACCCATCGTCAGCGCGAGAGCGTCCGCCGTCAGGTGATCGCCGCCCAAGTGGCGCGCGGACCATCAACCGGGCTTGAGATCGTTAAGGTGTCTCCGGGTCAAGCCGTCGTTCCATCTAGCGAGGTGAGGGGGTAACATGAACCTGCGCAATGGCCACGACAACCCGAACGTCACGTCAATCGAGGAGGCGCGCCAACGTGCCGCCGCCAAAGCCAAGGCGGCGCGGCGCGCTGGTGCTCCGGGCGGGCGCGGGCCCGCAACGCTGCGCGATTGGATGATTGGCGGGCTCTTCATCGCCATGGCGATTGGGGCCATCGTGTCGTTCTTTTACGGTGCGGCTGTGCCAATGCCGGGCGGAGACGCCAAATGACCATCGGCATTGCGCACTATCTCACGGTCGCCGCCTGCCTGTTCACGCTGGGCATTCTCGGCATCTTTCTTAACCGCAAGAACGTGATCATCATCTTGATGTCGGTTGAACTGATGCTGCTCGCCGTCAACATCAATCTTGTCGCGTTCTCGCACTACCTGGGCGACATCACGGGCCAGGTGTTTGCGCTGTTCGTGCTAACGGTCGCGGCGGCCGAAGCCGCGATCGGGCTTGCCATTATCGTCGTCTACTATCGCAACCGAGGCTCGATCGCGGTCGAAGACATCAACATGATGAAGGGGTGAAAGTGGGCATCGGACAACAGGCAGCGGGCAGCGGGTCCTCAAACCGACAGGTTTGTGTTCGGATCGTGCTGCCTATTGCCCGCTACCCGCTGCCTGCGCGAAGCGCATGATTTATACCGCCATCGTTTTCCTCCCACTCTTGGGTGCGCTGATTGCCGGCTTGTTTGGCCGCTGGATCGGGCCGCGTCCGTCCGAACTGATCACAACAGCGCTGTTGCTTGCGGCGGCCGTGCTGTCGTGGGTCGCCTTTGTGCAGGTCGGCATCAGTCATGAGACCGCCCGCGTGCCGGTCATGCGCTGGATCACATCGGGCGAACTCGATGCCAGCTGGAGCCTGCGGATCGACACGTTGACGGCCGTCATGCTGGTGGTTGTCACGACGGTGTCGTCGCTCGTCCACGTCTACTCCATTGGCTACATGCACGACGACGACAGCCGCCCGCGGTTCTTCGCCTTCCTGTCGCTGTTCACGTTCGCCATGCTCATGCTGGTGACGAGCGATAATCTCCTCCAGATGTTCTTTGGCTGGGAGGGCGTTGGCCTCGCGTCCTATTTGCTGATCGGGTTCTGGTACAAAAAGCCAGAAGCCAATGCGGCGGCCATCAAAGCATTCGTCGTCAACCGCGTCGGTGATTTCGGCTACGCGCTCGGCATCTTCGGCGTGTTCTACATCTTCAAGACGGTCAACCTCGATGACATCTTCCGTCTCGCACCTGAAATGGCTGGCAAGACGTTCCAGTTCCTCGGCGCAGACGTCGATATCCTGACTACGCTGTGCCTATTGTTGTTTATGGGCGCCATGGGCAAGTCTGCCCAGTTCCTGCTGCACACCTGGTTGCCGGACGCCATGGAAGGCCCGACACCCGTCTCCGCGCTGATCCACGCCGCCACCATGGTGACGGCCGGGGTGTTCATGGTGGCGCGGTTGTCGCCGCTGTTTGAGTACGCGCCCGTCGCGCTCCAGGTCGTGACACTGGTGGGTGCGGTGACGGCTTTCTTTGCCGCCACGGTCGGCCTTGTCCAGAATGACATCAAGCGCGTCATCGCCTATTCGACGTGCTCGCAGTTGGGTTACATGTTTGTGGCCTGCGGGGTGGGAGCATACGGCGTGGCGATCTTCCACCTGTTCACGCACGCCTTCTTCAAGGCGCTCTTGTTCCTCGGCGCCGGCTCAGTCATCCACGCGATGCATCATGAGCAGGACATGCGCAATATGGGCGGACTTAAGAGCAAGATCCCGCTCACTTGGGCCATGATGCTGGTCGGGACGTTGGCGCTGACCGGCGTCGGCATTCCGCATGTCGCGGGCTTTGCCGGGTTTCATTCGAAGGACGCCATCATCGAAGCGGCTTACGCGGGACACACGCCCGGCAACTATGCGTTCTGGCTGCTCACCATTGCCGCGCTGATGACTTCATTCTACTCGTGGCGGCTGATGTTCATGACGTTCTATGGCAAGTCACGCGCGGAACCGGACGTGCTGAAGCACGCCCACGAGAGCCCGCCCGTCATGCTGGTGCCGCTATTCGTGCTGGCCGCAGGGGCTGTGCTGGCGGGCATCGTATTCACGGGCTACTTCATCGGTCACGACTACAAGGAATTCTGGGGCGCGGCGCTGTTCGAGTTGCCGGGTAAGGACATCCTGCATCACTCGCATGAAGTGCCAGGCTGGGTGCCTTGGGCGCCGTTCGCCGCCATGCTGGCGGGATTCGGCATCGCCTATCTCTATTACATGCATTCGCCGTGGCTGCCTGAAGCGACTGCCAACGCGTTCCAGCCGCTGTATCAGTTCCTGCTCAACAAGTGGTACTTCGATGAACTCTATGATTGGCTGTTCGTGAAGCCAGCGTTCTGGATCGGGCGGGCCTTATGGAAGGGCGGTGACGGCGCCATCATCGACGGCACCATCGACGGCACTGCCAACAGCGTCGGCTGGGCCACCGGCAAGATCGTCAAACTGCAAACCGGCTACGTTTATCACTACGCCTTTGCCATGCTGATCGGCGTGGCGGCGCTCGTCACTTGGTTCATCGTCGCTGGCGGGGTGTTCAAATGAACATTTCTGCTCAACCTATTCTGTCGATCGTGACGTTCCTTCCGCTGGTGGGCGCGATCTTCATCGCCACACTGCCGAGGGCCGCCTTCAATAACGCCCGCTGGGTTGCCCTGTGGACCACAATCGTGACGTTCGGCGTGTCGCTGTTGATTTGGTACAACTTCGATACCGGCACAGCGGCCTTCCAGTTTGTCGAGGAGTACGCGTGGCTCGGCAACATCAAATACAAAATGGGCGTTGACGGCATTTCGATGCTGTTCGTCATTCTGACAACGTTTCTGATGCCGCTGTGCGTGCTGGCCAGCTGGGAGTCCATCGAAGACCGCGTCAAGGAATATATGATCGCGTTCCTGGTGCTGGAAACGCTGATGATCGGGGTATTTTGTGCGCTCGATCTCGTGCTGTTCTATCTGTTCTTTGAAGCTGGCCTTATTCCGATGTTCCTCATTATCGGTGTGTGGGGCGGGCCGCGGCGCGTCTACGCCAGCTTTAAGTTCTTCCTCTATACCCTACTCGGCTCGGTGCTGATGCTGCTGGCGCTGCTGGCCATGTATTGGCACGCGGGCACGTCGGACATCCCGGCGTTGATGCAGGCCAAGTTGCCCGCGGATATGCAGTGGTGGCTGTGGCTTGCGTTCTTCGCATCTTTCGCTGTGAAGATGCCAATGTGGCCGCTGCACACGTGGTTGCCGGACGCGCACGTCGAAGCGCCAACTGCGGGCTCGGTGATCCTCGCCGCCATCCTGCTCAAAATGGGCGGCTATGGCTTCCTGCGGTTCTCGTTGCCGATGTTCCCGTTGGCCAGCCAAGAGCTGGCACCCCTCGTGTTCGCACTGTCGGTCATCGCGATCATCTACACGTCCTTGGTGGCGTTGGCCCAAGAGGACGTCAAAAAACTGATCGCCTATTCGTCAGTGGCGCACATGGGGTTCGTGACCATGGGCATCTTCACGTTCACCGCGCAGGGTCTCGACGGCGCCATCTTCCAGATGCTGTCACATGGGTTGATCTCGGCGGCGCTGTTCCTCTGCGTCGGCGTCATCTACGACCGGATGCACACGCGCGAAATTTCAGCCTACGGCGGGCTTGCCGATCGCATGCCGCTCTATGCCGCCTGCTTCATGGTGTTCACCATGGGCAACGTCGGCCTGCCGGGCACCAGCGGGTTTGTGGGCGAGTTCCTGACGCTCCTGGGCGCGTTCAAGGCCAACACGTGGGTTGCGTTCCTGGCGACAACAGGGGTGGTTCTGTCAGCCGCCTATGCGTTGTGGCTCTACCGGCGGATCATCTTCGGCGAACTCGAGAAACCAGCGCTGAAGGGACTGGCTGACCTGTCGCCGCGCGAGATCGCCATATTGGCCCCGCTCGTCGTTCTGACCATTTTCTTCGGGTTCTATCCAGCCCCCATCCTCGATGTGACGGCGAAGTCGGTGCAGAACTTGGTTGCAAATTACGAAGCCGCCGTGCGCACGGCCGCGGCTCTGGCGCAGTAGGGGCGGAAACCGATGTTTGGCGATCTGCAATCCTTTGCTCCGGCCTTTCCTGAGATCTTTGTCGCTGTGGGCGCCATGGCACTGCTGATGCTGGGTGTGTTCCGGGACGACACCGAGCGCAACGGCGTCGCGACCGGCTGGTTGGCAATCGGCGTGCTCGCAGTCGCGGCGCTGATGGTGGCAGGGCAGGGGGCAACGCGCGCGACGTTGTTTGACGGCGCATTCGTCGTTGATGGGTTCGGTCGCTTTGTAAAAGTTCTGATCCTCGCGGGCTCGGCTGTGTCGTTGATGCTGTGCTTCGGTTATCTGGCCCGCGCCAAGATCATGAAGTTCGAGATCCCCGTTCTCGTGTTGCTGGCCACCACCGGCATGATGATGATGGTCTCGGCGAGCGACCTGATCTCGCTGTACCTTGCGCTAGAGCTTATGAGCTTGGCGCTTTATGTATTGGCTGCTGTGCGCCGCGATCAGCTCCGCTCAAGTGAAGCGGGACTCAAATACTTCGTTCTCGGCGCATTGTCGTCGGGCATGTTGCTCTACGGCGCGTCGCTGATCTATGGATTTGCCGGCACGACGTCCTTTGATGCTTTGGCGGCCATCGCGAAGGACCCTTCCGCCAGAGACAATGTTGGCTTGATCATCGGCTTGGTGTTCCTTCTCGTCGGGTTGGCATTCAAGATTTCCGCTGTTCCGTTCCATATGTGGACGCCGGACGTTTATGAGGGTGCGCCGACACCGATCACGGCGTTCTTTGCCGCAGCCCCCAAGCTCGCGGCGATGGCGCTGCTGACGCGGGTGCTATTTGACGGTGTGCCAGGGCTCACGCCGCAATGGCAGCAGATCATCATCTTTCTGTCCATTGCCTCAATGGTGCTCGGTGCGTTTGCGGCGATTGGGCAAACCAATATCAAGCGGCTGTTGGCCTATTCTTCGATTGGCCATGTGGGATTTGCACTGGTCGGGTTGGCGGCTGGCAGCGAGGAGGGGGTCGGCGCGGTTCTCGTCTATCTCGCGATCTATCTCGTCATGACACTCGGCAGTTTTGCCTGCGTGCTGGCGATGCGCAACAAGGACGAAATGATTGAGGACATCTCAGCCCTGTCGGGTCTGTCTCAAACCAATCTGCCGCTCGCGTTCGCATTCTCGGCGCTGTTGTTCTCGCTGGCGGGCATTCCGCCGTTGGCCGGGTTCTTTGGCAAGTTCTACGTCTTTGGCGCGGCTGTGAAGGCAGGCCTCTATCCGCTGGCGATCATCGGCGTTCTGGCGAGCGTCGTCGGCGCATACTACTATCTGCGCATCGTCAAGATCATGTTCTTCGATACCCCGAGAGACAAGTTCTCGACCGCCGATACGCATGTCGGATGGGTCATTGCGGCGTCCGCCGCACTCGTCGTTGGATTTGTCGTCTTCCCGTCGCTCCTCGTTGAAGTCGCGGCTGCGGCTGCGAGATCGCTCAGCAACTGATCATTTGATATGCCGTTTGCATCCATCGATCTCCCCGCCGGACATCGCGTTTTGCACCTGGCAGAAGCGGCCTCCACCAATACGGAGGCGATGCGCCTAGGGGCCCAGGGTGAGGACAGCGGCCTGTGGGTCGTCGCCGATCGGCAGACCGCAGGGCGGGGCAGGGCCGGGCGATCGTGGACATCGCTTGAGGGCAATCTGCAGGCGAGCCTTGTGTTGCGTCTTTATGCGCCGCCCCATCGGGTTGCACAGTTGGCGCTGGTCAGTGGCGTCGCCGTGCATGGCGCAATCCGCAAGAGTTTGGCCGGTCAAGCTTCCATCCCCCTGCACCTCAAATGGCCGAACGACGTTCTGTTAGGTGGCGCAAAAGCTGGTGGAATTCTGATCGAAAGCAGCCCGCCCGCAGCTGCTGGTGATGTCCTCGCCATTGTTGGTTTTGGCCTCAATCTGGCAGCCCATCCGGATTTTCCTGACCGGCCAGCGACTCATGTGAACGCCCATGGTGCGGCGATCACGCCGCCGGAAATGCTGGCATTTCTCGCCGCAAGCATGCAGGAGTGGCTGAATGTTTGGGATACTGGGGCTGGATTTCAGGACATCCGCACGGCTTGGCTTGCGCGATCGAGCCCTTTGGGCGGGCAAATGACCATCCACACGGGCGCTGGACGCGCCACCGGAGCGTTCGCGGGTCTGAGTAACGACGGCGCGCTACTTCTCACGGATAGCGCGGGCCGCACTCAAGCGTATTCATTTGGTGACGTTTCGATTGAGGGCTGAACGCTCAAGGGTCAGTCTGTCGGTGAGGATTATGGAACAGGGCAATCGCTGAGATGGCAGAACGAAAAGGGCAGCGCGGGCGGGCCGATGGTGCCGACGAGCTGGTGTTCCTTGCGCTGGGAGGCCTCGGCGAAGTTGGCATGAATGCCTATTTGTATGGCCTTGGCAAAGCCGAAGAGCGCCAGTGGCTGATGGTCGATCTTGGCATCACCTTCCCTGAGGGTGAAGATGATCCAGGCGTCGATGTGATTCTGCCCGACCTGCGGTTCATTCAACAACAGCGCAAGCAACTCGCCGGTCTCGTCATCACACACGCCCACGAAGATCACATCGGCGCGGTGGTTGATTTGTGGCCGACGCTCGGCTGTCCGATATATGCCACGCCGTTCACAGCCGGCATGCTGAAAGCCAAGATCGCAGAATTCGGATCGCGCGTGGCGATCCCGTTCATCGAGCTGCCGCTGGAGTCGCGCTTCCAAGCAGGGCCCTTCGACGTTGAGTTCGTCAGTATGGCGCACTCTATTCCTGAGACCAGCGGCCTCGTCATCCGCACGCCGCTCGGTAAGGTATTCCATACTGCGGATTGGAAATTCGATTCCGCGCCGTTCATCGGTAAGCCGGCGGATGACGCGCGTCTCGCGGCGCTTGGCGACGAAGGCATGCTGGCGCTGATTTGCGACAGCACCAATTCCATGCGTGATGGCCGATCGCCGTCTGAGACCGAAGTCGCAGGCTCGCTCGGCACCATCATTAAAAATGCCGCTCATCGCGTGGTCGTCACAACCTTTGCTTCGAACGTCGCGCGCGTCAAAGCGTGTGCGGAAGCGGCCCAAGCCTCAGGCCGCAAGCTGGTGGTTGCCGGCCGGGCCTTGCATCGCGTCATCAATGTCGCGATCGATACCGGCTACCTGCCCAAAAATTTCACGTACTTCGACCAACAGGAATTCAAGTATCTCAATCGGGACGAAACGCTGCTGTTGTGCACGGGAAGCCAAGGCGAACCGCGCGCGGCAATGGCACGGATCTCGGAACAGCAGCATCCAGATGTCCAGCTCGCTAAAGGCGATCTGGTGATCTTCTCGTCGCGCACAATCCCAGGCAACGAAAAGTCGATTGGCGCCATTCAGAACGGCCTCGTCCGCATGGGCTGCGAGGTTCTCACTGACAATGAGGCGTTGGTTCACGTCACCGGTCATCCCCGGCGCGAAGAGCTGAAGCAGATGTATCAGTGGATCAAACCGAAGATCGTGGTGCCGATGCACGGCGAGCCGCGACACTTGATGGCCAACGCAGCCCTTGCCCGCGCCGCCGGAGTGGCGGAGGTTGTCACGGCCTACAACGGCGAAATCGTGCGGCTGGCACCGGGACCTGCGCGCGTCGTTGACGATGCGCCCATTGGCCGGATCTTCCGCGACGGAAACTTGTTGGTTCCAGATGCCGAAGGCCCTGTGCGCGAGCGGCGAAAGTTGGCCGCTGTCGGGCTCGTGGTCGTGAGTCTTGTTCTGTCGCGCAAGGGTGAGCTGATGGCTGATCCGCAGGTCGAGCTGGATGGCGTCCCGATTGAGGACCGCGACGGCGAGTTGCTGTTGGATATCGCCTATAGTGCCGTTGAGGGGACCTTGAAGAGCATCCCGGCCGCGCGCCGCAAAGACCCAGATTTGGTTGAAGAGGCCATCCGCCGCTCCGTCCGGTCTTCGATTGCCAACGTCTGGGGCAAAAAGCCCATCTGCAAGGTGCTGGTGTCGGTTGTGGATGGCAAGGGGTAGCGCTGGCCGGACAGCCGCGCTAGTTAACCGGAAAGACCATAAACACAACTAGGACAAAGAACGTATGATCGGCCGATTGAACCACGTAGCGATTGCTGTGCGCGATCTGAAGGCCGCTGTGGCGACCTACAAGAACGCTCTCGGCGCGGTGATCACCGAACCGCAGGCGGAACCGGACCATGGCGTGACCGTGGTATTCGTCACGTTGCCGAATACGAAGATCGAATTCTTGGAACCGCTGGGTGAGAATTCGCCGATCGCGAAGTTTCTCGACAAGAATCCGGACGGCGGCATCCACCACATCTGCTACGAAGTGGACGACATCCTTGCGGCCCGGGATCAGCTGAAGGCGCAGGGCGCGCGCGTGTTGGGCGATGGCAATCCCAAAATTGGCGCGCACGGCAAGCCCGTTCTGTTTCTGCACCCGAAGGACTTCCTCGGCACGCTGACCGAGCTTGAGCAGGCCTAATCCATCTGATGCCGTCCGGCGTGGCCGCCAGACCAACGGAGATCGCTTATGAGCCTTGCGCTGGGCCTTGCCCTTTATTTCATGATTTGGTGGCTGGTTTTGTTCGCGGTACTTCCGTTCGGTGTCAAAACCCAGGAAGAGGCGAACAACGTGGTGCCAGGCACACCAGAAAGCGCGCCCTCTCAGTTTCCCATGCGTAAGATTTTCCTCGCCAACACCGTTCTGGCAACCGTGGTGTTCGGCGTTGTGTGGCTTGCCCTTGAGCGCAATTGGCTGGGGACGCGGATGCCCTTGGAAAACGTGCCCGAGATCGCGTCGAAGAAAGTTCTTTAACTATTCTGGCCGCGGAGGTGGATTGTGACGCGCCTGCTCCTCGCACTCGTGTCCTTAGCCGTGGCCGCCATACCAGCCCGTGCAGCCGAACTGCGCATTGAGTTCACCGAACTGGCCGCGATCGCACGCCAATCGCTGTCGGATGCGCGCATCCGGCTGCACAATGTCCCGCAGGGCGTGCTGGATTTTTCATCTGCGTCTCACGTCGCGATTGGTTCGACCCAAGTGCCGATCCCCATCCCAGCCCGTCCCTTTGAAGCCGCGGGCGGCACCTACGCCTACTACGTCAACGAAATCAACTCGACGGCGGTGCGCGTTGAGGCGGCGGATGGCGCTTTGAAGCTCACGCTGTCGTTTGAGAGTGACGCCCCCGAATTGATCGGACGGTGTACGAAGGGGCTGTGTCCGCCGCAAGCGGCGCTGCCGCGTATCGAATGGTCGAATGCTACCGTCTCGGCGGAGCTTGTGCCCGTAGGCGTCAAAGAGAGCTTAGCGCTTGAAGCCCGCAGCGTTCGCATTGGCGGCGATTTCGCACCCGTGTGCTCAACGGCGGCAGATTTTATCTCGGGCGGCATTTGCAAATCCGTCCTGAAGCGGGCGCGCACGGCCATCACCAAGCTGCGCGGTGACATCGACAATCTGTTGAAGACACAGCTCAACAAGCCTGAAGTCCAAGAGAAACTCGCCGACTCACTGCGCAAGCGGCTGGTGCTGGGACCGGCAGGCGAAGTCCGGATCCGGGCCGTCAAAAGCGATTCTGCCAGCGTTGTTGTCAATTTTTGCCTCGTCTGCGGGCCTTAGTCCGAATGGACGTGAGGGTTTTGGCCGTTCGGGATTGCCTGAGCCATACGGAGTGGCTATGCAGCCAGGGTCCTTGTTGCGAACGGACTGACGACCTGCGACCCTGCCGCCATCATGACATGTCCCAGAAGGCTCCGATGCGACTTTCCCCAGACGTTCTGCCCGTCCTGTGCGAGATGCAGTTGGACAGCCAAGCGGCATCGGGCCTCGCCGCTGGGGGAACTGGCCGATGAGCAAGCGCGCGCTTTCGATTACTCGCGAGCAGAGTTTCCCCGAGTGGTACCAGGCCGCTGTTCACGACGGCGACATGGCCGAGACGAGCCCCGTGCGTGGCTGCATGATCATCAAGCCCTGGGGCTGGGGCGTGTGGGAGCGCATCCAGGCCGAGCTAGACGGGCGCATCAAAGAGACCGGCCACGACAACTGCTATTTCCCGCTGTTCATTCCGATGAGCTTCATCGCCAAGGAGGCGGAGCACGTGGAGGGCTTCGCCAAGGAGATGGCCGTCGTCACCCATCACCGCCTAAAAAATGAGGGCGGCAAATTGGTGGTCGACCCCGAGGCCGTACTCGAAGAGCCACTGATTGTGCGCCCGACATCCGAAACGATTATCGGTGACGCCTTCCAGCGCTGGATCAAAAGCTATCGCGATCTGCCGCTGCTGATCAACCAATGGGCCAATGTGGTGCGCTGGGAGATGCGCACGCGGCTGTTCCTGCGAACAACAGAGTTCCTCTGGCAGGAAGGCCACACGGCCCATGCCGATCGCGACGATGCGATGATCGAAACTTTGAAGATGCTCGAGGTCTATCGCGAGTTCGCCGAAACCGTGCTCGCCATGCCGGTCATTGCTGGCGAGAAGCCCGCAAACGAACGCTTTCCCGGTGCCGACCATACTTATTCGATCGAAGCCATGATGCAGGATGGCAAAGCTCTCCAGGCCGGCACGTCGCATTACCTCGGCACCCATTTCGCTGAAGCGCAGAACATCCAGTACCAGAATCAGGACGGCAAGCTCACACACTGCCATACGACGAGTTGGGGTGTATCCACGCGCCTCATCGGCGGCGTGATCATGAGTCATGGCGACGACGACGGGCTCAGGATGCCGCCGAAGATCGCTCCTCGCCAGATCGTGATTGTGCCTATGTTGCGCGACAAGCCTGAGGATCAAGAGCTGAAGGACTACTGCGCGGCGATCGAGAAGGATTTGAAGGCGCAAGGCATCCGCGTGCTCGTCGATGGCAAGCCTGTGAAGTCCGCCGAGAAGCGCTGGAACTGGGTGCGCCGGGGGGCGCCGGTCATTGTGGAGATCGGCGGCCGCGATGCCACCGGCGGCAATGTGACGTTCATGCGCCGCGACAAGCTAAGAGATGGCGACAAGGTCGTCTCGCACACCAAGCCTCGCGCGGAATTTGTGGCCGGAGCCCAGGCCCTCCTGGATGATATTCAGGCGACACTCTTCGCCGAAGCCAAGGCGCGGCTCGATGGCAACATCGTCACGAACATCAAGACATTCGACGAGTTGAAGGACTACTTCGGCGTGGCGGCGGGCGACGACGAGAGCGGCGACTTCAAGGGCTGGGCCGGTGTCGCCTGGTCAAAACCCGACGGCGCGAAGCTCGATGCGGTTGCTGACCTGCTCAAGGCGCTGAAACTGACCATCCGCAACGCGCCGCTGGAACAGCCTAAGTTCGACGGCCGGACGTGCCTATTCACCGGCGAGCCAGCCCGGGAGTATGTGTTAATCGGGCGATCGTACTGAGCCGCCGGGAGGCAACGTAATCTGGCCTGATTACAAAGGTAGCCGTGCGGCCTGCGGGATGGCCTGCCGGGCAAGCCGGGAACAATGGGGGATTTTTTACGGGATGACCGCGATCGCCGACACCAAGCCGTTCGCGCCCTTCGAGTGGTTGCTGGCGCTGCGTTATCTGCGGGCGCGCCGCAGTGAAGGCTTTATTTCGGTCATCGCCGGGTTTTCTTTCCTCGGAATTATGCTGGGGGTCGCGACACTGATCATCGTCATGGCCGTCATGAACGGCTTCCGCAAGGATCTGTTCTCAAAAATCCTCGGTCTCAACGGCCATATGGTCATCTATAAAATAGGCGAACCGTTCACCGACTACGCCGAGAAGTCTGCACTGATTGCCAAAGTGCCAGGCGTCAAGTCCTCCATCCCGTTGGTCGAAGGCCAAGTCATGGTGTCCTCCAGCGTGCAGGCGCTCGGCGGTTTGGTGAGGGGTCTCGCTGAAAAAGACATCAAGTCTCTGCCACTCATTGCCAACAATGTGCGGTTTGGCTCGCTCGATGGTTTCGACAATCAGCCTGGCATTGCCATCGGTATGCGGCTGGCGAAGGCGCTGTATGTGAATGTGGGCGACAATCTCACGCTCGTGTCGCCGCGCGGGGCCGCTACACCGTTTGGCACGGCCCCGCGATCCAAACCTTATCCGATTGTGGCCGTGTTCGAACTCGGGATGTCCGAGTACGACAAGAGCATGATCTTCATGCCTCTCAACGAGGCGCAGAAATACTTCTCAAAGGGCGCGGAGGCCGACGTCCTCGAAGTCGTTGTCGACGACCCCGAGAAGGTCGATCAATACGCAGAAGCGATCAAAGCGGCCGGCGGGCCGACGCTTAATGTCACCGACTGGCGCCAAAAGAACGAGACGTTCTTCAGCGTGCTTGAGGTTGAGCGCAACGTCATGTTCATCATCCTGTCGCTGATCATCCTGGTGGCCGCGCTCAACATCATTTCCGGCATGATGATGCTGGTCAAAGACAAAGGCCGCGACATCGCCGTGTTGCGCACCATGGGGGCCAGCAAGGGCTCGATCATGCGTGTGTTTCTGATCACGGGCGCTTCAATTGGCGTCGTCGGCACGCTGGCTGGATTGGTGCTCGGCATCGTATTCTGCTGGAACATTGAAGAGATCCGCCAGGTGGTGAGCGCGTTGACGGGCCGCACAGTGTTTCCAGCCGACGTCTACTACCTCACCAAACTGCCCGCCGAGATCAACCCGGCCGAAACGGCGTCGATCGTCGGCATGGCGCTAGCGCTATCTGTTCTGGCGACCCTTTACCCCTCCTGGCGCGCGTCGCGGCTCGATCCCGTCGAAGCGCTGCGCTACGAATAAGGGGGCCGCGCGTGCTGGATACGACGGTGACAACGGCGATACTCAAACTCGACAACTTGCGCCGCTCGTTCAAGCAGGGTGAGCGGGAAATTTCTGTTCTGAATGGTGCCAGCGCCGAGTTCTTTGCGGGACAAGCGGTGGCGTTGGTCGGCCCGTCAGGTGCGGGCAAGTCAACACTGCTGCACATCGCGGGGCTTCTCGAAAGCCCAGGCTCTGGATCCGTCGTCGTGAATGGCCGCGATTGCTCACAACTCAACGACGACGAGCGCACGCGCATTCGCCGCGCGGAACTGGGTTTCATCTATCAGTTTCACCAATTGCTGCCGGAATTCTCAGCGCTTGAGAACGTGGCTCTGCCGCAGATGATCCTCGGCCGGTCGAAGAAGGAGGCTCATGCGCGCGCCAACGAGTTGCTGTCGGGGCTGGGGCTTGCCGATCGCGTCGATCATCGTCCGGCGCAATTGTCGGGCGGCGAACAGCAACGCACCGCGATCTGCCGTGCGCTCGCCAACAAGCCCAAACTGATCCTCGCCGACGAGCCCACCGGCAACCTCGATCCCAGCACCTCTGAGTATGTGTTCCAGGAGCTGATCGGGCTGTTCAAGACCGAGGGTGTCGCCGCCCTCATCGCCACGCACAATCTCGAACTCGCCTCGCGCATGGACCGCGTTTTGCGCATGGAAAACGGGCTGCTGATCGAGGTGGCGCCGGGTTCGTTGCGACCTTAGTCAGCGGGCCCGGGTCCGAGCGGCGTCCTCAGAGCCACATCGCGGCGCGCGCGCGCACCCAAATCGTCTGAGGCCGGGCGGGCTTCGGTAGACGCACCGGCATTGCAGTCGCTGGGGTTAGTTGAAGCTGAACGACAGGTCCAGTTGGGGAGGAGTGTGGTGTGCGGCTCCCATCTTCATCGTTCTGGGAGTTGGTCATTCGTGATCGGCCGGGAGATGGCGTCTGCTGGTTGAGCGATAAAATCGCAAGTCGTGCGAACGCGGACATGTGGTCACTCCTCAAATGATTGGCCGGAATTGATTGGCCTGCAAAAATTGGATCAGAAGTGCGTCTTGCAAATTCTGATTCCGTCGAATGAGGAATTGTTAGGGACGTTTTAGAGGTGGCGCTGTTTCCACGGGAACAGGCCATTGGATGGCAGGACACCGCTGTCCCGCTGCCCGTGCCGTGCCTCATGCCGTTGTGCTTCCGTCATCCCGCACGCAGCGCGCGCCCTTGCGCGCAAGATGCGGGACCCAGCACAAAACTGCCGAAGGCACTCAATCAAATAATGCGGCACGCACGACGGCTTCGCCGCCATTTCTCCTGGGTCCCGGCTCTCGCCGCAAAGCGCGGCTCGGCCGGGATGACAGAATTTGGTGGAGGTCTGGGCCCCACACACCTCATGATCTGTGGGGAATTGGGCTCAGGGTTGGGCACTGGGGTTGGCAGCAGCTATGATGGCCCCATGATCCCGCAGAATCGCCCCACATCCTCACCGGCCTTCATCCACCTCAAGGTCCACTCGGCCTACTCGCTGCTTGAAGGCGCGATCCAAATTCCAAAGCTCGCCAAGCTTGCCGAAGCGCATGGCATGCCGGCGCTGGGGCTCACGGATTCCAACAATCTGTTCGGCGCGTTGGAGTTCTCCGACAAGCTCGCAGGCGCTGGCATTCAGCCGATCGCCGGATGCAGCCTGAGGACCGATTTCCGCGATGCGCCGCGCAACGCCATCGACGCCCTCGCCGGCCGCAATGAACCGGCGTGCAAACCGTCGG
The DNA here is from genome assembly GCA_031413815.1 of Hyphomicrobium sp. Classification (GTDB taxonomy): domain Bacteria; phylum Pseudomonadota; class Alphaproteobacteria; order Rhizobiales; family Hyphomicrobiaceae; genus JAGVSR01. The sequence goes on along the minus strand of JANOFU010000075.1, from coordinate 69,878 downwards.
GCAGCGTCACGCTGTTGGCCAGCAATGAGCGCGGCTACGCCAATCTCATGAAGCTCGCCAGCATCGCGCACATGGACAGCGCCGATGCCGACACCCCCCACATCAAGATTGATCATTTGGCGGACTACAGTGACGGGCTCATTGCTCTGACGGGCGGCCCCGATGGTCCCATCGATACGGCCCTGCGCGACGGCCAAAAGGATCTCGCCGTTGCCCGGCTGAAAATGCTCCATAAGGCGTTCGCGAATGGGCTCTATGTTGAGCTGCAACGGCATGGTCTTGCCAGTGAACAGCAGGTCGAGCCAGAATTGTTGGCACTCGCCTACGAACTGGGATTGCCTATCGTTGCGACCAACGAGGTTTATTTCGCCGCCCCCGAGGATCACGAAGCCCACGATGCGCTGCTGTGTATTGCGGCTGGCCGCTACGTCGTCGAAGACGACCGCCGCCGGGTGACGCGCGAGCACCACTTCAAGAGCGCCAGCGAGATGGTCGCGCTATTTGCGGATCTGCCGGAAGCCATCGGCAACACCATTGAAATTGCCAAGCGCTGTGCGTTTCGCCCGCTCGGCAAGAAGCCGATCCTGCCGCGCTTTGTGCAGACCAAGTCGGACGCCAGCGACGCCGATCAGCTGCTCGCTGAAGCGGTTGAACTGAAGCGGCAGGCCGAAGACGGGCTCAAACAGCGCCTCGCCCATCAGCATCTCGCCCCGGGGTTCACGGCTGAGGACTATTGGAAACGGCTGGCGTTCGAGGTCGACGTCATCACCAAAATGAAGTTCCCCGGCTACTTCCTGATCGTCGCTGACTTCATCAAGTGGTCGAAAGCAACCGGCATTCCGGTCGGCCCCGGCCGCGGCTCGGGTGCCGGCTCCGTGGTCGCCTGGGCGTTAACGATCACGGATCTTGATCCCCTCCGGTTCGGGCTGCTGTTCGAACGCTTCCTCAATCCGGAACGCGTGTCGATGCCCGACTTCGACATCGACTTCTGCCAAGATCGCCGCGATGAAGTCATCGGCTATGTGCAGAAGAAATACGGCAAGGACCGCGTCGCCCAGATCATCACGCATGGCAAACTGCAGGCGCGCGCCGTTCTGCGCGACGTCGGCCGCGTTTTGCAGATGCCCTATGGGCAGGTGGACCGGCTGTGCAAGCTGGTGCCGAACAATCCGGCCAACCCGGTGACGTTGGGGCAGGCCATCGAGGCCGAACCCAAGCTGCAGGAAGCGCGCGACAGCGAACCCATTGTCGCGCGGTTGCTGCAAATGTCCCAGAAGCTCGAAGGTCTCTACCGGCACGCATCAACGCACGCCGCCGGCCTCGTGATCGGCGACCGGCCGCTGGACGAGCTGGTGCCGCTCTACCGCGACCCGAAATCAAGCATGCCAGTCACGCAGTTCAACTGGAAGATGGTGGAAGCCGCGGGTCTCGTGAAGTTCGACTTCCTCGGCCTGAAGACGTTGACAGTTTTGCAAAAGGCTGTGGCCCTCATAAAGCGCGGCCGTGGCATCGAGGTGGATCTGCCGGGCCTGCCTCTCGATGACAAAAAAAGCTACGAGCTGTTAGCGCGTGCCGATACCGTCGGCGTGTTCCAGCTCGAAAGTACGGGTATGCGCGAGAGCTTGAAGCGGCTGAAGCCCGACCGCTTCGAAGATATCATCGCCATGGTAGCGCTCTACCGCCCTGGTCCGATGGACAACATTCCGACCTACATCAACCGCAAGCACGGCGAAGAGCCGGTGGATTTCCTGCATCCGCTGCTCGAAGGCATTCTCAAAGAAACCTACGGCGTTATAATCTATCAGGAACAGGTGATGCAGATTGCCCAGGTGATGGCGGGTTTCTCGCTGGGAGAAGCCGACCTTTTGCGCCGCGCGATGGGTAAAAAAGACAAGTACGAGATGGCCAAGCAGCAGGCCCGCTTTGTTGACGGTGCCACGACCAACGGCGTCAGCAAAAGTGACGCTGTCTACATCTTCGAACTGGTCGACAAGTTCGCTGGCTACGGCTTCAACAAGAGCCACGCGGCGGCCTATGCCGTGGTCAGCTATCACACGGCCTATCTGAAGGCGAACTTCCGCGAGGAGTTCCTGGCTGCCTCGATGACGCTTGATATGGGCAACACCGACAAGCTCGCGATGTTTGCTGCAGAGGCCAAAAAGAACGGCATTCGCGTTCTGCCGCCCTGCATCAATACCTCTGAGATCGATTTTCTCGCTGAGCCTCCGCCCAAGGCAGGCGGTCGCGGCGCTATTCGCTATTCACTGGCCGCATTGAAGAACATCGGCGCCAGCGCGGTGGCGACCATCGTCGAGAACCGCACGGCCAAGGGCCGCTTCAAGTCGCTTGGTGATTTTGCGGGGCGGCTCGACACAAAGGCGTTGAACAAGCGCGGGCTCGAGACGATGGCCATGGCGGGTGCGTTCGACACGCTGGAACCGAACCGCGCCCTCGTTGACGCCAATGTCGAAGGCATCATGGCCATGGCCAACCGGCTGGGTGCCGATGCCGCGGCCGGCACCAGCGATCTGTTCGGAGGCGGTGGTGATGCGGCGCCCGTGCTCGATCTCAAGCCGGCCAAAGCCTGGACACCGATGGAGCGTCTGCAAAACGAATTCGGTGCTGTCGGGTTCTTCCTGTCGGGCCATCCGCTCGACAGTTATGAAACCGTGCTGTCCAAACTCGGAGTGCGGAGGTTTACAGAGTTCGAAGCTGCGGCCGAACGCGGAACCAGCGCGGGTCGATTGGCCGGCATCGTGATTTCGGCGCGCGAGCGCCGCTCGCAGAAGGGTAACAAATTCGCATTCGCAATGTTTTCCGATAGCAGCGGGCAGTTCGAAGCCGTGATTTTTTCCGATACGCTCACCGCCTCGCGCGATTTGTTGGAAGCAGGAACGCCCGTCGTGATCTCAGTCGAAGCCGAACGCGACGGCGATACGCTGAAAATGCGTGTGCAGAACCTCGAAGCCCTCGACAAGGCCGCCGCTCAAATCGAGCGCGGGCTGAAGGTGGTGATGGATGCGGGAATGGTGGCCTCTCGCCAGGCGCGGATCGCTGATCTGAAGCCGCATCTCAAACCGGGCGGATCTGTTGGGCGCAAGGGCGGCGAAGTGCAGGTCGTCTTGTCCCTTGGTCATCGGGAACTCGAGATCTCACTACCGGGCCGCTATGACGTGTCTCCGGGGCAGGCCGGGCATCTTTCGACGGTGACGGGCGTGCTGGAGGTGGTGGAGTCGTAACGATTTAGCGATTGGCGGGGCTCGATATCGGATCACTCAAATAACTTAAGCGTGCATCTGCCTCGCTTCGCCGTTCGAGCCGACTTTCAAACGTCTTGGCGTACAGAATTAGGCGGCATTGATCTGAATTCAGCACGGCACGGAATAGGTCGTTAAGCTCTTTTCGAAGTTCGCTACCCGTTTTTACACCTAGTTCCTCCAGTTTCTTTGAAACGTAGAATTGCCCATCCTTTGTGATCCCGCACTCCTGATTGGTGGCCTTGGTGCCCCGGTGTCCAAGGCAAGTTGCTAGTGAATCCTCACCTTCAGTTATTTGATCGCAAGCCCTCCAAATTAGATCGGAGGCTTGAATGAAAGCGCGTTCGTTTGGAATGATCGTTTGGCGATACTCAAATTCAGTCGCATCAAGCCATTTCTTCCATGCGCTCAAATCGCCGGATCCCTTGTTCCAAGCTTCCAGTCCTAATTCAAGTGCCCGGCACGGCTGGGTCTCTGTTGAGTTCTCTCCGTAGAATTGTTGATACGTCAGTCGTTCGTCCCAACTCCGGGATTTCGAGTCGACGGTGTAGAAGAGTTCAGTGCCCTTGGCTGTTCTATCAAGTTTCAGAAATTCATTGCTACCCCACGAGCATTGCGCATCCAATGAACCAAGAACGGCAATCATCTCGAGTTCTATGGAGTCGCGATAGAGGGCACCAGCGCGCCGTCCCAGGCCATATGCTGTCTGCCCAAAGGTCAGCAGCGATTGCACCAGTTTTCCAGCGCTTGCCGTGAGTTGGGCTGACGTAGTGAATGCGTCAAGCACCTTGGTTAAGGTGTTGAGTCCTTCAAGGAGAGGCATCGTATCGTTGAAATTCTTCGTAATAACGCTGAAGAGCGTCTCGTTCTCATGTTGGGAAAAGACGGCGACGGCAAGACGGAGGGTAGCGATTTCAAGCTCTGCCATCCGTTCGTCGAAATAGACGCAATCACCGGGGCGGGCGTATGCGCACACGTAGGCATCATGCGCCGCGTTGACAGCGACATTGACGTGGTTGGCCAGTAGCTTACGTTCGGACTTGTAGTAGTTCTCGCGCGACATGCGAGCCAGCGAACCAATGAGCGTATAAGCCCGCAGCGCGCGCATTTGCTTTGTATCTGCGATCATCCAGTAATTATCGAGCTTTGTGTCGGAGTACCCGCCGCGATTATTCAATTCGGCATCGAGAAAACTGACGCACCCCGTGCATAGGAACGATGCGGATAATGCGGCGATAGTCATTGATCGCTTTGAAAACAGAAAAGCGCGCGCAAAAAATCCGCGAAATGAATACGCAAACATGGGAGCCCCCAATACGCGGACTTATGATCGAAAAATAGTAAACCGAGAATTATCCACAGTTAATGCACAAAGTAAACATCGTCTGAAATAGTCAGGATTAGTGGCAATCGAGCCACATTCATTTGCTCGCCATTTCAGTCAGACTTCGGGTGTTCGTGACAACGCCGTCCGATCCCGGGGATGCAATAGTGCGGCCACCGTGGATCAATACCTCTGAGATCAGTTTTCTCGCCGGGCCCTAATCAAAGGTGGTGACCACAGTAACTGGAGTTTTCGCGGCCGGGCCGTTATGATTTTTCGCCAGGTCAAGCGGGGCCCTTGTCGACGGTGACGGGCGTGCTCGAAGTTCAAGAAACGTGAGGCGCCGCGCGAATGTCACTGTCCCAGCAGGCTTCTCTATGCACCGCTGCCGTCTTGATTGCTGCGGTTGCGGGGTCCTGCGCGCGGGGTCCGGCTTGTCCACCCATCCTCGCATCCGCGACGCGGCTGATCGTCGTCACGACTGAGACGATGGATACAGCAGTCGCAACGCTGGAGACCTTTGAGCGGGCATCACCTGCACAGGCTTGGATCCGGCAAGGCGCGCCGCAGGCCGCCGTTGTTGGCAAGGCAGGCCTCGCCTGGGGCCACACGTTCCGTGATCTGGCGCGTGCAGCTGAGCCGGTCAAACAGGAAGGCGACAAGCGCACGCCGGCCGGCATCTTCGCGCTCGGTGCCACATTCGGGTTCGAACCAAACCCACACCCCGGCCATCTTAAACTCATGCAAGACCAGCATGTGTGTGTTGATGAGCCATCGTCCCCGAATTACAGCCGGATCGTGCCGCGCTCCACTGCAGGTCCGTCCACACGTGGTGAGAACATGTGGGCGATCCCCGTCTATAAGCGCGGAATTGCCGTCGATTATCCGACGAGTGGGTCCGCCAAATCCGGGTCGTGCATCTTCGTGCACGTCTGGGAGGGAGCAGACAAAGGCACCTCAGGCTGTATCGCGGCATCCGAAGCCAGAATCGCTGAGCTGCAAGACTTGACCCGCGAAGGGCCCGCCGCCATTGCGATTGTCTCCAAGGACACGGCCACAAGATTACAGGCCTGTCTGCCAGTCACGCCTTAACGATTGTGCCACTTGATCGGAGGTCAACGTCCGGTCCGGCACGCCCCTTGCTGACATCACTGCGGGCCTTGAAGGATCGCACGATGACCCGTTCAAATTCACCGGCGCTAAACGGCGTTCTCAAGGTCGCCGGTCTCGTCCGGGAGCGGGGTGCGGCCGGCAGTCTTCACCACGTCCGCGTCGTCGCGGCACACCGGATCCACGAAGCGTTTGCACGGCGTCTCGCGGGTGAGGACCGCACCACAGGAAAAGTCGATCTTGCAGACCTGTCGTTTGACGGAGCCTCGAAATCAGCGGGCGTCCACTACCTGCCGACACCCTGGCGCGTGCTCGATTGGGTGCATGAGGCCCTACCCGCAAACAAGAGCTGCTTTACATTCGTTGATTTGGGGGCCGGGAAGGGCCGGGCCGTATTGTCGGCTGCCATGCAGCCTTATGCCCGTGTCGAAGGCGTCGAGTTCGCGCCGCAGCTGGCGGCCATGGCTGAGGCCAATGTTCAAAGTTTGCCGCCCGCCCGTCGCAGAAACGGCCGCGTGCGGATGTTCTGTGAGGACGCCGTTGGGTTTCCCCTGCCGAACGACCCTGCCGTGGTGTTCTTGTTCAATCCGTTTGGTCCTCCGGTCATTGACCGCGTCGCTGCGGCCATCGAACGAAGCGCCCGCGACATTCCACGCCCGATTTGGATCGCCTACCTTAATCCTGTTTACCCGGCGTTTGAGGCGTGCCCATCGTTCCGTCGCGTCCTTCTCGGCCGCCTGCAAGCCAGCCGGTTTGCACTTCTAAGTCCCTACCGGCTGGCGCTGTTTGCCACGCAGGCGGCCCTGGATCAGCGTCAACCCTGACGCTTGCCTTCCCGGTTGAGTTCCGTCATAACCCGCCCATCTCACACGCGGAACTACGCGCCCGGCGGATTAAAAGCCCCGCCAGCGCTCCGGTGGACGACATGCAACCTTAGCGGCGCGCCAAATTGGCGCGTAAGCAGAATGTTGCGGCCGTCTTCTCAAGGTCCGCGGAGGTCTAACCGGAAAAAAGGACGTTTTCGATGGCAGTTCCCGCCTTCAATATGCGTCAGCTTTTGGAAGCTGGCGTTCACTTCGGTCACCAATCACATCGCTGGAATCCGAAGATGCAGCCGTTTATCTACGGCTCGCGCAACAATATTCACATCCTGGATCTGACCCAGACAACGCCAATGCTGCACCAGGCCCTGACCAAGGTGTCGGATACGGTGGCCAACGGCGGCCGCGTGCTGTTCGTGGCGACGAAGCGTCAGGCCTCTGAAGGCATTGCAGACGCGGCCAAGCGCTCGGCTCAGTACTTTATCAACCACCGTTGGCTCGGCGGTACGCTAACCAACTGGAAAACGGTGTCGCAGTCGATCCGCCGCTTGCGCCAGTTCGACGACATCCTCGCCGACCCCCAGGGCCGCACCAAGAAAGAAATCCTCAACATTCAGCGCGAGCGCGACAAGCTCAACCAAGCGCTGGGTGGCATCAAGGACATGGGCGGCGTGCCCGACCTGCTGTTCGTCATCGACACGAACAAGGAAGCGATCGCCATTCAGGAAGCCCGTAAGCTCGGCATTCCTATTGTTGCAATTGTCGACACCAACTGCGATCCCGATGGCATCGACTTCCCCGTTCCCGGCAACGACGACGCTGGCCGCGCCATTGCGTTTTACTGTGATCTCGTCGCCCGCGCTGCTCTTGACGGTTTGGAACGCTCGCAAGGCTCGTCGGGTGTTGACGTTGGCGCTTCTGAAAATCCGCCGGTCGAAGCGATCCCTGTCAAATTCAAGGGCATCGACGCGGCACGCGGTGAAGCCGATGACCTGAAACGCATCACAGGCATCAACCCGAAGATCGAATTGCGCCTCAACGATGCGGGCGTGTTCCACTTCTGGCAGATTGCCGACCTCGATGCCGATAACGTGAAGGCGCTGGATCTTCTGCTGCGTCTCAAGGGCCAGATCGCCAAGGAAGAGTGGGTTGCGCAAGCCAAGAAGCTTGTCGACGCCGCTGCCGTCTAACGCACCGACCGGGAACCCCTTCCGGGGCTCCCTTCACGCCCAGTGACTTGGTTTTAAACCCGCGCCCGCCTTGTTGCGGCGCGCGCCAGCATATGAGGTCTCAATGACCACGACGACCGCCGCAATGGTGAAAGAACTGCGCGATAAGACCGGCGCAGGCATGATGGACTGCAAGACCGCGCTCGATGAAACCAAAGGCGACATCGAAGCCGCTGTCGATCTGTTGCGCAAGAAGGGCCTGTCGAAGGCCGCCAAGAAGGCCGGCCGCATTGCAGCCGACGGGTTGATCGGCGTGACGGCATCGGGCAAATCCGGCGCAGTTGTCGAAGTCAATTCGGAAACCGACTTCGTTGCCCGCAACGAAGAGTTCCAGGATTTGGTGGCGAAGATCGCTTCAGTGTCGGCGGCTGCTGAAAACGATCTCGCCAAGTTGCTTGCAACGACGTTTCCGGGTCTCAAGGTCAACGTCGAAACCCACGTCCAGAATCTCGTCGCCAAGATTGGTGAGAACATGAGCGTGCGGCGTACCGCAACGCTGAGTGTGAAGGACGGCGTTGTCTCGTCTTACATGCACGGTGCGGTTAAGGCCGGATTGGGCAAGATTGGTGTTCTCGTTGCGCTCGAAAGCGCTGGCAAGAATTCTGATGAGCTGAGCACGTTAGGCAAGATGATTGCAATGCACGTGGCTGCGGCGCGGCCCGTGGCCCTCGACCTCGACAGCGTTGATGCCGGCACATTGGCACGCGAGAAGGCGATCCTCGAAGACAAGAACAAGGGTAAAAAGCCCGAGATGATGGACAAGATCATCGCTGGCGGCATGAAGAGCTATGCCAAGGAATATTGCCTCGTCGATCAGGCCTATATTCACGACAATGCCAAGTCCGTGGCCCAGGCCGTGAAGGAAGCAGAAGCCAAGGTTGGCGGTCCAATCAAGCTCGCGGGCTTCCTGCGCTTTGAACTCGGCGAGGGCATCGAGAAAAAGTCCGAAGACTTCGCCGCTGAAGTTGCCAAGACGATTGACGACGCAGCCGGCAAGAAGCCGGACGACGCCGCCGGTGGAGTTGGGGTCCTTAAGAAGGACCCGAACAAGCCTGCCAAGAAGTCGTAAATTCAAGCGGTTAGCATCGAAGCGGCTGGTCGAACGCTCGACTGGCCGCTTTTCTGTTAGGCTCGCCCAGATTCGGGTGAAGGAGACGGCGAAGATGGCGTCCGCTGGACCGGGCCTCAAATACAAGCGATTGCTCGTGAAGCTCTCCGGCGAAGCGCTGATGGGAACGGGCGCCTACGGCATCGATATGGCGGTCGTCGATCGCTTAGCGGCGGATATAGGCGCGGCCGTGCGGGAAGGCGCAGAAATTGCCGTTGTCGTCGGTGGTGGCAACATCTTCCGCGGCATTCAAGGCGCTGCTAAGGGCATGGATCGCGCCACCGGCGATTACATGGGAATGCTTGCGACCGTCATGAATGCCCTCGCCTTCCAGAACGCTCTGGACCACCAGAAGATCCCCGCCCGCGTGATGTCCGCGATCCCGATGCCGACCGTATGCGAGAGTTATGTGCGGCCGCGTGCCCTGCAGCATCTGGACAAGGGCCGCGTTGTGATCTTTGCCGCCGGCACCGGCAACCCGTTTTTCACAACAGACACGGCCGCAACGCTGCGTGCTGTCGAAATGAACTGCGATGCCGTCGCCAAAGCGACGCAAGTGGACGGCGTGTACAGCGCCGATCCCAAAAAAGACCCGTCCGCGCGCAGATTTGAGAAACTCACCCATTCCGAGGTTCTGTCACGCGATCTGAAGGTCATGGACGGGGCTGCAATCGCCCTTGCTCGCGACAACCGGCTTCCGGTAATTGTATTCTCGATCGAGGAGGCCGGTAACCTCCTGAAAGTGCTAAAGGGAGAGGCCCGCGCCACGGTGATCGAGGGATGACTGTCGTGAGCCGCATGCCGGCCATGATGCGTGGAAGAGGCTCGTGCACGATGCGCGCCTCTATTGAACGGCCAGTAAGGAAACGGCAATGTCGGCGCTAAACACATACGACATCAAAGAAATCGAAAACCGGATGCGGGCTTCGCTGGACGCGTTCAAACGCGAACTTGCCAGTCTGCGCACGGGCCGGGCCAACGCTCAGATGCTCGATCCCGTCCAGGTGCTTGTCTACGGCTCAAAAATGCCGCTCAATCAGGTCGCCACGGTCACCGTGCCCGAGCCGCGCATGATCAGTGTGCAAGTCTGGGATCGCGGCAACGTGCAAGTCGTCGACAAGGCGCTTCGCGAAGCCAACCTTGGCGTGAACCCAGTGGTCGATGGCACCATGATCCGTTTGCCGATCCCCGCACCGACAGCCGACCGGCGGACTGAACTCGTCAAGCAAGCCCACAAGTACGCCGAGAGCCATCGCATTGCCGTTCGCAATGTCCGCCGCGACGGCATGGACCTTCTCAAAAAACTCGAGAAGGATGGTAAAATGGGTGAAGACGATCACAAAAAGAATTCGACCAAGGTTCAGGAGCTGACAGACAAATTGATCAAGGAGATTGATCAGATGCTGGCATCGAAAGAGACCGAGATACAGAAAGTTTGAGGCTCAATGATCGCGCGTCAAATTATCCGGAGCAACTGAACTGACATCTCAAGTGGGGCGCCGAACAGACGTGGCCGAGCCGATGAGATTTTCCGACGTTGATCGCGCCCGTGACAGTAGTCCGCGGCACGTGGCGATCATCATGGATGGCAACGGGCGCTGGGCGGCCGAACGCGGTTTGCCGCGCGCACTGGGCCACCGCCAGGGTGTCGAAGCCGTGCGCCGTACTGTCCGGGCGGCCATCGAACTGGGGATTTCCTATCTCACGATCTACAGTTTTTCGTCGGAAAACTGGGCGCGCCCGGCCGATGAGGTCGACGATCTGATGGGGTTGATGAAGCGGTTCATCAAGGGGGACCTCGCCGATCTGCATCAGTCGAACGTGAAGATCTTGATGATCGGTGAGCGCAACCGGGTCGATTCAGAGCTTCTCGTTCTGATCGATGAGGCCGTTGAACTCACGTCCCACAATACAGCACTCACTCTCGTCGTTGCGTTCAACTACGGGTCGCGCGCTGAAATTGCAAAAGCCGCGCGGCACTTGGCGTGCGAGGTCGCGGCTGGACGGTTATCGCCCGATGACGTCACGCCGGAAGCGCTGGGTGCAGCGCTTGATACAGCCGATGTTCCAGATCCTGATCTTCTGATCCGCACCAGTGGAGAAATGCGGCTGTCGAACTTCCTGTTGTGGCAGACCGCCTATACGGAGTTCGTGTTCCTCGACGCGTATTGGCCGGACTTTGGCCGTGACATGATGGAGCAGGCGATCGGCGAGTTCCGCGCGCGCGAACGCCGGTTTGGCGGGCTTACCAAACGCACCAGCGCGTGAGGATCGCGATGCCAGAGGACGCTCCCGAGACGGACGCGCCCCCGGGTTCTGGTGCTCCGGGACCTTCCGATCTGAGCATGCGGCTCATTTCAGGGATTGTACTCGCGGCTCTGGTCGTTGCCGTTCTCTATGCGGGCAGTTTGCCATTTGGAGCGCTGTTGCTGGTGGTCGCGCTGGTGGTCAGCTGGGAATGGGCGCGGATCGTACGCCGGTCAGATTTCGATTTGGGGCTCTTGGTTCATGCCGCGGCCGTCGCCGTAGCGCTGTGTCTTGGAGCCATGGGTCTCGCTGGGCTGGCTGTTGCCGCGATCGGTGCCGGAACCATTCTCGTGGGTTTGCTGACGGCCGGCGAGCGGCCCATGCTGTCAGCTGCTGGCGTCGTTTACGCGGGACTGCCGGCCGTCGCGCTATTGTGGCTGCGTACTGACGCTCCAGACGGGCTATTGGCCGTGCTGTTCGTTCTCACCGCCGTCGCGGCAACCGACACGGGCGGCTACATTTTTGGCCGGTCGATCGGGGGACCGAAACTGGCCCCTCTGATCTCACCCAACAAGACGTGGGCAGGACTGATCGGCGGCGTTGCGGCAGGTGCGGCCGCATCAGCGGTGTTCGCGCACTATTCAAGCGCGCCGGTCATGCCTCTGGTCATCACTGGGACAACGCTTGGCGTGGTGTCGCAAGCGGGCGATCTGACCGAATCTGCACTCAAGCGGGCATTTGGTGTTAAGGATGCCAGTGCCCTCATCCCGGGGCACGGGGGCGTTATGGACAGAGTCGATGGTCTCATTTTCGCGGCCATTGCGGCCGCCCTCATTGCTCTCGCCATCAACCCGCACGCTCCCGCCACTGCCCTGCTCTATGGCACGTGAAGCATGAGTAGCTCTGTTGTGACATCGCGATCCGGTCCGGGCGTTGACGCCCCACAGACCTTGAGCATCCTAGGTGCAACGGGGTCCATCGGCGAAAGCACTCTCGACCTTGTCGGGCGGTCCCCCGAACGCTTCAAAATCGTGGCGGTCACTGGACAGTCGAATGCGGCCAAGCTTGCCCAACTGGCGATCAAACACAGTGCCGACTGCGCGGTCATTGGCGACCCGGCCCATTACCAGGAGTTGAAACAGCATTTGTCCGGCAGCGGAATCCGCGCGGAAGCCGGCGAAGACGCACTCGTCTTCGCTGCCGCGATGCCAGCCGACTGCGTCATGGCCGCCATTGTCGGGGCTGCTGGGCTGCGGCCGACCTTTGCGGCCGCACGGCAGGGCCGCCGCGTCGCGTTGGCCAACAAGGAATGCCTCGTCTCGGCGGGCGAGATTTTCCTGCAAGAGATCAGATCGTCGGGTGCGGAACTGCTGCCCGTCGACAGCGAGCATTCAGCGGCGTTTCAAGCTCTCGCCGGTGCCGAGCCCTGCTCAATCGAGAAAATCGTGCTGACAGCGTCAGGCGGTCCGTTTCGCACCTGGCCCTTGGAGCGCCTGAGGGCAGCGACACCGGAGGAAGCACTTCGTCATCCCAACTGGTCGATGGGAGCTAAGATCACGATCGATTCCGCGACCTTGATGAATAAGGGTCTCGAATTGATCGAAGCCTATCACCTGTTTCCAGTCGAAGCTGAGCAATTGGGCGCGATTGTGCATCCGCAGTCCATTATCCATTGCCTCGTCCACTACGTTGACGGGTCCGTTCTCGCCCAAATGGGCAGCCCGGATATGAGAACGCCGATCTCGCTGGCACTCGCGTGGCCAGCCCGCATGCAAGCTCCAACTGCGCGCCTGGATTTGGTGGCGCTGGGGCAGTTGAGTTTTGAGGCCGTAGACGACACTCGCTTTCCCGCGCTGGGGATCGCCAAGGCCGCTCTCAAGTGTGGCGGTACGGCGCCCGCGATCCTAAATGCGGCCAACGAAATAGCAGTCGCAGCGTTCTTGGATCGCAAAATCGGATTCCTCGATATCGCGACACTCGTCGAGTCATGTATTGAACGGGCTGACGCGCTGGGCCATATCCGGTCTCAAGGGGCGCTCGACGACGTTCTTGCGGCGGACCGCGAAGGGCGCGCATTGGCTCGTTCGTTGTTGACCACAGTCTAGACACCTGCGGCAGATTGAGTTCCGCCTGGTGTGTCGCGACCCGGCACAGCCGTAATCTGGAGGATTGGAATGGAAGGTCTACTGGGGAGCATATGGAATGGGGTAATGATCGCCCTGCCATTCCTGTTCGTGCTGACCGTCGTGGTCTTCATCCACGAGTTGGGACATTTTCTGGTGGCCCGCTGGTGCGGCGTGGCCGTGAAAACATTCTCCATCGGTTTTGGCAAAGAAATCTTCGGGTTCAATGACAGCTATGGCACCCGGTGGCGGGTCGCGTGGATACCTTTGGGCGGCTACGTCAAGTTCATCGACGACGAAGGCGCGGCAAGTACACCGTCGCGTGACGCCTTTGAGAATATGACCCCGGCAGAGCGCGAGGGCTCATTCCATCATAAGACCCTCTTGCAGAAGTCTGCGGTCGTGGCCGCAGGACCCATAGCCAACTTCTTGCTTGCGCTCTTTATTTTCACGTTCTGGTTCATGTACCACGGCGTGCATTCGACGGACGCGCGCGTCGATGGTGTGGTGCCCGGCAGTCCTGCGGAGCGTGCGGGACTTCAACCTGGAGACGTGGTTCTGTCGATTGACGGCCGAACGGTCACCGGCTTTGAAAAACTTCAGCAAATTGTCGCTGTGAACGTTGGAAACCCGCTCAGGTTCAAAGTTCAGCGAGCGGATGAGACGCTCGATCTATCGATCACGCCCGAAGTGCGCGAGCAAATCGATGACCGGGGCGACAAACAGTCGACGGTCGTGATTGGCGTCAAGCGAACAGCGACGGCGGATGCGATCAAAGTCCACCAGCCGGGGCCACTGGAAGCCTTTGGTTTGGCTGTCGAAAGAACAAAATTCATCGTCACCAGCACGCTCGGCTACTTGGGCGATGTCGTGATGCGCAAGCAAAGCGGCGACCAGTTGGGTGGGCCAATCCGGATTGCTGATATTGCCGGGCAAGTCGCGCAGCGGGGGCTTGAATACTTGATCCACCTGATCGCCTTTATCTCGGTCAGTGTTGGGCTGATCAATCTGTTCCCTATACCGCTATTGGACGGCGGTCATTTGATGTTCTACGCCATAGAAGCTGTACGCCGTAAGCCACTCAGCGAACGGACCCAGGAGATTGGGTATCGAATCGGAATGGCGCTGGTCTTAGGCCTCATGGTCTTCGCTACTTTCAATGACTTACCAATACTCAAGAGGTGGATCGTCGGGGCCGGATAGAAAGCTGGCCGGTGACGTAATCTTGCCACTTCCACAGCTCTTACTGAATCGTTAAAAGTCGCGTGTTGGTTCGGATCTGTCCGGGCTCAAACTTGAGTGGTTTGAGTTCGGAATTGGGTGGGGTTAAGGGTCCGAAGCCCAAAAAACAACCGGGGCGTGCATTTCTGCTTTGGGCAGGTGTGCGTCGCGCAGGGGGAATGCACCGAGCATGACGGCTGATCCGCGTATGGCTGGTTTCCGGATCAGGTCGCTTTGCGGCCTGCTGGGTCTTGTCGCTGCTGCGCTCTGTGCGCCGGTGCAGGGTTTTGACGGGTTGGCTGGCGGCGTAACAGCTGCGCATGCGCAGAGTGTCATTCGCGAGATCCGCGTCGAGGGCAACCGCCGCGTCGAAGCCGAAACGGTGCGGTCGTATCTTCAGTTTTCGACCGGTGACAGCTATGATGCCGGCAAGGTCGATGCGTCACTCAAGGCGCTGTTCTCGACAGGCTTGTTTTCCGACGTCAGCATTGATCAGGTGGGGTCAGCCGCCGTTGTAACTGTCGTTGAGAATGCGGTCATCAATCAGGTTGCGTTCGAAGGCAACAGCGAGGTCGATACAGACACGTTGCGCGCCGAAGTTCAGCTCAAGCCGCGCTCCGTCTACACACGCGCGAGGGTTCAGGCGGACGTCCAGCGCATCCTCGACGTCTACACGCGCCAAGGCCGCTACGCGGCTGCGGTCGAGCCGAAGATCATTGAGCTTGAACAGAGCCGCGTCAATCTCGTGTTTGAAATCACCGAGGGCGGTGCGACCAAGGTCAAGGGCATCAACTTCACCGGCAACTCGGCGTTCTCCGATACTCAGTTGCGCGACATCATCTCGACGACGTCGTCGGGGTGGTTTGACTTCCTCAAGGGCACCAGCATCTACGATCCCGACCGGTTGAACCTCGATCGGGAATTGCTGCGCCAGTATTATCTGAAGAACGGCTATGCAGATGCCCGCGTGGTAGCGGCCAACGCTGATTTGGATCGCGATGGGTCAGGCTTTGTCGTCAACTTCGCGGTTGAGGAAGGCGAACTGTACACGTTCGGGTCCGTCGCGGTTGAGAACTCGCTCGCGGGCGTTGATCCCGTCGCACTCAACTCGGAAATTCTGACCGAACAGGGCGACATCTACAACGGCGCCGACATCGACAAGACCGTCGAAAAGTTGACGCTGGCGACGGCTGAGCAGGGTTTTGCATTCGCTCGCGTGCGCCCGCGCGCTGTCCCCGATGTTGCCACACGCACCATCTCGATTGTGTACGCCATTGATGAAGGTCCGCGCGTTTACATCGACCGGATCAATATCGTTGGTAATGGACGGACCAAGGATCACGTCATCCGGCGCGAGTTCCGCTTGGCTGAGGGCGACGCCTATAATCCACTGCTTGTTGACCGTGCTAAAAAGCGGCTGCAGTCGATGGGTCTGTTCAAGACGGCCGAAATCAAGCGCCGCCCTGGGTCCGCTCAGGATCGCGTGATCCTCGATGTCGAAGTTGAAGAGCAGTCGACGGGTGAACTTTCGTTCGGTGCTGGCTACTCAACGTCAGAAGGCGTTATCGGCGACGTCAGCATCACCGAGCGCAACCTGTTCGGCAACGGCCAGTTCCTTCGGTTGAAGCTCGCCGGGTCGCTTGAACGCGCTCAGGTTGACTTGTCGTTCACCGAGCCGCGCTTCCTCGATCGCAATATCTCGGCCGGCTTCGATCTGTTCCATAAGGAAATCGACCAGCAGGATGACTCAGGGTTCAGCAGCCGAAAAACCGGTGGCACCGTTCGCATCGGTTTCCCGCTGGCTGAGAATCTCTGGATGCAGACGGGCTACACGCTGACCCGCGATGAGATTTACGATGTAGAAGACCGCGCATCGCTGGCGGTGAAGGACGCGTGCGGTGATGCCAACATCGCAGACGCTCGGAACACCGATGGCAATCCGAACACGAACGCTCCGGTTAACTGTCAGGAGGAGGTATACTGGACCTCATCAGTCGGTTCGACGCTGACTTATGATAAGCGGAACCATCCCAAGAATCCGACGAGCGGCTACTATCTCCAGCTCGCAACTGACTTCGCCGGACTCGGTGGCGACGTGCAATATGCGCGCGTCCAGGGCGAGGGCCGCGCGTACTATCCCGTCACGGAGAAAATTACGTTCGTTGGCCGCGTCATCGGCGGTCACATTGAAGGGTGGGGCGGCGACGACATCCGGCTCCTCGACCTGTATTTCAAGGGTGGTGAGACCGTGCGCGGCTTTGATCGGGCGGGGTATGGTCCGCGAGATTTGTCGACTCGCGACTCGATCGGCGGTCAAACGTTTTGGGCCGCGACCGCGGAACTCCGGTTCCCGATTCCGCTCATCCCGGAAGACCTGGGTATCAGTGGAGCGGTCTTTGCCGATGCGGGCTCGCTGTTTGGTGCAGGCGATCGGGCTGAAGATATTCTTGGCAACAACCTTGCCGATGACAGCACCGTTCGCGCCGCTGTCGGTGCCAGCTTGCTCTGGAATTCGCCCGTCGGCCCACTGCGCGTCGATTACGCAGAGCCGCTGTCGAGCGAGGACTATGACAAGGAACAAAAGATCCGCTTTGGCGCATCCACCAAGTTCTAATTCCACAGAGATGTCAGTGCTGGCACTTGGGTCGCAGCCGGGCTAAGCCTAGCGGCGTGGTCTGAGCTCGCATCAGTGGTGCGGACCGCGTGTCCGGCGCGGCAGAGGTTGTCCCTGATGGAGCACCCAGGATTTTTCAGGAACTCAGGACCATTCCCGGTAGTGGCCGTCGCGCGCGCAGCGCAGGCCGATGTCAGCGTGGACAGTGTGGCGTCCAACATTATCACGGACGTGCGCGCGCTGTCGGATGCCGGACCCGGCCATATCTCGTTTCTCGACAATCGCAAGTACTTGCCGCAGCTGGCCGAGACCCAGGCTGGTTTCTGCCTCGTTCAAGCCGCACTTGCTGATCGCGTACCGCCCGGTACGATCGCTCTGTCGACGAATGCGCCCTATCGAAGCTTTGCTCTGGCGCTGCAGCTGTTCTATCCCGAAGCGATGCAGCCGAAGGTGGCGATTGGGAGTTCCGGCTTCGCCATTGACCCCACAGCCCAGCTTGAGGCGGGCGTTGCCGTCGAACCTGGCGCGGTCATCGGCCCGGAGGCCATGATCGGTGAAGGCACGCGCATCGCTGCGGGCGCTGTCATCGGCTACCGGGTGGCCATCGGCCGTGGGTGTTATATCGGACCTGGCGTGACGCTGACCCACTCACTGGTGGGCGATCGGGTCATTATTCATGCAGGTGCCCGGGTCGGGCAGGACGGGTTCGGCTTCGCCATGAGCCCGGAGGGTCACTTGAAAGTCCCCCAAATTGGCCGCGTCGTGATCCAGGACGACGTCGAAATCGGTGCCAATACCACCATAGATCGCGGCGCGCTTAAGGATACGATCATTGGAGAAGGGACGAAAATTGATAATCTCGTCCAGATCGGGCACAACGTGCAGATCGGACGTCATTGCGTGATCGTCGCCCATACGGGGATCTCAGGATCCACCGAATTGGGAGATTTCGTTGTGATGGGCGGTCAGTCGGGCACCGTCGGTCATATCAAGATCGGCACGGGTGCTCAAATCGCAGGCGCATCTCATCCGAAGGAAGATGTGCCGGCTGGAGCAAGTGTCGGTGGCACGCCGGCCCGGCCGCTGAAGCAGTGGGCGCGAGAGCTTGCTGCTCTCGCCCGCTTGGCGTCGCGCAAGGGTCCATCCGGCGAGGATGATCAAGGCACGGGCGCCACATAACCTTGCCGGCCGGCGCGCGCGTCGCGCCATTTTGTGCCTTACGGAGATCGCAGTCGATGGACGACCACACGAAAAAGACAACGCTCAAGACTGCGGATATTGCCCGCGTCATGAAGTTGTTGCCGCATCGCTATCCGTTCCTGATGCTGGATCGCATGTACGATATGAACGGCGACGAGAGCTGCATCGGCGTCAAGAATGTCACCATCAACGAGCCGTTCTTCCAGGGCCACTTCCCGCAGTTTCCCGTCATGCCAGGCGTGCTGATCATCGAAGGACTGGCTCAAACTGCCGGCGCTCTGTGCGTCCACAGCCTTGGTGAGAGCTACAAGGCCGAACTCGTGTACTTCATGGGGATAGATAAGGCGAAGTTCCGTAAGCCTGTTCTGCCCGGCGATCAGCTGCACTACCATGTCCGTAAAATCCGCAACCGCGGGCGCGTCTGGCGCTTCTACGGGGAAGCGCGGGTTGAGGGGGCAGTCGTGGCGGAAGCAGAAATCAGTGCGATGCTCGCAGACACGGCCGATGCGCGAGCGTTCGCGGCAGGCAAGAATGGCTGACGCAAAGGTTCATTCCAGCTCTGTCGTTGAGGCCGGCGCTCAACTGGGCGACGGGGTCGTGATCGGCCCATTTTGCCAGGTGGGCCCCAATGTTGTCCTTGGCGAAGGGGTTGAGCTCATCAGTCATGCCGTGGTCGCTGGCAGCACCACCATCGGGCCGCGGTCGCGCATCTTTCCGTTCGCATCCATCGGCCATCAGCCGCAGGATCTAAAGTTCAAAGGCGAGCCATCCACTCTCACCATCGGCTCAGAGTGTATCATCCGCGAAGGCGTGACGATGAACCCAGGCACCGAAGGCGGGGGTTCGGTGACGCGCGTCGGCGACCGGTGTGCCTTCCTCGCCAACAGCCACGTCGGCCACGACTGCATCGTCGGCAACAACGTGATCTTTTCCAATAACGTCATGCTGGCTGGCCATTGCAACGTCGGCGATTTTGCCATTATCGGCGGTGGCGCTGCTGTCATCCAGTTTGCCCGCGTTGGGGCGCATGCGTTTCTGGGCGGCATGTCTGGCCTGGAGAATGACTTGATCCCGTATGGTATGGCTCTTGGCAACCGGGCCCATTTGTCCGGGTTAAATATCATCGGCTTGACGCGGCGCGGTTTCTCCCGCGCCGAAATTCATGACCTGCGGCGCGCCTACCGGCTGATGTTCGCGGCTGAAGGCACACTGCTTGAGCGGATTGAAGACGTCGCGACGGAGTTCAAAGATCACGCGATTGTCGTGGAGATCGTCGAATTCATTCGTGCCGGCGGCAAGCGTTCGGTGTGCACGCCGCGGGAAGCGGCCGAGGCGTAAGCAAAGGCCGGCCATGACGGGGCGCACACCCACCATCGGAATTCTGGCCGGCGGGGGTTCACTGCCGCGCGAAATTGCAGCCTCGGTTTGCGCGAATGGTGGCCGGGTCCATATCGTCGCTCTCGATGGTGAAGCGGATCCCTCCGCGTTTGGGGCAGCTGACGTCACGGTTGTGAACTGGGGCCAAATTGGCCGGATGCTCAAAGCCCTGCGGGCTGCAGGTGCCGAGCAGCTGGTCATTGTCGGGCGGGTCACGCGCCCCGATTTATCCCGCATCAAGACCGATCTTGGGTTTTTCAGCAGCTTGCCCGCCATTCTGAAAATCGTCGCTTCAGGCGGTGACGACGGGGTTTTGCGCGGCGTGGTGCGCTTTTTCGAGGGGCATGGTCTGCAGGTCGTCGGCCCGGCCGACGTTGCGCCTGAACTTGTGGTGTCGCGCGGACCTTTGGGTGCGAACGCACTGCCGGCCGGGCTCGGTCCCGATATTGCGCTGGGCTTTGACATCATCCGCCGGCTGGGCCCATTCGACATCGGACAGGCTGTGGTCGTCTGCAACGGCCGCGTGATCGCCATCGAGGCCGCCGAAGGCACGGATGGGATGCTGGAGCGCTTGGCCAACAGTCGCGAGCCTGACACACCTGCGCTGCAAGGCATCCTCATCAAGTGCCCCAAACCTGGGCAGGAGCGCCGCATCGATATGCCAGCCATCGGCCCTGATACGGTCAGCCGCGTTGTTGCGGCACGGTTACAAGGCGTGGTCGTCGAAGCCGGCGCCACACTGGCAGCGGAGCGCGCAGAATTGATCCGTCTCGCAGATGATGCCGGGATTTTTGTTGCCGGGGTCGATCATGCGTGCCAGCCGTCAGACGTTGGGAAAGTCCCTTCTATGCAGCGCGTGACAGCAATTGAGGGCCGTCCCTCGAAGCATGATCTTGCCGATGCGGAATTGGCGATCCACGTTGGGGCCGTGCTCTCGCCCGATGTCGACAGTACCGGAGTGGTCGCGGTTCGCGGCCACGTCTTGGCCATCGAAGCGGGTGAAGGCCGCACCACATGTCTTGAGCGGGCAAGCCGGTTGCGCCAATGGGGCCGAGCGACGTCACGCAAACGGCGGGGAGCGTTCGCTGCAACAGGCGCCACTGCGGTGTCGATTGAGGAGATCAAGGCGTGCGCTGGCGCTGGGCTTTCTATTTTGGCAGTGGGCGATCACGGTCTACCAGCCAGTCATTTGGTTGCGGCGAAAGAGCGGGGCATTGTGGCCGTTCAAGCCCCTTGGGTGAGCGCAGGCAAGCATGGCAGCAAGTGAGACATCCAGAACTTCCGCGACACCACCGGGACGTGTGCCGTCTGCTATGCGGGAGTACCGTTTCTTCATCGTCGCGGGCGAGCACTCCGGCGATGTGCTGGGCGGCAAGCTGATGGCGGAGCTAAATCGCCGATTGCGCGGGCGTGTTCGCTATCTCGGCGTGGGCGGCGAGGCGATGGAGCGCGAGGGACTGATCTCGCAGTTTCCCTTGCACGAAGTGGCGGTCATGGGTCCCCTCTCGATCTTGCCGCGTCTGCCGCGGATCGTGAAGCGCGTCTATGGCACCGTGCGAGCCGGCATTGCGGCAGAGCCCGATGCGGTGATCATCATCGATAGCCCTGAGTTCACTCATCCGGTTGCCAAGCGCATTCGCCGCGCCAGACCGTCAATTCCCATCATCGACTATGTGTCGCCGAGCGTGTGGGCCTGGCGGCCGGGCCGCGCGCGCAAGATGCGCCACTATATCGATCATGTGTTGGCACTGCTGCCGTTTGAGGTCGAAGCCCATCATCGGCTGGGCGGACCGCCGTGTACGTATACAGGCCACCCGCTCAGCGAGCGTTTGGAGTGGATCGCTGCACTCGATCCAAAGGATCTTGCTGTCAAATTCGCCCTTGATGAGAACCGTCCCGTGCTCGTCGTCCTGCCTGGCAGCCGGGTGAATGAAGTCACTCGGCTTATCGGTCCGTTTAGCGATGCGGTGCGCATTTTGACCGAGACCGTTCCGGGGCTGCAGGTCGTTCTGCCCGTAGTGCCCTCGGTCCGGCCGTTGATTGAAAAGGCTGTGTCGCAGTGGCCGTGCCGGGTGCATTTTATCGAGGGCGATGATGACAAGTTTCGCGCCTTCCGGCTGGCAGATGCGGCGCTGGCGGCCTCAGGCACGGTGACGCTGGAACTCGGCATCTGTGGCACGCCCGCCGTCGTGGCCTACATGGTCGATCAGGTGATGCTCAAGTTTCGCTTTATGCTGAAGGTGCCATCGATCGTTCTGGCCAACCTCGTCGCGGGTGAGAATATTTATCCCGAACTCCTCCAAGAAAACTGCACGGGTGAAAAACTCGCAGCGGCTGTGCTGCCGCTGCTGTCAGATACGCCGGAGCGCACTCGCCAGTGCGTGGGGTTGGGCAAGGTTCTCGAGCGCGTCCGCGTCGCGGATGATACGCCCAGCGAGCGGGCTGCGGATATTATTCTGCAACTCGCCGGGAGTGGACGTCAGGTCCGCTGACGCAACAGGGTCAAACCGACGGGAATTCGCGCCGCTCGTGGCCGACGTACAACTGCCGCGGACGGCCGATGCGCTGTTCAGGATCCTCGATCATTTCCTTCCACTGCGCGATCCAGCCGACGGTGCGCGCCACCGCGAACAGCACCGTGAACATATCGACGGGGAAGCCCATCGCCTTCAACGTGATGCCAGAATAGAAATCGATGTTGGGATAGAGCTTCTTTTCAATGAAGTATTCGTCCTGCAGCGCAATGCGCTCCAGTTCCATCGCGACTTTCAGCAGTGGATCGTTGTGCTTCTCGAGCGCATCGAGCACCTCGTGACACGTCTTCTGCATCACCTTGGCGCGCGGATCGTAGTTTTTATAGACGCGATGGCCAAAGCCCATCAGCCGGAAACCGGAGGTCTTGTCCTTCGCCTTGGCGATGTACTCGGGGATGCGATCGACTGTCCCGATTTCCTGCAGCATGTTGAGAGCGGCTTCGTTGGCGCCGCCATGCGCCGGGCCCCACAAGCAGGCGATACCCGCTGCGATGCACGCAAACGGATTGGCGCCCGATGAGCCCGCCAGCCGCACCGTTGAGGTGGATGCATTCTGCTCATGGTCGGCATGCAGGATGAAGATGCGATCGAGCGCGCGCGCCACGACCGGATTGACCATGTAGGGCTCACACGGAATGGCAAAGCACATCTGCAGGAAGTTGGAGGTGTAGTCGAGATCGTTGCGCGGGTAGATGAAGGGCTGGCCGATCGAATACTTGTAGGCCATCGACGCGATCGTCGGCATCTTGGCGATCATGCGGTTCGTTGCGATGACGCGATGCTCGGGATTATTGATGTCGGTTGAGTCGTGATAAAACGCCGACAGCGCGCCGACGACGCCGACCATGACGGCCATGGGATGCGCGTCACGGCGGAAACCGGTGAAAAACCGCGTCATCTGCTCGTGCACCATCGTGTGCTGCGTGATGGTCCGGCGGAAGTCCTTGAACTGGTCGTTGGTCGGCAACTCGCCGTTCAACAGCAGAAAGCACGTGGCGAGAAAGTTGGAGTTCTCGGCCAGCTGTTCGATGGGATAGCCGCGATACAAGAGCTCGCCCTTGTCGCCGTCGATGTAGGTGATGTTCGAGGCGCAGTTCGCTGTCGAGGTGAAACCCGGGTCGTAGGAAAAGCACCCCGTGTCCTTATGCAGGCGGCTGATGTCCATGACCGAGGGGCCAATGGTGCCATGGCGCACGGGCATGTCTGTTGTTTTGCCACCAAAGGTCAACGTGGCAGCGGGGAGTATCGCCTCCGTTTCGGGAGCCTTGTCGCGTACGTTCATGGCTGGTCGTCTCCGAAAGGCCTATCAAACCGCGGGTTGTTTGCGGCACCAGGGCGCTGGTCATATTGCACTGCGATAGATGATACCGCAGTTGCGGTCTCTTGGCCAACGCCGCCAATAGTCGAAGTTTGGATGCGACTTGAGGGGGTTGGGGTGGGCAGTAGGCAGTAGGCTCGCGCATTCTGACGCGTTCTCGTCAACCGGTGGCCTGATGCCAGGCACCGCATCGCCCGCGACTCTCACAACACCGTCACCCCGGCATTCATGCGTAGCATGACTTCGTCATGACGGCCGGGGCCCAGTCAAGCTGATGCCTGGTGAGATGAGGGAGCGAGCAAGCGGCCTTCTTCTTTTCCCGTTGACTCTTGACTGGGTCCCGGCCTGCCGTCGCGGCGCTCCGGTCGCTCCGCGACGCGGCCATGACGGGAAAGAGGAGGGAATTGCATACCCTGTGCAGCGCCAGCGGCTAGAGCGACGGATTTTGGTTACCCAATCGTCTTACTAATATCCGAACTCGCAGACTGGTCCCAAACCCGGAGAATCTTCATGTCGAACCGTCTCTTATTGGCAGGGCTCATTGTGTTTTCGAGCCTCTCCGTTCAAGCAAGAGTTGCAGAGTCGAACGGGCAGGTTGCGGTCGAACAGCCTCAGATCGTTTTTACGGGCAGAGGGGAAGTGGTTGATGGCGACACGCTCTGGCTTGGTATTCACAAGATTAGGCTCGACGGAATTGATGCTGCCGAGCGAGATGAGACTTGCACCAAAGACGGAAAAAAGGTGGCTTGCTTCGGGTTGGCTCTTGACGAGCTCAAGAAGCTTGTTTCCGGTGCCGAATTGAAGTGCGAGATCGATCGGGATTACTTCGGCAAACCGAAGATGAGCCACAACCGCTACCTCGCCACCTGCCACGCGAACGGAGTTGATGTTGCTCGTGCGATGGTCTTGTCGGGTTGGGCAAAAGCGGATGGTTACCTCTACCGGCAAGAGGAAGGCCAAGCCAAGATCTCGGAGATTGGGTTGCACGCAATGACACTGGTCGCCTCGCGCAAACGAGACACGCAGTGTGCGGCAAAACTGGCGAAGTGCGAAGCCCCGCAGGCGAGCCCGGCAAACACCCGGTCTCGTTTGCTGCCGCAAACGCCGCTCATGCGCTCCATGAGGCTCTGACAGCTCGCTTCGGTGCGTAGGGCGTACAGCGTTCGCCCTCTTGCGAACCGGTGTACGCCGCATGGGTCGGCACTGCCGTCAAAGTCGGCGCACTACTTCCCCAAGTGCTGAGCGGGCAGGCGGTGCCGGGCACCAGGGCTCGAACGGTCGCGAAGCAATCGACACAGTGGCCTGATGCCAGGCACCTTTGCACGTCCGGTGCCTGGCATTGGGCCCGTTCGCTTGCAGGTTCAGAACTAGTCCCTGATACTCGGTGCCTGGCACTGCCTTGATTGACTTCGCGATCGCTCGCTTGCCATCGGCGGTCAATTTGGCTTTACCCTTCATCGCTTTCTGCTTTGGTGCGTTGGGGTTAGAGATGATTCTCGGTTCACCCTCACCCCATAAACCCCGGCAGCCACGCTTCGTGGATCTCGCGAAGTGAGCGCAGCGGAAACGGATCTTCGTCGCCCTTCAGCGACATCGCCGTTCCCCCCACGCGTCCAATAATCCGCGCGGGCAGTGCGAGCAGCCGCGACCGCTCGAGGGTTTCCTCCGCCAACTCCGGCGACACGGACAGCACATACCGGCCTTGGTCTTCGCCGAACCAGGCGGCGTGGGCCGGCAGTTTGCCTTCGTAGGGAAACAGTTCGACGCCTTTGTCACCTGACAAGGCCATCTCCGCGATGGCGACCAGCAACCCGCCATCGGCGCAATCGTGCACGGCGGACACCTTCGCGTCGCGGATCAGCGCGCGCACCAAACGTCCGGCCTTGAGCTCGTCAGCGAGATCGACCGGCGGCGGCGCACCTTCCAGCTTGTCCATTACCATCTGCTGATAGAGCGATTGGCCAAGCCAGCCGCGCTCCTGGCCGATGACGATCAGCACGTCGCCGTCGCGCTTCAAGGCGATGTCGGCAATTTTTGCAGTGTCCGGCACCAGACCGACGCCGCCAATCGCCGGTGTCGGCGGAATGCCTACGCCGTTGGTCTCGTTGTAGAGCGACACGTTGCCGGACACGACCGGGTAGTCGAGCACGCGGCAGGCTTCCCCCATGCCCTTCACGCTGGCCACAAACTGGCCCATGATTTCGGGCCGTTCGGGGTTGGCGAAATTCATGTTGTCGGTGATGGCGATCGGGTCCGCGCCGACCGCGATGAGATTGCGATAGGTTTCAACGACCGCCTGCTTGGTGCCCATTTCCGGGTCGGCGGCGACATAGCGGGGCGTGCAATCGCAGGTGACGGCCAGCCCTTTTTTGGTGCCGTGAATGCGCACGACGCCGGCATCGCCGCCAGGGCGGCCGACCGTGTCGCCCATCACCATGTGATCGTACTGCTGCCAGATCCAGCGGCGCGAACACAGCGCAGGCGTCGCCATCAGGGTTTTGAGCGCAGCCATGATGCCGTCCGGCGCTTTGACCCACTCGGGCAGAATGGGCGCTTGCAGCGTCGGATAGAGCCACGGCCGCTCGTACATCGGTGCGGAATTCGCCAGCACCGGCACCGGCAGATCGGCTTCGATGTGGCCCTTGTGCGTGACGACCATGCGGCCGGTGTCCGTCGTGATGCCGATGACCGCGAAGTCGAGGCCCCACTTTTTGAAGATCGCCTCGGCCTCGGGCTCGCGGCCGGGCTTCAGGATGACGAGCATGCGCTCTTGACTTTCCGAGAGCATCATCTCGTAGGCCGTCATGTTGGGTTCGCGCTGCGGCACGGCATCGAGATTGAGATCGATGCCGACGCCGCCCTTGTCGGCCATTTCCGACGTCGATGACGTGAGACCGGCCGCCCCCATATCCTGAATGGCGATGATTGAATCGGTCGCCATCAATTCCAGGCACGCTTCGATCAGCAGCTTTTCGGTGAACGGGTCGCCGACTTGAACCGTCGGGCGCTTCTCGTCGGATTTCTCATCGAACTCCGCGGACGCCATCGTGGCGCCATGAATGCCGTCGCGGCCGGTTTTCGAGCCGACGTAGACAACCGGAAGCCCGACGCCTTTTGCAGCCGAGTAAAAGATCTTGTCGGTTCGCGCGAGGCCGACGCACATGGCGTTGACCAGGATGTTGTTGTTGTAGCCAACGTCGAAGTTGGTTTCGCCGCCGATGGTCGGCACGCCGGTGCAGTTGCCGTAGTGGGAAATGCCCGCGACCACGCCATCGACGAGACGCCGCGTTTTGGGATGAGACGGATCGCCGAAGCGCAGCGCATTCAAATTGGCGACAGGACGCGCGCCCATGGTGAACACGTCGCGCATGATGCCGCCGACGCCGGTCGCCGCACCCTGAAACGGTTCGATGTAGGAGGGGTGGTTATGGCTTTCCATTTTGAAGATGGCGGCGTCGCCGTCACCGAGGTCGACAACGCCGGCATTTTCGCCAGGACCTTGGATGACGAGCGGGCCAGACGTTGGCAACGTCTTCAACCACACGCGGCTCGATTTGTACGAGCAGTGCTCCGACCACATGACGGAAAAGATGCCGAGCTCGCAGATGCGCGGCTCGCGGCCGATGATTTTCAGAAGGCGCGCATACTCGTCGCCTTTGAAACCGTGGCTCGCAATCATTTCAGGGGTGATGGCGGAGGTTGAGGCGTCAGTGTTCGAGGTCATTCGCAAGCCTTGAAGGTGCCGGGAAAGTGGGTCCCTCTATAGCGGCCCCGGGGCCGCGTGTCGTGTGATTCCCAGGCGTTATCCGCGCGGCAATCCTTCATTTTCCCCGGCCCGGCGGGCGTCCCGGTCTGGCGGGATATGTCCCAAGCTTTGCAGATTGTTACGAAAACATGGCGCAGCCCGCGGCGGTTGCGCGCTGTTGGTCCCGCATCGCAGGGCTGCAGTTTCGAGGCTACCGGGGGAAGCGGCGTCGGCATAAATCCCAACATGTCAGGCGCGCGGTCGAATCGACCCCATGCGCGCGATCCAAAGGATTCTCAACATGCCGCCCCTATTGCCGAGAGCGCTTCTGTCTATGTTTGCCGGCGTTTCGTTTACGGACTTGCGCCGTGCTGCTGCAAACCAGAATGCCGCTGACGCGCACGGTCAGCCGTCGCTGCATGACGTGGCCCATGCCACGCGGTTTGCGGGGCCCGCTCAAGTTGCGTTCGGCGGCATGGCGGCGAACAATGCTCGCGATGATGCGATGAGCTTCGATCGCAGCGCTGCGTAGCGTCAGAACATTGACTTTGAGTTGACCAAGACGGGACGCGCGCTTCACGGCTCGCGTCCCATCTTCCGTTTTGCTGATCGTTCGATTGCGGTTTGCCACCCAACTACCCAGCTGGGCTGTGACCGTAGCGCGCTGCATCAAACGCAGAGCTGCACGTCCGGAATAGCGTTTTTGCATGGCGGTTCGTTGCATTATCAATGGTGTTGTCAGCAGTTGAGACCGGTCATGAGCAATACGGTCTGCGGCTGACATCGCGCGTGTGTGTTCCCCTCACCATCAGAAGGAGAGTTTCCCATGACGTCATGGAAGCCGATGTTTGTCGCCCTTTCGTTGGCCATTGCTGCCGTGCCAGGCGCACTGGCCGGTACGAGCCCGAAGCCTGTGGACGATGCTGCCGTCATCGTGGCACCTTATGCGGGTCTATCGCTCGAAGCTGGCGGCAAGCACGTTGTCGGATACTACGTAGCGGTGGACGGCGGCTGCAAGGTCACGATCGCCATCGCCGATCAGTTTCGTGACGACGTCGATGCCCCTGCGGCGGGCTCGCGATTGCATACGCTGGTGGCCGCAGGACATATGGCCCGCGTTGAAACGTCTGCGGGCCCATCGCTGGAGTTCGTCTGCGCTCCCGGTGCCACGACGATGTCCGGCCGGGTGCTTCAGCGCACAGCCTATGCGCCCGTCGTCGAGTAGGCGAATGTGAGCGTCTGACGAAATTTGCGGAAGGGCATACAACAATGCCCTTCCGCTTTTTAGTGCCTGCTGTTCAGCCTATGCAACTCCATCAAACTTTGAAGGAAATATGAACCGATCGGATGGTGTGGATGCGGCGTGGACGCGCTGCCGGTCCTGCATTGCTGCAATGCAATATCATCTATTCTGCAGTGCAGAGATTCGGGTTAGGTTGGCGGTATGTGAAGTTTGGGGTCAGGCACCCTGACGCGGACATTGAGAAGTGAACGAATTGCCGGGAAGGGTGCCTGACCCCGTTTGGACGTAGGAGATGATCATGCAGGCACTTATCATGGCACTGATGCAGAGCCGCCCGCGCAAGCCGCGGCGCTGATACGGGCGTGGGGTCCGCGCGGTCGATGGCGAACAGCCAGGCACGGTGCCTGACCCCGTTTCGCACGTTACGCCGCCGCCAAACTCACCACGGCGCTCTCAAAAATCCGCCGGCCGTCAGTGCCGCCGAGGGCGGTTTCATAGAGCCGTTCGGGATGGGGCATCATGCCGAGGACGCGGCCATCGGCTGAGCAGATGCCGGCGATATTGCGCTGGGCACCGTTCGGCGATGTCTCAGCTGAGACGTTTCCGTCCGCATCTGCGTAGCGGAACACAACGCGGTTGTCGCCCTCGAGGCGGTCGAGCGTCGCCTGATCGGCGAAGTAATTGCCTTCCGCGTGCGCGATTGGCACTTTGATCACCTGGCCTTTGCGGTAGGTGTTGGTGAAAAACGTTTGCTCGCTGTCGACGCGCAAGTGCACATCGCGGCAAATGAACTTCAGCGATTTATTGCGCATCAACACGCCGGGCAACAGCCCGGACTCGCACAAGATCTGGAAGCCATTGCAAATGCCCAGCACCGGCGTGCCGGCTTTCGCTTTGCTGACCACGTCGCGCATAATCGGCGAATGTGCGGCCATCGCCCCGCAGCGCAAGTAATCGCCGTAAGAAAATCCACCGGGGAGCACGATCAAGTCCGAGGCGGGAACGCTCGCGTCGCCGTGCCAGACCATGGTGACGGCTGAGCCCGTGATGCGCTCAATCGCAACTTTCACGTCGCGGTCACAGTTCGAGCCCGGGAAAACGATGACAGAGGCTTTCATTTGGTATCCATCCTGCACGTGCCCTCTTCAAGAGCTTCGATCTGTCTGCCGTTGAATGTGGACGCGCGCAAGTCGAGGGTTTTGGTTTTCACCACTGCAAGCAGCAGGATTTCCTTGTCGGCCAGTTGATCGACGCCCTTGGGTGCGGGCGACCACAATTGAATCTGATCGTCCGCGGCCATCCTCAGGGGGCAGGCTTCGGCGCAGGATTTGCCGTGGTGCAAAGGTGCTGCAAACGAGCCGCCGTGGGAGCGATCGGCGCTGACGATGCGCCACGAGCCAGACGGCGGCTTGGCGGCAGCGTCTTTCAACAGGAGCGAGAGCTTGATCTCGCCGTTGCTGGCTTTGGCTGCGTCCGTCGCGACAACCACAGACTTGGTCGTGCAAACGATCTCTATGGGTTTGTTGAGTTCGAGTTTGAACGGCGCGGGCGCTGGCTGCCGTTCCGGACCCGCGGTCCCAGCCCAAATCAATCCAGCGACTGTGGCAAGTCCGGGAATGGCCCACCAAGCGCGCATCAGCTCACGAGGTCGTAGCTGTAATTCTCAATCACCGTATTGGCGAGCAGGTCCTTACACATCTGCTCGACGATGAGCTTCGCCTTGGCGGGGTCTTTCTCTTGGAGATCGGCCTCAATATACTTGCCCTGGCGCACATCGCCGACGCCCGAGATGCCCAGGCCCTTCACGGCCCCCTCGATGGCTTTGCCCTGCGGATCGAGAACGCCGTTTTTCAGTGTAATGCGGATCAAGGCTTTCAAGATCGGACCTCCGTCACGGAACAAGAGCGGTTTTGACGTGCGAATCCCCCATCCGCAAGCGGCAGGAGCGCGCGGCAGAGCACTAATCCCCCGCGAAGGGCCCTAAAGGTGACGCCAGCGGCCCATGCAACTATAAGTTGCTGTCAACGGTCCGGAAAGCCCCGGCTGCTAGTGTCCTCCGTCCTGGGGACGTCTCGCAGTCATGAAATTCATCACAAAAATCATCACGGCCATCGCGACAGGTCTCAAACGCCTGATCATGTTCTACGTGCTTCTTTGGGGCATCGTCATCCTGGCTGGCATGTGGGGCACGATCCCGAGCCAAGTCGACAGCGTGTTCTCGGATCTGTCCCGCCAAACCGCCATGGCTGAGATTCTCTCGACACAGGAAACTTGCATTCTCGTCGAGCCGCGCGACGTGACCACATCAGGACAATCGAATGTCGCGTTTGTGCCGTGTCAGGACCTCGCGGCCGAACTCGCAAAGCGGCCGGCAAAGACGAAGCAAGCGGGGCGTAAGCGCGAAGCGACCATCGCGTTTGAAACCGTCGACGGCGGGCGCGTCGAAACCAAAAAATCATTTGCCCAAATCCGCGCGCACGCCCGCCTTAAAGCTGGTGACCGGATACAAGTCTCCTATGATCGTGCCCAGCCAGAAACGTCGGTCGGACCGGTTGTTCAGGATCAGGCGCTTTTGCGTCATGCGATTCTGGCTACGATGATTATAGCGGCCGTCCTTTACATCGGGATGCGCGTCCGGAGGACCATGTACTGGGCCGCCACTGGACTTTTGAGTACGGTTTTGAAACCACAATCCACCGATCCGACGCCCCACCCGTTGCGCGGCGCGATCGCGAAGGCCGGTCCTTGGGCGACGCGTATCGCAGACGTGTTCGAACCGCGCGCACAACCGAAGGCCGCTTCCACGAAGCCGGCACCCATGCCGGATGATAGGTATCGGTCGGCAAGTGTACGCAAGCCGGCATCCCCCGCCAGGCGCACTCCGACTGTGCGGCGCGCCTCTTCATGGGGCTTGGGACGGTAAGCGGCTATCTGTTGCTGTCTTCGCTCGGCAATTGATGTGAATGGAATTCGAGAGGTTGTTCCTGAAAAGCGATTGGCAGACCTTTCCAAAAGGTCACGATGATCACCACAAGTGCCATCGCTCCGGATGCGAGCGCAACATAGTACGTGATCCAAGGACGGGTGCCGTGCGGCGGCCGTTCGGCCGATATTCGCGGGGGCCCTTTGGCAAGTGAGAGCATCCATTCCACTTGCTCGTGCGGCATGATTATCCGCATGTGGGGTGCCTTGCGGAACGACAGCTCGGTTGACTTCGCGTCGAGATACCAGTTCTGGTCCCAACCCTGAATGTCGGCATAGGGGATGAAAACCGGTCGCTGAAACGGAACCAACACGCGGTTCGGGCGAAAGGCGATCCCGTCATCGTAGAGGCCAATCGAGATCATGGCTGGATACGACTTTGCCGGCCGTCCGTCACTGTACAGGATCATATTGGCAAACCGCTTCAGCAAGCGCGGTTCCGTCCAGTCACGCCCATATGCGGTGACGAGCTGTTCCCAATCGACTGCATCACGCTTGTAGATCATGGACATCAGTGCGACCACGATAACACCGCCGAACACAATCCCGATGGCTTGGCCCAATAGGTCGATCATGGGCTTGCTCCCTGCATCGCCGTTTCTATGAATGTCTTCAGGGGTGGCGCCGGGTCGCTGGAATCCAATCGGCGGGGGGGGAGCATATGGACTGAAGATCGAGGTGGTGCCTTCAACCGTGCGCTGCTCGTAGTACGCGACCAGCACATCCTCTTGCGGCGTGATCAGCCGGATCTCATAAATCTTTCCAGCAAGAACATTATCTTCGCGCATGGAAGTGTCGCGACCGGTGGCGAAAACCAGCACAGGTTCGCGAAGGTCGAGCGCACTCTGGACGGACGCCGGCAACTTTTTGCATTTTGGGATTTTTGTTCCCGGCATCACCTCGCCTGCAAAGCGGCGGTGGCACCGCTCGGCCTTGCGATAATTGCGATAGGCGTCCACCAAGCGTTTGTTCTCTTCCGTGGAATAGGTGCGGAGCGGGTAGTTTGTTTCTATGAAGCTGATCACCTCCTGCCCGAAATCGCCGACGGTGATGAAGGTCTCAGGCAGCCGGCCGGCAAGATTGACGCGCTCAAGGTCTGCAAGCGCGGCTTGGCGCCCGTCGGCCTCATGCTGGGCGCGCAAATCCATGAGGGCATGATACATGAGCGGGCTGGCAATCACCATCAGCCCAATTGAGACAAGTGCAATCTTGAGAAGTGGATGAGAGAGACTGAACGCAATTCGGATGGTGCTGAGACCAATGACAACTAATACCAGATAGACGACGGCTGCCGCCACCAGCATCGGGAATACGAGCCACCAGAACAGCGCATTGTCCATTTGAGATCCCAGAGTTCCTTGCGGAATCTTAGGGCTTTTTCATTAATGCACGCTTTCGGGATGCTTGAGAAAGGGGAGTGGAAGGGCTTGCGGAAGTCTCAAAAACACCCCGCCGATGAAAAGTAGTCCTACAAAAACTGTCGTAAGCAGCAGCGCGCGGGCGACCGCTGCCGCCGCTCGCGACACACTCGTTCAATAACCGTTAATCAGGCTAGTTCGGCTTACCCGTCGGGTTGGACGCCACGAGCACAGGGCCAGCGCCGCGCGGACGCGGGTTTTCCGTCAGCACGCCCAAGCGGCGCGCGACTTCCTGATAGGCCTCAAGCACGCCGCCGAGATCACGGCGGAAGCGGTCCTTGTCGAGCTTCTCCGCACTGTGAATGTCCCACAGACGGCAGCAATCGGGGCTGATCTCGTCAGCGAGCACAATGCGCATGTTTTCGTTGTCCCACAGGCGGCCGAACTCGACCTTGAAGTCGATCAAGCGGATGCCGATGCCCAGGAACAGGCCGACGAGGAAGTCGTTGATGCGCAGCGCGAGCTGCATGACTTCGTCGATCTCCTGGGGTGTGGCCCAGCCGAAGGCTGTGATGTGCTCTTCCGACACCATCGGATCGTTCAATTCATCCTTCTTGTAGTAGAACTCGACGATCGAGCGGGGCAGCTGCGTGCCTTCTTCGATGCCGAGACGTGTCGCCAGCGAGCCGGCGGCAACATTGCGCACCACAACTTCGAGCGGAATGATCTCGACTTCGCGGATCAACTGCTCGCGCATGTTAAGGCGCTTCATAAAGTGAGTGGGCACGCCGATTTCGCCCAGCCGCAGGAATATGTATTCCGATATGCGGTTGTTGAGCACGCCCTTGCCTTCGATCAACGCATGCTTCTTGGCGTTGAACGCGGTGGCGTCGTCCTTGAAGTGCTGAACGAGCGTACCGGGCTCTGGTCCTTCGTAAAGGACCTTGGCCTTGCCCTCGTAAATCTTCCGGCGCTTGTTCATCGACCCTGGTCCTTTAACGATCACGCTCATGCCCATTCTACGCGACGGAGAACACACTCGCGCGCACCGGCTGCCCTTTGATGTTGCAGAAGGATTTCTACTGCTACTTGAAGGGAGTAAGGTCGGCCGGACGCGCGAAAAACCACATTCCGACCCTAGCCGAACCCGGGGGTAGAAACAATCTTATCGGTGCCGCAGTGGCCGTCTTGGGTCACGCTGCCCACAAGCCGTTGATTTGTCTCAGCGGGCGGGGTAGGCGTCTGGCGGAGCACAGCGGAATCGCATGCTATACAACACGTCATGCGTGTAGGAACGATCACAGAACACGCTCTGGTGGAGATGGGAATGACAAGCTTCAACGACCGCGAGAAGGCCTTCGAGAAGAAATTTGCCCACGATGCCGACCTGAAATTCAAGGCCGAGTCGCGCCGCAACAAGATGCTGGCCGAGTGGGCCGGTGCCAAGCTCGGTCACACGGGCCCCGCGCTCGAAGAGTACATCAAGGCGGTGCGCAGAGCCGATCTCGAAGAAAAGGGCGATGACGATGTGTTCCGCAAAGTGAAGGCTGACCTCGACGCGGCTGGCGTCAAGACGGACGACGCGGAAATCCGCAATATGATGGGTGAGTTCCTGGCCAAGGCCGTTGCTGATGTGGAAGCGGCGAGGTGAAGTGAGAATAAGGCAGTAGGCAGTAGAGGTCTCACGACACGGTCAACGATCTATTCCTGTTACGCGGTGCGCTAGAAGAGTACCCTTCAGTGCCCACTGCCCACTGCCCACTGCCCACTGCCCACTGCCCACTGCCCACGGCCGTTATTTCTCGAAAACATCACGCCCAAGCCCACTTTGACGGATGATCGAT
Source organism: Hyphomicrobium sp. (assembly GCA_031413815.1). Lineage (GTDB taxonomy): Bacteria > Pseudomonadota > Alphaproteobacteria > Rhizobiales > Hyphomicrobiaceae > JAGVSR01. Next base: position 35,223 of record JANOFU010000075.1, on the reverse strand, counting down.
GCGAGGGTGCCGGGTCAGATCTCGTCATGGTCTGGAACCACGACCGTCCGTGTTCCCGTGCTGGACGCGCGTTGCATGACGATGTGGCTGCCGCGCTGGCGCACCTGGGTAAATCCCTGTGCAACTAGGATTGCGCAAATGGTTCGGCCTGACAGCACGGGCAGCTTAGCCAACTCGAACCTCAACCTGAGTGACATAGAACTCGCCGTTTAATCGCTCGCTGACTTCGGCTGGCGGCGCAGTTTCCATGAACAGCTCGATGGCTTCCGTCAGATTGGCGCGGGCATCGGTTACGGTTGCGCCTTGACTGGCAATGTAGAGATCGGGGCAATGCGCAACGTACTGATCGCCGTCGCGTTCGATGATCGCAGTGAATTGACGGGTCATCTCTTTGGTTCCAATCCGGAGCCGCACAGTTACGAAGGTGTTGGGTTACAGCGAGAGAGCCAGCGAAATCGACTTCAAGTATACGGGCCGTCTAACCCGGGCCTACAAGAGGGTCTTCACTGCCCCCTACCCCAGCCGCTTCAAAAACGCTCCAAAGGCTAGCAAGCCGTCGGGCCAGGGACCGTGGCCGCTGGCGGTGTTGATGTGGCCGACTTCGCCGGATTCTATCAGCGCCGACTCCCACGCGGTCGCCAAGACGCGGGCGCGATCAAGCGTGCAGTAGGGGTCGTTGGCGGAGGCGACAAGCGCAGACGGAAACGGCAGCGCCGACATAGGTGCTGGCGCGAAGTCTCCATCAGCGGCATTGAAAATCTCGCCCTGAGTGACGGGCCATGACGCAGCGTGATCGACGTCGGCAGGGGCTACAAGAAACGCGCCGGCGGGCTTTACCGGGAGCCGCGCCAGCTTCGGCGCGGCGTGCGCAATGGCCATGACGCCGAGGCTGTGACCGACCAGCACAACAGGGCGCACGCTCTGCGCCACCGCTTCGATAATCCGCGCCGTCCACTGGTCTTTGTCCGGCTTGTACCAATCGGCTTGTTCGACGCGGCGCGCGGTTTTCAAGTTCTTTTCCCACCGCGTCTGCCAGTGGTCGGGCCCGGAGCTGGACCAGCCGGGAACAATCAGAATATCGGCTTCAGATGTTTTCATCCGCGGGGTGATAGCCGAGCTTGTGCCAGGCGGGAAGCGGGGGATTAGGCCTTTTTTCGTCTTTCGGGAGAAACATGGTCCGGGACATCTAGTCGAGTCGGGGGCGCGGGCATGCTGAAGCTGTATCTCACAATCATGAGTGTGCTCGCGGGCTTGGCGTTCCTGAGCACCAGCCCCACCATCCTTATACTGTCGATGTTTTTGATTATCCCGGGCCTTTTGCTGTTCGTGTCAAACACTGCGTTTGTCTACGGCCTCGCATTAGCGCCAGCGGTTCTGATTGGCTGGCGTTGGTATGGAATTCCGGCACTCCTGGTTGGTGCCGCGGTCGTGGCGGCTGTGGCCATCCTTCCGCATGACCGGGGCATGCGGAGCCTTGAAGCTTTTGCCGCGCCGATCCTCGCTTCGGATCTCATGCTTCCCCCGCTTCTAGAGCCCCGCACGTTCTCCCTGCCAGTCGTCCAGTGGCAGCGTGGCGGTAATCTGGGCCGTGGCAGGTGGAGCGATCCAAACGAAGCCCGCCCGATGTGCCACGACCTCTGCCAAGAGCTTCTATTCAATGGCCGGGCGGATGCAATTTACATGTCCATGAACGACTCCAAGCGCGTTGACGGCAAGCTGAAGACCGAGACGCGATATTGGGCCTTCCGTATTGAACTCCGCGAGGCTTGCCCGGAAACGTTTACGTCACCTGAGGCTTTGTACCACGGTCGCATTGCGCGGGGAGAGTGCCTGGTCGAAGAACGGGTCGAGGCGTCCGCGGCAGATGTCACGGTCAGCATTCGACACGACGCCAGCCTCAAAGCCCGGCAGCAAAGCCGTTGCAATTCAAGGGATCTCCTTTCCAATTGGATGGTGACGCTGACCGGTCCGTCTCTTGAAGTTCGTGAGAAGGCCGTCTCGGATTATGAAGTCCGTGAACGGCGCACGCCCATCGAAGGGTATGTTTCAACTAAGCCGTTCCACGTTGCATTTAGTAGCTGCGGAAGCATGGGGATGGGACCGCCGACCTTCGCCGGCGAACGGGTTGTCGTGCAGAGCGCCGAGGTGCGCCAAATTTTACTGCGGCGCTACGGCAGCGCTATCAGCAAGCAGGTTGCCCATGTTCTCCCAGATGTGGGGATCGATCATGAGGCGGCGCTGCGCATCCTAACGCGGGGCTATAGTCCTGGCGCCAGCGTGCCCCAAGCGGAGAGTGGCTTTATCCGGTCGACCGTCGAGGAGATCCTCAATCAGCCCTCACTTTCTGACCAAGATCTCGAAGTTCTACGGGGGGTACTTCGTCAACTTGCCCTAACGGAGTACGTGCAGATTGACCGGCGTGCGTCCCGGCACGTTGAGTCCCTGCGGCTATTGCTTCCTGATTTGGTTGCGCGCATGGAAGCGCCTGTGACCGTGAACGACCATGTGCGCTGGCATGTCACCAATCTGATGGAAGTGATGCCCGCTGCGGATCTGCAGGCCTACAAGCCGCGATTTCTTGCCATTCTTGATGACCCGGCCAAATCACGCTACGCGCGGGGATTGTTACGGCGGTGGGATCTGATCGATCCCGGCGGAGTCGCTGTGTTGAAGCGCGTTGTTGAGTCAGGCGTGCAAGAGGGCTACGAGCCAGCTCTTGCCGGATTGTGCCGCATGGCGTCTCCGAATGCAGACGACGTCACGACAGTTTTGACGGACGTTCTATATTCGCCGAGAATCTCAAGTGCCTCAGCGAGGACGCTTGTCATGGGACTGGTGCGATCGGGAAAACGGGACATGTTGATCAAGTTCAGCGAACCCGGGCAAAGTAAAATGCAACAGCGCATTGCCCATCAATTAAAGTGGGCAGACAAAGAGCCCGGATTGGACAAGTGCCGGTAGGCGCGTCGTGGACATGGGGGGTCGCTTTGGAGTGTGGTGCCCCACTTTTAGGAGCGGACCGCGCGCACGAGCGGGGACGCATGCACGGTAAAAATAACGAGCGTCGGGCCCGATAAGAGCCACGGCATTGCAAACTGAGTGATCAGGATTTCAGGGACCACAACGGCGCCTGCCAGCACAGCGCCTTGCAGGGCGGCATTGGTGCGGCCGTGCCGCCGGGCATAGACCAGCGCAATTGCGGCCACCAGAAGGGCCATGACCGCGAGGACCGCGGGCTTACCTGGAGATAAGGTCTGAAGCCAAGTTTCGCTTAACGAGGACGGCGCGAACACCAAGCCGGGCACAGCAAGGTAAGCGGCGAGCGATGATCCAAGGATTGGCGGCCATAATAGATCTGCGCCACCCGCGGACCCATCTGCAGTGTCCGAGCGCAGCACCATCGAAACGGCGGCGATAATCGCGACCGTGACTGCGAGCGTGAGCAGCAAGACTGCTGATGAAATGGGCCCGGTCCGGTGTGCCTCGGAGAGTGCGCTCAGCAACCCGGGCAAGGCTACGACCTGCGGCAGCATAAACAGCCACCAAACGCCGTTGCCCAAGCCCTGTCGCGTGATCACTTGAGCCAACCAAATCGAAAAGGCAGCGCCCGCGACAAGTGTGACAGTTGTTGTGAGCTGGAAGTCGCGACCCGGCTCCGGCACAAAGTTGGGCATGTCTCGAAGTGCGATGGCCACGCCAGACGCTTGAAAGATTGCAAAGATAATGGCCACTGGCAGTACCGCCCTATCGAAGCGCACGGCCGGCAAGACCAACTTGCCCAGCTCCGCCAGGATCAGCGCGCTGAACAGGGGGATCACTCCGAGGGCGCACACCGAGAGCCGCTCAATGGTCCCCGTCGTTTGCGTTCCAGTCCCCAGGCCCGTGAGAGCCTGGGTGTCGATCCCAGGAATTGGAATGAGGCTGCCGATGCGGACGGCGGCCAGAGCCGCCAGCGTCACGAGGATGAGACGCGGGAGGTCTGATCCCGAAGGTGCTGGGGCGGGGGTCGTCATGGTCATGGTTTCCACCGGCTAAACCCTCTCCCTATCGTGAGGGCTTGCAACCCGCGGTTACACCTGGAACAGCGGTGTGAACAGAGCGTGCCGTATGAATTTGGTCAGATGTTCCAAGATGAGACGTGTACGCAGCAGAGTTGAGAATCCGTTTGATAACGGATCGAAAGACTTCAATCAGGCCACGTTGCTTCCAAATTCACATTAATTACGGCGAGATCGGCATAATTGAACGGCTGCGTGGGCCGTCTTTTGTTTCGATCCTGCACGGTTTCGAAGCGGGCTGAAACCATAGGCGCAGCTGTTGGAGGGCGCAGCGCTCAATTCGTAAGTCAAAAATAAAGCATTTCCCCCATCATTTGGCACCAGTTCAACTCTTCGCCAGGGGGCGAAATGCGCATCGCGTCAAAGCTCAACACGGTTCTGTCCCTGGCATTGGCTGGTGGCACGATGGCCATTCTGGGCGTCATGCAGTCGACCATTCAACCGAAGTTCGACGAAATCGAGCGCAATACAGCGGAGATGAATCACGAGCGCATCACTGGCGCGCTTGAGGCGGCAACAGACAAGCTTAGAACTGCGGCGCAAGACTACAGCTACTGGGACGAGACCTACAATTTCATGCAGGGCATCGGTTCGGATGAGTTCATTGCGTCCAATCTGACCCCGGAAGCCAAAGCCGTTGAGAACCTCGGCGTCAATGCGCTCGTGTTCTACGACCTGTCAGGCAGCGTGACGTGGGGCGTGGCTTACGATCTGGAGACGCAGGAACCGATCGTCGATCTGGTCAAGGATCTCGCAGACTTTAATACCCGCCATCCCGTCCTTGAAGGCGACCCAACGCACTTGGCCAAGGGCGGGCTCGTTCGCACGTCCCGTGGTCTCGTCTTGGTGGCCGTTGCGCCCATCCAAAGGAGTGACCGGACAGGCCAGATGATGGGCAAGGTTATCGCCGCCAAGTTGCTCGATCCTCAGGAGGTGCGAGATCTAACGGGAGTTGAATTTCAGTTCGACGACCTTGCCAAGGGCGCGGCAGAAGGGACCCCGGCCCTCAAACTCACGACGACACCGGCGGCGGTCGAGACGGTTTCTGTGATCAATGACTTGTCAGGCAAACCGCTGGTGATGCTGACCGCCAAAACGCCCCGCGATGTCAGTCTTGCGGGTGCCGCGGCCGTCCGGTCGGCGATGGGCATGATGATCGTGGTTGGCGTAATGGTCACAGCGGTCTTGTGGTGGTTCCTCAACCGCGGGGTCATCCGCCGGATCGAAGAGCTTAAGAACCATATCGTGGTGGCCGGCAGCAGCGGACGCATTCGTTTGGCCGGGGGCAGCGACGGCAGCGATGAAATTGGCGACCTCGCGCGCGCCTTCAACGGGATGGCCAACCAGGTCAATCACCTGCGCGATGCTCTTGCCGATAGTGCGTATATGACTGGGTTGTCCGAGTGGGCAGCCGGGACATTGCACAACGTGCGCAACGGGCTCGTGCCCGTCGCCAGCATGACATGGCAGATCGAGAAGTTATTCGATGCCGCGTGGATAAAAAACGTCGCGACGGCCAGCGCGGAATGCGCCAACAGCGACACGCCTCCGGAACGGCGCGAGAAGCTCAATGCATTCCTGTTGGGAAGTTCGCAGCGCTTTTCTGAGGCGGCTAATCAAACCCGTGCATTGACTGGAGAAATCAATACGGCCGGGCAATCGGTGCTGGCGATGGTTGCGGAATTCGAACGCTATGCCCATCACAAGACCGAGATCGGGCCTGTGGACGTCCTGACCTTGTTGCAGGACGTCTCAAAGTCTTCCGTCGGAACGCGCTCTCAAGATGCCGAAGTGGTGCTTCCCAAGACCACAGCCACCGTTTTGGCCAACGACGTGATCCTCCGGCAGATCATCACCAACATCTTTGTCAACGCGCTCGAAGCCATGGAGCCAGACACCCGCCGGGGCCGCATCGACGTGTCTTTGCGGACTGATGTTGTAGGCGCTTTGATAAGTATCGCGATCAAGGACAACGGCGAAGGCGTGGGGCCAGACCGTCTCAAGACCATCTTCCAGCGCGGCATCAGCTCGCGCACCGGCCGGTCGGGCGGGCTTGGACTGCATTGGTGCGCCAATGCCGTCAAGCTGCTCGGCGGAACCATTCACGCAGAAAGCGCAGGCCCAGGCACAGGAACAACTCTTGTTGTTTGCTTGCCAGCCGTTGCGTCGACGATAGAGGAGGCTGCCTAATGCTGCCGAAGACGTCACCCCGGCTGCTGGTTGTGGACGATGACCTGGGCGTCATCGCTGCCTACCGGCTCGTTCTCGAAACGACGAAGGACCGGCGGACCATCCATAACATGTTTGGGCTCGACGCTCTGGAGACAGAGCTGTTCGGTGAACAGGCCACCGATGAGCCTGAGCAGGATTGGCGCGTCACGTTTGTCGATCAGGGCCTTGACGCTGTACACACAGTGCAATGGGCGATCGACGACGGCGACGCGTACTCGGCGATCTTCCTCGACGTGCGCATGCCGCCCGGCATCGACGGATACGAAGCGGCTGAGCGGATCCGCAAGATCGATCCCAATGTCCATATTGTGATCGTCACAGGCTATTCGGACTTCACCTACGAGGACTTCCTGGAAGTGGCGGGTCCAGCTGAGAAGCTGACTTATATGTCCAAACCCGTCTGGCCCGATCAGCTACGCAGCATCGCCAGCATCCTGACGTCGAAGCGCAAGCACCGGATGGCAATGAACTCTCTGACGAAGGCGTGACCGGCCTAAGCGTAAGGAGCTTTACCGTGTCGGGACCGGCTGCTAAGCGCCTTTGGCTGTTAGGACCCCGCGGAAGAGTTCCGCAAGTGGCAGCGAAACTCCGAGCCCGTCCAGCGTGATCATGGCCGTCTGTCCTGTGACTTCAACCGGCTGCGCCGGAAATGCGTGAGTAGCTCTATCGCGCTGCCAGAGCCAACACTTGGCCTCGTCCTGACTGGCGATGATGTACGCGCCAAGTGAGGCCAGGCTTGTGTATTCCGCGGCCTTCTCCTGTCTGTCGGTTTTGACCGATGATGGCGATAGTACCTCCAGCAGCACAACCGCGTGTTCAGCTGTCAGAGGCGGGCCGGGCGAATCCAGGCGCTCGACCACCAGATCGGGGTAGCGAATGTCATCGCCGATTTCGACGGCCAGATCGCTCGCCGTGATGGACCAGATGTCACGGTCGAGACGTGCTCCCAACGCAAAAATGAAATTACTGACGATCCGGTTGTGCGCTTTGGTGGCCCCGGTCATCTGCTGCACGATGCGGCCATCCTTCAGCTCGAACCGGCCTTGCGGTTGGCGCTCAACCCACGCGTAGAACTCCGCCTTGGTGATGGGCGGTTCGTAGGGCGGCGCGGTCGTTTCCGAGAACCCTGTCATCGTAAAATGATAGGTCAAACCGTATCCGGAGCCAAGAGCCCTCAGGCCCGAACGCTACCCAAACACCCGATCGAAAATCGTATCGACGTGCTTGAAGTGGTAGCCGAGGTCGAACATCGTCTCGAGCTCTTTGGCAGGAACTTTCGCCGTCACCTGCTTGTCGGCTTTGAGTTCGGTCAGGAAGTCTTTGCCGTCTTCCCAGGTCTTCATCGCATTCCGCTGGACCATGGTGTAGGCGTCCTCGCGTGACACGCCCGCTTGGGTGAGTGCCAGCAACACGCGCTGGGAATTGTGCAGGCCGCCCAGTTTGTCGAGGTTCTTTTTCATGGTGTCGGGATAGATCACGAGCTTCTCGACCACGCCCGCCAAGCGGTTGAGCGCGAAATCGAGCGTCACAGTTGCGTCAGGCCCGATCATACGCTCGACCGAGGAGTGCGAGATATCGCGCTCGTGCCATAGCGCCACGTTTTCCATGGCGGGCATGGCATAACCGCGAACGAGGCGGGCGAGGCCCGTTAGGTTTTCCGCCAGCACCGGATTGCGCTTGTGGGGCATTGCCGAGGAGCCCTTTTGGCCCGGCGAAAAGAACTCCTCGGCCTCCAGCACTTCGGTGCGCTGCAAGTGACGCACTTCGGTTGCGAGGCGTTCAACCGACGACGCAATGACGCCGAGCACAGCGAAATACATGGCGTGCCGGTCGCGGGGGACGACCTGCGTCGAAACAGGTTCGGGGCGCAGGCCCATGCGTTCGGCGACGAAAGCCTCAACGCGCGGATCGATATTGGCAAACGTGCCGACGGCGCCGGAGATCGCACACGTCGAGACTTCTTCTTTGGCGGCAATCATGCGAGCTTTGGCGCGCGAGAACTCGGCATAGGCGCAGGCAAGCTTTAAGCCGAAGGTTGTCGGTTCTGCGTGGATGCCGTGGCTGCGGCCGATGGTTGGCGTCAGCCGGTGTTCGAACGCACGCAATTTGAGCGCTTCAAGCAGGCGGTCGAGATCGGCGATGAGAATGTCTGCGGCGCGCACGAGCTGCACGTTGAGAGTTGTGTCGAGCACGTCGGACGACGTCATCCCCTGATGGACGAAGCGGGCTTCGGGGCCAACAATCTCAGCAAGGTGCGTCAGGAACGCGATGACGTCGTGCTTGGTGACCTGCTCGATGGCGTCAATGCGCGCGACCTCGAACTTGGCCTTAGAGCCCTTCTTCCAGATGACGTCGGCGGCCTCTTTCGGGATCATGCCAAGGTTGGCCATGGCGGTGGCGGCGTGGCTCTCAATCTCGAACCAGATCCGGTAGCGGGTGTCTGGCTCCCAGATGCGAACCATTTCAGGGCGGGAATAACGGGGGATCATCGGAGCCTCTTGACTGGCCGGCGCGATGCCGACGGTCGGTGAGCCCTAGCAAAGCCAGGCGCGCGGTTCAATGCGGTGCGGGGGCAGGGGTCTGCAAGATCGCTGAGCGCGGAGCGGACCAGAGCCCCCCTTAAATGCGCTTGATGCCGCGTTCCAGAATGGGCGGCGGAAGTGGCGGGAGGCAGGTCCACGTCCACGCCTTGAAGTGTCCGCCTGATTGGTTGCAACGGGTCGCGGCGACGCCCCACGCGGCCATGACGGTGCACCACGCGACGAGGAGGACCGTGATGACGGTGCGGAGGGTGGGACGGCGGCGCATGGGTCCAACCAAAGAAGGAAGCGTTTCCGTCGTCGGCTGACGGCCGCCTCAATGCAAGGAGAATGGCACGTTGGACGTCGTAATCTCTGGCTCGTTCCATAAAGGGGGCACGCGAATCAGCCGGACGAAAAGCGTCGCGAATGCGGGTGGTTTGATCTTTTCCGGCACGGCGGTGGTTCCCGATCCACTGGCGGCACCCATCTTGCGACAACGTGTCGTGCGTTTCCAAAGCCGCCGGAGCGCCAGTCGCTCTCAGTGCTTAACTGCCCTCTCGGCCGTCCTGCGTTCACTGCGGTGTCGCGATCAACACTGATGACTCTCTGTTTCTGTGAACAGCTAAAAGAGTGTCTATTCGCTACAAAATCACTGGCCAAACACCAGAAATCACGATGCAATTCATCGCCCGTTCAGGCGCGGTGCCCTTTATTGCGGAGCCTGTGGGAAACACCCAATGCCGCCGCGGTCGAGCCATATTTCGGGGGCTCAAAGACATCGGATCACATGGGGTATTCACTATTCGCTAATTGTTGAGTGTGGAAATTGGGTAACGGCTGACAACCATGCGGGTGCGCGGGTCTTGCAAATCGTTGGGATGAGCGCAACCTTCAGGAAACCAAAGCCGTGTAAACTCGGGACCTTGAGCCGGGAGCGGAGTTGGGGTTGAAAGATTAACGCCGGTTCAGTCCGGCGGATCGTTGCCCTAAATTGAGAGAGGCAGAGGGTCAGAATGTCCGACCAAATGCAGAGCGAGATTGCTGAGCTGAACCATCGTCTGGATGAGCTCGAGGATCCGCGGGACTGCTACGCGCTCATCAAAGAGCGCATCAATACGTACCGGTCAACGGGCTCGGTCGTGCCAGAAGATCTGGCGCGCATGGAAAAGCACCTGATGACCGAATGCATGGCGGCTTCACAGGGCCGCTGAGACTTCGCACAGCCGAAGCTCACTGAGGAACAGGAGGCGTGGCCGTCCAACGGCCCGCCACCAACACCGACGCCATGTAAGATGGCAAGGACGCATCCCCCTTCGCATCGAACGAGATGCCGCCAAGCGCCTTTGTGGTGATTGGCGCAAGTGAAATTGCGGCCGCGACTTTGTCGAGGGCGGTGCTGTTTGCCCGAACCACGGCTGCTGCCCACGCTTCGACCGCACCTTGCGCGAACGAGGCATGGGGGCCGGGGCCGGTTTCTTCCGGGCCCTGAGGGGCGGCATCGTTCGGTGTGCGCGCCAAAACCTGGACGCGACGGCCCGCGATATCATCTTCGCCAACAAACGCCGCGAATTCCGCGGTTGCGAGAGCGTCAGAGCCCACCAGCACGGACGCGAGGCCCGCTTTGCGCATGCCACGCAAGATGAGGGCCGCTTCCGACGGATAACCGGCAAACAGCACGGCCTCGGGCCGCGCAAGGGCGAGCTGAGCGACTTCGGTGTCATAGTCGCGGCGGCCAGCAACAATGGGCACGATGGGGGCGGGCGTGATGCCGAGTTTGGCGAGGGCCGCCGATGTACTGGCGAGAACACTGCGCGCGTACGCCGTCCGGTCTTGCACAATCGCAACGCGCTTGGACGGAGCGGCGGCAGCAAGCGCGGCGGCTGCGGCTTCGCCTTGGCGGTCGTCGCGTCCTGACACGCGGAAGATGCCAGGACCTGCGCGATTGTCGGTCAGGCCGGGGTGACGTACGCCAATGGCAATGAAGGGAATGTTGGCTTTGGCATAAACGGGAGCGGCGGCCATGGCAGCAGCTGCGCAGGGGTGGCCAATGACAACAGCAGGTTTCTTTGCTGCTAAAATTTCAGCGGCGGCTTTGGCACGGTTGGCATCGCAGCCATCGTCTTCGGATTGAATGGTCAGCTGTTGGCCGAGTAGTCCGGCTGTCGTTGCATTGATGTCCTGTACGGCCGCTTCAATGCCGCGCGTGATATCGCGGGCCGTGGCCGAGTGGCGACCGCTCAACGGTGCGGCGACGCCAATCAGGATGTCAGCGCTGGCCGGAAGGGGGGCGGCGCAGGCCAGGAGACAAACGAAGCTCCGCAAAAGGCGGCGTGCGCTGATTCGGCAGTCATACGGGTTCGTCCGGCTCGAAGCGCTGCGCACTGCCTGCAGCAGAGCGGTTACACAAACCGGTGCGCCGGCGGTGTTTGACGCTCCCGCGCTGAGGAATCTCAGGACTTTCCGCACTCGGTCTTCCGTTGTCTGCCCAGCCAATCCGGCACTGGCACCTTGCTTGCCATATTGGCCTTGACCTAGGCTACCATGTGTTCGCCTTATCGTAAGTATGGCCGGGGGTGCGGCGTGACGGTGGCGGTGGGCGCGCCGAGGGGGAAAACATGATGAAATGGTTTCGGATGATTGGCGCGCTGGCGGTTTGGTGCGGCGCGGTTTCGCCCGCTGCGGCGCAATCGATCGACGAAACCATTAACTCGACCATCGCCGTGTTCACGACACCCTTCGTCAACTTCATTTTCTCATCGTTTCCGGGCACATCCTATCCCTGGATCGTGTTCTGGCTGGCGATCGCCGCTGTTGTGTTCACGCTGTATTTCGGGTTCATCCAGGTTCGCGCCTTTGGCCATGCCATAGCGCTTGTGAGGGGCGACTATTCGGACCCCGATCATCCGGGCGAGGTCAGCCACTTTCAAGCGCTTTCCACAGCGTTATCTGGGACAGTGGGGCTCGGCAACATCGCTGGCGTTGCGGTCGCGGTTGCGATCGGCGGACCGGGGGCGACGTTTTGGATGATCCTGGCCGGCTTGCTGAGTATGGCGACCAAATTCACCGAGTGCACCCTCGGCGTGAAGTACCGCAACGAGTATCCAGACGGAACCGTATCCGGCGGACCGATGTACTATTTGTCCAAAGGCTTGGCTGAGAAAGGGTTGGCTGTTCCCGGCCGGATCATGGCAGCGGTCTTCGCTGTCTTCTGCGTTTTGGGATCGTTTGGCGCGGGCAATATGTTCCAGGCCAATCAGGTGCATGCGCAGCTCGTCAACGTTACGGGCGGCGCGGAGAGTTTCCTTTTCGGCAACGGCTGGATGACCGGAACTGTGATGGCGATCGTCGTGTTCGCGGTGATCATTGGCGGCATTCAATCGATCGCGAAGTTTGCCGAGAGAGTTGTTCCGCTGATGGCGGTGATTTACGTCGGTGCCTCGCTCATCATTATTGGCATGAACATTGAAAAGCTGCCGATTGTCATTTCGCACATCGTCGAGGGTGCGTTTACGGGGATGGGGATTGCAGGGGGAGCAATCGGCGCCATGATCCAAGGCATTCGCCGGGCTTCATTCTCGAACGAAGCCGGGTTTGGGTCGGCGGCCATCGCACATTCGGCCGTGCGCACCAAGGAACCCATTACGGAGGGCTTTGTGTCTCTGCTGGAGCCGTTTATCGACACGGTGGTGATTTGCACCATGACCGCATTGGTGATCGGGATCACGGGCGTTTTGCAGTTTGACGCTGCCACAGGCCTTTATGTCTGGAACGCGGAGACGGGACGCATTGCGACGGAAGGCAACCTGACCGGCGTCGAATTGACGTCAAAAGCCTTCGAAAGCGCGTTCAGCTGGTTCCCATATGTGCTGGCGGTCGCCGTCATTCTGTTCGCATTCTCGACCATCGTGTCGTGGTCGTATTACGGTGTCAAAGCGTGGACCTATTTGTTTGGCGAAAGCAAAGTGGCCGAGATTTCCTACAAGCTGATCTATTGCCTCGTGGTTGTGATCGGCTCGTCGATGAACCTTGCGGCTGTAATCGACTTTGCGGACGCAGCGGTGTTTGCGATGGCGTTGATTAACATTACTGGACTTTACATCCTGATGCCGGTCGTCAAGCAGGAAATGAATTCCTACCTCGCGCGGCTCAAAAGTGGTGACATCCGAAAGACGGCCGGGCGCGTGGCGGCGTAGTCGCCGTGCCGGCTCAGATCATATTGTGTGAGCCGTCGCAGTAGGGTTCGTCGCCGGTGGTCTTGCAGCCGCAAATATTGAAGGTGCCCGTGTCAGGGGCGACAAAGCGCATCGGCTCTAGGCCTGTGTCTTTGTGCGAGCCGTCGCAGAACGGCTGCTTCTGGGATCGCCCACACCTGCAGTAGAAATACGCTTTGCCCTCAACGAGTTCGACTTGGTAGGGACCTTTTTGGGCGACGATCGGATCTTCAGCCATGGCGAACCTTCTGCGGTGGGGAAGCTGCCGGTCAAGCCTCCCCCTGTCTGCGTTACAATCCCACGCCTATGGGCTCCGGGCGAAACGGGCAAGACCTCCCGGTCTCAAAACTTGACAAACGGTGCAACCCGCGCGGGGCTAGCCAACGAGCATCGGGGTGCGTTCAACCGTGACCTCGCCCTTGTCGTCCGTCCAGGTGAACACGAACTCGCCAGGCCCGGGCACGCGCATATGAAAGGCGATAAACGGGTTCGATGAGATCCCAGGCCCAAACTCGGCGCTGAACACCGGTGTGCTGGCGAACGTCGCGGTAAATTTGTTGACGATGTTGCGCGGAATTGGCTGGCCGTTGGCATCCTTGCGGTTGCCGGTTTCCATGACATGCTGGATCAGCGCGCGCACTTCGATCACATCGCCGACGGCAGGGTTCTCGGGCAACTTGATGCGGGCTTTTCCGGTCATGTCTAAGGTGTCCCTATTCGTTGCCGCAACCGCCGATGGTGACGTCAACGCGGCGCGTCGAGATCAGGAATTCGCCACTGCTGAGTTCCGCAATCGCCACTACGTCTTGTGTTCTGGCGAGCCGCATGCGGCCTGCCACCTGGGCCTTGCCGGAAGCTGGCACCAGCGAGAACGTCCCAACCAATGCTTGCGGATTGGCGGTCGATAAAAGGTAAATGGTCTTAACGTAGTCCGTATCCGTCATCGGACTTTCAACAAACAATTCATAGGGCACGGTGTTGCCATTCTCGGCGAGTTCAGGAAGGTCAACGATCAAGAGGTTTTCTTTGGGCGTGGCCTGACCCAGAATCTTTGCGAGAGCTTCGGTGAAGGCTTGAGACGCACCCTGAGCTGGCGTGGGCGCGATGCCGGCGGCTTGGCTGTCAAAAGTGGATTCCGCAAACGCCATTTGGCTTGTCAACAAAAGTGCGGCGATGCTGCCGGCACTGCTTGCGCCAACGATAAATCCACGGCGGTTGAGTATGGAAATCTTGGGGTTCAAGGTCACGGATTTGGCGATCGTTTGGAGTTGGGTGTCCGGAGTTAAAGCATCCCTCACGGGCACCAGGGGTTACCTTCAATATATATAGCACGGCATGCGCGTCTTTTCCATGTTTGCCGCAGTATTACGCACTTTTCATCTTGCATAGCCGCTGCTACGATAGAATGGCTGTGGTCGCGATGCCAAAAGGTAGAAAACCATTCCCAAAATTCAGAATCCGACTCTGAGCCTGCCCGTTTGGCAGCTTCGTGGATTGAGCATGTGGACGCTGTTGCTGGCAGTACTGCTTCCAGCGGCATCGGCTTGGTCCGGAACTCCGAAGCCATCGGACGGAGCTCAGCTTTTGCGCGTCGCTGCCCCCGGCGTTCAGTTGATCATGGTCGAGCAGCGCGGCTGCCAATATTGCCTCAAGTGGGATCGCGATGTCGGCCGGGTCTACGCTAAAACCAGCGAGGGCCGGTTTGCGCCGTTGCGGCGGGTCGGCCGCGATGCTGCTCTGCTCAAACCGTTTGCGCCCGTCGTCTACACCCCGACCTTCATTCTGACGCGAAACGGGTCTGAGGTGGGGCGCATCACAGGCTATCCCGGCGAGCCGTACTTCTGGGAAGAACTCGGTGTGATGCTGCAGGCGATCGGGCATCTGCCACCCGGAGCGGGCAAGAGCTAACATGGTCCTTCGTTTAACGCGCCGTCAGTTTGGAGCAGGGCTCGTGGGTGCCGCAGCGGCATCCTCGCTTGCGCGGCCAGCGATTGCGTTGGGCGAAGCAAAGGTCGTGATCATCGGCGGGGGCCCAGCGGGGGCAACAGCAGCGGTGCAGTTGAAGCGTGCCTCTCCCAAGCTCGAGATCACTCTGATCGAGACCAAATCAAAATATACCAGCTGCTTCTTTTCCAATCCTTACATCGGCGGGCTCGTTGCGTGGGGCGACATCACCCACAGCTATGCCGGCTTGGCGTCGCTCGGCATTAAACTGATCCATGACGCCGCGACCAGCGTCGACACGCACCGCAAGCTCGTCAGCTTCAAGTCGAAGAAGGAAATTCCCTACGATCGCCTGGTCGTCGCCCCGGGCATCGACTTCAAATGGGATGCAATCCAAGATTACTCCGAAGACGCGGCTGAAATCATGCCTCACGCCTGGAAGGGCGGACAGCAGTTGAGCCTGCTACGCAAAAAGCTTGAAAAAATGGAGGATGGCGGCACCGTTGTCATCGCAGCGCCGCCGGTGCCCTACCGCTGCCCACCCGGACCGTACGAGCGCGCGTGCGTGATCGCCAACTATCTCAAGACCCACAAGCCGAAGTCGAAGGTTGTGATCCTCGACGCTAAGATGACGTTCTCCAAGCAAGCCGTATTTGTCGAGGGCTTTGAGAAATACTACAAAGACCGCATCGAGCTGCATCTGTCGAATGACATCGACGATCACAGTATCGCCCGCGTCGATACCCGCACCGGCGAGGTCACGACCAAGGCCGGTATGAGTGTCAAAGCCGCCGTTGCGAACATCATCCCACCACAGACCGCCGGATTGATCGCGGTGCAGTCGGGTCTTGCGGACAACGGCTGGTGCCCAGTGAAGCCAGAGAATTTTGCGTCCACTCTGGCTGAACACGTCTACGTTCTGGGGGACGCCGCGATTGCCACCGACATGCCGAAATCGGCGTTCTCGGCTCACAGCCAAGCTCTTGTCGTCGCCGCAGACATTCTTGCCGATCTCAACCAGAAGCCGCGCGAAACCGGCACCTACCGCAACACGTGCTGGTCGATCATCGCGCCCGGCGACAGCGTCAAGATTGGCGCCGATTATGCCCCTGGTGAACTGCCCGGCGGCAAGGCTGGTCTGATCCCGTCCGGTGCGTTTGTGTCCAAGCCCGGTGAAAGTGCTGAGGTCCGCAATGCCACCTACGACGAAGCCTTCACTTGGTACCCAACCCTCATTACGCAGGTGTTCAATAAGACCATGAAATTCGCAGGAAATTCTGAAGCGGCACCGGTCGAATCTGAGCAGAAATCACCCTGACTTCCGGATTTGGCGCATGCCGGCAGTGCGAAGCGCTCGCACATTAACAAAAGCCTGTATATCTTGGGCGTTAATGCAGCGCCCGGATCGGAATTGCGGTTTTTGATACAAGTCAGACACCAATTGTTCAAACCGGTCATCGAACATCCTGCGTCCCCCGGCGCAGCACGATAGGAGATCTGCGCATGGCAACTTTGGCCTACCTGCTGCTCGTCCTCGCGGTTGTGATCGCGCTTGGGATGGTCCGGGCACCCGTCATCGCTTGGGCGGCGGGTGCGGCCATTGCACTGCTGGGTTGGCAGACGGGTGCTTTTCATGCCGCCAGCCACTGGCCGTCGTTTGGGTTGTTCAGCTTGCTGGCGTGGCTTCCCGTCGTTGCGCTGGGGTTGATGGCTGTACCTGCCATCCGCCGCCAATTCTTCGTCGAGCCCGCGTTCAAGCTCGTCAAAGGTATCCTGCCGAAAGTTTCCGATACAGAGCAGCAGGCACTCGATGGCGGCACGGTCGGGTTTGATGCGGAACTGTTTTCAGGCACGCCCGATTGGAACAAGCTGCGCTCGGTGCCGCCGGTGGTGCTGACGCCCGAGGAGCAAGCCTTCCTCGACGGGCCGACCGAAGACCTGTGCCACATGATCAATGATTGGCAGGTGCGGCATGCCAATCGCGAGATCCCCGAAGAGGTTTGGGCGTTCGTCAAGAAGCATGGCTTTCTCGGCATGCTGATCTCTAAGGAGCATGGCGGCCTCGGGTTCTCAGCCCAAGCGCAGTCGCTGATCCTCGGCAAGATCGCGTCACGTTCGCCCGATGTCGTGACGATTGTCATGGTGCCGAATTCGCTTGGACCTGGCGAATTGATCGAGAAGTACGGAACCGATGAACAGAAACACTACTATCTGCCGCGCTTGGCCAAGGGCGAGGAAGTGCCGTGCTTCTCGCTGACGGGCCCGACGTCGGGTTCAGACGCGGCCACCATGCGCGATATCGGGACCGTCGTACGCGGCAGGCATGACGGCAAAGAGACCGTTGGCATCAAACTGTCGTGGGACAAGCGCTACATTACGCTCGGCCCCAAGGCGACGCTGGTTGGCTTGGCGTTCCAGTTGTTCGACCCTGACAAAATTCTCGGCAAAGGCGAAGATCTCGGCATCACCGTTGCCATGGTTCCCGCGACCCATCCAGGCGTCAATATCGGACGCCGGCATTTGCCATCAGGCGCTGCATTCCCGAACGGACCCAACTGGGGCAATGATGTTTTCATTCCGATGGATTGGGTGATTGGCGGCGACAAGATGGTCGGCCAAGGCTGGCGCATGCTGATGGAATGCCTCGCGGCAGGCCGCGCGATTTCGCTGCCGTCGTCCGCGACAGCCGGTGCCAAGTCTATGTTGAGGTTCACCTCCGCCTATGCGCGGATCCGCCGTCAGTTCGGTTTGCCGGTCGGCCGCATGGAGGGCGTGCAGGAGCCGATGGCGCGCCTCGTCGAGAACGCCTACGTCAACGAAGCCGCGCGCGGCGTAACCGCGGCGATGGTGTCGCGCGGCGAGCGCCCGTCTGTCATCTCGGCGTTGATGAAGTACCAGACGACCGAAAAGCTGCGCCGCTCCGTCAACGACGCAATGGACATCCATGGCGGCCGCGCAATCTGCGATGGACCGGCGAACTATCTGCAAACCGGGTATCAGATGGTGCCTGTCGGAATCACGGTGGAAGGCGCTAATATCCTCACGCGCACGCTGATCACGTTTGCGCAAGGTGCGCTGCGGTCTCATCCTTACCTCTACAGTGAAGTCAAAGCCGTTCAAGACGCGGACCAGACGCGCGGCCTTGAGGCGTTTGAGACGGCATTCTTGGGGCACATTGGCCACGTCGTAAGCAATATGACTGGCGCGTTCATTCACAACATCACGCTCGGGTTGTTTGCCAATGCTCCGTCTCAAGTTGGGGAACTCAAACCGGTCTATCGCCAACTGTCGCGGTCGTCGCGCAACTTCGCACTTGTCGCGGACATGACCGTTGCACTGCTGGGCGGGGGCCTCAAAACCAAGCAGATGCTGACCGGGCGCCTCGCGGACGCACTATCGGAACTCTACCTTGTGTCGTGTGTTTTAAAGCGGTTTGAAGATGACAAGTTCCCGGCGGCAGACCGGCCCATCGTGCAACTTGCCGCCGCCAACGGTCTCAACAGGTTCGAAGAAGCTCTGCGCGGGGCTGTGATGAATTTTCCGGTAACACCGGTGCGCTGGAAGTTGCGCGCTTTGATTTTTCCATTGGGGCGGCACTACTATCCTGCACCCGATCGGCTGGCCTCGAGTGTCGCCAGCGCGGTGTTGGTCCCGGGCGAGGCGCGCGACCGGCTAACGAAGCACATTTACATCTCCGATGACGTGAACGACGCGACGGGCTTGCTGGAGGTTACCCTCAAGAAGGTCGTGGCCGCCGAGGAGGCTGAAAAGAAACTTGAGCGCGCCATTCGCGCTGGGACCGTGCGCCGCTACCATGGACTTGACTGGATCGGCGACGCGGCCAAGCAGAACGTCATCACTGAGGCAGAAATGACGTTGCTTCGCGAAGTGGAAGCGCTGGTGGCGCGGGTCATCGCCGTCGATCACTTTGATCCCGCGGAGCTTCGCCCGAACTACATGAAGCCCGGCCATAACGCGCGCGCCATCGACCAAGCGGCCGCAGAGTAGCAGTTAAAAAGGTTCGTCATGACGTTGGATGTGGGTATATTGAAAGACTGGCGCTTCACGATTGACGCCGAGCAGATCGCCTGGGCGGCGTTCGATCGCGAAGGGCAAAGTGCCAACGCGTTGGGCCGCCGGCCGATTGAAGAGTTGATGGCGATTGTCTCGCGCGCCGAGCAGGGTGCCCGCGACGGTTCCATCATCGGCCTCGTGCTCATCTCCGGAAAGGAGAAGGGCTTCATCGTCGGGGCGGACATCAACGAATTCGAAAACTTCCAGAACGAAGCCCAGGTGATCGAGCAAATCAGCGGCGTAAATGCGCTGCTGGACCGGATCGAACGGTTGCCGGTGCCGGTTGTTGCCGCCATCCATGGCGTGTGCGTCGGCGGCGGATTGGAACTGATCCTCGCCTGCCACTACCGCATTGCGACGCGGGATGACTCGACGCGCGTTGGCTTCCCTGAAGTGAAACTCGGGATCTTCCCCGGCTTTAACGGCACCGCCCGCTCGATCCGCCAAGCCGGACCAATGGCCGCCATGCAGGCGATGCTATCGGGCTCCATGATCCGCGCCAGTGCCGCGCGCGGCATGGGGCTCATAGACGAGCTCGTCGCGACCAAAGGCAACCTGCATTGGGCGGCGCGCAAGGCGGTGCTGCAAAAGCGCAAGTCGCAGCCAGCCTCTCTCACGAAATCGGCGCTCGGCAAATGGCCGGCCCGGTTGGCACTCGCCTACAAGATGCGCGAAGAGGTGAAGAAGAAGGCGCGTGAGGATCACTACCCCGCGCCGTACCGGCTGATTGACCTGTTCGAAAACCACGGTGGCGACTTGAACGCCATGAAGACCGCGGAGACACGCGCCTTCGCGCCGTTGATGGTGTCGGAGCAGTCGCGCAACCTGCGGCGGGTGTTCAAGTTGTCGGAGGCCTTGAAAGCTCAGGCGCCCAAGGGGCTCGGCTGGAAGCCCGTGCGGGTTCACGTGATTGGTGCCGGGACGATGGGTGCTGACATCGCGGGTGTCTGTGTGGCTTCGGGCATGGAAGTGACGCTGCAGGATATTTCTGCGGAGCAGCTTGAGAAGGGCATCAAGGCGCAAGGCAAGCTGTTCGCCAAGAAGTTCAAGACCAAGGCCCTGCGAGATGCTGCCAAGGCGCGGCTCATAGCGGACAAGGACGGTCACGGCATCGGCCGCGCGGATGTCATCATCGAGGCGATCGTCGAACGGCTCGACATCAAGCAGAAGCTGTTCACGGATCTTGAGACCAAGGTGAAGCCAGGAGCTGTGCTCGCCACCAATACGTCATCTCTGAAGCTTGCGGACATTGCGCAACCCATGAAGGACCCCGGCCGCCTCATTGGGCTACACTTCTTCTCACCCGTCCCACAAATGCCGCTGGTGGAGGTGGTTCGCGGGGCCACTACACGCGAGGATGAGGTGGGCAAAGGGGCCGCGTTCGTCACCGCCATCGACAAGTTCCCGCTGATCACCAAGGACGTGCCGGGTTTCCTCGTGAACAAGGTGCTGACCCCTTACATGTTCGCCGCGATGGCGCGTTTGGAAAAGGGCGAGGAAAAAGAAAAGATCGACGAAGCGGTTCGTGCGTTCGGCATGCCGATGGGCCCGATTGAATTGGCTGATAGTGTCGGCCTCGATGTCTGCGCTCACGTCGCGAAAATTCTCGGCAGCGGGTCAGAAGGCTCGCGGCTCGACAAACTTGTGGCCGCTGGAAAGCTCGGCAAGAAGTCCGGCGAAGGGTTCTACGTCTGGAAGGACGGCAAGCCCGAGAAGTTGAAAACGGAGTACTCGAAGTCAGAGCTGGAAAAGCTCGGCCGCGAGCTGATCGAGCCGATTATTCGCGAGTCTCAAAAAAGTTTAGATGAGGGCGTCGTCGCCAGTGCCGATCTTGTAGATGCGGGGATGATCTTCGGCACGGGGTTTGCGCCGTTCCGCGGCGGGCCCCTGCACTACAAAGCATCACAAGACAAAACCGCGCCCAAGCGTGAGGCCGCGGAGTAGCACTATACTCGGGGTCTGACCCCTCAAGGGAGCTTTGCATGACTGGAACACTGCGCCGCGTGGCCGTGATCGGTGGGACGCGCATTCCTTTTTGCCGCTCCAACACGCTGTACGCCGACCTGTCGAACCTCGACATGATGACGGCGGCACTGAACGGGCTGGTCGATAAGTACAAGCTCAAGGGCGTGCACATCGACGAAGCCGCCGGTGGCGCGGTCGTCACTCATTCCAAAGACTTCAATCTGATGCGCGAAGCGGTGCTCGGCACCAAGCTCGCGACGTCGACACCCGGCATTTCCATGCAGCAAGCGTGTGGCACGAGTTTGCAGGCCGCCCTTGGCTCGGCGGCCAAGATCGCTGCGGGCGAGATCGAGTGCGCGATTGCGGCGGGCTCTGACACGACTTCGGACGCGCCAATCGTGTTCTCTAAAAAGTTCTCGCAGCGCCTTGTGCAGGCCGGTCTGCAAAAGACAACCTGGGACAAGGTCAAGGTGTTCAAGGGGCTTTCGCTGGCCGAGTTGACGCCCCAGCCGCCGCTCGTGAAGGAGCCACGGACGGGGCTGGGCATGGGCGAACATTGCGAGTTGATGGCGCAGGAATGGAAGATTTCACGCGCCGATCAGGATCAGTTGGCGTTTGAAAGCCATATGAAGGCCGCCAAAGCCTACGACGAAGGCTGGATGGATGACCTCCTCGTGCCGTGTGCGGGTGTCTACCGCGACAACAACTTGCGCCCCGATATGACCTTGGAAAAGATTTCGACGTTAAAGACAGCGTTCGACAAGACCGGCAAGGGCACGCTGACCGCCGCCAACTCCACGCCGCTCACAGATGGCGCGTCGTGCGCTTTGTTGTGCAGTGAAGAGTGGGCAAAAGCGAGAGGCCTTCCGGTTCAGGCGTATCTGACGTTCGGCCAGCATTCGGCCAACAACTTCGTCGATGGCGACGGCCTGCTGATGGCGCCGACGATCGCCGTCTCGAAGATGCTCGACCGGGCCGGGTTGAAGCTGCAGGACTTCGACTTCTACGAAATTCACGAGGCGTTCGCTGCCCAGGTTCTGTGCACGCTGAAAGCATGGGAAGATGCGGACTATTGTAAAAAGCACCTCGGCAAAGACGCGCCCCTCGGGGCCATCGATCGTGCCAAGATGAATGTGAAGGGCTCTTCGATTGCGGTCGGCCATCCATTTGCTGCGACCGGCGCGCGCATCGTTGCCAATTTGGCGAAGCTGCTGTCAGTTCATGGCGGGCGGGGATTGATCTCCGTGTGCACCGCCGGCGGCATGGGTGTCGCCGCCATCATGGAAGCGCCGAAAACGGTGTAGTAGCGGCTGGTGTCTGACCCTGCGGGTCTGACACCATGTTTTGTGGGCAAGTCGGTCGCGCTATTAAGACTTCGCCCCAGAAATCGGTTATGGCCGAACCGATCAGTTCTGAGGGTTTCCCGTCGATGGCATCGAAAGACGATAAACAAATCGCGGCCGTGCGCGCGATCGTGGCGGATCTTGCAACCAAACTCGATCTCGATGCCTGGGTACGGCTGTGGGATGGCACGCGGCTGCCGCTTGGCAAGGCGCCCACAAGCGAGATGGAACTGAAGATCGCATCACCAGGCGTGATCGGCGCGATCCTAAGGAAGCCGACGCTCGACACCATCATCCGCCAGTACGTCGAGAAAGGCATCGACTATTCGGGCGGCACACTGATCGACCTGGGCCGTCAGATCAATGCGCGCAGCAAGTCAGCCAAGATCCCACCGCTGGACGCCATCAAAGCCGCGTCAAGGCTCACTCCGTTTCTGTTCGCCAAGGACAGCGTTGCCAAAGACGCACACGGCTATGACGGCGACGTCATCGGCCGCAAACAGTCGGCGCGCGACAACACCGGCTACATCTCGTTCCACTACGATCTGTCGAATGAGTTCTACGCGCTCTTTCTCGATCCCGAGATGGTCTACACCTGTGCCTATTACACGGATTGGAATAACGGCATTGCGCAGGCGCAGCACGACAAGCTCGACATGATCTGCCGCAAGTTGCGCTTGAAGCCGGGCGAGCGGTTCCTCGATATCGGCTGCGGGTGGGGCGCGCTACTGTGCCATGCCGCCAAAAACTACGGCGTCATGGCGCATGGCGTGACACTGTCGAAGGAGCAACTTGCGTTCGCCCAAGCCAAAGTGAAGCGGCTTGGCCTTGAGGACCAGGTGACGTTTGAGTTCGTCGACTACATCAAAATGAGCGGCACGTTCGACAAGATCGCGTCCATCGGAATGTATGAGGCGATCGGCTTGGAGAACATCAAGCCCTACATGAAAAAGGTTCGGTCGTTGCTGGCGGACGATGGCCTGTTTCTCAATCATGCGATTTCGCGCAAGGCCAAGCGTCCGCGTTTGTTTAAAGAGGGCGTGCGGCCCGAACAGCGGGCGCTCGCCAAATACATCTTTCCGGGAGGCGCGCTCGACGACATCGGGCATACGGTGGCTGAGATGGAACTCGCTGGCTTCGAGGTACACGACGTCGAAGGCTGGCGGATGCATTACGCGCGGACAACCCGGCTGTGGGCCGAGCGCCTGACCGAGCGAAAAGACGAGGCCATCGCGCTCGTCGGCGAGGACAAGTACCGGATCTTCATCGCCTATCTGTCCGGCTGCTCAATTTCGTTCGAACGCGGTACGGCGCGGTTGTTCCAGACGCTTGCGTCCAAGACCGCGAAGGGCCCCACACCCCTGCCGCCGACGCGCGCGGATTTGTATCGGTAGGACTAGAAATCCAACATCATAATCCCGACCGAAGCGCCGGCGTGTAGAGCCGGTCCGTTGATGTCGCGCACGATCAGGCAATCGCTGCTCGCCAAGGGTGACATCAGTGAGCTGTCCTGTGAGGCGACGGGCGTCACCATCGGCGGCCCAGATGCCGACGGCGACAACGTCGCCCGCATATAGTGCTGACGGGGACCGTTGGCTTCCAGGGGCACAGACAGCACAGCCGTCTCGCGCGCTTGGCGCTGGAGCGGCAGGCCAAGCATGGCCTGAATGAGCGGCACCAGAAACACGCGCCCGCAAATCAAGGCCGAAACGGGATTGCCGGGAAGCCCCAGCACGCTTTGACCCGCCATACGCCCGAACAGCATCGGCTTGCCGGGCCGCATCGCGACCTTCCAGAAATCGAGCGCCATGCCGCGGGCCTGCAACGCGGGTGCGACGAGATCGTGATCACCAACCGACGCCCCGCCCGTGGTCACGAGAATATCGGCTTTGGCAGCGGCAGCAAAATACTCGTCCAGGGACTCCCGGCTGTCGCTCGCAACGCCTGTGAACAGCGGCTCGCCGCCAGCCGCACGGACGAGGGCCGCGAGCCCAAAGGGATTGGAGCAGACAATCTGATCGGGGCCGGGGACTTGTCCGGGCAGAACCAGTTCGTCGCCCGTCGCCAGTAACGCCACGACAGGTCTGCGGCGAACCAACACCGATGGATAGCCCATCGCAGCGGCCAGCATAATCGTGCGCGCGTCGAGGCGCGTCCCGGCCTGCAGCAAGGCCTGGCCCTGCGAGAAATCCCCGCCGCGCGGGCGGATATGGGCTGCGTCCGGTGGGCCATCACGAACCGTGACCGACTGCCCATCCGCCGATGCGTTCTCCTGAATGACGATAGCATCAGCCCCGGCTGGAACGGGAGCGCCCGTAAAAATCCGGACGCATTGCCCGGGGCTGACAGTGCCGCCAAAACTCTGACCTGCCTTCGAAGTGCCGATCATGGTCAGGCGCGAAGGAAGGTTTGCAACATCGGCGGCGCGAACGGCATACCCATCCATGGCGGACGCATCGAAGGGCGGTTGGGTGATCTTGGCCGTCAAGTCCTCGGCGAGAACGCGGCCACCGGCTTGCATCAGAGCTACCCGCTCGGGTGATGTAACCTCGGCGCCATCGAGAATGCGGGCCAAGGCTTCATCGACCGAAAGTAGCGCCATGGGTCAGGCCTTCGCCGCGGGGCTAACGCGATAAGTACCCGAGCGGCCGCCCGTTTTTTCGACAAGTTGAATGCCGGAAAAACTCATGGCTTTGTCGGCAGCTTTGAGCATGTCGTAGATCGTGAGGCAGGCCACGGACACCGCCGTCAGCGCTTCCATTTCAACACCGGTTTTGCCGGTGACTTTGACTTCCGCCGTGACGTGGATACCGGCCGGCTGCTCCTGAGGCGCGAAGTCCACTGTTACTTTGGTTAGCGCAAGTGGATGGCACAGCGGGATCAGCTCGTGCGTTTTCTTCGCCGCCATGATGCCAGCGATGCGCGCGGTCGCGAGCACGTCGCCCTTTTTGGCGGTGCCCGTCGTAATCAGCGCCAGCGTGTCCGGCGCCATCGCGACGAATCCCTCGGCAATCGCCGTGCGGCTGGTGATGTCCTTGTCCGAGACATCGACCATATGCGCTTCACCCCGGGCGTTGAGATGCGAGAGCTTGGTCATGGGCGTTCTTCCTCGCGACACGCCGCTGCTACTCCTCCCCCTCGAAGGGGGAGGACGGAACGCCACGATTTTAGCTCGCCGCCAACAGGTCTTACACCGCGCGGGAGCGGCGAGCTAAGTTCGATGGCGTTCCTAGGTGGGGGTGATGAGGCACCCATCATAGTGAGTGGTCGTTTGTCGGATCGGTCGCCCCCTCCTAGGCGCACCAAACGAGTTAGCAAGGTCGCTAACTCGTGGTGCGCGGTCCTCCCCCTTCGAGGGGGAGGAGGAGCGGAGTGCGCCTCGCCCTTTGCGTTGAGATGGGAGAGTTTGGTCATGGGTCTTTCTTGGCGGCGCTCCGCTTGCGGTTCTCGATCACAATAGGCTTGGTGCGATCGTGGTGGAACTCAGGACCCAGGTGTGAAAGGAGCGCCTTCGTCGCCGTTGTCACATCGTCGTGCCGCATCAAGCTTTCGCCGACGAGGTAGGTTTGCACGCCAGCCTTCAATAGGCGCCGGATATCGGCGGGTGTGAAGATCCCACTTTCGCCGATCACGATTTTGTTTTTCGGAACCTTTGGCGCGAGCTTCTCAGTCGTCTCAAGCGTGACTTCGAACGTCTTGAGGTTGCGATTGTTGATGCCGATCATGTCGCACGGCAATTTCAACGCCCGATCGAGTTCTGATTGATCGTGGACTTCGATGATGGCGTCCATGCCCCAGTCGCGGGCGGCGGACTCCAGATCGGCGGCCAGTGCGTCATCCACCTCGGCCATAATGATCAAGATGCAGTCCGCGCCCCAAGCGCGCGCTTCCACGACCTGATAGGTGTCAACCATGAAGTCCTTGCGCAGGACGGGGAGTGAGCAGGCTTTGCGCGCTGCGATCAAATACTCGCGAGACCCCTGGAACGAGGGACCGTCGGTCAGGATCGACAGACACGTTGCGCCGCCGGCCTCATACGCCCGGGCGAGAGCAGGGGGATCAAAGTCGGCGCGGATCAGACCCTTCGACGGTGATGCCTTTTTGATCTCGGCAATGAGTGCGACCCGTTTGTCCAAGTGCGCCGCCCGGATGGCGCCCGCAAACGGCCGCACGGGCGGGGCCGAGCGGGCATATTCCGCCAAAACTTGCAGCGGCTGGCGCTCTTTGGCGGCGGCCACTTCGTCCAGTTTGTAGGCGGTGATCTTGGCGAGAATGTCTGACATGACCACAGCTTAGCCCGAGGTGCGCAGGGTTGCTACCGGCAGGTCGATCTGTGGTCAAGTTTTGAGGGGGGGGGGCGTGGAGGCTACAACTCGAGGGTTGGCACCACTTCGCCTGCGGGGCTTGGAGGTCCGCAGGCGACGGTCATCAGTCAGACTGCGCAGTTTACGTTCCGCGCGTGCAGTATGTGGTTGCGCCACCGGCCGTGACCGACAGCTTTGCGCGCAGGCCTTCTGCATCGCCGAGTGTGGCTTCGCCCAGAACCTGGCTTTCACCAGCGCCGAGTTTGAAGTCGCCGCCCTGGTTGATCTGCGCAGAACCGGCATCGCCGTTCTGGCTGATCTTGAAGCGGAAGGTGCCGCTGGCCGCCTTGGCCGCGTGTACGATGCCTTTCAGCTCAACGTCACCGTTTCGCTTCGAGACCCGGATTTCGCAGCTCAGACTGTCGCCAGCCATCGCACCCGACGTATCGGCTGCGAACGTGACGCCCATCGCGCCAAGTGCGGCGAGAAAAGCAGACTTCGTGAGCATCGTGGTCATAAGTGCCTCCCTTTGAGATTAGAGGCGAGGAGGCTAATGCCTCCTCGCCGTGCCAACCCGCACGTGTCTCAGTTACCAGCCGCCCTGGATGATAACCGAAGTGTTGTTGGCGCCTTCCTGCGTGACGTTGGCCTTCTTGTTGTTGCCAAGCTGGATCACAGCGGAGGTGTTGCCCGAGCCACCCTGCGAAGACGATGCAGAGTTGCCGTTGCCGAATTGAGCGATACCTGTCACGTTGTTGCGGCCACCCTGGCTCACAGACGCCGTGTTGCGGTTGCCCTGCTGGCCAACGACGGCGTCGTTACGAGCGCCACCCTGGCGCGATCGGACATAGTTCCAGTTGCCCTTCTGATAAGTGTGGACGCGGTTGACGCGGCCCTTCTGACCGATGCCGACTCCGTTGCCGTAGCCGTACTGTTCGACGATGACGCGCGAACCGGCCTGAGCCGATGTGACGCCCGTGCTGATGAGAACGGCAAGTGCCGAAGCAGCGATCATGATCTTATTCATTGAAGACCTCCCTGGTCCTGTTTCCGGTTGGCGACATGCCCGCCCGGTGTGAGATCAGTTCTAGTGGGGAGGCCCTGAACCGATCTTGAACTCGTTGTTTATCTTCGGTTCATGCGATTTTCTTGGAATTGCTGTTGTTTGCGGCGGGCTATACCGCTGCGTGGCTCGATAGGTTTCCCTCTCCCGTCGGGAGAGGGTTAGGGTGAGGGGTAAAGGTCTCTGATGAGACACCGATCCCCCTCACCCGGTTCGCCGAAGACGAGTTAGCAAGATCGCTAACTCGTGGCGAACCTGCCCTCTCCCCGTGGGAGAGGGATAATGCGCCACCACAACATAACAATCATAAAGCGAGCACCAGCGTCAGGGTGGCAAGTTAGAAATGCGAATGAGAGCCTCAAGAGCGCGGCGGGCGGCACCGGAATCGATCGACGCCGCGGCACGCTCCACACCGTCAGACAGGTTTGCTGCCTTTTCGCTGACAACTAAAGCGGCGGCCGCATTGAGCAGAACAATGTCGCGATACGCTCCGCGTTGTCCATCAAGCACGGCGCGCAGTGCTTGAGCATTATGAGTGGCGTCGCCGCCCTTGAGATCCGCAAGCGTGACACGCGGCAGGCCTGCATCTTCCGGCGACACATCAAACAGGCTCACCGCGCCATCACACAATTCAGCGACGGATGTCGGGCCCGTCGTCGACAGTTCATCGAGGCCGTCATAACCGTGCACAACCCATACATGCTCTGAGCCAAGCGACTTCAAAACACTCGCAATGGGCTCTACCCATCGTGCGTCAAACACGCCCACCACTTGGCGCTTGACGCCTGCAGGACTGCAAATCGGACCCAGCAGATTGAAGAGTGTGCGCACGCCGAGCTTGGCGCGCACCGGCGCCCAGACTTTCATCGCCGGATGGTGCATGGGCGCCCACATGAAGCCAACGCCCACTTCGCGAATGGCTTTTTCCACGACGGCATGCGGTACGTCGAGTTTGACGCCGAGCGCCGCCAAGACGTCCGATGCACCAGAGCGCGACGACACAGACCGGTTGCCGTGCTTGGCGACGATTGCGCCCGCGCCTGCCGCGACGAACGCCGCGCAGGTTGAGACGTTATAAGTCTCGTGTCCGTCGCCGCCCGTGCCGACGACGTCGACCGCACCCGCGGGCACCGATACCGGCAACATCTTTTCGCGTAGCAGGCGGGCTGCCCCAGAAATTTCGGCAACGGACTCTCCGCGCGTGCGCAGGGATAACAGAAAGGCGCCCATCTCATCGGGCGACGCATGACCCGCGGTCATCTGGCCGAGAGCGTCGTGGCATTCGTCTTCTGACAGGCTCGCCGCCGCCGCTTTGGCCAAAATCTCTTTGAGAGTGTTGGGCACGCGGGCCACCTCAGAGGCGTAAGAAACGGCGATCAGGCGGCGTCGCGCGGACGGGGGGCGTTGCGCCGCTTCGGGTTCATGCCAGCAAGTTCCAGGAAATTGGCGAGCAGAGCGTGGCCCTGTTCCGAGGCGATGCTTTCGGGATGAAACTGCACGCCGTGAACCGGGTGAGACGTATGCTGCAGCCCCATGATGATGCCGTCCGCCGTTTCCGCTGTAATCTCAAGATCCGCTGGAAGTGTTTTGCGCTCTACGATCAGCGAATGATAGCGCGTCACTTGGAACGTTTCCGGAAGCCCCTTGAACACACTTTTGTTGTGATGGCTGATCGTGGACAGTTTGCCGTGCATGGGTTCGGGCGCGCGGATCACTTTGCCGCCGTAGACCTGTCCGATCGATTGATGACCAAGGCAGACGCCGAGCAGGGGGATCTTGGGTCCAGCCTTGGCGATGAGATCGAGACAAATGCCAGCTTCATTCGGCGTGCACGGGCCCGGCGACAGCACAATCGCCTTGGGCTTCTTTTTCAAGACCTGCTCGGTCGTGATCTTGTCGTTGCGATGCACCTCGCACGCCGCCCCCAACTCGCCCAGGAAGTGGACCAGATTGTAGGTGAAGCTGTCGTAATTATCGATGAGCAGGAGCATGGGGTGTCCGGTTTAGGGGGCAGTAGGCAGTAGCCAGTAAGGTACTACCGCAATTTGGATTTGGCCAACATGCGAGAAAGAAAGTGATTGATGAGACCACAGAACGGAACAAGTTTTCACTGCCCACTGCCCACTGCCCACTGCCCACTGCCCACTGCCCACTGCCCACTGCCCACTGCCCACTGCCCACTGCCCACTGCCCACTAGTCCTTCAATCCCTTCGGCGTGATGAAGTGAGCGAGTTTGCCCGTCCCGGCTTGGACATCGCCCCATTTGCGTACGTCAAACGTCAGAACTGCCAGCGCTGTGGTTGGAAATTTCTCCGCCAACGCCGCCATATCAGCCTTTTGCCCGCCGCCCGTGAGTTCCAGGGCCAGCGCGTGCAGGCTCGGGTTGTGTCCGATCACCAGCACGGTCTGAGCCGGGGGATCAATCCGCTGGATCCGGTCGGCGAGCCGCCGGGACGGCGCCAGATACAGCTCATCTTCGAACAGGATCGGCGGTGCAGCAATTCTCAGTTCCGGCAATACCAGCATCAGCGTGGCGCGGGTGCGCACGGCGCTGGAACACAGAATGAGATCGGGCGCGAGCCTAAGGCCGCGCATCGCTTTGCCGACTTCGGGGGCAGCCTTGATGCCGCGCGGAGCCAGCGCCCGGTCGAAATCATCGAGATTGGGCTGATCCCAAGCCGACTTGGCATGGCGCAGGAGGCACAACGTGAGCATCGCGGGGTCTCCCTTAGCCAAACAGGCCGCCATTGCCGGACGGGCCGGACCGTTTGGACTTCGAGGCAAAGCGCACGGCTTCTTCGGCGGCGCGCACGATGGCTTTGGCTTTGTTGATGCACTCTTGCTGCTCGCTTTCTGGGATCGAATCGAAAACGACGCCAGCGCCCGCCTGCACGTGCAGCTTGCCGTCTTTCACCAAGGCCGTGCGCAGCACAATGCAGGTGTCCATCTCGCCGTCAGCTGTAAAATAGCCAACGCAGCCGCCGTAGGGTCCGCGCTTGGACGTCTCCAGTTCGTCGATCACCTCCATGGCGCGGACTTTGGGAGCGCCCGACACCGTGCCAGCCGGGAAGCCTGCCATCAGCGCGTCGATGCTATCGCGCGTGCCATCGAGCCGCCCGATGACATTCGACACGATGTGCATGACGTGGCTGTAGCGCTCGATAATGAACTGATCCGTGACGTCAACAGTGCCTACCTCGGCGACGCGGCCGACATCGTTGCGGCCAAGATCCAGAAGCATCAGGTGTTCCGCCCGCTCTTTGGGATCTTTCAGGAGTGCCGCCGCCAAAGCCTGGTCCTCCGCGTCATCCGTGCCGCGCCGCGTCGTGCCAGCGATGGGCCGGATGGTGATGCGGCCATCGCGCACGCGCACCAGAATTTCTGGGCTCGAACCGACAAGTGAGAATCCACCGAGATCCAGGTGGAACAGGAATGGCGACGGATTGAGCCGGCGCAGCGCTCGATAGAGTGCGAACGACGGCAACGCGAACGGCGTCGTGAAGCGTTGCGACAGGACCACCTGGAAAATATCGCCCGCCCGGATGTACTCTTTGGCGCGCGCCACCATGTCGAGATAGTCGCTGGCCTTGGTGTTGGATCGCGCATCGGGCGCCACTAGCTTTTTTGCCGGAGCCACCGGCTGATGCGACAAAGGCGCTTCCAGCGCCGTCACCACGCCTTTGAGGCGCTTGAGAGCGGCCTTATAGGCCTTCTCAGCTGTGTCTTTTGGGCCTGGCCGCACCGGCGTGACGATACTCATCTCGTCTTTGACGGCGTCGAAAATGACGACAATCGTCGGCCGGATGAGAACGCTGTCGGGCACGCCCAACTCGTCTGGCTTGACGTTGGGCAAGTGCTCAACAAGCCGGATTGTATCGTAGCCCATGTAGCCGAACACGCCGGCCGCCATCGGCGGCAAGTCAGCGGGCACGTCCAAACGCGAGCCGGCCAGCAACTCACGCAGAGCCTCCAGCGTTGGCAACGAGTGTGGTTTGAAGGCGAGCGGCTTGGCGACCGGTGTCGTGTTGACCTCAGCCTTGTCACCGTGGGCGCGCCACACGAGATCGGGCGCACACGCGATGACCGAGTAGCGTCCGCGCACCGCGCCACCTTCGACGGATTCCAGCAGCAGGCTCATGGGCTGGCCGCCGCACAACTTCAAATAGGCGGACACCGGCGTTTCAAGGTCCGCGACCAGCCGCGTCCACACGACTTGCGCCTTGCCCTCGTCAAAGCGCCGCTTGAACGAATCGAAGGCTGGAAGGGCGTCCACTGTGCCTGACTGTGCCGCGAGCGTGCTCAAGCTCCTGGCTCTTTCACTGTTATGGGGCCACGTCCGCGCCGGTCGCGCGTTTGAACTCAACCTCGTTGATCGTGACGCCGAGTTTGTCCTGCAGCGTCGACACATAAGCAATCAGCTGATCGTTCTGCAGATTGCGCTGGATCTCGGCCGTCAGCTTGTCTTCATCGGCTTTCGAGGGCGCGCCGGGGGGCGTGATTTTGACGACCTTGATGACGTTGCGCGTTCCGCGATCTGTCGTCTCTGCGGAAGCGGCCCCGCCACTGGGCAGCACGAATGCAAATTCAACCGACTCCTGCGTCAGCCCCGGTGGTGACGTATTGCGTAGAATGCTGTCGAGCTTTTCAACCGTGCCGCCCGCTTCCGCCGCGATCTTGGCAAAGTCGTCCCCGGCTTTGGCGCGCTCTGCGAGCTTGTCGGCAAACTCCTTGATGAGTTTGCTCTTTTCAGCTGCGATGAAGGCGGCTTTGACCTCGTCCTTCACGTCAGCCAACGGCTTCTGTTGGGGTTCTTCGACGCTCGTCACATCATACCAGGCATAGCCCTCGCTGCTCAGCTGCACCGGTTCACTCTCGGTGCCGGGCGCGGTCTGGAACACGGTGGCGATGATCGACGGCGCGCTGGTCAGATCGAGCGCTGTTTTACCGTCAGCGGTTTTGTTGTCGCGATCCGACTGGGCCACGTCGAAGAACTTTAATTTGAGTTCTTGCCCAAGCTCCTTCAGCGATTTACCGGCGTTGCGGCCTTCCTCGACCAGATCGGCACGCTTCTGAAGCAAGTCGGACGCTTGCCCGCGCGCGAGCCTGTCGCGCACTTTATCTTTGACCTTGTCCAGCGTGCTCTCTTCGCCGGTCTGTACTTCGATGACGCGAAGGATCACGGTCGCGAAGCGGCCCTCGATCACCTCGGAGACCGCGTCTCGCTCGACCTTGAACGCAGCCTCCGCGATCTTGGGATCAATCAGCTGCGTCTTGGATAACAGGCCGAGGTTGACGTCGCTTTCCTTTGCGCCCATCTCTTTGGCGACGTCCATGAAGTTTTTGCCGCCCTTGATCAGGGCTTCGCGCGCGGCATCGGCCGCGGCTTTGTCCTTGAAGGCGATCTGCTGGATCCGGCGCCGTTCCGGTTTGTCATACTCATGCTTGGTGTCGGCATATGACGCTTTCACTTGCTCGTCGGTGATGACGGCTTCAGCTTTCAGATCGTCGATGGTTGCGACGAGCGCACCAAACTTGCGGAATTCCGGCGTCATGTACGCAGTCTTCTGCTCGTCGTAGAACGCATTGAGTTTGTCTTCGGTGGGCTCGGGAACCGTCACGGCCTTGGCGGCGTCGATCTTGAAGAATTCGAGCGAGCGCGTTTCATTTCTCCAGCCATGTGTGATGTCAACCATTGCCTTGGGAGTGACAGTCGCCGATAGCATCGCACTTGACAGCTGGCGGCGAAGTTCATCGTCTTTGCGCAGCTGCAAAAAACGCGCTTCGCTGAGGCCCAGATTGCGCAACAGATTATCGAAGCCATCTTTGGAGAACTTGCCGTCGGGTCCGGCGAAGTCCGCGTCGGCTTTCAAATTGCTCGCGACGAGGTCCTTGGACATGCCGAGTTTCAGGACTTGGGCGTGTTCGCGCAGGGCTGCCTGGCCAATGAGCTTGTTCAAAACGAACCGATCAACGCCCTCGCGGCGGGCATCTTCGACTGTAATCCGCTTGCCATACTCAGCCGACAGCCCTTCGATCTCATTCTGTAGAACTCGGTTGAACTCGGTCGCCGTGATTTCCGTGGTGCCAACTTTGGCCAATGAGCCGCGACCGAATCCGGTGAACACGTCTGCGATGCCCCAGACGGCGAAGCTCAAGATCAGTAACGAGAGCAGGATCTTGGCGACCCATCCGGCAGATCCGCGTCGTAAGGCTTCGAGCATTGTCCAATGTGACCTGTTGTTCGCACGGCAGCAGCCCGGTGCTCCTTCGGGGAGTCCGGGGCCGGCTGCCGCAAGGTGTGAAACGGCAAAAACCCGCGCGTGACGCGGGCTGTCGCCGTGATATGAAGCCCAGCCGGGTTGCGAAAGCAAGGCCCGGTGCGGGGCGGCCCCGCCTGCATTAGAGGCATGCACAACTCGCCCGGCCAGGGCTCAGCGAATTGAGGGAGCCTGAACTGTGGGACATGGGCCAACTCCGCGCCCTTTGGTGGCCGGCAATTGGAAGATGAATGGCCTCAAAGACGCTCTGCGTGAGGCGTTGGCCGTCAATGACGCGCTCGGCCCGGCTGGGGCCGGCGGACCTGATGTGATGATTTGCCCGCCAGCGACGCTGGTGATGGTGATGGCGGAAGTCCTGCGGAGCGGTGCGCTCGCGGTTGGTGGCCAGGATTGTCACGTCGCAGCGGCCGGTGCCAACACGGGCGATGTGTCGGCTGAGATGCTGGCTGACGCGGGAGCTGTAGCGGTCATCGCCGGTCACTCGGAACGCCGCGCCAATCATGGTGAAACCGACCGCGTTGTCCTGGCCAAGCAGCAAGCGGTGCATCGTGCGGGGTTGACGGCGATCGTCTGTGTTGGTGAAACCGAAGGCGAGCGGAGGTCGGGTTTGACGTTGAATGTTGTGCGCCGCCAATTGGCGGGATCACTGGCCGAGGGTTCGACGGCCGCCAACACGGTCATCGCCTATGAGCCGGTGTGGGCCATTGGCACGGGGCTGACGCCAACCGCCGCCGACGTGGCGGAAGTTCACGCAGGGATCCGCGCCACTCTGACAGAGCGGTTTGGCGATGAGGGTGCCCAGATGCGCATTCTCTATGGCGGGTCGGTCAAGCCATCGAACGCCAAAGAGCTCCTCGCGATTGCCAACGTCAACGGCGCGCTTGTTGGTGGCGCGAGTCTGAGGGCCGTGGATTTTCTGGGGATTGTGGGTGCGTATGCCGTGGACACGGCGGCCAACAATCCAAGCGGTGCATGATCCCATGCCACTTGTGACCTCGCCCTGACTTCGTGCACCCTCGTTGTCTCAGCGCGTAAAGAAGCGTGACCCGCGCGCAACGTCCCTCCACCCGCGTTCCCTCCACCCGCGTTAACCGGCAATTTCTTCTATCCAAAATACCGAAGTTATCTACCGTCTGCTGTGTCAAGCGTGGCGTTGTTGGTTGCAGGGTTTGCCGTCTCTGAGCACGGCATTGAGTATGACGATGAGTTTTCGCATGACGGCGGTGAT
>JANOFU010000074.1:0-6639 GCA_031413815.1 Hyphomicrobium sp. | reverse complement strand
TGGAACATCATCGAGGGCAGCGACCACGAATACCGCTCGCTGACGGCCGGCCGGCTGTTGCTGGACGCCCTGAAGCGGCGCCTGAAAGGTCCTGCGTCGTCGACCGCACCCGCCGAGCCGCTGCCGCAACCGGCTGTCGATAAACTCGACGTCCTCAACACAGCGGACTATTCGCGCAAGCTCGATCGTGCCGGCTACGACCGCAAGCTGGAGAAATTGCAGGGTGAACTCAGCCTGCTCACGCGCCACCGGAAAATGCGTGACCGCTCGCTGGTGATGGTATTCGAAGGCATGGATGCGGCCGGGAAAGGCAGCACCATCCGCCGCATCACCCGCGCGATGGATGCGCGCTACTACCACGTCGTGCCGATCGCAGCACCCAGTGACGAGGAGCGCGCGCAACCCTACCTGTGGCGCTTCTGGCGGCATGTTCCGGAGCGTGGCCACGCCGTGATCTTCGATCGCTCTTGGTACGGGCGGGTGCTGGTGGAACGCGTTGAAAAGTTCTGCCGGGAGGATGACTGGATGCGTGCCTACCACGAGATCAACGAGTTTGAAGAGCAGCTGGCAGAGGGTGGGGCCATCGTCACCAAGTTCTGGCTGGCCATCAGCCCCGCCGAACAATTGCGCCGCTTCAAGGAACGCGCCAAGACGCCTCACAAACAGTTCAAGATTACCGATGAAGACTGGCGCAATCGCAAGAAGTGGCCCGCCTATCAACGCGCAGTTACCGACATGATCGACCGGACTTCATCCGACATTGCGCCATGGAACGTCATCGCCTCCAACGACAAGCCGTGGGCGCGGGTAGAGACGCTGAAGAAACTGGTGGAGTCGATCGAGCGGGCGCTGTAGCCGACATTGCGGCACGAAGATCGCCATTCGGCGCGGCGTTTCGGACGAAAATGGCTGGGAAGGCGCGCCAGTGCTAGAGAGCGTCCCCGCAACACTTCTTGAATTTCTTGCCTGACTCGCAAGGACAGGGATCGTTGCGGCCGACTTTGGGTTGAAAGCGAACATACGTTTCCGGCGGCTCAGGCCTATTGAAACACGCCCACCCGGACATTTCTTCGACAGTGTCGCGAATGTAATACGGCTTGTGCATTCGCGCGAGACGGTCTTCGTCGGAGGCGAACATTGTTTCTCGCAAGCTCGTCAGGTCTTCTTGCCCTGGATCGATCAAACCGTCTCGATTCCATTGTTCGACAGCTGGCCAGTATTGAGGCGCGCCAAGCTCGGAGAGTAACGAAACCAGCATGTTGAAAAAGTCAGCGTAGTCGTTTCGCGGGTCCCTCTTCGGCATTGACTTCGGCAAGTTGCGCAACACCACTGCGACCTGCTGTGTCAACGAGAAAATAAATTCCGCCACCTTGTTGCTTGCTGCGTCACCTTCGATTGCACGCACGATCAGCGCATCGATAGCCGCCAGGCGAACATAAATGTCCCGGCTTTCGTCCATCGCCAACGCGCGAATCGGTGCGTCATCGCCATGCCATACGGACCCGAGACAACGTCCCATGCCATCTGTCAGCGATTCGCCGATCAGGTCGTTGATTTTTCCGATCGGCAGCACGAGAAGGTCGAGCATTGCGGAAGCAAACGCGACATCCCGTTTCTCGGCTGCAAGAAATATCGCGTAAATCGAGAGAGCATTGCCATCGACGATGACATCGTCAGGATCGGCCACGGCGTGCGACAGCTCACCCAGAAACTTCTCGCGGACCTCCGGCCAGTGAGCGCGTGCCTCGATCACCGCTTCAGCT
This sequence comes from Hyphomicrobium sp., assembly GCA_031413815.1. Taxonomy (GTDB): domain Bacteria; phylum Pseudomonadota; class Alphaproteobacteria; order Rhizobiales; family Hyphomicrobiaceae; genus JAGVSR01. The sequence continues at coordinate 4,876 of JANOFU010000074.1, read as the reverse complement.
GGGTAGGCTCCGTCGACATAGGCAAGTGCTTCGTTGATGCGTTCCCAGCGTGACAAGGGCGCCAGCAGTTCATTCATTGTCTATCCTCCAAAACCGTGCCTTGCCCGCTCGCTGCCCATTTGTTGTCTCGCAAGTGCGCGCGCAACGTGGAGCGGAACAGTTTGCCGTGATTGCGAATTCTCAAGTGCAGCAATTCGTGCACGATGACAAACTCCTGAAATGCAATTGGCCGCCGGATCAGATCAGTTGCGAACGTCACGCGACCAGCAGCCGAGCACGATCCCCATTTTCGTCTCATGACTTGAATACGAACCTGGCTGGGTTGCACGCGAAGCTTTCCGGCCCAATCCATGACGCGGGCTCGCAATCGGTCATTCGCTGAAGTTTTCATTGCCCCGCACCAACTGCGCGCAGCACCACTTCGCCCAACCGAACCATGGTCGCGCCGCTCACTTCCCGTAGCAGCGCGGCATAGATGGCGGCCTTGAGCTGGCGCCGTTCATCATCATTGTCGATATGGTTGGGGAAGCGCTCGACTGCCTTGACTATTTCGTTCGCCAAGCCCAACGGGTCCTTGATGTTTTCCTTGTGAAGCTGCCAGTAGATCGCAAACATGCGCGCATCCAGTCCCAGCCTCTCACGTTCGGCATCGGCCTCCTCCCGCTCCTTAACTAGCCCTTCAATCTGCGCCATCGCCTGTTCGGTGTTGATGGCGCGCTGCTCCAATGCGGTCAGGACCATCTGTGCCCGTTGCGCAATATCCACCAGCACCGGCAACTCCGTTGCTTTTTCCTCCGCCTCGGTTTCGATGGCACGAACGAAATTAATAACGGTTTGATTGTCGTTGTCACCACTGACCTGCAACGATTTGAGTGTCTGCAGATCGAATTCAACCTGCTTGCCTGCCACGATCGGTCCATAGCTCGCAACGGCTTCGCGCACCATATGTTCGGTCTTATGCGCCAGTTCGCCGTAGAACCGCGTTGGGCTGCCGTAGGCGTTGCGGATCATGGCGTAGATTTCCGCCAGTCGCCGGAAGGTATCAATGTGATCGCGCAATTCGGGCGAGGGAGAAAGGATTTCATATAGCGATTCAATTTCGCGGTAGCGCTCGATGAATTCCTGCCGTGTGTCTTCGGCGACAAAGTCCTCGTACAACAATGCTTCGAGCTGCTTGTCCTTGCTGCCCTTCTTCGGCTGCAGATAGCGCGCTTTGGCTTCGCCGATCAGTACGCGAAACTGATCAAGCAATAAGTCCAGATCTTCAATCACGCCGGACACATCCTGCGAATCGAATGCCAGCGCTTTCTTCACGTCACGCAGCATGCCGATGAAGTCCACGATCAGTCCGCTGGGCTTTTGTTGTCCACTCCGATCCTCATACGGACGATTGACGCGCGAAATCGCCTGCAGCAGAACGTGATCGCGCATCGGCTTGTCGAGATACATCGCGTACAACACTGGTGCGTCGTAGCCGGTCAGCAGCTTGTCCGTCACGATCAGAATGTGCGGCTGCTGGTCCGGCTTGCGGAATTGTTTGCGTACTCGTTTCTCGGTGACTGAGTCGATCTGGTGCTTTGCCACCAGAGGCCGGTCGATGGCATCCGCCGCGCCCTGTGTATATATGGGAACGGAAAGTTCAGCCGGCAGGAGCTTGTCCAGCGCCTCCTTGTACAGCGCACAGGCTTCGCGGTCCACGCCGACCAGAAACGCCTTGTAACCCAGTGGCTCTACATTCTCACGAAAATGCTTCGCGACGAACTCCGCTACTGCTGCGACCCGCTCAGTTGCCTTCAGGAAGGCGCGCAGTGTCACCGCTTTTTCCAGAATGCGATTCAGGACTTCAATATCGCTCACACCCTCCGATTCGGTCAGCGCGAAGAATTCTTTCCTCAGCACCTCCTCGGGCACCAGTACCTTGGCCGGCGCCAGCATGTGTCGCAGCTTGACCGTGGTGCCATCGGCAATAGAATCGGCAATCGAATACTTGTCGAGATAGCCTGAATCGTCTTCCGCGCCAAATACTTTGAAGGTTCCTTTTCCGTAGGCCGTCTGGTCGATCGGCGTCCCGGTGAAGCCGATCAGCGTCGCGTTAGGAAGCGCACCCATCAGGTAATTGCCCAGGTCGCCGCCCGTGGATCGGTGCGCCTCGTCGATCAGTACGTAAAAGTTCTCGCGTGTGCAGCTGTCCTTCTTCAACTTGTCGAACTTGTGGATCATCGTCACGATGAGCCCGCTGAAGTTCTGGTCCAACAGTTCCTGTAGGCGTTTTTTGGAGTTCGCGGCTTCCACCGCGATCCCGGTTCCCTGCATTTCCCCGAGCAGTGCCTCAATCCAGCCTGAAAGCTGCCCTTCCAATTCGTTGCGGTCCACCACCATCATCACCGTCGCGCCGGGGAAGCGCGCCTGGTCGTCCAAGATCAGCCGCGCCGCCGTGATCATCGTGAAGGTCTTGCCGGAGCCCTGCGTGTGCCAGACTAGCCCACTCTTCTTGGTTGGCAGCGCGCAGCGGTCGGTGACTTTCAGCGCCGCGCGTGTCTGGTGCTGCCGCAGGATGGTCTTTTGCAGCTCGTCGTCCTGCGTGAAAAACAAAATCCAGTCGCGCAGCATGCGCAGGAATCGCGCGTGATCGAAAAACTGCTTCACGCGATCTTCGTAATTGCCGGGATGCTCTTCTTTCCAGTTGAAGACAAATTTGCGCTGGTAGTTCCAAGTGACGCCGTAGAAATACTCGATCAGGTGCGTGATATTGAACACCTGTGAACTGGTCAGCAACTCCGGCGTTTCCAGTTCATAGCGGCGCAATTGAGTCAGCGCCTTTTCCATCGCGTCCTTGGATTTCGGGTTCTTGTTTTCGACGATGGCGACTGGCACACCGTTGATCACAAACACCACGTCAGCACGATTGCCCTTGCGCTCGCCGTTGCGATAGGCCCACTCCCAGCTCACTTGAAACACATTGTTGCCGGGCGTATTGTCGTAGTCGATCACACGCACATTGCGGTGGCGTTTCTCGGCGTCGACGTAGTGGGTCTTTTGTCCGCGTAGCCATTGCAGCAGTTCGCGGTTGCCTTCGATCGTATTGGGCACACTCTCCATGCGCTGGATGATGCCGTTCACATCGGCCGGTGTGACCACGCCGGGATTCAATCGCAGCAGCGCCGCCGCCAGTTCATCGTAAAGAAAGTGTCCGCCCTCGCCGCGCCGCTTCGTCAACGCATCGGTGTCTGACAGGCACACCCAGCCGACCGATGCCGCGTGCTCAACCAGCGGAAACTGAACGGTGGTGGATTCGACGCCGAGGAGAGTCATGCGGGCAATCCCCTCATTTTTTTGTACCAAATCTGGCCGCAACTTTTGACGCAATCTCCTGGTATGCAGCGTCGAGCGCTTTGGCTCTGTGGCGGACGGGATCCTTTGGTTTGAGATCGGCAAGGCTCTTTTGCTTCATGAAATAGTCAAACTGCGACCCGGAACTAGGGGACGCGTGCGGAAAATAGCCAAGTACTTGTTGTTTCTGGATGACCTCACGATCCAAGCACCACTGAAGCCCGCTCATGACCACGGGTCCCATGGCTACGAAAACCGCATCCTTTGAAACACGCGACAGCGGGGCCACGAAGGTGGATTCAAACTGCGAACGCAGTAGAGGGTTGTTTAGAACTGAATCGAACGGGCCATTGAAATAATCGTCACCTTTGAAAGTAGCGTTGCGGATGAGCGACATAGGCTGGAAATATTGAAAGTTTTTGCCCCACAGATCGGCGGCGGCGCCGAGCCCGAGATGGCGAGGTATTTCAAAGTGATCAAGCATCGAATTGATTCTTCCGCGCATACCATCGAACGCCGCGACCTGCTTTACCCTCGCTAGAACTGACGGGGTTTCCGCTCCGCGCCGAAGTTCGTCCCGCGCTGTTCGCCATGCAAGAGTCATTTGCGTTGGTCCCGGTGTGATGCCAACCAGGACTAGTCGTGCATTAACGTTCTCATGCTCGAACGGCACGTAATAAACGTGATGGCCAACCTCGGAGCCCAAGCGAAAGTTCTCCTTGGCTTGGCTTACGGAGAGTAGTGCAGATTTGAATCGATCAAAGAGTTCAGTGGACATTACATATTCCCAATTGTTGGCGTGCTCGCTCTCTACACGAGTTAGGCAACCTCAAGGGTTTTCCTTGCCATCACCGCTGGCCAGCCGCGGCGTGGCTTTCGGTAGCTTTTTCTCTTCAGACTTCATCCGCCGCTCGACCTTTTTCACGTCTTCGGCGGGCGGCAACGATTCGGGGTGAATGTTGCGATCAGTGAGAATCTTGCGCACGTCCTCGTTGTTCTTTACATGTTCACGGGTGATGTCCGGCTCGGCGTTGAGGTCTTGTTGCTTGACTTGCATGTTCGTGACTTCATTAGCGAAGTCTTTGGCCTTGATGGTGATGGTAGGCAGGAAATCTGCGAGTGGACGCGTGCCCGGCACTGCCAATTTGTTTTTCATGTCCTGCGTGGTCAGTCCACCGAACAACGCAGCATCACCTTTGCTCAGGATGCGCGCGAATCCGGGACCATCCACACCGCGTTCGAACAGTACTCCGGCCAGCGCCTTCTGCGATGCGCTCAATTTGTCGCGCGCTTCCAGCCGTTCGGAATCGGCGAGGCGTTGTTCGATGATTTCCTGCTTGCGGGTCTGCACCGCGAAGTAGGTCATGACAAAGGCGATCTCGTCCTTGCGTGGGTCGCCGTTCTGGGCGATCAGGTAGCAGGCATAGCGGGTGAGGGCTATATCATTGATTTCGCGAGTGGTTTCCGAGCCGATGACGACCATTTTGGTGGTGCCACCGAAATGGTCGTCGGCGGATTTCCATGCCAAGACTTGAGCCAAGCTGGA
>JANOFU010000073.1:0-36931 GCA_031413815.1 Hyphomicrobium sp. | reverse complement strand
TCAGAGTCAAGTGCCAGAGTGAAAATAAAACACCAAAATCTTGCGTAAACTATGAGATCGTCAGCATCTGGCCGATAGCAGGCATTGATACGAACAGGCTACTGAGTGCTCCTATGGGTCGGAAGCGGAACTTGGCTGGCCGCTTCTGGCAGGAGGAAACTCCACGTTGTGCATGCGCCCCTGCAGGGTGTACTCGGCATGTTGTTGAATTAATTTCGCCACCAGCGCGCTCCAGCCGGTCTGGTGGCTGGCGCCAAGGCCTGCGCCGGTGTCACCGTGAAAATACTCATAAAACAGGATCAGGTCACGCCAGTGCGGATCGTTCTGGAACTTCTCCAGCCGACCGTGCACCGGGCGCCGACCCGATTCATCACGCGTGTTCGCCCGCCATCACCGCCTCGCTTCCGGCGTGCGCGCCGCCGTCGATGCGTGGGGCCTGAAACTGTGCGCTAAAGAACCGAAGTGGCACTCTGACACGGTGTCGGCGATTCTGGTGCCAGACGGCATCGACAGCAACGCCGTCGCCAAGACAGCGTTCTACCGCTACAACACCTCGCTCGGCATCGGCCTCAACAAGGTCGCTGGCAAGGTGTTTCGAATCGGCCATCTCGGCGCGCTCGACGAGTTCATGGTCGGCGGCGTGTTGTTCGCCGTTGAGATGGCGCTGCTCGATTGCGGCGTGAACTTCAAAGCGGGCTCGGGCACTGGTGCTGCGGCTGAATACTTCCGCAAGACCGCCACCAAGCCGGCCCTCGCCAAGGCTGCTTAGTCTGACAAGCGCTCTGCTGGAACCAGCAGAGCGCTTTTCTTTTTCCACCCCATCATTGCCATCAAGCCTAACAGGGAAGGCCCCGTTCTATGAGCTACACGCTTTATCCGATCCGCAAGCAGCGACTGCAGCGCTCTTATCTCGCTGTTCCTGGCTCTAACACGACGATGATCGATCGCGCCCTCAAGAGCGCCGCCGACTACGTGTTCCTCGATTGCGAAGACGCCGTCGCGCCGCCGGAAAAGGAGCAGGCCCGCAAGAACATCATTCAGGCCTTGAATGATCTTGATTGGAAGGCCGCCGGCAAGAGCGTGTCGGTGCGAATTAACGGCCTCGACACGCACTACATGTACCGCGACGTGGTCGATATCATGGAACAGGCGGGCGCCAAGCTCGACACCATACTCGTTCCGAAAGTTGGCGTTCCGGCCGACATCTACACGGTCGAAACGATTGTCAGCCAGATCGAAGTCGCCAAGGGTTTGACCAACCGCGTTGGCATGGAAGCGCTGATCGAAACACCCCTCGGCATGGCCAATGTCGAGGCCATCGCATCGGCCAACAGCCGCCTCGAATCCATGCACTTCGGCGTGGCTGACTACTCAGCCTTCAACAAAGCGCGCACGGTCGTCATTGGCGGTTTGAACCCCGATTATCCGGGCGACCAGTGGCACTTCCCGCTGTCGCGCATGACGGTTGCCTGCCGCGCATTCGGACTTCGCCCCATCGACGGACCTTTCGGCGGCATCGACGATCCCGAAGGCTACAAGGCCGGCGCCCGCCGCGCAGCTGCCCTCGGTATCGAGGGCAAGTGGGCCATTCACCCCTCGCAGATCGAACTGGCCAACGAAGTGTTCTCCCCGACAGCCGCAGAAGTGACCCGCGCCGAGCGCATTCTCGTCGCACTGAAGGAAGCCGAAGCCCAGGGCAAGGGTGCGGCGTCTCTCGATGGCAAAATGATCGATGCGGCATCTGAAAAGATGGCGAACCACCTCCTCGCAACGGCCGCTGCCATCAAGGCAGCTGAAGCCGCCCGCAAGGGTTAAATCCAGGCTCGTTCACAATTTTCAAGTTTCCAGGAGGTCCAGATGGACATTCATGAGTACCAAGCGAAGGAACTTCTCGCGAAGTTCGGCGTGGTCGTGCCGCGCGGCGGCATAGCCTACAGCCCCGAGCAAGCGGTCTATCGCGCCAACGAAATCGGTGGCTCGAAGTGGGTTGTGAAAGCGCAGATCCACTCGGGCGCCCGCGGCAAGGCCGGCGGCATCAAGCTGTGCCGGACCGACACCGAGATTGAACAAGCAGCCGAGTCGATGCTCGGTAAGCGCCTGGTGACGACCCAGACGGGCCCCACCGGCAAGCTCGTCTCGCGCCTCTACGTCGAAGAAGGCACCGACATCGACAAGGAGATCTACCTGTCGTTCGTGATGGACCGGGCGTCTGAGCGGATTGTCGTCGTAGCGTCAGCCGCGGGTGGCATGGACATCGAAGAGATTTCTCACTCGCAGCCCGATACCATCATTAAGGTCGAGGTTGACCCGGCGGTTGGCATGCAGGCGTTCCAAGCGCGTGAAGTGTCATTCGGCCTCGGCGTCGAGCCGGAGTTGGTCGCTAAGTTCGAGCGCACGATCATGGGCGCCTACCGCGCGTTCCGCGATCTCGACGCGACGATGGTTGAAATCAACCCGCTCGTCATCACCAAGCAGAAGAACGTCATGGCTCTAGATGCCAAGATGAGCTTCGACGAAAACGCACTTTTCCGCCGCCCGCACATCGCTGAGCTGCGCGACAAGAGCCAGGAAGACCCGCGCGAAACGTACGCATCGGACCGTGGTCTGGCCTACGTCGGCCTCGATGGGGACATCGGCTGCATCGTCAACGGAGCCGGTCTTGCCATGGCAACGCTCGACATGATCAAGCTGGCCGGCGGCGAACCTGCCAACTTCCTCGACATCGGCGGCGGCGCAAGCCCTGAACGCGTAACGAAGTCGTTCAAGGCTGTTTTGCGCGACAAGAACGTGAAGGCCATTTTGGTCAACGTGTTTGCCGGAATCAACCGCTGCGATTGGGTGGCCAAGGGCGTCGTCGATGCGGTCAAGGAACTTGAGATCAAGATGCCGATCGTTGTGCGGTTGGCTGGCACCAACGTCGAAGAAGGCCGCCGCATTATCGATACGAGTGGCCTGACAGTGATCAGCGCGGACACGCTGGCGGAAGCGGCGCAGAAGGCCGTGTCAGCGGCAAAGACCGGCAGCAAAGCAGCCTGAGTAGGAGGATTAGAGAGATGGCGATCTTTATCAATGAGAATACTCCGATCCTAATCCAGGGCTTTACGGGCCGCATCGGCACGTTCCACGCTCAGGAAATGATCGACTACGGCACCAACGTTGTCGGCGGCGTGACGCCCGGCAAGGGAGGGTCCACCCACCTCGGCCGGCCGGTGTTCAACACGGTCAAGGGCGCGGTGCAGGAATCCAATGCCGAAGCATCCATCGTGTTCGTGCCGCCACCGTTCGCGGCCGACGCGATCATGGAAGCAGCGGACGCGGGCATCAAGTACTGCGTGTGCATTACCGACGGCATTCCGGCGCAGGATATGATCCGCGTGAAGCGCTACATGCGCCGTTACAAGAAAGAGAACCGCATGGTTCTCACGGGACCGAACTGTGCGGGCACAATCTCGCCAGGCAAGGCGATGCTCGGCATCATGCCGGGGCATATTTATCTGCCAGGCCGCGTCGGTATCGTCGGACGCTCGGGTACGCTCGGCTACGAAGCGGCTGAGCAACTGAAGGGGCTGGGTATCGGCGTCTCGACGTCGGTCGGCATCGGTGGCGATCCGATCAACGGCTCGTCGCACCGCGATATTCTCGAGCACTTCGAGAATGATCCGGATACCGACGCCGTTCTGATGATCGGTGAAATCGGCGGACCGCAGGAAGCAGAAGCTGGCATGTGGGCGCAGGCCAACATGAAAAAGCCGGTCGTGGCTTACATTGCTGGTTTGTCGGCGCCCAAGGGCCGCCGCATGGGCCATGCGGGTGCGATCGTCTCGTCGTTCGGCGAATCGGCAGCAGAGAAGGTTGAGATCTTGAAGGGGTGTGGCGTTGTGATTGCGCCAACTCCATCGGAAATGGGATCGACCATCGCGAAGGTTCTGGGCACGCGCAAGGCTGCCTGATACGGAAACTCGCCACCCGCGTTCTTTCGAGAATGCGGGTGGACGTGTGCCTGCTGTTCCGATTGATCTGGGTGGAGGATCCCCGTCGTGCAAACCGTGACGCCGCTAGCTGGCAAGCTCGACGAAATCAAGCTCCGCGATGAGCTGAAGGGCATGCGCGCTCAAATTCCCGACGCGCCCGGCCTCAACCCGATCGTCAATATCGCATTCTACATCTCCCGCCGGCTTGAAGCTGGCGAGATCAGCTTCGAAGAACTCCAGGCGCTAGCAGGCCGCCTAATGGACAAGGCTTGCGTGCGCCGCGCTGAGCGCCTGCGCGAACAGATCGGCTACGTCGATAATCAGACGACGATCCGGGAGTTCTCGGAGTTCGTTGCCAAGACGGTTGGGAATGATCCCGACGCCGACGTTGCGTTCGAAAGATTCAAAGAGCGTTGGGGCCGTGCCCGCAACGGTATTGTGTTTACCGCCCATCCCACGTTCGGACTGTCCGATGCATTGAGTCGCAAGATGGTGGAAATTGCGTCAGGCAATTCTGCGGCGGCCAATAACATCGGGCTACCGCATCGCCCAGACGAGCCGATCACGCTGGAGTACGAGCACAAGGCCGTTCAACACTGTATCCAGAATCTGCGGGATGCGTATGAAGAGCTGCTTAACGGCTTCTATAGCGTGGCTGGTGCCGGTTTCGGTGCGCGAGCGTATAAATTTCGCCCGCGCATCGCAACGATTGCGTCATGGGTCGGCTACGATCTCGACGGCCGCACGGATATCAAGTGGACGCACTCTTTTGTTCTCAAGCTGCAGGAAAAAGTTGCGGCGCTGAAAGATATCCGCACGCGCTTTGTCATCCTCAAACATCGCCTAGCCGATGCGCCTGATGTGCAACGCATTGCCCGGCAGATTACAGGTAAGTTCGACCTGGCGATCGCCTCGGCGGAAAAGCAACTCGAAGGTCTAACAGCAGCTTCGAATGGTGTGAAGTCACTCGCCGATGCTGCGAACCTCGTAACCGAGGGCGACGCGTACAATCTGACCTCGACCGAGCCGGTGATCGCCCTCATCGACCAATTGATCGATGCTGTGCCGCAGCCGCAGTCCAAGCGGGAACTCGCCGCGCTCGCGAGCTTGTTCGATCAAACCGGACTGGGCACCTCGCATATTCATTTGCGCGTCAACGCGGTGCAGCTCAACAACGCGTTCCGCGCATTCGTGCACGAGCCGTGGACGCGTGACCTGTCCGAGCGGCAGGCGCTCGCACGCATTGTCGAGATGATTCATACTGCTGGCAAGGAAACGGTCAACTTCGAGACCCTGGATCTTGAAACAGCGACGGCGATCCGCCAGTTTGCACTCGCCGCGCAGTTCCACAAGCACGTCGATCGCGACTCGCCAATCCGGTATCTGATTGCAGAATGCGAAAGCCCGGCGACGGTGCTGATTGCGCTGTTCTTCGCCAAGTTGTTTGGCGTCGATCACATTGTCGATATTTCGCCGCTGTTTGAAACGCCGGCGGCACTCGAGACGGGCGCGCGCATGATCGAGCGGCTGCTCGAAGAAGAGGCCTATAAACGCTACGTCCGTGGCCGCAAGCGGTTGTGCATCCAAACGGGTTTTTCGGATGCTGGCCGGTTCATTGGCCAGATCGCGGCCACGCTATCGATCGAACGCTTGCATCAAGGGCTTGCTGAAGTTCTCGATCCGAAGGACCTTAATGGCGCTGAGTTGCTGTTATTCTCCACGCACGGCGAGTCGATGGGCCGTGGCACGCATCCCGGGCCGATGGCGACACGGCTTCAGTATGTGTGTTCTCCCGACGCGCGCCGCCGGTTTGCGGAGGCGGGAATTCCGCTGAAGCACGAGACCAGTTGGCAGGGCGGCGACGGGTACATGTACTATGCCACCAAGGCGCTCGCGATGCGGGGACTTGCGACGGTGATTAAGGACGGTGAAATTGCCTCTGCCGTCGAAGACGAGTTCTACGACGACACCAATTTGGCGCTCGATTTCCTGTTGCGGCTGCGCGCGTATCAGCAGGACCTCTTCGCGCATCCCGGCTATCGCGCTGTGCTCGGCGCGTTCGGGCCTAATTTGCTGTTCCGGACCGGGTCGCGGCCTGTGAAGCGGCAGATGGAAGGCGCCTCGACGGCCGATCGCGGTGATCCCGCCCGCATGCGCGCCATTCCCAACAACGCCATTCTGCAGCAGTTCGGCTATATCGCGAATGTGGTGGCAGGGCTGGGAGCCGCCGTCGGATCGGAACGCGAACGGTTTGTGGAAGTCGCAAAATCCTCAGCGCGATTGCGTCCGCTCATCGAAATGGTGGCGCGCGGCAAGCAGTTGTCGAGCCTTAATGCGATGGGCGCCAACGCGATCGTGTTCGACCCTGGGTTCTGGGCGATGCGCGCATCTTGGGGGCGCGAGCCGCATCTGACGGGCGCGTTCAAATCGCTGTCGACGTTCCTGCTTGAAGATACGCGCAACGCCGCCATCAACGGCTTGGTGCATGAACTGCGCCTGGACGCGATTGACCTGCATACACTGCTGGAAGATATCGGCATCGATGGCGGCAAGATTCCAGATGAAAACCGGCTGGAACTGGATTTGTTGCAGGCCATCCGCCTCGCAATGATCATGCGGATCTTCATCCTCGCCGCGCAATTGCCCCGGTTCACGACACGCGACGTTAGTCATGCGCAACTCTATGAATCGGCATTGACACTTGAGGTTCCGGAAGTCGTCTCCGTGATGCGATTGGCCTTTCCGAAGCGGACATCAAAGAGCGACTCGAAGGCCTTCGGGGAAAAGGCGACCTATCTGCCGCAAGGCATCGACGACTACGGCCGAATCGAAACGGAAATTCTGGAACCGATGGAGCAGGCCTACGAATTCATCCGTGAAGTCGGCAGCGGTATCTCGCATCACTTCGGTGCGTTTGGGTGACGTCAATCAACCAAGCATATTAAGCGCTGTATTTCTGCCTTCAAATCAGTCCCTACATGCTCGGGAGTGAACCATTGCCGTTCAGTCAATCGCCGGAAGGCTTGCTCTCCGTTTGCCAATCGGTTGAATACGCGGTTCCGTAGACTGATATCAGCGCTCAGTGCAGGCGACATAATACAGAGAGTTGGGTGGTCGAACGCTTCAGCCAATAGTGTTTCTGTGCGCAAAACGTCGACCCTCCACGCATCGCCGACGAAATCTTCGCTCATCACAATCAAGTTGAGACGAGCTTTGGACATCGCCTGGGTTTGCGATTTGCGCCAGTCGTCTCCTATTTCACAATTCATTGTTGCAATCCATGGCCGTATAGGTAGCTCATCGATAGCGGCATGGAGTTTTGTTGCAAACTCGGCGGTGCCGTCTGGGTAGCTAATGTAGACATTGAAGAAGTCAATCGGCTGCCGCGATAGACCGAGGCGGAATTCCACAGCCCGCTGTAGCCGGGTCAAGACAACTTCTCGCGTTGTGTTTAGCCCAACGACTTTGTTCACCGCCAGCCTAGCGGCAAGAATGCTTGCAATGTTTTTCGACTCTTCCAGTCCATCCAATGCTTCCCAGCATTCATCGACCATAACTGGAAAAATCGGCTTATCGAAGTTACGAGCCAGAAACAGCTCCATCCGGCAAATCTCACTAGCCAGATAATTCGTACTCAAAAAACAAATGATCGCATCGCAATGCTGCGGTGCGTTTAGCAATTCGCGCCGCCATATCATCGTCGGTTTAATTTGCTCGCGATCTATCCAAAGGGGAATACCAGCAGCCTTCAAGTGTTTTACGACGGGCTCGACATCAGACCAATCGGCATGGCTGTAGGAAATCATTGCACTCAAGAGTCATACCCCTCAGTTCACCAAAAAGCGAATTCACATCAGCCCCAACGTCCGTGGCAGCCACAGCGAGAGCGAAGGCCAGTAGGTTACAAGCACCAGAAAGCCGAGCATGGTCAGCAGCCAAGGCGTCACGGCTTTCGACATCTCGGTAAGGCCCAGCTTGGCGATGCCGCTGGCAACGTAGAGGTTGAGCCCCACCGGCGGCGTGATCATGCCGATTTCCATATTGACCACCATGATGATTCCAAAATGCACCGGGTCTATGCCGAGCTTGGCGGCCACTGGAAATAGAATGGGCGCGAGGATCAGCGTGATCGACGCCGGCTCCATGAAGGTTCCAGCGATCAACAGCACAATGTTGACCACGATCAGGAACGAGATCCAGTTGAACCCCTGGGCCACGATCCAATCGGCGATGCTTTGAGGGATCTGTTCGTGGGTCAGCAGGAACGAGAACAGCATCGCATTCGTGATGATGTAGAGCAGCATGGCGCTCATGTTCGCCGAATCGATCAGGACGCCCGGTACGTCTTTCCAGCCGATATCGCGATAGATGAACATCGCCACGCCGAACGCATACACTGCACTGACGGCCGCTGCTTCCGTGGGCGTGACAAGGCCGCCGTAAATGCCGCCCATTACAACGGCAATGAGGGCGAGGCCCCAAAAGCTATCGGCCAAAGCTGCGAAGGCTTCGGACCAACTGGCGCGTTGGGCGCGCGGATAGCCGTTCTTGCGCGCGATGTACCAGGTGACGAGGCCAAGCAGCGTGGCGAGCGTGAGGCCCGGGATGACGCCCGCCATAAACAAATCGTCGATCGACGCTGCTGAGACACGCTGGCCATCGGGCCCCTTGGCGCTCATGCCGGATGTGGCGACGGAGTAGAGCACCATCACAATGGATGGCGGAATGAGAATGCCAAGCGCGCCAGCGGACGCGACCACACCCGCCCCGTACTTCGGCGGATAGCCTTGCGCGACCATGGCGGGCATCAGGATCGAACCAATGGCCACGACGGTTGCCGGCGATGATCCCGAAACAGCAGCAAAGATCGCGCACGCCAATACGGCTGCGATGCCGAGCCCACCCGGCCAATGCCCGACCATGGCAGTGGCAAACCGGATCATACGGGCGGCAACGCCACCGTGCGTCAGAAATCCGCCAGCCAGAATGAAGAATGGTACCGCCATGATCTCGAACTTTTCCATGCCGGTGAAAAGTTTGAGTGCGACCGCATCGAGCGGAACTTCTGTGATCGTGAAAAGGACCGTGAGAACCGTGAGGCCAAGCGCAATCGAGACCGGCATACCCGTCAACATCAACAGGATCAGAAGCCCGAAAATCAGTGCGACGGTCATCGCGCACCACCGTTTGCGGGGGTGTCAATTCCGCTGACGTGCGCAGCGTTGTAGTGGGGGAGTTCGCCCGTCTTGTGGAAGTGCCACGCCACCTGCAGGAACCGGAAGCACATCAAGAATGAGCCAAGCGGGAGGCACAGGTAGACAAGCCACATGGGGGCTTCGAGAACGGCGGAGGTCTGACCATAGTGGGCGAGGTGAACAACAAGCCGGGCGCCAAGCCATCCAACAAAGGCAGTAAAGAAGGCGCCGCATAGTAGACCAAACACGATTGTCTTGTGCCGAAGACCGTCCGGCAGCTGGTTGATGAGGATATCGACGCCGACGTGGATGCCGGTCCGCACGCCGTAAGCCGCACCGAACTTGGCCATCCAGACAAAGAGATAGATGCAAAGTTCTTGTGCCCAGGTCAGCCGGATGGCATTGAGGATGGAGAATAGCCAACGCGCAGCATCAGACAGGCCAATGTACCCTTGAGCTTTGGACCACCCAACCAGCTGGCCCAGCGACGACAAACCGTAGCGATGCAAGACAGATACAAAAATGATCAGCGTTGCGGCCGCGATGAGCGTACCGATGATCGTTTCCTCAAGCCGGTCGAGCAGCCGAAAACGCGTGGGTCCGTTTTGCTCTGTGCTCACTGGCCCGTCGCCGCCCGGATTTGTGAGATCAATTCGGGTCCCACCCGTGTCGCCATCTCATCATAGACGGGACGCAAGGCACGAGCCCACCCTTGCTGTTCTGCTTCAGACGGTACGTGAAACTTAGTTTTTCCGGCCTTTTTCATCGCCACCAGCGACTCTTCGTTTTCTTCGCGCGCGTATGCGTTGGCGATGGGCGTCGTCTCGGCCAGAGCCTTGCGCATTGCTGCTTGAATGTCAGTCGGCAGCTTGTCCCAGAACGGTTTGTTGAAGATCACCGCATAACCCAGAAATCCATGATTGGTGATCGTTGCGTGCTTCTGCACCTCGAACATCTTCTGCGTGTACATGTTGGCGGGCGGATTTTCTGTGCCATCAACAACGCCTGATGACAGCGCTTGGTAGGCCTCGGAGAACGCCATAACCTGCGGCAAAGCCCCCAAAGCGGTCATCTGCGCTTCAATCACGCGCGAGGATTGAATGCGCATCTTAAGACCCAGCAGATCGTCCGGCGACAGAAGTGGGCGATTGGCTGACAGGATCTTGAAGCCATTGTTCCAGAACCCGAGGCCAACAATGTCTTTGACTTCGAGCCGGGCCATCAGCTCTTTGCCGATCGGGCCGTCCGTGACTTTCGCAAGATCGTCCGTGTTGCGGAACAGATATGGAAGATCGAAGACTTCGAAAGCTTTGATGCCTAACGGCCCGAACTTCGAAAGCGACGGCGCCAGCATTTGCACGGCACCAAGCTGGAGAGCCTCCAGTTCCTCTTTGTCTTTGTAGAGCTGTGAATTGGGAAACAACTCAATCTTTACACGGCCGCCGGTGTAGATCTCAGCCAGTTCCTTGAACTTCTCTGCACCGCGGCTTTTGTGGGCTTGAGGTGCAGCCACGTGACTGAATTTGATGACGATGGGCGCGTCTGCATGAGCGGAGCCGGTCGCAAGCGTCAGAGCCGCCAGGCCAGCGAAGGCAAGGTTGCAGATCATTCGGCGCATGGGTGGTTCGCTTGTCTCGAAGGTCCGCTGATACGATCGCAATTCGTCACGGCAGATGGGGATCTGTCAACTGGCATACGGCGGCCAAGGGCATCAGACCCATTTGGCCGTGACGGCGCGAACAATTTTGAAAACGCGGTGGGCCCGGCGCCGGTCGTTGGTAGCGAGGCACCAGCAGCCACAGCAAAAGCAAGGCTTTTTTGCCAGCCAGACTGTGAGGCCGTACCTGCGTGTGCTTGCGGTCATCGCCGGTTGGCTTTGCTCATTTTGGTGCCACCACCTGCTAAGTTCAGTTCCGAAGCGGAGAGAGCGAACACTTCGCCAGCACTTCCTTCGGTATCGAGCCATAGGAATGGCAAGTCTGGAAACTCATTTTCGAGTACGTCCAGGCCGGTGCCGATTTCGACGACGAGCACGCCTTCTGGTGTCAAATGGCGGCCGGCCTCATGGAGGATCTTGCGGACAATGTCGAGGCCGTCATCGCCACCGGCATGCGCCAGGACGGGTTCGGCTTGGTATTCTGCGGGAAAGGCGCTGACAACTTCGGCGCTGACATACGGCGGATTGGCGATGATGAGATCGTAGCGGCTGTTGCCAAGACCAGTGAAGAGATCTGATTGAATGAGCTTGATCCTGTCCGCGAGCCCATACTCTGCAACGTTGCGTTTGGCGACGTCCAGTGCATCGGCCGAGATATCTGAGGCTTCGATGTCAGCAATTGGGAATTCCAGGGCTGCAAGAATGGCAAGGCAGCCAGATCCCGTGCATAGATCCAAGATCGTTTCGACGTTGCCGGCGTCTGGCACCGCTGCCGCCAGGCCGTCTTCGAGCAGTTCGCCGATATAGGATCGCGGAACGATGACACGTTCATCGACATAGAAGCTATGGCCACGGATGTAGGCTTCGTTAACGATATAGGAGGCGGGCCGGCGCGTCTCGATCCGCTTTTCGATGATACCGGCGACGGCACGGCGTTCGGCGAATGTCAGCCGGCAGTCCAGCCACGGGTCCATACTGTCAATGGGCAAGTGAAGCGTCTTCAGAATGAGAAACGCGCTTTCGTCAATGGCCGTTGATGTGCCGTGCCCGTACGTCAGCTCTGCCTGGCGGAACTTGCTGGTCGCAAAGCGCAGCCAATCGCGAATCGTGATGAGTTCTTCAATGGGTGCGGCGTCTGCCATGGCGCATCGAGTTTCCTATTTGCGGCCCACGCTCACGTATTCAAACCCGGCATCGCGGGCCGCTGACGGCTGGAAAATGTTTCTGAGGTCGATGATCGCGTTGCCGCGCATCACCTTGCGGGCTTGCTCAAGATCGAGGGCGCGAAACTCGTTCCACTCAGTGAGGACCACCAAGGCGTCCGCACCGGTTAGGGCATCCAAGCTGCCACTGCACCATGTAACGCCTGGCAACAGCGGTTCGGCATGCTTGCGGCCTTGCGGGTCGAACGCGCGAATGGCCGCGCCGCGTTCTTGCAGCATGGGTACCACCACCAAACTCGGCGCGTCGCGCATATCGTCGGTGTTAGGCTTAAATGTTACGCCGAGTACCGCGATCGTTTTGTCGCGCACAGAGCCGCCCATCGCCCGTTCAATACGGCCCGCACACGCAATCTTGCGCTCGAGGTTCACGCGTTCAACCTGTTCGATTATCGAAACCGGAGTGCGTGCTTCGCGCGCGGTGCGGATAATGGCCGAAACATCTTTGGGAAAGCATGATCCACCGTAGCCAGGACCAGGGTGCAGAAACTTGCTGCCGATACGGCCATCGCGGCCAATGGCGTCGGCCACTTGTTGGACATCGGCGCCGACGGCTTCGCATAAATCGGCAATTTCATTGATGAAGGAGATCTTCATGGCGAGGAAGGCATTGGCAGCATACTTGGCAAGTTCGGCCGACTCTCGATCAACGAACACGATGGGTGCCGCACGCAAGGTCAGAGGCTTATAGAGGTTGCCCATGACTTCGCGGGCTCTTGGATTGTCAACGCCGATCAGCACCCGGTCCGGATGAGTGAAGTCGCGGATCGCAGAACCTTCGCGGAGAAACTCTGGATTTGAGCACACGGCAAAGTCGGCGTCGGGACGGGCCGCAGTCAGCCGCCGTTCGATCTCGCGGCTTGTGCCAACCGGCACCGTTGATTTTGTGGTGATGACGGTGAAGCCTGTGAGATGCGGCGCCAGTTCATCGACCGCCGCGTAGACATACGAGAGATCGGCATGGCCGTCGCCGCGACGGGATGGCGTTCCGACAGCCAGAAACACAACATCCGCTTCCCGGACGGAGCTTGCGAGGTCGTTCGTGAACGACAACCGGCCGGCTAAGATGTTGCGATTGAGGAGATCGTCGAGTCCCGGCTCATAGATCGGCGAGACGCCGCGCTTCATGTCGTCGAGCCGCTTCTGGTCCTTGTCAACGCAGACGACATGCCAGCCGAATTCGGTGAAACAGGCCGCTGAAACAAGCCCTACATAGCCGGCGCCGATCATGCAAATCTTCACGCGTGCGTCTCCCCGTCATGTCTAGTTCGCAATCGCAGCCTATCGCCCGATGGCGGGCGATTCGCAAAGGTTGCGCTCCAGCCCTAGCCTAGCACGGTGCCAGGTTGCAACGGCACGCGACATTGCCGTTGCTACGGGTCCCCATCAACCTTTGAACTCATCTATTTTTGAGAAGGCTTCCCGCAGAGCCTCGGCCCACGATGACGACATGCGCCGGAAATACTCATCATCCTGATGGATGCGCTTTTCGCGATGGACGTCGAGGGTGTCGCGCTCATAAATCAGAAGATCGATCGGCATGCCGACGGACAAATTCGAACGCAGGGTGGAGTCGAATGACAAGAGGAGCAGCTTGGCCGCTTCACCGAGCCGCATACTGGGCCGGGCCACGCGATCGAGAATCGGCTTGCCGTACTTGTGCTCGCCGATCTGAAGGAATGGTGCATCTTCAGTGGCCTCGATGAAATTACCTTCAGAGTAGACTTGGAACATTCGTGGCCGTTCTGAAACGATCTGCCCGCCTAGAATAAATGACGCTCCAAATCCGGCTTTGCTGGCTTCCAACGCGGCGCCATCCAACCGCCTCACTTCGCGCACCGCGTCGCCCACGAGCCGGGCCGCGCGATACATCGTCGGGACGTTGAATAGGGTCTCCGCCGCCTCCCCTTCGTTGGTGAGCTGTTCATTGAGCAGGCTAACGACCGACTGTGTGACCGCAAGATTTCCAGCTGTCAGCAGGACCATGACCCGCTCGCCAGGCCGCCGCCAGTAGTGCAATTTACGGTATTGAGAAATGTTATCCACGCCAGCGTTTGTGCGCGTGTCGGCGGCAAAAACAATTCCGCGATCAAGTTGCAGCGCGACACCGTACGTCATGGGTGGTCCAGTATTAGCCGAAAGTTATTGTTGTCCAGCGACTTGCTGATTGACTTCGACGACGACGTCAAGAGCCTCCTTTTCGCCGCCGCGGCGTGTGCCGCGAATGGGGGCGGCAAAGGCGGCATCAAGACCGCTGGCAAGTCTTACATAGCGCTCAGTGGGGCAGACGAGGTTGGCCGGATCGAACCCCACCCAACCGAGACCTTCAACCCAGGCTTCAGCCCAGGCATGATGGGCGTCGGCAGGCGAAAGCGTACCCGATAAGAAGTAGCCATTCACATATCGGGCAGGTACCGCGAGAACTCTGGCTGCCGAAATGAAGATATGCGCGTGATCTTGACAGACACCACGGCCGGCAGCGAGGGCTTCTGCGGCATTGGTATGAACGTGAGTAGCGCCCGTTTCGTAGACAACGGCGTTGTGAACAGCCTTCATGAGTGCGTGAAGTTGATCAAGGATGCTGCGGTGGGCGCAGCTACGCGCCAGCGCTTCAATGGCAGGGTCTGCGATGGTCATGGGAGTTTGGCGCAAGTAAACCCGCAACTGCGAGGGTTCGGTCAAGCCGCGAACCACGCCCATCGTGTCATCGGTTTCGACGACGCCCGCTGCTCTGATCTCGACATGATCATGATCGGCGGCAATTGAAATGAGATGGACAAGATTGCCAAAGCTGTCGGTGAAATGCACAGCGGACTTAATACCCGGCGCTTCGATCGACCACGAAAGTACTCTCTGGCCGTCAAAATTCAGCGGGGTCAACCGCAAGCTTTGGATCGAGTAACGGGCGGTTTGGCCATACCGGTATGTCGTTGTGTGCCGGACATCGATCTGCATTGGTGTTGCTCAATCGTTAAAATGGAACGTTCCGGAGATGTCCTCGCCTAACCTATTATTGCGGGCAATGAACCCGTTCAAGAATTCATGCAGGCCGGATTGGAAGATCGAATCGATGTCGCTGCTGTTGAGCAAGTCGAGTGTTTCGCGAGCGAGTTGCGGGCTTGCTGGGGCATCGCCGTAAAGATCGTCGAGACCCGTGAGTGCTTGGCAGATTTCTCCGTATGCCGAACGCAGCGAGCGGGGCATCTCGCTGTTGAGGATCAAGTAGTCAGCGATCTTCCAGGGACGGTAGCTGTCCTTGTAGACCCAGCGATAACTTCTGTGGGCTGAAACCGAACGAAGGATCGACGCCCATTGCATGTTATCAACGGCACTTCCCACCATGTTTGAGTTTGGTAGAAGCACGTAGTACTTGACGTCGAGAATGCGTGCCGTGTTGTCAGCGCGTTCGAGAAACGTCCCAAGCTGGCTGAAGTAGAACGTGTCATTTCGTAGAATTGTATTGAGGAGCGCTCCCCGGTACGCTGCCGACCGCTCCTTGATCCAATCGAGCAGCTTGGGCAAACGGTCCGATGTCATGCTGGCTGGATTGATGTTTTGGAACTCGATCCAGGAGCTGTTCAGGCTTTCCCACATTTCACGCGTCAGTGAAGTGCGTTGTGCGCGGGCATTGCTGCGCGCGGTGGCGAGGCAAGAATGAATGCTCGACGTATTCTGAGGGTCAAACAGCAGGTAATTGATAACGTTTTGGGGGGAAATTGAGGTGTGCTTGGCCATATAGCCTGGTTCACACCCTGCGCTTTGAAGCGTCGAGCGCCATTCCTGGTGAAACCCTTCGCCGTCTCGCGGAAGCAGCACGATGCGATACCCGACCTCAATCAATCGCGCCATATTTTCGGCCCGCTCGAC
The DNA here is from genome assembly GCA_031413815.1 of Hyphomicrobium sp. Taxonomy (GTDB): domain Bacteria; phylum Pseudomonadota; class Alphaproteobacteria; order Rhizobiales; family Hyphomicrobiaceae; genus JAGVSR01. Next base: position 21,021 of record JANOFU010000073.1, on the reverse strand, counting down.
ATACCGCGCCAGCCAAAACAAGTCGTTTGCCGTTCGCCCTAGCATGCCTTGATCAATCCTGAAGGACCCAAGTGTCTTTGGTGCCGCCGCCTTGACTGGAATTGACAACGAGCGAACCCGGTTCCAGAGCGACACGGGTCAATCCCCCAGGCACGAGACGAACGCGATCTCCGACCAAGACAAAAGGCCGGAGATCAAGATGTCTAGGACTGAGACCAGACGTGCTCAGTGTTGGGGAAGTCGAGAGGTCAAGAGTCGGTTGCGCAATGTAGTTTGTTGGATTGGCCTTCAGTTTTTCACGGAACAACTCAATCTGCTGCCGAGTGGACCGCGGCCCGATCAGCATCCCGTATCCGCCGGAGCCGTGCACTTCTTTGACGACCAGTTCTGACAGATGATCGAGCACGAAGCGCAGTTCGTCCGGCTTGCGGCAATTGAATGTCTGCACATTTTCAAGAATGGGCTGGCTACCCGTGTAGAACTCGATGATCGCAGGAATGTAGCTGTAAATCGCTTTGTCGTCAGCAATTCCAGCCCCCGGAGCGTTGACGATGGCGACGTTTCCACCACGGTAAACATCAAACAAACCAGGCACACCGAGCGTCGAGTCTGGATTGAAGACAATAGGATCCAAGTAGTCATCGTCAATTCGCCGGTAGATGACATCGACGCGGCGCAAGCCTCGCGTAGTTTTCATGTGAACGGCGCCATCGAGGACGATGAGGTCCATCCCCTCGACCAAATCGATTCCCATCTGGTCGGCAAGAAACGAATGTTCGAAGTAAGCGCTGTTGAAGGGGCCCGGCGTCAGCAGTGCTATGACGGGGTCGCTGCCTGCAACTTTTATGGCGACGCTTTCGAGAGTCTTGAGAAGGTTGTCTGGATAATTTTCAATGGGGCAGACACGGTTTTTTGCGAACAGATCGGGAAACATGTGCATCATGGTTTCGCGGTTCTCGAGCATGTACGAAACGCCAGAGGGTGTCCGGGTATTGTCTTCGAGAACATAGAAATCGGTCTCGCCCGTACGCACGATGTCGATACCGATGATGTGCGAATAGATCCCAAGAGGTGGGTCAACACCGATCATTTCTGGTACGAATGCGCTGTTCTGGATGATGAGGTCTTCGGGCACCCGGCCCGCCCGTAGGATCTCTTGGCTGTGATAGATGTCGTACATGAAGGCATTGAGGGCCTTTACGCGCTGTTCAATGCCAGCCGACAGTCGCCGCCATTCGGCCGCCGATATGATCCGCGGTATGATGTCGAATGGGATCAGCCGTTCAGCGGTGTCGCCTTCGCCATGGACAGCAAACGTAATGCCCGACCTGCGGAAGATCGCCTCGGCTTCCAACTGCTTGCTATGGAGGTCCTGGATGCGCTGGGTCCCGAGCCATTCGGAGACGGCAAGATAGGGGTCCCGCACGCCACCGCCGGCACCATTCATTTCATCAAAGTACTGCTCCATCCCGATCGCCCCTCCGGTGGTCAGACTGACGGTTGGCAAGTCCTGGGCCAAATTAAAAAATCAAAACTATCAACGGATTATGTTCTTCCCACTTGCTGGATGGCGCAAGGGGCGGCGAACGCTGCCTAGTTTTTAGGCGGTTACGCCCACCGGCAACACCGCCGCAGGTTGTGGCGCTCGGCGACGCCGTAAGCGGTCGATCTCATGCCATGCTGTTGCCCCGCTACGCCCCGCTCGCGCGGCCGGTATGGCATAACCCGACCGATCACATGAGTGCTGTGTAGGACATGACCAATTCGATTTTTCGGGCCGAAGCGATCCACACTGGCGAACGTGTCGGCGTTGTCGTTGTCCACGGCGTCGGGGCTACCGAACCCGGCTGGATCAACAACGACCTGATCCCCCACCTTCAAAAGCGCGATGACGGACTGGTGGTCGAAGCCCACAGCGAAGTGTATCGCTTAGCGGACCGCGGCCGCACGCGGCAGGACCGGACGTTTCCCGCCCATGTCCGCCGCGCAACATCCAGCGGCGGCCGGCCAGTTGCGTTCATGGAACTGTACTGGGCGGACCTTTCACAAATTGGCACGGGGACATTCACCAACTGGCTGGTGATGCTGAAGCTGTTCTATGAGGCTCCGCAAGTTCTGTGCGACTGCTTCCTCGACAAGGCGCGAAACGGGATTGCGAACGCCATCGCGTTTCTGGTCCGGATGGCCAATTGGGTTCTTCGCTGGCCCATCACGGGGCTCAATTCGGCCGCCCTCGTTTGCGCGGTTGCGATTCTGGCCCGGCAGAGACTTGTCGATGTCGGCAGCGTACAGCCATTTCTGCTGATCGAACTTCCCTATGTGCTGATCGCCCTTCTGGCGGCGCTGGCGCTCGGTTCCGTGCTGTTTGCGCGCTGGCGTGTTCACCGAGACATTGCTCTCACCGACATCGGCATATCGACGGCTGTATTTTCACTCTTGATGATCGCAGCTATTCTGGTGGCAAAAGCCTTTTTGCCTGCGGGAACGATGGCCAACCCTGCAATCTATTTAATGGGTGCCGGCGTCGGAATTTTCGGGTTCTGGCTGATCTGGAACTATGCTGTCTTTATAGCTATTCTACTGGTGATTGCGCTGGGCTTGAAGCAATGGATTGCCCCCGATCCGGAGACGCATGTGCCGCTGGCGCGTCCTGCTGCAGCGATCGGGCTGTGCGTCATCCAAGGCGTATTCTTAAAGATCGTCATTTCGCTTCTTTGGGTTCTGATTTTCGTTTGGCTGGACTTCAATGAGCGCACGGAATCGTTATGCGCCGCGGATCCCTATGCGGCGTGTACATACCTGTCGGACTTGCGCCGCGACCTTGCGGGGATTGCGGTTTTCAATTTGGTGATGGTAGGGACGCTCGCCGTCGTCTTCTGGGCGATCGGAGCCATCCGCGCCGTACTGCGCTGGCCGGCGCTCCGGCCTAAATCCAATCTCAGCAAGATTTATATGCCCCGGATGGTGGTCAGCCCGCTGGTGATCGCAACGATGTTTGCGGTTACCATCTTCAATCTCGTGATTTTCTACTGGCGGGCCTACATCCCCATGGACCTTTACCAAGCGCTCGATGTCCGCTTGCTGCCGGTAGCGGAGGTCATGGTCTACCTCGTCGGCAGCGGAACTGCGCTCAGCCTCGCCCTTTATCTGTTCCGGGCATTGCAGCATGCCTCCCGCGGCATTCTGCATATCGTGCGGGATATCGTGGATCACCAGTATGCGCCACGCTTTACGATCTCGCGCCGCTGGCTGCCGAAAGTGCTCAATAATCGCGGCGAGCACCCAAGGCGGACGCGCATCGAACAGCGTCTGGATGTTCTGATGCAAGAGCTCGTTGTCATAGAAAAGTTCGACCGGTTGATCTTCGTTGCGCACAGCCAGGGGACCGTTGTCCTGCATGACTATCTCAGCACGAACCGGGATGAGGAGTCGATCCGCGGTGCCAAATCGATCGACGTGCTGACGCTCGGCTCGCCGCTGACGCACCTCTACCAGTACTATTTTGCGAAGTATGCCGCCGTCAGTACAGGGCCGCAGGCCCTGAACCCGCTGCTGACGTCATGGACCAATATGTGGCGGGTCGATGATCCGATCGGCAACAAAATCGAACTTCTGGCCGGGGACTTCATCAAGAACATACCCCTGCGGCCGGGCGGGCATGTCGACTATTGGAAGGAAGACGCGGTGTGCAACGCCATCCTCGGACTGATCGATCCCGAGCGGCGCAACGTCCGCGAAGTTTCGCCTGAGCCCTCTGCGACCCCAGACACGAATCCCGACGCACGGCTCAGTCCGGCTTGAAATGCAAAGCGGGCGGGTGCTGTTTGCACCCGCCCGCTCGCATTCATACCATTGAAAGCGTGTCCAGGATCAGAACAGCCCCTCGATTTGCCCGCGTTCGTTGAGGCGGATCGTGTCTGCCGATGGCACCTTCGGCAGGCCGGGCATCGTCATAACATCGCCGGTGATGGCGACGATGAATTCCGCCCCTGCGGACAAGCGAAGCTCGCGCACGGGAACGATGTGCCCGGTCGGCGCGCCGCGCTTGGTTGGGTCTGTCGAGAACGAGTACTGGGTCTTGGCCATGCAGATCGGCAGGTGGCCAAAGCCCATGGCCTCAAGTTCTTTGAAGCGTGTTTCGACTGATGCGTCGCAGGAGATGTCGGCCGCGCGATAGATTTCTGTCGCGATTGTCTTGACCTTGTCGCGGAGCGGCATGGTGTCGGGATAGAGCGGCTTGAAGTCTGCTTTGCCCGACGCGCACACCTCGACGACGTGGTGGGCAAGTGACTCGGTACCCTTGCCGCCGTCAGCCCAGTGCGTGCACATGAACGCGCGGGTGCCCATGCTTTCCGCTGCTTTCATGACTTCTTGAATTTCTCCGTCCGTGTCTGTGATGAAGCGATTGACGGCAACAATGGCGGGTACACCGAATTTGTTGATGTTTTCGATGTGACGCTTGAGGTTGTCGCAGCCCTTTGCGACCGCAGCTGTGTTCTCTGTCTTCAAGTCGTCCTTCGCAATGCCTCCATGCATCTTGAGTGCGCGAACCGTTGCAACGATCACGACGGCGGAGGGCGCTAGACCGGCTTTGCGGCATTTGATGTCGAAAAACTTTTCAGCGCCTAAGTCCGCCCCGAAGCCAGCTTCCGTCACAACATAGTCGGCCAGCTTTAAAGCCGTTCGCGTGGCCAGAACAGAGTTGCAACCGTGCGCAATATTGGCGAACGGTCCGCCGTGAATAAACACAGGATTGTTCTCAAGCGTCTGCACCAAGTTCGGCATCAGCGCGTCTTTGAGGAGCACGGTCATCGCGCCGTCGCCCTTCACATCGCGGGCACGAACCGGTTTCTTGTCGCGCGTATAGGCGATGATGATGTTGCCGAGACGGCGCTCCAAGTCTTTCAGGTCCATCGCCAGGCAGAGAATGGCCATCACTTCGGAGGCGACGGTAATGTCGAAGCCATCTTCCCGGGGGTAGCCGTTTGATACGCCACCAAGTGAGTTGACGATCGAGCGCAGCGCGCGATCGTTCATATCGAGAACGCGGCGCCATTCGACCCGGCGGCTATCGATGCCGAGGGGATTGCCCCAGTAAATATGATTGTCGATCAGAGCCGACAACAGGTTGTGTGCCGAGGTGATGGCGTGGAAGTCGCCGGTGAAGTGAAGGTTAATGTCCTCCATGGGCACGACTTGGGCGTACCCGCCGCCTGCCGCGCCGCCTTTGACGCCAAAGCACGGGCCCAGCGAGGGTTCGCGCAGCGCCATCATCGCTTTCTTGCCGATCCGGTTCAGGCCATCGCCCAAACCGACCGTGGTTGTTGTCTTGCCTTCGCCCGCCGGCGTCGGGTTGATGGCTGTGACCAAGATGAGCTTGCCATCAGGCCGGTCCTTGAGGCTGTCGATGAAGTCTGCCGTGATCTTGGCTTTGGACGGGCCGTACTGAAGAAGGGCGTCGGCTGGAATGCCAGCCTTTTGAGCAACTTCGGCGATCGGCCGCATCGTGGCTTCACGGGCGATTTCAATATCAGACTTCACCATAGCGGCGTCTTTCCCTTCGTGTTTGCCGTTTCTTGCAGTGCCGGTTTGGAGTTTTGTTCGCCCAGCGAGCACCTTCGTTAGCCAGATATTGGCGGTTTCGGCGCGCAACGCCAAGTGCGTTGTTTGACAATGGCAACCGATGGCCGTGCGGCGTGGGTTCGCATGCGCGACCATGCACAGCGGGGCGCCCTGGGCGGGTCCGGGACGTCCCGTCAGCGCTCGCGGAAGGCTTTGTTGATCTGGTCGGCCAGCGGCTTCATGAGGTAGGACAGTGCCGTCCGGTCCTGGGTCTTGATTTGGACGTCGGCGGGCATGCCGGGCATCAGCCGGTTGGTGCCGAGCTTGAGCAGATTTTCTTCCGCAATGGCGACGCGGGATATGAAGTAAGCCTCGCCGGTGTTGGGGTCGCGCGTCAAGTCAGCAGAAATTCCGATTACGTCGGCTTTGACTTCTGGAGTCGATTGCTGATCGAACGCTGCAAACCGCACCATCGCTGTCTGACCGATAAAGACTTGGTCGATATCCTGAGGGCCAACCCTAGCTTCGATCACGAGCCGGTCGCCTTCGGGCACAATTAGCATAATGGGTTCGCCAGGATTGACCACACCACCGACCGTGAAGACCGACAGCTGGTGCACGAGACCTGACTGCGGTGCCCGGATCTCGACGCGCTTCAGCTGATCGTCGGCTGCAACTTTCCGCTCCATATACTCCGCCTGCTTCGACTGGATCTCGCGCAGTTCTTTGACGATTTCAGTTTTCAGTTCCTGGTCCAGGCGGACGATCTGCAAACCTATCTCCGCCGCCTTGCCCTTGGCTTGAGCGGCGGATGCTTGGTACTGACCTTGTTCGCCTTGGAGACGGGCCTGCTCGCGCTTAAGCGCCGCAACTTTGGTGGTTGTCACGAGCTGTTTGGCTTCGAGCTCAGCAAGTCCGCTCAGTTCCTTGGCGATCAATTCGATCTCGCGGCCTTTCGCTTCGATCTGCGAAGTGATGCCCTGATGCTCTTGATCCAGCTGCGCAATGCGTTCCTGCAACTGCGCTTTCTGGCCGCTTTTGGATTCGCGGCGGCTGGCGAACAGGCTCTGCTCGCCCGATAGAATATCCTTGACCTGCGGTTCCTCAACGCGCGGCAGCAGCGCCTCGGGCGTGTCGAAGAAATTCGCATCGTCCCGTTCGGCCTTGAGGCGAGCCTCACGGACCAGAAGTTCGTCGAGTTGCTTAGTGACCATCGACAAATTGGCGCGCGTGATCGTCTCGTCGAGCAGCAGCAGTAGGTCACCCGCCTTGACCTTCATGCCATTTTTGACGCGGATCTCGCCCACCACACCGCCGGTTGGATGTTGAACCTTTTTGACGTTGGTTTCGACGACGACGGTACCAGGTGCAACGATGGCGCCAGCGATTTGTGTGGTGGCCGCCCAGCCGCCGATGCCGCCGACCATGAGAAACGTGACGGCGAGGCCAGCCAGCATATAGCCCATGACGCTGCCAGACACGCGTTTCGGTTTGGCTGGAGTTTTCTTGGTCATTGTGCGCCCCCCGTTTGCCGGTCAGCCACAATTTTAAGTCCGGGTGCCCCCGGGATGGCAGGCGCAGGCGGGCCACCGTTGGGACCCGGTGCCGGTGGCACGGGTGCGCCTGGACCAGGCTGCAAGATCTTGCGCAAGACGTCGTCCTTGCCGCCGAACGCTTGAACTTGGCCTTTAGCAATGGCCAGAACCTTATCAACCCCGGCGAGTGCCGACGGCCGATGAGCAATGACGATCGCAATGCCGCCGCGGTTGCGCACCGACCGTATGGCGTCGGTCAAGGCGTTGTCACCGGCAGCGTCGAGGTTCGAATTCGGTTCGTCGAGAACGACCAGGAACGGATCGCCATAAAGTGCGCGTGCAAGGGCAATGCGCTGGCGCTGACCCGCAGACAGGCCGGCTCCATTCTCTCCGATGAGGGTTTGGTAGCCATCGGGCAAGTGGACAATCATGTCGTGAACGCCAGCGTGGCGAGCCGCAGCGACAATCTCCTCGCTGGACGCCTCAGTGTCAAACCGCGCAATGTTGTCGGCGACGCTGCCTTCAAACAACGCGATATCTTGCGGCAAGTAGCCCAAGTGTTTGCCGAGGGCGTCGGGTGCCCATTGGTCGAGCGACGCGCCGTCGAGCCGCACGCTGCCACCCATGCGCATGGGCACCCAGATGCCGACGAGCGCGCGCGCCAACGTCGATTTGCCCGATGCGCTGGGGCCGATAATGCCAAGTCCGTCACCGGCCTTTAAGTCAAATGTCACGCCTTGGATGACAGGCTTCGATTCACCGGGTGGCGCAACAGTCAGACCTTGCACGACCAGCGTTTGAGCGGGCTTGGGCAAAGCCACAATGTCTTGATCAGCCTGGTCAACTGCGCGGAACAAGTCGATTAGCCTGCGATGGCTCTGGCGCGCGGCGACGAAACTTCGCCAGTGGGCGATGGCCGTTTCGATAGGCGCCAACGCACGCGACATGATGATTGACGCCGCTATGATGGTGCCGGGCGAAACCTCGCCTTGAATGACCAGATAGGCCCCCAATCCAAGAATGCCCGATTGCAGGAACAGCCGCAGGACCTTCGAGAACGAGCCGATTCCGCCGGCAGCGTCGCTGGCCTTCAGCTGATCGGTCAGGTACTCGTTGTTCATTTCATCCCAGCGGGACAACATCCGCTGACCGAGGCCCATCGAGTGAATGACTTCAGCATTTCTGCGGGCGGCTTCTCCGAACGCAAGCCGCCGCGATCCACTGGCTGACGCCGCCTGTGTTGGGCCAGCTGTGCGCAGCTCTGTCAACAACGTCAGAACGACCAGTATCAGTGCGCCGGCGAGAGCAAACAGCCCGAGCATCGGGTGCAGGAGAAAAACAAACGCGAGATACAGCGGCACCCAGGGCAAATCGAAGAATGCCGTTGGCCCCATGCCGGACAGGAAGTTGCGGATGTGGTCAAGATCGCGAACGGGCTGCAGGCCATCGCCGCCTTGGCGCACGCGCAGCGGCAGGAACTGCACGGCCTGGAAAACTTTACCGCGCACCTCATTGTCAATACGGACACCTACGCGGCTCATGACGCGCACTCGGAAAAAGTCGAGGAGGCCGTTGGCGATGTAGAGCCCGGCCATCAGCAGCGATAAGCCAACCAAGGTCGGCACACTGCGCGACGGCAGCACGCGGTCATAGACCTGCAGCATGTAGAACGAACCGGTGAGCGCCAGCAGGTTGATCACGCCGGAAAACACGCCAACACCGGCGAAGATGCCGGTGCAGCGATGGATGACCTGCTCGATGGGGCTCTTGCGAAGTTTGCCCACCGCCCCCAGTTTTTTACTCATTGACTGAACTACTCTGCGACACTCGCGAAGACGTTATCTCATGCCGGACACCGGCATTGCACCATGCACCACCCAGTCTTTCCAATCACGCCAGGATGGCATAATCCGGTTCAGAGTTTATTAACTTTGGAGCAGCAGGTGGAAGGCGCAGTGGTGCGGGCCCCGGCGCGATCTTATAGTTCTTATTCTTCAGCTGGTTGACTGGGTTTGCGTGTTGATTTCCAAACGGCCGACGAAGGTCTTTCCATCAGCGCCGCGGGCTCGCATCTTGGCTGGTTGATCCTTGAAGATTGTTTTTGTCAGTTGTTGTAACAGCCCGCCGACGACCTTGGGCTCCCCGATCGCCGTGACCACCCACGGGATCGGTCCCGACCGCCACTCTTTAGGTTCGAGGCGGATAGGCTGTTCGATGGCCTTCGTCAGCCGCTGGTCAACCTCCTCCGACACGAATGCCCACAGCACAGCGCCGATCGGCATCACGGCACCGCTCTCCTTTGCTTGAGCATCGGCAACCGCGAATTGCCCCGTCATCAGCGCGGGTGCAATCATCCATTCCAGATCTTCGAGTGGACGCTTACGGTCGCTTGGCGAGCGCATCAGGAGCGTGACGATTTCACCGAATGAGGCAGCGACCTGCTTTGCAATGATGGCGCGGCGCTTCAATTCCTCTTGCGGTAGCGCTTGAGGAGCAATGCCGTCCGTGGGTGCCGCTGCGGCTGGCAGTGCAGCCGGCGCTGGAGCAGTCACCCCATTGGCGGCCGGGGGTGCGGGCGGATCGGTCGGCTTCTTGCCAAAAAACATAGCCTCATCTCCATTCGGAAAATCGGACTATAGCCTTTTGCCAGCACCGCGTCATGACGGACGTTGTTGGCGGCTTCTCACCCCATCGCCCGTTCATTCCGTCCGGAAATCAGATTGGTTTGTCTATCATCTCCGCCAAGTTACGGCGAGGATGGCTGAAAAATCCACTTGCGCCTCGTACTTTGTGGCACTGGTATGCGGGCAAGATCATTTTGAGGTGCTCCTGAGAATGACTGAGGTGATTGAACTTGAAACCTACCTCGACCGTTGGGCGCGGGCGGAAGCGTCCCGGGCAAATGTTGCTAAGGCCGTCAATGGGATGGCGGCTGCATGCCGCGAGATTTCTAAGCTGGTGGCGCGGGGAGCCTTAGCGGGCAGCATGGGCGCACCGACGGGCAAGAAAAGCGGCGTCGATCCACAAAAGGAAATCGATATTGTCGCCAATGATCTGATCATTTCAGCAATGCGCGAAGCGCCGGTCGCGACGCTGGCGTCAGAAGAACTCGACGCGGCCATGCCCCTCACTGCGGGCGCGCCGCTGGCCGTTGCCGTCGATCCGATCGATGGGTCGTCTAACGTCGATGCCAACGTGTCGATCGGGACGATCTTTACGATCCTTCCAGCGCTGTCGAATGACGCCGGCGCTGCCAGTTTCATGCAGTCGGGAACACATCAGCTCGCGGCGGGCTTTTGCGTGTATGGGCCCTACACCAGCCTGGCCCTAACCGTCGGTGTGGGCACGCAGATTTTCACGCTGGATCCGGCCTCAAGCCGTTTTATCCGGACCGCACACAGCGTGCTCATTCCACCCGTGACGACCGAGTACGCCATCAACGGCTCGAATTACCGGCACTGGGAAGAGTGCATGCGCATCTACACCGATGATCTCTTGAGCGGGCGGGACGGACCGCGCGGCAAAGACTTCAACATGCGCTGGACCGCGTCGCCCGTGTCGGACATTTACCGTATTCTCAGCCGTGGGGGCATCTTCCTCTATCCCGGAGATCTGCGAGACGGCTATTCAATGGGGCGGCTGAGGCTGGTTTATGAAGCCAATCCCCTGGCCTGGATCATCGAGCAAGCGGGTGGTGCCGCATCGAGCGGGCGGATGAGAATTCTCGACATCGTGCCTGAGAGCATTCACCAGCGCACGCCGATCATTGCCGGGTCGCGTTCCGAGGTCGATTATGTCGTGCGGCTGCATCATGAGCCGCACGGGGCGGGAGAACACTCACCGTTGTTCAGCCGCCGCGGATTGTTCCGATCTTAAGACACGCGCATCATAAATTCTAAGGACGCGACCCCAGCGGGAGCACCAAAACCAAGATCATGTCAGCCAAACATCCCATCATTTCCGTCACAGGCTCGTCAGGCGCTGGCACCACATCTGTGCGCCGCACCTTCGAGCAGATCTTCCGCCGCGAAGGGCTCAACGCCGCCTTCATCGAAGGCGATGCGTTTCATCGCTATGACCGCGGCGAGATGAAAGCAGCGATGGCTGCAGCAGCCGAGAAGGGAAACATGAACTTCAGCCATTTTGGCCTCGAAGCCAATCTGGTGCAGGAGTTGGAACAGGCGTTCAAATCTTACGGAGAGGTCGGCACAGCCAAAACACGGCACTACGTCCATGACGATCAGGAAGCCGCTAAGTATGGAGCGCCGGCTGGCACGTTCACGCCGTGGCAGGAACTCCCCCACGGCACGGACTTGCTATTCTACGAAGGTCTGCACGGTGCGACGGTGACGGAAAAACTGAACGTCGCCAAATTCGCAGATCTAAAAATCGGTGTCGTGCCGGTCATCAATCTTGAATGGATCCAAAAGATCCACCGCGACAAGGAAGACCGCGGCTATTCAACAGAAGATGTGACGGCGACGATCCTGCGGCGCATGCCGGACTACATCAATTATATCTGCCCGCAGTTCACCGAAACCGACATCAACTTTCAGCGCATTCCCACAGTCGATACCTCGAACCCGTTTGTCGCCCGTTGGATCCCGACGCCCGATGAATCGATGGTCGTCATCCGCTTCAGATCCCCGCGCAGCATCGATTTTTCTTATTTATGCTCGATGATCCACGACAGCTTCATGTCGCGCGCCAACTCGATTGTCATTCCCGGCAGTAAGCTCGATCTCGCCATGCAGTTGATCCTGACCCCCATGATCCTGCAGCTCATCGAACGGAAGCGCCGGACGTTTTTTTAATGCGGACCCGCCATTCCGCGCACACTGCGGCACATGGTGCTGCAGTGCAGACGCGGGATGACGGGTGGGCGAGCTTGAGCGCGGATGACCACGATCAGCAACACGCTTGCGGCCGGGAGTGGATCAATACCTGTTTATCCAGCATTTGCCACGCTTTGTTGCCCCCCCGTCCCTTGCCGGACGGAGCATGCCCGTGTAGGGACAGCTTAATCGTGTTTAAACCGCGAGTCGCACCGTACCCAAACTGACCGGTCCCACCCATGTCCCGGCCTATGATGATCGCACCGTCCATCTTGTCGGCCGACTTCGCCAAGTTGGGCGAGGAGGTCCGCACTGTCGATGCAGCGGGTGCAGACTGGATCCACCTCGATGTGATGGATGGTCACTTCGTTCCCAACATCACGTTTGGCCCGCCAGTCGTGAAGGCCATTCGCGGTGCATCGAAGAAAGTGTTCGATTGCCATTTGATGATTGCGCCGTGCGATCCGTACCTTGCAGCGTTCGCGGATGCCGGCGCTGACATCATTACGGTCCACGCCGAAGCCGGTCCGCATCTCGACCGCTCCCTGCAAGCTATTAAGGCGCTGGGCAAGAAGGCTGGCGTGTCGCTCAATCCGTCAACACCCGAAAGCGTTATCGAGTACGTGCTCGATCGCCTGGATCTCATTTTGTTGATGACGGTCAATCCAGGATTTGGCGGACAGGCGTTCATTCCGTCCGTCATCGGCAAGATCGAACGCATCAAGAGCATGATTGGCCGCCGCCCGATCGACATTGAAATCGATGGCGGCGTCACCCCCGAAACCGCGCCGCTCGTGGCTGCCGCCGGCGCCAACGTGCTGGTGGCTGGCTCGGCCGTGTTCAAAGGCGGCACGCGCGACAGCTACGCGGCCAACATCACCGCAATCCGGTCGGCCGCCGAAAAGGGACGCGCAAAATCCGCGGCGTAACCTTTCGTGAGTGGTGAATTGGTCCTCCCAATTGAAGCCGTCCTTGGTGAGCTGCGCGCCGCATTGGCTGCGCGCAACGTGGCGGTTCTCGTGGCGCCGCCCGGAGCCGGCAAAACAACGCGGGTCCCCCTGGCCCTCGTCGATGAAAGCTGGCTCGCAGGCCGGAAAATTTTGATCCTTGAGCCTCGCCGCCTTGCGGCCCGCGGCGCGGCGGATCGCATGGCCAAGACGCTGCGGGAACGTATCGGCGACACGGTTGGCCTGCGGGCGCGGCTTGTGTCAAAGTCGGGTCCCAAGACGCGCATTGAGGTGATCACCGAAGGCGTGTTCACGCGCATGATCCTCGATGATCCCGGCCTTGAAGGCATCGGGGCGGTGATTTTCGACGAGTTCCACGAGCGTTCGCTCGACGCTGACTTCGGCTTGGCACTCGCGCTCGATTGCCAGCGGGCGCTGCGCGAGGACCTCCGCATCGTGGTCATGTCAGCCACGCTGGACGGCGCGCGCGTGGCGGGGTTGCTGGGCGATGCGCCCGTGATCGAAAGTGAAGGCCGCGCGTTTCCGGTCACCACTCTCTATTTGGGTCGAAGTCAGAGCGCGCGCATTGAGGATCAGATCACCGATGCAGTGACAAAGGCGCTCAGGGCTGAGACGGGTTCGTTGCTGGTGTTTCTTCCGGGTCAGGGAGAGATCCGCCGTGTCGAAGAACGCCTGCGGGAGCGGTTGACCGATCGAGCTGTGATCCTGGCCCCGCTCTACGGCGCGATGGATATGTCAGTCCAAGATCGCGCCATTGAGCCTGCACCCTCTGGCCAACGCAAAGTCGTGCTGGCGACATCGATCGCTGAGACCTCGCTGACGATCGAAGGCGTGCGCGTTGTTATCGACAGCGGCATCGCGCGCGTGCCGCGCTATGAGCCCGATGCCGGTGTCACACGGCTGGAAACCGTTCGCGTGTCGCGTGCTTCCGCCGATCAGCGGCGTGGGCGGGCCGGGCGAACCGAGCCGGGGGTTTGCTACCGGCTGTGGGATGAACCCCAAACCGTGAGCTTGCGGCCCTTTGCAGAACCTGAGATTCGCGCGGCCGATCTTTCGGGCCTCGTTCTCGATTGCGCTGAGTGGGGCGTGACCGATCTCGCGACGCTCGCGTGGCTCGATCCCCCGCCGCAGGCTGCATTGACCGCAGCGCGCGAGGATCTTGCAGCGCTTGGGGCCATTGATGGCGATGGCCGCATCACGGAATTGGGTAAGAAAATCCGGGCGCTGCCATTGCCGCCGCGGCTGGCACGCATGGTCATCGCCGCAGAAGACCTGGGCGCCGCGCAAGACGCAGCCATGATCGCCGCGGTTTTGGTCGAACGCGGCCTTGGTGGCAACGACACCGAATTGGCGCATCGGCTTGACGCCTTCCACCGGGACCGCTCCCGCCGGGCAGACGACATGCGGCGGCTGGCAGAGGGATGGGTCAGATCAGCCAGCTCAACGTCGGCTGGGCAAAGACCTACTGGAGACACACATCCGGCGCAGCTCCTCGCCCTCGCATTTCCAGATCGCATCGCCAAAGCGCGTGGTGCGCCGGGACAGTTTCTCCTCGCCAACGGCCGCGGTGCGCATCTTGATCCCGCGGATGGTTTGGCACGTGCACCTTTTCTTGTCGTGGCCGAAATGCAGGGTACAGCCGCGGCCACACGCATTCTGCTGGCCGCACGCGCGGACGAGACGGACGTACTGGCGATGGCTGGCCGTCGCATCACAGAGTCAACGGAGGTCGTGTTTGACCGTGATGCCGCAGCAGTGCGCGCCCGCCGTGTGCGGCGGCTTGATGCGCTTGTTCTAGCAAGCGAACCCATAGCCGTCGCACCGGGCGACGATACCGCTCGTGCACTGAGCGACGGCATTGCAACTCTCGGTATCTCGCAGCTGCCGTGGACCAAAGCACAGGTTCAAATGCGCGATCGCATCGCGTTCCTGCGTGCAGCCGAAGGCGATGAGTGGCCCGATCTGACCGATGCTGCTCTGGCGGCAACCACTGGCGGCTGGCTTGCACCATTCGTAACCAAGGCGACTCGGCTCTCGGATCTTGGCGCGGATACCTTGGGTGAAGCTCTTGATGCGCTGCTGCCCTGGAATTTGAAGCGCCGCCTCGACGAGGAAGCGCCGACGCATTTCGAGGCGCCGACTGGGAACCGTCATGCCATTGACTACGATGGTCCCGGTGCGCCGTCGCTGTCGATCCGCGTCCAAGAGCTGTTCGGACTCAAAACGCATCCCGCCATTGCCAAAGGTAAGTTGCCGCTGACGCTCAATCTGCTGTCGCCCGCCCACCGGCCAATCCAAATTACACGCGATCTGCCGGGCTTCTGGACAGGGTCATGGAGTGCTGTGAAATCCGAAATGAAGGGCCGCTATCCGCGCCACGTCTGGCCCGATGACCCGGGAAATGCGCTACCGACAGCACGTGCGAAACCTAGGGGGACGTGAGAAGATAGACTACTGGAGCGGCATTCCCGGTTTGCACCTTAGCGTGCGGACATAGTTCTTGTTGATCTCGTCACGCTTCTTAAACACAACGCCGTAGGTCAGAAGGTACTCCGCGCGCACCAAAGTACCGCTCACCATGACGGCCTTATCAGACAGTTGGAACTTGATCTCAGTCGGGTTAGTCGTTTCGATAGTGGTCGGATTTCCATCTATACTAAGGGTTTTTTTGTCATGATTGATCTCGACGCGGGCCTCTCCGCGAGCGTCGGTCATAACGAGCGGCAAGCAATCGAGGACCTCCAGATCCGTCGCTTCTGCTGCGTGGGGCAATGCCAAGATGATTGGGAATAGAATGGAACGTATCATTCGGCCAGCTCTGATTTATGTACCCGCGGGATATGAAGCTTAACCATTTTGGCCGGGTCTCGTCCCGTTAGCGAACGGATTGCGATCTTGCTTGTGTGAACAGAGTGCAGTCGTTGATTATACGCTGAAGTCCCCTTAGCATGGGAGCGTAAGCCATTTCGCTCAAATTCCATGCCCCACACCTACCGCTTCTTCGGCACTTTCCGCTTTGTGCTCGCGCTACAGGTCGCGGTGCAGCACATGCTGCACACCGTGTTCCCGCAGGCGTGGCAAGACACGCTGATCGGCTACGAAATCGGCGGTGTGGCGGTGCTATTGTTCTTTGTGCTGTCAGGGTTCATCATTTGCGAGGCGGCTGACGCAACCTATCCTAACCGGCCGATGGCGTTTGCCGTCAACCGCTGCCTGCGGATCGTGCCGGCCTATTGGTTGGCACTGCTTGTGACGTGGATCGTGTCGGTCTGGGCGTTGTCTACTGGCGCAGAACTGTCAGTCCGGGCGCATCTCGGACACGCTCTCGACGACGTTGGATTTACAGGAGCTGTCGCCAACGCACTTGCGGTCTTCCCGGGCGGAAAGACACTGCTCTCCGCTGCTGCAACGGCGCCACTCCTCGACATCGTGTGGGCGCTTCGCATCGAGATGATGTTCTACGCCATTGTGGCGGCTGCGATCGGCATTGCTGCGTTAACAGGGTGGCGGTTCACGTGGCCGCTCGCGGTCATTGCCGCCGCGTCGCTGATCGCAGATCTCACTGGTATCGCCACGCTGCAAGCCGGCACGTTTCAATTTGCCTCCTACTTTGTGTTGGGCGGAGCGCTGTACTTCGCGGCGCGTCCTGGAACGTGGCGTGACCGGCAGATTGCGATTGGGTTTGCGCTTGCGGCCGCGGCTTTGACGGTGGAACACATTCTCGCGCAAGACTCCGTTCCGACATCCACAGGCCACGAGCGCTACGAGTTAGCGCAGTTGCTCATGTTCGCAGCCGGTATGGCGCTCATTTTTTGGCTGCTGCGGTGGTCAGGCGGGTCGCACCGCGCCGCCTCAATGGACCGCTTCCTGGGCGATCTCACCTATCCTCTCTATCTCATGCACACGGCGGCATTGATTGTCTTGAGTGCGTTGTTGCCTGATCGTACACTCGCCGCTGTCCTGATTGGATTGGCGTTGAGTGTCGCTGCCGCAGCGGCGACAACCGCTACGTTTGAGCCTTGGATCGGCCGGCTGCGGACCCGCGTTCGAGGCCAGTCGAGCACGGCAAAGACCGCCGGGCCCGGCAGTGCGACACGTGTGATAGGCACGGCACGAGCAAAATAGCTGGTCACGTTTTCAGTGATTTTTTTCCAGTTTGGCAACGGATTTTACGCGCCAAATCGTCCTTCAATCGCAGGGACCGGCATGCGTCACAGCGCTTAGTTCCTGAGCATCCCTTGAACTCAAGTGAAGCCATGCGGAGATGATCATGCATAAGGCTCTTATTCTCACCGCTGTGCTTATATCGGCCACGTCAACCATTGCATTTGCCGATCCAACGCCGCGCGTTGACCGGCGTGAAGCCAATCAGCTCAACCGGATTGAAAGGGGTGTGGCGACAGGTGAGTTGAACGCTCGCGAAACGTCGCGGCTGCTCGCGGGCCAGTCACGTGTTTATGCTCTCGAAGCTAAAGCCAAAGCCGACGGCGTCGTGACAGCGCGCGAACGCAATGAACTCCGCCGGGCGCAGAACGTTCAGAGCCGGCGTATCTATCGTGAAAGGCACGACTAAGAGCCGGACAACGTCCGGGTTGGAGCGCGATGGTCAGCGCCGGCAGGGCCGCGCATCGACTGTGGCGCTCCAGCCCGAGGCTTCTTTCGTATACCGAGTGGCACTACCCGCAGCGTTAGCGAAGCTGGCCCACGCGCGACCGTACTCGTCGTTTGTGTATTCGATCCACGCACGGATCGCGGCCGCCCGTGCCGCTGGCTTCGTCGCACCGGGACCCGATGCGGTATGGACATGGTCTGCTAAGCACGTGCGCCCACCCTCTTTGCGTTGAGCGTAAGCGTCTTGTGCGGCTGCCACTGAAGTGTTTGCTGCCAGTGCGACGGCAAGAACAAAAGCAAATCGCGCGATGCGCATCGATGGGTCTCCTCAGTCTGGCTGTGCGAAGTCTTGGACGCGGTGGGCAACAGGGAGGCCCTTGGTATCTATCTGCGCCACCGCTGGTGAACAACCTTGGTTTCGTGGTTTTCCTCTCGTGGCGGAACGGGGCGCGGGTGCCGTATTGTGGTCGTGAAACCACGTAGCGCCATGAAACGGCGGGGCAATCCGCTGGCGGTGATGCAGCGTTTCGAATTCTCTGGTACCAACATTCTGCTTCGGGGTCGGCCAGATGCCCAGACAACAGGATCTTTCCGGAATGCCGCAGTCTTGCTTGACGAACCGGACCGCAGCGGTGCTGGCGTGCACGATTCTGTTTCCAATGGCTCTGCAGTCCACACCGGCCATCGCCGATCGCCAGACCAGCGAAGGCTTTGCCCTGCAGGCTGGGGGCTTTGTGGCGGTAGCCCCCAAGTACGAGGGATCAAAAGAGTATGACATCATCGGCGCGCCGTTCGTGGCGCCCGCAGGCGATGGCGTATTGGGCAATGGCGTCGTGCAGTTCCGGGGGCCGGACGATATGCGGTTCCGTATTCTCAACTCAAACGGATTTGAAGCGGGCCCGCTGGCCGGTTATCGCTTTGATCGCGACGAAGACGAATCGCGCCGGTTGCACGGATTAGGCGATGTCGACGGCGGTCTGATTGTTGGTGGCTATGCCGCCTATCGCACAGGCGCATTCATGCCGTTCGTGTCCTATCATCATGACGTCACGAGCGACGATAAAACCGGGGGTGTTCTTCGGTTTGGCGCCGAGGCGAAGACGGAGGTCATGCCGGGTATCATGTTGACAGCGGCAGCAGGCGCGAGCTGGGCTGACGACGATTACATGGCTGCCTTCTTTTCCGTCACACCTGCTCAAAATACAAATTCAGTGGCGGGACTTGGAATTTATGATGCGGAGGGCGGCATCAAAGACGTCTATTTCGGCCTCTCCGGCGACATCCCGGTTACAGACACGTGGACCTTGAAGCTGTCGGGCCGTTACACGCACCTCGTGGGTGATGCAGCCGACAGTCCGATTGTGGAAACCGAAAGCCAGTTCTTTGGCGGTCTGGGGTTGACCTACCGGTTCACGGTCGGGCGCTAACCCCCCTAAATCAATCGCAATGCCTTCATGCTCGCGTGTCCCCCACGGCCGACGATGATGTGGTCGTGAACTGCAACGCCGAGAGGCCGCGCGGCATCAACAATCATTTTGGTCATGTCGATGTCGGCGCGAGAAGGTGTGGGATCGCCGGATGGGTGATTGTGCACGAGGATGAGCGCCGTCGAAGACAGCTCCAACGCACGTTTGACCACTTCGCGCACATAGACGGGCGTGTGATCGACCGTGCCTTGGCCTTGCACTTCGTCAGCAATCAGCCGGTTCTTTTTGTCGAGAAACAGAATGCGGAACTGTTCGCGGTGCTCATAGGCTTGTGCAGCCTTGAGGTAATCCAGCACCTGCTGCCACGACGTCAGCAAAGGCTTTTCGGTGATCTCAGCACGCGTCAGACGCACGGCCGCGGCCCGGATAAGTTTCAGCTCAGTGATGACAGCGTCGCCGACTTCCGCCACTTCTTTGAGGCGGGCCTCCGGCGCATTGACCACTTCAGCGAACGAGCCGAAGCGCGCAATCAAACGCTTGGCGAGATCTTTGGTGTCGCGGCGGGCGATGGCGCGAAACAGCACGAGCTCTAAAAGCTCGTAGTCGGGGAGGGCGTCGGGGCCACCTTTGCGGAAGCGGTCGCGCAGGCGTTGCCGGTGGCCGGAATGGAGGCGAGCTGCGGCCTCGAACAGTCCAACTTGCCCAGGCGCAGCGTCCTCATCTTTCGCACGATCCGCCATAGCCGCGCGATCCCGGTGCTAACTGCCGCTGTAGCGCGGCCGGTCGAGGCCTGCCGGCGAGTAGGTGAAAACTTCGCAGCCCGTTTCGGTGACGCCGACGGTGTGTTCGAATT
This sequence comes from Hyphomicrobium sp., assembly GCA_031413815.1. Lineage (GTDB taxonomy): Bacteria > Pseudomonadota > Alphaproteobacteria > Rhizobiales > Hyphomicrobiaceae > JAGVSR01. The sequence goes on along the minus strand of JANOFU010000073.1, from coordinate 1,230 downwards.
GCGCGGACAGCTCCCGGTCGCGCGTGACCGCGGTCCAACCGTCGGGCAGCACCTTTACGGCGGCCTTGCCGAGATTGATCATTGGTTCGATGGTGAACAGCATGCCGGGCCGCATGATCACGCCCTCGTTGTCGTCGCCGTAGTGCAGAATGTTCGGCCGGTCATGGAAGACGCGGCCGAGGCCGTGGCCGCAGAAATCGCGCACGATGGAGCAGCGTTCCGCTTCGGCGTAGGCCTGAATGGCTGCACCGATGGCACCGGTCGAGACGCCGGGTTTGACCGCTTCGACGCCCAACCGCAAAGATTCAAACGTGACGTCGATGAGCCGTTCCGCGCGGCGTGAGATTTCGCCTACGGGATACATGCGGCTCGTATCGCCATGCCAGCCATCGACAATCAATGTCACGTCGATGTTGACGATGTCGCCTTCGCGCAGCGGCTTCTGGCCGGGGATGCCGTGGCACACCACGTGGTTGATTGAGGTGCAGATTGATTTGGGAAAGCCGCGATAGTTCAGCGGCGCGGGCACGACGCCATGCGCCATTGCGAATTCGACGACAAGATCGTCAAGGTCTTCAGTGACCACGCCGGGCTTCACGTAAGGCACCAGCATGTCGAGCGCTTGAGCAGCAAGCTGCCCCGCCTTGCGCATGCCAGCAAACGCTTCAGGGCCGTGGAGCCGGATGGCACCTTCGCGCTGTGACGTGGTGCGGGAAAGTTCAACATTGGACATGCAGGGGAACCGCCAGCCTCAAGCGCGTGTGTGCTGCAGAGAATGTAACGCAATTCATCGGTCATGCAATGAGGGTCAATGCGGGCCCTCAAAAGGAAACGGCGGCCTTTGACAGCCGCCGCCGTAGAACTTTTGCCGATAGCCGCGTTTAGGTTGCGGCTTGATCTTCAGTCGGGGCTTCTGCCGCTGTCAGCAGCGCGCGGGCCTGTCCGATCCAGTCTTGCTTTTCGATGCGGCCATCGATGTTGAGAGCGCCTTCGACGTTGCTGATATCATCATCGGAGAAGTTGGCGATCTGCTCGTACTTGATGACGCCGATGGTGCTGAGTCGGCCGGCCAGATCGACGCTCACGCCCTTGATCTTGGTCAGATCGTCACCCTCGCCCTTCGGCTTCTTGAAGCCCTTGAAGGCGGCGTTGAGGCGCTTGGCGCGGGCGTCCGTGCGCTCGAAGATGCGGGCGGACTTGCCGCGGCGGCCGCGCAGATAATACAGCTTG
>JANOFU010000072.1:0-11036 GCA_031413815.1 Hyphomicrobium sp. | reverse complement strand
TGCTGTGCATTCTATTCAAGGGCCGTGGGCGGATCGCGACAGTGCGCCATCTCATGGCCATCGGTCTGGGCCGTCTGGCGGCCTCTCGCAGCGTGGAGATCGTGCTGGCACGCACGGTCTCAATCCGCAGTGATGAGCCGGTTGCGATTGAAGTCGACGGCGACAAAGCGGGTGCTACGCCACTCGACATCGTGTGGGGTCAGCCAGAGATAAAACTGATCGTTCCCCACATGTGAACGAGCCTGCAACTCGTCGCGCTGCGGCCCCCTCATAGCCTCAGTCTGCCGTCCATGATCCCGCTGCGATTAGACGGCCGCTTCGGCGTAGGTGACGAGTTTGCGGTTGTCTTCATCCCACAGCTTCAGATTGGCGCACTTGAAGCTTTCCCAAAGGTTCATGCGATTGAGTTCCATGAGCTCGGGACTTGCAGCAAGACATTCCGGCAGCCTGTAATTCGGGATCATGCTGTTCAGGTGGTGGATGTGGTGCAGACCAATCGAACCTGTGAACCAGTTCAGAACCGGCGGCAGCGCGTAATAGGAGCTGCCATGCAGGGCCGCAACCTGGAACGACCAATTGTCAGCGTCTTCCCAGTGCGTGTCTTCGAATTGGTGCTGGATAAAGAACAGCCAGCCGCCAACCGCGGTCGCGACATGCAGCATGGGCCAAGCAATCAGCAGCAACTCTGAAAAGCCGATGGCAAAGCCGAGGGGGATGTAGACCGCCGCAAGTGCCACGTTCAGACCCATCACGCTCTTCCACGTTTCGCTGGCCGGATATGGATGGCCAAACGGCAGGCGCTGCAGGAGCAGGAAGAAGAATGGTACGCCGAAGCCGAACAGGAACAGCGGGTTGCGGTAGATCCGGTACATCACCTTTTTCACCGGGGTGAGCGCCTTGTATTCCGCGATCGTCAAGGTGCTGATGTCGCCGATGCCGCGCTTTTCAAGGTGCCCCGATGTGGCGTGGTGCTGGGCATGCTCGCGACGCCATAGGCCATAAGGCGTAAACGTCAACAGGCTCATCAAGCGACCCGTGACGTCATTGGCGGCACGCGAGGAAAAAAACGAGCCGTGGCCGCAGTCATGCTGAATGATGAAGAACCGGACGAGTAGCCCACCGCCGGGAATGGCGAGCAACAGCGTCAGCCAATAGTTGGTGTTCACGGTCATCACCATCGCGGCGACGATTGCAATGAACGGGATCACCGTCGAAAGGACCTGTCCGATGGCGCGGTCATCTTGTGCGCCGCGGTAGGCCGCGCAATGCACGGCCAAGCGCCGTGCCGACTCTTTCAGAGCCTGCTGCGGGTTGACGGGTGCAGCCGTTGTTTGGCTGTCAGTCCATTCAGTGGCGTCGGAGCTGGGTGCAGAGCGCGCGGCGGCAGATGCGTGGAGCACGGTTATCTAATCCGAATCAGTTGTTCGATGAGGTTGGCAGTCCCCGGAACTCGCCTAGCATATTCGCTTTCCAGTCGCGAGACTTCTTCAAGGCGAAGCTACTCCGTGCCGTAAAAAGTGTTGGCTGTGTGAGAAGACTGCCGCGCTCTTCAAGGCTCATGAGGCCCGGTTTCAGTGGGCGCTTGCGGTGAAGCTGATCACCGAAAAAAGGGCCGCTTATGGGCGGCCCTTTCTGGGGAGTTTTTGTCGCGCTTGTGACTGGGACGAAGGAGCGCATGGAGTGGTGCCCTCCCTCGTCAATCGTTAGTGCTGGCCCCAGACTTCTACGACGGCTGGTGTGCCTTCGAAGAGGTTCTTGAGACCCTTGAGCAAGTCAAAGCGAGAGCGGTACTTGGCTTGGATTTCCTTGATGGCAGCGCGGCCACCCTTGAATTCAAGCGGACCGTACGGATTGCCCGGGTCAATGCGTTCGCGCATCTGGAACACTTCGTCAGGGCCGGTGTAGAACACCACCTTGACTTCACGAAGCGTGATGGCGCGGTCCTTGGCAATAACCCGCAGCTTGGTGAAGCCGCCTTCGTTCTTGCCAACCGTAATCACGTCTTTGTCGAAGCCGGTGAAGCCCGCGGTCTGTGCGCCGAGCAGCACCCAGCCTTGGTTGTACTTCTTGCCTTCACCGTTGGTGCCGAGCCATCCGTCTGCGTACTGGCCAGTGACTTCAATACGAGCTTGACCCTTGAAGTTCGGTTTCGAGCGGTAACTCATCTGGACTTCCCGGATGAACTTGTCGCCCTGGATCTCGAACCAGCCCGTCCGCGAATTGGCCTTGATGTCGGCATCGACGGCCACGTCCTGGCTCGATCCGTCCATGTACAGGACCTTGAGCGAGTTGATGTGGACGTCATTGGCGAGCACACGCATGCGCATGCGGTCGAATTTGCCGATTTCGCCGCCGACTTTGATGACATCGCGATCGATGCCGAAGCCGACATTCTGATAGCCAAACATCACGTCATTGCCGTCAATGATTTGGCCGGGCTGGACAGTTGATGGGGTTGGCGCTGTCGGAGCCGTGGAGATGTCACCAGAAGCCGGACCCTTAGGCCGCTCCATTTTGCGGCCGTCTTTGGTTTGAAGGCCGAGCAATTGGACCGAGCCCTTGCCCTTGGTGGCCTTCCACGTGAGGTTCACCTTGTCGATGAACTTATCACCTTTGCCACCGGCGATTTCGCGGCTGCGCTCCCCCTTCTTCATATCGATCTGCCGGTCCTCGTTGTGGACCGAGCCGTCGCTATAGACGACCTTGACCGTTGAGAGGTCGATCGTTGTGCTGCCCTTGTTCTTAACGCGAATGCCGCGGAATGCGCCCGGGGCTTTGCTCACGTCAATCGATGCGCTGCCGTCCTTACTTAGGTCGAGCGAGTCTGTCGCTATGCCCACGAGGTCCTGGGCTTGAGCGACTGAGACTGCGCCGGCCGCCAATAGGGCGAGACCTGCCAGTACAAGTCTACGAAACATGGAAAAACTCCCCTTGTGTTACGCCTGAAGCCCCCGGCTCCATGGAACCGGTCTATCTCAGCCCTCCAGACGACGAAAGGCAAGCTCAGCCATCTTCGTCCGCATCCTGCATTCAAGTGTGGTGCCGTTCGGCAACACATTTTCCGCCCAAGGTTGCAGCGCAGCGAAACATATCGGAAGTCGCGGACGGACACTGCCGCGCCCAACCGCCGGTTCGATGTCCCCTTTAACCGCCGATTGGCGCTGGATTTGCTGCCGCTGTGATGGGCAGATAGCATGATTACGGTCTTGCTCCCGAACCGGGACTCATGCCGGATCCGTGGGCCATCCCGAGCGCAGATGCAGCAAAGCCCAACACTGATGTCTGACAAGCCCGATGGCGACAGTATCGCCCGCGCGATCGAGGAGCTGCGCGCGCAGTTTCCCGGCCGCGTCTCAACCGGACTCGATGTTTGTCATCAACATGCCAACACGCTGACCTGGATTGCGAGCCAGCCACCCGACGCGGTCGTATGGCCGGAAACGGGCGACGAAGTCGCCACCATTGTGCGTGTCGCAGCGCGCTACCGCGTGCCAGTGATAGCCTTTGGTGCCGGCACGTCGCTCGAAGGTCACGTCAACGCGCCGCTTGGCGGCATCTCGATTGATCTTTCGCGCATGAACCGGATCGTGGCCGTCAACGCGGGTGATCTGGACGCAACGACCGAAGCAGGCGTCACGCGTGATCAACTCAATGCGCACTTGCGCGACACCGGGCTCTACTTCTCAGTCGATCCGGGAGCCGGCAATGCAACGCTAGGCGGTATGGCGGCGACGCGCGCATCTGGCACCAACACCGTTCGCTTTGGCAGCATGCGCGATAACGTCATCAACGTCACCGCAGTGATGGCTGATGGCGGGATGATCAAGACCGGAGGCCGGGCGCGAAAGTCAGCGGCCGGTTACGATCTGACTCATCTGCTGGTCGGGTCTGAAGGAACGCTCGGCATCATCGTTGAGCTGACCGTGCGGCTGCAGCCGCGCCCGGAGACTGTTTTGGCGACGGTTTTCGCGTGTCCAAGCGTTGAGGCCGCCGCCAAAGCAACGATTGAGGCGATACAACTGGGGTGCACTCTCTCGCGGATTGAGTTGCTCGATGCAGTAATGATGCATATTGCGGGCGAAGCTGGCGCGACCGGCCTCGCGTCTGATGGGCCCGCGCTGTTCGTCGAGGTGGAGGGCACTCCAGAAGCGGCGCGCGAGCATATGGCGTTGTTTTCGGAGATCGCCGGCCGTCATGGGGCAACCCAATCGGCGACGGCTGGCACGGCTGCCGCCCGCGATCACCTTTGGAAAGTCCGCCATGACTGCTTTTGGGCTGTTCGAAACGCGTGGCCGGGCAAGGCGTGCGTGGTCACGGATGTCTGCGTGCCTATTACCCGATTGGCAGAATGCCTGACCGAGACCGCCGCAGAAGCCGCCCGCCTCGGACTCACAGCGCCGGTCGCCGGTCATGTGGGCGACGGGAACTTTCACGCCATCGTTGTTGTTGACGAGCGCAACACCGATGACGTGCGCCGTCTCGAGACATTCCTTGAGGATTTGGCAACGCGGGCCATCGCCATGGACGGCACGTGCACGGGTGAACATGGCATCGGTCAGGGCAAGGTTGGGTATCTGGCCAGGGAGTTGGGCCCAGCGGTGGGTGTGATGCGCCTGGTCAAGCACGCGCTCGATCCATTGAACATACTCAATCCGGGAAAGATCTTTGCGGATTGAGCCATCAGGCGTGGCCGTTGGCGGCATCTGGCCAGTTCGCCAGATACGCCGTGCGCGGATTGGCACACCCGCACCAAAGGTTTTGTTCACTATACGGCGTGACCCCTTAAGTCGCCTTTAGCAATTTTGGTGCAGGCGCACTCAAAAAGCACAAAAAGTACAGCTATGTCAATATATTAAGCTAAAGCCCAAGCGTCAGACCTGGACCCCGTCGCCCACCCACTACGAGCCACTTCCAACTGCCCAGACCCGCCTTGCCACGAAGCCATTGTTAACGATGTTCGTGCGAAAACTTATACAGCCGGGCCCGCATCTGCGGGCACGGAGCGTCGTTGCGTGGCGGTTGAAGCGGTCTATGGCGGTCAAGATCAAACGGGAGCGGCCTGATCAACGGCGGCACCACCGGGTCACCGCACCTCTCTATGTGGAGGTGGCGGGCGTAGCTACGCGCGCAGCTGACTGGTCGCTTGGCGGCCTGCGCGTTGAAAACTTCCCCGGCGAACTGCCAGCCACCGGTTCTGAAATTCCGCTGCTTCTCACGTTGCCCTTCCAAGGCTTTGACGTCGGCTTCAATATCAAGGCCGAGGTCGTTCGCACCAATCCCGCGCAGGGGATGTTCGCTGTCCGATACACCGAAATCGGTGAGCGCGAACGCGAACTGATGCAGCACTTCATCGAAGAGCTGGTGCGCGGCTCGATGGTCGATGTCGAAGACACCATTCAGCGCATCGACGTCCCCGTGACACCGGCGTCCTTGCAGCCGGATTTGCCCAAGGCGACGGCGGCCCAGGTGCCGATGCGGCGCCTGCCGGTGAAAACCGCGATGATGTCAAGCTTGTACCTTGGCCTTGGCGCGCTGGTGTTCAGCTACGCGGGGTTGCTCGGTTATACCAACTTGTTCCGCATGGAAGTTCAAACCGCCGTCATCACCGCGCCGGTGGAAACGATCATCGCCAAAGACGATGGCATCGTCGAACTCGGCGACCTCAAGCCCGGCCAGACCGTCAAGGCCGACGACGTGCTGATGCAGCTCGTCAACAGTCAGCTTGAGCGCGAAATCGAATTGGCTGAGATTCAAGTCCAGGAAAGCAAGGCCAAGATGGCCTTTACCAAGCGCAAGCATTTGGAAGAGCTCGAGCGCGTCCGCAGCTATGCGGCCGTTGAAATGAAGAACGTGCAGCAGACCCGCATTGAGCTTGAGTCGCTGGCGGCCCAAATAAAGATCGCACAGCTGACCAAGGCGCGATTGGCTGAATTACACGGCAAGGGCTTCACTACCGATGCCAAGCTCGAAGAGGCTGAGCGCACCGCATTGTTGCTCAAGAAAGATTTTGATATCCGCCGCGTTGAGCTGGCAACGCGCGTTGAACTTGCTGGCCACGATCTCGGCAAGCGGATGTACTCGGGTAACGAAACCATCGGCAGCGCCGACATTGTTGGGACGGGTGCAGAACTGGAAGCGGAAGTGAAACTGATCGACCATCAGATCCAACTCGCGCAGCAGCGCTACATTTCCTATCTTAAGCAAAAAGACCGTGAAGCCGTCCGCGCGCCCTTCGACGGAACGGTTCTTCAATTGCCGCGCATCAACAAATCAAGCGTACGGCGCGGCGACGTGGTCGCGATCATCGAGCAGCGCAAAAAGCGCCGCGTCACCGCTTGGCTCAACCAAGACGAAGTGCTGCGTGTTGGCATGGGCGATGAAGTGTTGCTGTATATCCCCGCGGTTGGCGAGCAGCTTAAGGGACGCGTAACAGAAATCGACCGCACATCGTCGTTCGTTCAAGAGCAGGAGCAGCGCCAGAATCCCGGCTACAGCTGGCGTGGGCCGACGGACCGCTCGGCCAAGGTGTCGATCGAGTTTGACAATCCCGAACAGGTCCAAGACTTCGAGCGCTACCGGTCGGGCTTGCCGGTGGTGGCAGTGTTTGAACAGCGCACAACGAATTCCATTCTGTCGACGCTTGGCAAAACGTTTGGCTTGAGCTCATGACCATGCCCCAGGTCCGCGGCCAAGCCCAAGCTCCAAGTCAAGCCATGCGGCTGACCAACGGCGGTTTGGTTCTCGAGGATCCGACCAAGCCCTTACCGCCCGGCGAGAAGTGGTCAACGGCCGTTCAAGTGCAGCTGTTGCTGTATTTTGCCTTTTGCTTTGTGCTTCTGTCCACGTTCCCCAACTCGATCTGGGACCCTGAGGCGCACGAATTCGTCTACATCATCGGCATCCTCGGCATCTGGCGGTACCTGTGGTGGCTCAACCACTGGATCCGGGCGCTGGTGTTCGAAAAGGTCACCTACCCGCGGATGCGCAACCGCGCGGCGGCCATTTGGGACTCGGGCTGGCGGCCTCGCCACATCCACATTCAGATGACGACGTTCCGCGAGCACCGGGAAATCTCCGAAGCCGTGATACGGGCCTTATGCGGGGAAATCCGCGAGGCCGGCGTGCCCGCCACCATCTGGCTCGGCTCAAGCGAAGCCAGCGACGAAAACAAGATTGCCCGGCATCTGAAACTGGTCGGTAGCGACCTCGACGTGACGCTTCGCATCATCCGCCAGAACCAGCCCGGCAAGCGAGTCGCCATCGCTCTCATTCTTCGCGCGATGTCGCGGGAAGGTCTCGGCAAGGATGACATCGTCGTGTTCATGGACGGCGACTTCGTTCTGCACCCCGGTGCTGTCCGCAAATGCTTCCCGCTGTTTGCCCTTGATCCCGATCTGCATGCCCTGACGACGGACGAGCACGTGCTGGTCAAAGGCCCGTCGTGGATGCAGTCGTGGCTCAATATGAGGTTCGCGCAGCGCCGCATGGCCATGCAGAGCCATGCCCTCTCTAACCGGGTGTTAACGCTCACCGGCCGGTTTTCCGTGTTCCGCGCCACTCACATCGTCAGCCACGAGTTTATCCGCCTGCAGGAAGCCGACTTCCTGACCCATTGGCTGTGGGGCACGTTCCGGTTTTTGTCCGGCGATGACAAGAGCACCTGGTACACGCTGCTCAAACACAACGTGAAGATGACCTACGTGCCCGACGCGGCCGGCACGACCATCGAAGTCGTCGAGGGCACCGGCTACACGCGAATGGTTGAAAACTTGCGGCGCTGGTCCGGCAACATGCTGCGAAATGGCCAACGCGCCATCCAGCTTGGTCCCCGGCGGATGCCGTTCTTTATATGGTGGTGTTGCGTCGATCAGCGGCTTGCCATGTGGACGATGCTGTTCTCGCCAATGCTGGCGATCGCCGGCTCTCTCAAGCTGGGTGCCAGTTTCCTACTCGCGTACTTGGTTTACATCGCGGTAACGCGTGGCCTGCTTTCGATTGTTTTGTTTACCTACGCGCGGCGAGTCGATCTCAACTTCATCTGGACGCTCTATGCCAACCAGCTTTTGAACGCTGGCGTAAAGGTCTACATGATGTGGCGCCTCGCCAAGCAGAAGTGGACCAACCGCGGGAACCAGAAGCAGGGCTTTGCTGGTCCTGGATGGGTGGCGGCATTGCGCGAGGCGATGGCCGCGTATTTGACCACGCTTTCGTTCGTTTCGCTGTTTCTTGCCGTATTGATTTACACGAAGTTATTGACTGTTCCGAGTTTCGGCTTTGTCATGACCTTTTTTAGAAATTGAATTGCATACAATTGTAACGGCTGACTTCAGCCGATAGCGACGCTTCTCTGGCAAAACTAACCTTGTACGACCGGTCGCAGCCGCGCAAGCGGCAACGAATGGGCTCAGTCCGAATCTCCCAAGTGGGAAACCGGATATGTGCTCATCGAAAGAAAGTCCGGCGGACGGGGTCAGGCAGTAAACGGGGCGAAATGCCCTGGCAGAGTGGGAGCGTCGAACTATGAATATGTCATCGCCAGTCAGCGGGGAGCATATTGCTGCAGTGAGCCAACTTGCTGTGGCTGTTGAAGAAACCAAACCGTCCATTAGCGTTGTCGGTCTGGGCTACGTCGGCGCCGTGTCGATGGCCTGTCTTGCGCATCTCGGCTTCCGCATGGTCGGTGTGGACGTGTCGCTTGAGAAGGTGCGCGCCATCAAGGAAGGCCGCTCGCCAATCGTGGAAGACCGGTTGGGCGAATTGCTCGCCGATGGCGTCTCCAACGCGCGCATCGATGCCACACAGAATCTGGTTGCAGCTGTTCTTGAAACCGACGTGACGTTCCTGTCGGTTGGCACGCCAACTGCCAAAGACGGCGGATGCGATTTCACCTACGTTCGCGCCGCAAGCCGCGCCATTGGGCAGGCGATCGCCCTCAAGTCGAGCTACCACGTTGTGGTGCTGCGCTGCTCGGTTCCCCCGGGCACGACACTTGATGTCGTTGTTCCGGAAATCGAAACGGCCTCGGGCAAGAAGCTCGGCGTGCACTTTGGTATTTGTTTTAACCCAGAGTTCCTGCGCGAAGGCGTGGCAGTCGCCGATTTCTTTGCCCCGCCGAAGACGGTGGTTGGCGCGTCGGACGCGCGCGCCGAAGCCTGCGTTACAGCCATTTACTCAGCCATCGACAAGAAGGTGATCTTCACGACGATCGCCGCCGCTGAAATGGTCAAGTACGTCGACAACGTCTGGCATGCCGCGAAAGTGGCGTTCGGCAACGAAGTCGGCCGGTTGTGCAAGGCCGTTGGCATCGACAGCCATGACGTGATGAATATCTTCATCACCGACACCAAGCTCAACCTATCTCCTTATTACCTGAAGCCCGGCTTTGCCTTTGGCGGCTCGTGCCTGCCCAAGGAAGTCCGGGCCGTCAGCCACATCGCCAAGCAATTGGGCGTTGAAGTGCCCCTCATTGACAGCCTGATGCCGTCGAACAAGTCGCACGTCGATACAGCAATCGAGTTGCTCGCTCCGTTCAAGGGCCAGCGCTTTGGGTTTTTGGGGGTCACGTTCAAGCCGGGCACCGACGATATGCGCGAAAGCCCAACTCTCGACGTGATGGCGCAACTGATGGCGTCGGGCGAGACGTTGAAGGCCTACGATCCGAATTTGGACTTCGGCCCGCTGCTGCAGCACCAGATCGATTATGTGCGGCATGCCGTCCCGTCGCAAGCCAAACTCATGGATGAGCTGCAGGCGATGACGGTGGCCGATGCCGCAACGCTGATGGCGGACTGCGACATCGTTGTTGTCAGCCATGCCACGGACGCGTTCCGCAAAGCCGTTCGCGAGCGGCCAGCGGGTGTTCAGATCCTTGATCTGGCTCGCTTGTTCAAGGAATTGCCGGATGACGCCACATATCACGGTATCGCCTGGTAAGCGGTAAGGCAGCCATCGTTCCAGAAATAAAGACCACATGCAAACCGGCCGAATCCAATTCGGCCGGTTTTTTGCTTTATTAATACCGAAGAAAATCGATAAAATTGGAAATAGTTTTGAAGCAAATGTAAGTGCCTCTTTGCACGTTATATTTGAAACTCTCGCGTAGTGTCGAAAACTGTAGATCGAACTGCGCGCTGGGAGTGTGTGCAATTTCGTGCAGCGAATTCGGGGACACATGTTCCCGTAAGTGTAGGGAGTTCGGGTGACTATGAGCGCGCAGGACAATAAGGGCCAGTCGAAGGTAAAAGGCGACCACAACGATGATGGTCATGCCGACAACGGGCGCGGTTCCGCTAAGGAACTGCTGAATGACGGCGGCTTCGAGCAAGCCAAGGTTGGCGCCAAGTCCTGGGGTCATCAGAAGACGGTCGGCGGCTGGCAATCCGATAGCGAAGTCGAAGTCTGGGGTAAGGATTTCTACGGCATCAAGGCCACGGAAGGCGACAAGTTCGCCGAGTTGGACTTTGATCGCAAGGCCTCGAACATCTATCAGGATGTCTCGACCGAAGCTGGCGTCGAATACTCGTTTAGCTTCGACTACATGAAGCGCTCCGACAGCAAGGCCGGCTCTGACACGATCAACGTCTTCTGGAACGGCGAAAAGGTCGGCACCGTCGATCCGGCGAAGTCGGACTGGTCGAAGGCTGAGTTCAAAGTGACAGGCACGGGCGGCAGCGATCGCATTGAGTTCCGCGAAGATGGCGACGACAACGACAGCTATGGCGGCCTGATCGACAACGCGTCGCTCAAGTCGACCGGCCGCGTGGAGAAAGAAAATTCTGAAAAGGCTGCTGCTGACAAGGCTGCTGCTGACAAGGCTGCTGCTGACAAGGCTGCTGCTGACAAGGCTGCTGCTGACAAGGCTGCTGCTGAGAAGGCTGCTGCTGAGAAGGCTGCTGCTGAGAAGGCTGCTGCTGACAAGGCTGCTGCTGAGAAGGCTGCTGCTGACAAGGCTGCTGCTCACAAGGCTGCTGCTGACAACGCGTCTGCTGACAACGCTGCTGATAAGAAGTCTGCTCCTGTAAAGTCTGCTGAGGACA
>JANOFU010000071.1:0-105982 GCA_031413815.1 Hyphomicrobium sp. | reverse complement strand
ACCCGCCTGACCGAAGGGGCGCGCGCCGGGTTGTTTCACACCCCGGGCCCGGAAGCTCTCCACACTTGGCGCATGCCATCGCGCACGCTCCCTGACATTCAAACCTCAACTTGGGTGGGCGGTTGGCCGGGTACGCGGGTGAAGAGAAACTCCCTCGCTTCCATTACCCTCGCGCGAGCCGCGAATCGCGCCGTAATCGCCTCGCCGATTTTTGGACAACCCGCACACGGTACACGCACCCTCAAAACTGATTGAGCACCCAATCGGACGGACAGCCGTTGCGCTGCATGCGGGCGGTGGCGGCATCGCGGTCGCTCGCGCGGCCGGCATCTTGGAACAAGCTGCGAGCAATTTGCCAGTGCTCACACGCGGTCGTCGTGTCGCCCGTTTGGCGCGCGAGGTCACCCAACTCCAGCCGCGCGGCAGCGTGCTCAATGGGCAAATTAAGACTTGCCGACAACAGCACGCATTTGCGCAAGTACTCGACCGCCTCACTGCCTGCGCCCGACGCCAATTCAAGGTGCGCAAGCGCCAGGTAGAGCGGCGGCAAGGAGTGACTATTGCCAGCCGTCTCTGCACCAGCCACTTGCGCAATGAGCTGTGCGCGGCGGGCGGCCGCATCATCGAACAGCGTCGCGACCTGCGCGGGCAACGGCGGTGGCGTTATTGGTGGCGCCGGTGCGGGCTCCACCCCCGAACCATATGCGCGCACTATTTCTGGAGGAGTTGGCCGCGGCTGCGGTGTCCTGGTCTGGTCCCGGCCCTGCCGCGCCGCACGAATGGCGACGACCACCAGCAAAACGAGCGGCAAGCCCAACGCGACCCAACCCGCTACACCCTCAATCACAAAACTGGCACTCATTGCGTCCGCCCCGCCAACGCTCTTGTGGTCGCCGTCACCGTCTCCCGGGTGACAGAGCCGGTCAAGGCCTTGACCGCGGGCGCGACTTGGGTCACACGGCGGAACGCCACTCGCGAGGTTCAACCCATGGCCAAGTCCGACGATCCAACATCGAGCCCGCGCAAACCCGCGACCGACGTGGTTCATTCCGGCCGCGATCCCGCCCAGCAGCATGGCTTTGTCAATCCGCCGGTCTATCGCGGATCGACGGTCTTGTTCCCAACACTGGAGAAGCTCGAGTCGCGCGATCAGCCTTACACCTACGGCCGCCGCGGCACGCCGACTGTAAAAGCGCTGGAAGAGGCTCTCACCAAACTCGAAGGTGGCCACGACACCAAACTGACCAGTTCCGGTTATCAGGCCGTGACCACCGCGATCCTGGCGTTCGTTGAAGCCGGCGACCACATCCTGGTGACGGACAGCGTCTATCAGCCAACCCGCCAGTTCTGCGACTACATCCTGAAGCGCATCGGCGTCGAAACCGAATACTATGATCCGCTGATCGGCCGCGGCATCGAAAACCTCATCCGCGCCAACACGCGGCTGATTTTCACGGAAAGCCCTGGTTCTCAGACCTTTGAGGTGCAGGACATCCCCGCCATCGCGCAGATCGCACACGCGAAAAACCTGTGGCTGCTGATGGACAACACGTGGGCCAGCCCGCTGTACTTCAAGCCGTTCGCACACGGCGTCGACGTGTCGATCCAATCGGGCACGAAATATCTCGTCGGTCATGCCGACGCGCTGCTCGGCTCCATTACGTCGAATGCGCGGGCGGCCAAGCACATTGAACGCGCGGCCGGAACACTGGGCGTTTGCCCCGGATCAGAAGAGACGTTCCTGGGGTTGCGAGGCTTGCGCACGCTGGATGTACGGCTCGCGCGCCATCAAGAGACCGCGCTGGATTTGGCCCGCTGGTTATTGCAACGCCCGGAGGTTGCGCGCGTGCTGCACCCAGGCCTGCCCGGGGATCCCGGCCACGCAATTTGGAAGCGCGACTTCCTCGGTGCCAGCGGATTGTTTTCGGTCATTCTCAACCCCGCAAACCGAGGCCAGCTCGCCGCTATGCTCGATAGCCTCAATCTGTTTGGCATGGGCTACTCGTGGGGCGGCTACGAAAGCCTCATCATCCCGTTCGACTGCGCGGCCTATCGCACGGCAACGCGATGGGCGCCCGAAGGTCCTGCACTTCGCATTCACGCCGGGCTCGAAGACATCGGCGATCTCAAGGCGGATCTTGAGGCGGGTCTCGCGCGGTTGAAAGCGGCAGTCTGAAATCTGCACAGCTCAGCGGACACCGTTCATTAGCCGCTTCAACCATGGCGTTGCCAGCAGCAGCAGGCCAGCGCACACCGCCACGAGGGCTGATTGCTGCAGGAAGAAATCCGCCAAACCTTGGGGATCAGTCGCGGTGAAGCCGCTGCCAAGCACACTTGCCAGCTTGTTGCCGAACGCCGCCCCTAAGAACCATATCCCGAGCACCAACCCGACTGCGCGCACCGGCGCTAACTTCGTCATGGTGCTCAAGCCGACGGGGCTTAGCAGCATTTCACCGACCGTTTGCAGGAAGAACAACCCCACAAGCCACAGCGGGCTGACTTTGCCCGTCACCGTCAATTGAGCAGCGGGCACCATCAGCGCAAACGACAGCGCGAGGAACGTGAGCCCCAACGCAAACTTCACCGGGCTTGACGGTTGCCGATGGCCCATCCGCAGCCATAGCGCCGCAAAGAGTGGGGCCAGCAGGATCACGAACAATGCGTTCAGCGATTGAAACCACGCCGATGGAAACGCAAAGCCAGCCACCTCGGTACGTGTCAGCTGATCGGCAAACAAGGCGATCGTCAGCCCGGCCTGCTCGAAAATCGCCCAGAACATCATCGCGGCAATAAAGAACACGAAGATCGCCGCGATCCGCTGCGCGTCGATGCCGTCGCGCGTCGCGAAGTAGCCGATGGCCGCAAGTGGCACGGCGAGAAACAAAAGGCGCAGCCATGTGAACCCCGGCCAATCGGACACGACCATCAACGCCATCAGCATGGCCGTGCCCGCCACCGTCAGCCCGATGACGCGCCAATCGGTGGTGGTGTCGGGCTGTGCTGCTGGAGTGATTGGTGCGACGCGATCGCGCTTGCCCGCATAGATCGCGAGCGCGATCGCCATGCCTACACCGGCGGCGCCAAAGCCGAAGTGCCAACTCAGCGCCGGGTTCAATCCCGCCGCTGCCAGCCAACCTTTGAACGTGCTGCTTTGCGCCAGAAACCCGGTCACCAACGGGGCCAGAAACGCGCCAATGTTGATGCCCATGTAGAAGATGGAGAAGCCAGCGTCGCGGCGCTGATCATCGGGCGCATAAAGCCCGCCAACGAGCGTGCTGATGCTGGGCTTGAACAGCCCCGTGCCCAATGCGACCAGGATCAGCCCCAGATAGAACGTCCACACTCCCGGCACGGCCAACGTGAAATGGCCCAGCGCGATAATGCTGCCACCGATCAACACCGCCTGATCCGCGCCGAGCCGCCGGTCGGCAATCACGCCGCCCGGGATCGACAGCATGTACACGGCCATCGTGTAGTTGCCGTAGATCATGGCCGCTTCGACGGTTGGCATCGCGAGGCCGCCCGCGTCGAGCGGGGCGACCATGAACAGCACCAGCAGCGCGCGCATGCCGTAGTAAGAAAAGCGCTCCCACAACTCGGTAAAGAACAAGGCAGACAACCCCGCCGGTTGTCCGGCGAAGCCGAGTCCTGTGCCCGTAAGTTGGGATGTCGTGTGATCTTCGATGGTGCCCGTCATGGCAGACACCTATCCTCAGGGCGCTGCCCTTTGGCAAGTGCGGTGATCACGACAAAGGACTTACGCTAGTCAATGATCGTCTGCTATTCGCCGCCCTGCGATGGGTCAAGGGTGACGACGCAGATATCGCCCCGCTTCACCTTAGATTACTTCCTTGCCCACGCGCGGTGCGTCCATGAACTCTCTCCCCGCTTTCGATCGTCGCACGGGGGCCGTCAGATCACACTGGGACATGATCTGATCGAGTGTGTAGCGGGGACGCGCATTCGGCTTAATAATCAGCTGATTGTTTTCGACGCTGATGTCCACCGCGCTGTCTGCGGACAAATGCAACTGCTTCACGTGTGCCGGAGGAATAGCCACGACGATGGACCCGCCGGCCTGACGTAGTTTTGCGGTGCTCATCGATTGATCTCCACTTCGCGCAAAAGTATCATAAGAAACCAGGTGAGCGTCCGGCCCGGAACGCGACAGCGGAGAATGCTGATCAATGAGCAGACCAGGAATTGAGTGGCGACCTCGGCAGGATTCGAACCTGCGACACCCTGCTTCGAAGGCAGGTACTCTATCCAGCTGAGCTACGAGGCCATTCGCAGTTGATGTTGGCGATCCCGGCAGGACTCGAACCTGCGACCCCCTGCTTAGAAGGCAGGTGCTCTATCCGGCTGAGCTACGGGATCATACCGCTCCATGGGGATAGGTGAGGTTGCTGGCGATGGCAAGCCGGACCGGCCGGGCATTGCGACATTCCCTGCAAACACTCACGAAACTGCAACTTTGAAGACCGCGTTCCTACGAGCGGGCATCACTTGCGCGGATGAAGCGCAACGCGGTAAGGGTCTGCCGTCTCACCCCGGCACACTCAGCACACTAACCTCCGGCCATAACCAACCCCCAGCAGTCTACCGTCCACCAAAGGAGACGTTTCCGTGTCGACGCCGCTGGCTTTTGGGATCCCCGCCGAGTTCTTTCTCTTTGCCGCGACGCTGTTGGGCGTCGCTATTTTTCACCACCGCACGTTGCAGGTGGCCCTCTCCGGCTTGGTAGCCATCGTGATCTACAAACTCACGATTGCGGGTTTCAAGACCGGTCCGGGCTTCTCGGGCCTGGCCGCGCATCTCGGCCACGAATGGGTCACGCTCGCCAACCTGTTTTGCCTGCTCATGGGTTTTGCACTTCTGTCGCGGCATTTCGAAGACAGCCAGATCCCCGAAGCGATGCCGGCCGTGTTGCCGGACGATTGGAAAGGCGGCCTCGCCCTCCTTGCAATGGTGTTCGTGCTATCGGCGTTTCTCGACAACATCGCCGCCGCTCTGATTGGCGGGACGGTGGCGCGGCATGTCTATCGCGGCAAAGTTCATATCGGCTATCTCGCGGCGCTCGTCGCAGCAGCCAACGCTGGCGGAGCAGGCAGCGTCGTTGGTGACACAACGACGACGATGATGTGGATTGACGGCATCAGCCCGCTGGCGGTCGCGCCAGCCTACGTCGCAGCAGTGACGGCCCTGATGGTGTTCGGCGTGCCAGCCGCGCGCCAGCAACACGCCTACCAGCCCATTCTCAAAGATCCCGCAAGTCACAAACCCATCGATGGTATGCGCGTCGCCATCGTGCTCGCGATCCTGCTGGCTGCGATCTCCGCCAACGTCACCGCCAACCTCTACAATCCGGATCTCTTAGGCCGCTGGCCCGTGATCGGATTGGCCGTCGTGGCCGCGATCCTAGTGACAGCGCCACTGCGCACGCCCGACTGGAGCATTTTGCCGGAGACATTCAGGGGCACAGTCTTTCTGTTAGCTCTGGTGCTGTCGGCGTCACTGATGCCAGTAGAGGCGTTGCCGATCGCAAGCTGGCCAACCACACTGGGTCTCGGCTTCGTCTCCGCCGTATTCGACAATATTCCTTTGACGGCACTTGCGTTGCGCCAAGGCGGCTATGATTGGAGCATGCTCGCCTATGCCGTCGGCTTCGGCGGATCGATGCTATGGTTTGGCTCATCAGCCGGCGTGGCGTTGTCGAATATGTACCCGGAAGCCAAGTCTGCTTGGAGCTGGCTCAAGGCCGGCTGGCACGTGGCGCTCGGATACTTCGTTGGGTTTTTCGTGATGCTGCTGTTGCTGGGCTGGAACCCGGATGCCCCACACAAAAGACCGGCGACGCCTCCGTCTGCTGCGACAGGAGCGGCCGCACACTGATGCACTTGCTCCGGATCAATGCGTCCAGTTGCCGATCCGGCCGAATTTGAAATTGTCGGCGTAGGATTTGCGGATCGGCTTGCGCACCGTCGGCTCAATCACAGTGTACGCGAGCCCACTGCGCTCGGCGTAGGCGATCGCGTCGTCCTTCGAGGCAAACTCAAGCCGCACTTGTGCCGCCGTATCTGTCGAACTGGTCCAACCCATTAGCGGATCGATGGCACGGGCGGCCGCCGGTTCGTGCTCCAGCCGCCACTCCAGCGTGCGCGCCTCCCCCGACTGCATCGCGGTCTTCGCAGGCTTGTAAATGCGTGCGGTCATAGACGTGTCATCACCGCTGGTCCGCGCCTGGGTCGCGCCGTCGAATAAGACAATTGGTCGGGGCGACAGGATTTGAACCCACGACCCTCTGCTCCCAAAGCAGATGCTCTACCAGGCTGAGCTACGCCCCGACACTAAGTTGGCACTGTGTGCCGTGTCGCGCGCGCCGGGTCAAGCCACTGATCGCGCATTTGGTTTGCAGGCCGTGTTTGCCGGGGTGTTAGGGATTACCCGCCGAGAAATGCCGGTGCACGATCGTGTCGCCCGGTTTTAGACCCAGCCGCTCCGCCGCCCCCCCGGCCAACTCAAGGACCGCGGTCACCTCACCTTTCGAAGCAATCACCGCTTCCGACATGGGTTGCGTCTTGGCTTCGATGCGGTGTACGCGGCCGTCGGCCCTAATGAACACCATGTCGAGAGGGATGTACGTGTTGCGCATCCACATGGTCAGTTCACGGGGACTTGCGTGCAAAAAGATCATTCCGCGATCGTCAGCAAGCTGCGTCCGGTACATCAGACCCAAGGCTTGTTCGCTGGGCGTATCAGCAATTTCGACCTGCAGCGTCTTGCGTCCGCTCGCCGTGATGATGTCGAGTGGTTCTGCGGCCGCTGTCTCAAGCGAAAGAGCGCTCCACGGGGACGCGAAAACCGAGCCCGCCGCTAAAACTACGAGGGCCGCCAGTTTGGCAGCCCTCTGAGGATTTCGTAGACTGATCATACCACCGGTCATTTTCCGCCTAGTGCGGTGACGGGATCGCCCCAGGGCTGGTGCCATCGGGACGAAGCTCGGCCGCCATGCAGCCCTTCGATCCAAATCCCCAGCGAACCTGCACAGATTGCCCGGGCCGCAATTCAGTGAACCCGAACCTGCGTAGCGTTTCCATGTGGCAGAAAATGTCCGGCGTGCCATCGCCGCGCGTCAGGAAGCCGAACCCGCGCACGCGGTTGAACCACTTGACGACAGCGCGTTCCCAGTCGCTCTCCGGCTGCACGTGCACGTGAGTGCGCTGCGGCAACAGCGACGGATGAATGGCTGAGCTTTCGTCCATCGAGAGGATGCGGAATGCCTGCATCCCCTTGGGGCGCTTGAGAACCTGGCAGTGAAGCCGGGCACCCTCGTAGGCGGTCTGGAAGCCACCGGCGCGCAGACATGTTACGTGCAAGAGAACGTCGGGGAGGCCATTGTCCGGGACGATGAACCCATACCCCTTCGAGACATCGAACCACTTGATAACACCAGCGATTTCGAAGACTTCGACGCCCTCTTCCGAGCCGAGCTGGCTCAGGTCGCCCGTCATGTCGAACCCAGCGTCCGAAAACGCCGGACCCAGCTTAGAATCCCCCATCGATGTAACTCCCCGCCTACTTTGAATACGATTGAAAACGATAGAAACCTTGTCCGTTGCCGGACTGGCCGCTACTGGCATCCCCTTCACCCTCACGCTTGGGGGCGCTGCAGCGACGAGCCGGAAGATACCGATTGCGAGGCCCGCTGCCAGCCCCAAAATTTTCCAAACGCCCCATTGAACCCGTTGGTCCACGACATGTTCACAAGAGGTCAGGGCGTCTAAAGCGTTGAGATTGAGATCAGTTTCTGGTGTCGTGATTCGTCCACATGAAAGTTGTACAGCAGTCATTGAACGTCGCTCAACCGGGCTCCTGCCGGTCACAGACCAACCGGAATCGCGCCAAATTTCGAATCACTGATTCGGGCATAAGATCAAAGACCTGGCGATCCCGAGCCCCGGCCCTGCCCGCCTGTCTGTCCACCAGTTGTCCACCGGCACGCGCGCAATCGCGGCGTCTCTGCTATGGACAAGTCAGCGTTTGAGATTGACCTGGGGGTTCTGGGTCACGGATTCCCGGTGCCACAATTTGCATGCCGTGCTCACGTTGAGGAGATTTGATGCGTTACCTGCACACGATGGTCCGGATTTCAGATGTCGAAAAGAGCCTCGCGTTCTATCGCGACCACCTCGGGCTTGAAGAGGTCCGCCGTATCGATAATCCCGCTGGGCGCTTCACTTTGATCTTTCTTGCGGCTCCCCACGACGGCGCCCGTGCGCGATCTGAAAAAGCACCCATGCTGGAGCTCACCCACAACTGGGACCCAGAGGCCTATGCCTCGGCGCGCAACTTCGGCCACCTCGCCTTCGAGGTCGATGATATTTATGCAGTCTGCGCACGGTTGGCGGCCGGTGGCGTCACCATCAACCGGCCACCCCGTGACGGCCACATGGCGTTCGTGCGATCGCCCGACAACATTTCCATTGAGTTGTTGCAGCGCGGTGCAGCCTTAGCCGCGCAAGAGCCCTGGGCGTCGATGGCGAACACCGGGTCGTGGTGAACACTTCCTCACCGGCCTCATCCATTCGCGACCGCGCTCCCGCCAGAGACACCCCCATCGCCATCATCGGCGCGGGACCGGCGGGGCTTGCGGCGGCGGAGACGCTGGGGCGCGCAGGCCATCGCGTCGTTGTGTTCGAGCGGATGCCGTCGGTAGGCCGGAAGTTTTTGATGGCCGGCCGCGGCGGGCTCAATCTCACGCACAGCGAACCCATCGAAGATTTCATGGAGCGCTACGGCACGGCGCGTGCGCGACTCGAACCGGCGATCACCGCGTTGCCGCCGGGTGATTTGATCGCTTGGGCCGAAGGGTTAAGTCAGCCGACATTTGTGGGCAGCAGCGGTCGCGTGTTCCCCAAAGCCATGAAAGCCTCACCGTTGTTGCGCGCATGGCTTTCGCGCCTGGCGGGGTTCGGTGTTGACATCCGCACGCGGCAGACGTGGACCGGATGGGACGGCAAGGGCCACCTGATGTTCGAAGACGCGTCAGGAGCGGCGTCTTCGTTCCGACCGCGCGCCACGCTGCTGGCGCTTGGCGGCGGCAGCTGGCCTCGCTTAGGATCGGATGGCCGTTGGGTCACAGTCCTTGAACAGGCCGGAGTCACAATTGCGCCGCTGGCCCCGTCCAATGCCGGCGCGCTGATTAATTGGTCGGATATTCTCTTGTCGAAATTTGAAGGCGCGGCCTTGAAGCGCGTCGAAGTTGCCTTCGGCGGCGTGTCCCAGCGCGGCGATCTCGTGGTGACACGACGCGGCCTGGAAGGAGGGCCCGTTTATGCCGTGTCGCCGATGTTGCGTGACGCGACCGCCAACGGAACTCCCGCGACACTGTTTGTTGACCTCAAGCCCGACGTGACGCGGGACGCGCTGGCACGACGGCTCGGCGCTACCGTCAGTAAGCAATCGCTGGCCAATCACTTTCGCAAGGCGTTGACCCTTGAGCCGGTTGCAATCAGTCTGTTGCGCGAAGCGTTTCGCGGCTTACCCCGCGATCCCCATGCGCTTGCCTCGATCATCAAAGCCGTGCCGGTCGCTGTCAGAGGCGTGACCGGGCTTGATCGCGCAATTTCATCAGCGGGTGGAATTGCGCTCGGCGAGCTGGACGACCGCTTTATGCTGACCGCCAGGTCCGGTACGTTCGCAGCTGGCGAAATGCTGGACTGGGAAGCTCCGACCGGCGGATATCTTCTGCAGGGTTGTTTTGCGACCGGAGTTGCAGCGGCAAACGGTATGATGGCGTGGCTGGAGGACTGCGGAGATGCGTCTTAACCGGCGGCCGGGAGAACTGTTTGCTTTCGGGCAGCTGTTAGTACGTTTTTTCTTCTAAAGCCGCTACAGTCCCCGGCAGGACATTCTTATTTCTGTAAGTAGCTTTATTTAGAAACCGTTTTCCCATAGAACCCACTCCATCTGGAGGCCGTTCATGACCCGCACGCCCGCGAAACCGCGCGCGCTTAAAGCGCAGAGCCAGGCCAAGTCCTTTGCTCGCCATCCGAGCGGCTTGGATTTGGCACGTGAGCTTGACCAGGCGATGGCTGCCACCCGCACCGTCGAACAGCGCATCGAACTTGTCGCCCGGACCATCAAAGGCCGCATCGCGTTCTCCACCAGCCTCGGCATCGAAGATCAAGCGGTCCTGCACGCAATCTCACTGACCGGCGCTGCCATCGACGTGTTCACACTCGACACCGGCCGCCACTTCCCCGAAACACTGGAAACCCTGGAAGCCACTGAGCTGCGCTATAACCGCAAAATCCGCATTATGTTTCCCGATGCCACTGAAGTCGAAGAGCTGGTTGCCCGCGACGGCATCATGGGCTTCCGTTACGCGATCGACAACCGCAAGGCCTGCTGCGACATCCGCAAAGTCCGCCCGCTCAACCGTGCCCTGAAAGATGCGGCCGGGTGGCTCACAGGCCTGCGCCGCAGCCAATCAGAGGAGCGCGCCGAGGTCCCATTCGCGGCCTGGGACGCGAACCAAAAGCTGATCAAGCTCAACCCAATTGCCGATTGGACGCTGGACCAGCTGGACGATTACATTGCCACCAACTCGGTGCCCGTGAACGCACTGCACGCGCGCGGCTTCCCATCCATTGGCTGCCAGCCATGCACGCGCGCCATCCGCCCCGGCGAAGACATTCGCGCGGGCCGCTGGTGGTGGGAGAACGAGGACGGTAAGGAATGCGGGCTGCACAATCGCCCGGTAGCAAAGGATCTAGCCTCATGACCGCCGGCATTTCACATCTCGACCTGCTTGAGGCTGAGAGCATCCATATTTTCCGCGAGGCGGCCGCCCAGTTCCGCAAGCCGGTGCTGCTCTATTCGATCGGCAAGGATTCAACGGTTCTTTTGCACCTAGCGCGCAAAGCGTTCTGGCCGGGCAAGCTGCCGTTCCCTGTGTTCCACGTCAACACGACGTGGAAATTCCGCGAGATGATCGAGTTTCGCGACCGCAAGGTCAAGGAGTTCGATCTGGATCTGATCGAGCAGATCAACACGGATGCCATTGCCGACGGTATGAACCCTTACGACTACTCCCCCTCTGTCTACACCGATGTGATGAAAACGCAGGCGCTCAAGGCAGGCCTCGACAAGTATCAGTTTGACGGCGCCTTCGGCGGCGCCCGGCGCGACGAAGAAGCGAGCCGCGCGAAAGAACGCGTGTTCTCGTTCCGCGCCGAAGGCCATCGCTGGGATCCGCGCAAGCAGCGCCCCGAGATGTGGCGGCTGCTCAATGGCCGACTGGGAGCCGGCGAAACCGCTCGCATTTTCCCCCTGTCGAATTGGACCGAACGCGATATTTGGCGGTACATTCTGCGCGAGAAGCTGGAAGTGGTTCCCCTGTATATGGCCGCCATGCGGCCGACCATCGAACGCGCAGGCCAGATCTTGATGCTCGATGACAACCGCCTGCCGTTGAAGCCTGGCGAAGTACCGAAGATGCGAAAGATCCGGTTCCGCACGCTTGGCTGCTGGCCACTGACGGCGGCTGTTGAATCGGACGCGGAAGATATCGAAACCGTTGTTGCCGAAACGATTGGCGCGCGCACCTCCGAACGCTCTGGCCGCTTGATCGACCACGATCAGGCGGGCGCCATGGAGAAGAAGAAGCAGGAAGGGTACTTCTGATGACCGCAAAAGCGTCTCTCAAAGTCGTCGCCGCGGACAACGACGCACTCGTCTCGCGGGCCGCCCCAGACCTCGATATCGTGCCGGAACTGTCCGGCATGCTGCGGGTGCTGACGTGCGGCTCCGTCGATGACGGCAAATCAACGCTCATCGGGCGGCTGCTTTGGGATGCAACCGATCTCTATGACGACCAGCGCGAGACCCTGAAAAAGGGCAAGAAAGTCGATGGCGGTAACCCAGACTTCTCGCTGCTCATGGACGGCCTCGTGGCAGAACGCGAACAAGGCATCACGATCGATATCGCCTGGCGCTACTTCGACACCGAAACGCGCCGCTTCGTCGTCATCGACAGCCCGGGCCACGAACAGTACACGCGCAACATGGCGTCGGGCGCCTCGCACGCCGACGTCGCCATCATGCTGATCGACGCCCGCCACGGCATCAAGACGCAAACCCGCCGTCACGCGGCCATCCTCGATCTCGTCGGCTTGAAGCGCGTCGTGCTCGCCGTCAACAAGATGGATCTCGTCGATTGGTCGGAAGAGCGATTCCGCGAAATCGAAGCTGACTTCCGGACGCTGATGTGGCGGTTCGGTTTCTGGGAAGCCCTCGCGATCCCGGTTGCGGCTGTCTCCGGTGACAACGTCGCGGAAGGCTCCACCCATATGCCCTGGTACAAGGGGGCCACTCTCTTGAAGCACCTCGAAGACATGCCAAGCCGCGGCACCACCGCCTCGGGCCCGTTCCGCATGCCGGTGCAAACCGTCTTGCGCGACCTCAGAGCGGATTTCCGTGGCCTCGCGGGATCAATCAGCTCCGGCACCGTCAAGGTCGGCGATACGGTCATTGACGCCGTCAGCAAGCGGTCAGCGAAAGTGGCTCGCATTGCCACTATGAGCCGCGACTTTGACGCAGCGATCCAGGGCCAAGCGGTCGCGATCCAGCTCGACACCGATATCGACGTGTCGCGCGGCGCCGTGCTTTCAACGCCCGAATCTCTGCCCATCGTGGCCCGCACCCTGGAAGCCCGCTTTGTCTGGATGAACGAGACATCGTTCAACCCGCGCTCCGGTTACCTGCTCCGCACCGCAACTGACCTCGTCCCCGTGACGAGCATCGAAATCAAGTCGCGGCTTGATCTGGAAACACTGGCGACGCACCCGGCATCCGAGTGCAACGTCAACGACATCGCCATAGCCAACATCGCGCTCGGCCGTCCAACGGCCGTCGATCGTTTTGTCGAAGCGCCCGAAACCGGCAGCTTCATGCTGGTCAACGCCATTACCGGCGCGACGGTGGCCGGCGGCGTCGTCACATCGGCAAGCCCCGAAGGCACGAAGGCGGGGGAAGAGGTCTTCGTGTTAACCCGCGCTTTGCTCGCCCGGGGACTGTGTTCGGATCTCGCCGATACACCGGAGGCCGAAGCAGAATTCCGGCGGCGCGCCAACGAAGTCGCCCTTATTCTGCAGGGCGCCAGTGTGGCCGTCGAAATTGAAGAGCTGCCCGACTACCAGATCTGATCCCAGAACCACCGCTCCTGCACAAGAAGGTCCGCCCATGAACTTCTGGGACGACATGATCCTCTACGTCGCCGTCGGGTTTGTTGCTCAGATGATCGACGGCGCCATCGGCATGGCCTATGGGATCACATCGTCGTCGGTTCTGCTCAGCATGGGCGTCCCTCCAGTGACAGCCAGCGCCTGCGTTCATGCGGCAGAATCCTTCACCACCGGGGCTTCCGGATTGGCCCATTGGAAATTCGGCAACATCGATAAGCGGCTGGTCTGGCGGCTGGCCATTCCGGGGATGATCGGCGGGGCCATCGGTGCCTATGCTCTGAGCAACTTGCCGGGCGACGCGTTAAAGCCCTACATCGGCGCGTATCTCTTCGCGCTTGGCTTGTACATCGTCTGGAAAGCCGTGGGCTCGAAGGCCGTGACCGAAGGCGTTGAACTGCGTGCAGTCGCGCCCCTCGGATTGTTCGGCGGGTTCTTCGATGCCATCGGCGGAGGCGGCTGGGGTCCGATCGTCACGTCATCGCTTCTCGGCCAGGGCGCGACTCCCAGGTACGCCATCGGCTCGGTGAGCCTGGCCGAGTTCTTTGTTACACTCACCATCTCTGCAACATTCTTTATGACTGTGGGACTCGAACTCTGGCCGATCATCACGGGGCTTATCCTTGGGGGAATCTTGGCCGCTCCATTCGCGGCCTATGCGACCAAGCACATCCCCGATAAAGTCCTAATGATTATGGTCGGCACGGTGGTCATGCTGTTGAGCCTGCGCACAATCAGTCAAGCCATAGCCTAAAGAAACTCCCTGCTCGCTCAATGGCAACGAAAAGACCTGAGATCACCGCCCTATGGATGCCCTTCTTTACAATCCCTGGGTGCTGATCGTCGGCGGCGGCTTCGTCATCGGCTTTCTGATCGGCATCACTGGCGTGGGAGCCGGTTCGCTGACAACGCCGTTGCTGATTACCGGCGTCGGCGTGCCGCCGCACATCGCGGTCGGAACCGATCTGCTGTTTGCCGCCATCACCAAGGCGAGCGCCGCCTGGCGCCATCAAAATCTCGGCAATGTCGATTGGCCGATCTTGGGCTGGCTTGCGGCGGGCAGCTTACCTGGTGCGGCGGCCATGCTGGCCTGGCTGTTCTATGCCGAGCCGGACACGCAGGTGCTGGCCTATTACATCAAGAAGGGCTTGGCGATCACACTGGTGGTCAGCGCCATCGCCATCGCGCTGCATCCCATTTTGCGGGGCCGTCTTGAGGCCGTTGGATTAGCGACCAATCATCAGCCGCCCCGCCCCCTCCCAACGGTTTTGTTTGGGATCATTCTCGGCAGCTTCGTCGCGCTCACATCCGTTGGGGCTGGCGCCATCGGCGTCGCCGTCCTCACGGGTTTATATCCCTTCTTGCTCGCCCGCCGCGTGGTTGGCACGGACATTGTTCATGCGGTGCCACTGACCTTGCTAGCAGGGATGGGCCACGCAGGCATGGGCCACATCGATTTGACACTACTTGCCGGGCTGCTCGCCGGTTCGGTGCCGGGCATTTTGATCGGCTCTCGCATCACAGGGCGCCTGCCCGACTGGATGCTGCGCATTGCGCTGTCGATCATCCTGCTCTACGCAGCTTACCTGCTGGTTACCAAATAAGACGGCCTTCCCTCACCATGTCCGGCATTCAATCTTGTTCCGGATGCAGAGAAGATTTAGGTTGGCAACCAGTAGACGTCGCGCGAGGCATTGGACGTGGCCGCCATCAGCTCTGAGCTACTCGAATCCTGTAATGCCGCGTTTCAGTCGTTTGACGCGGGCGAGAAGATTTTTCTTCAGGATGACGCGGGCGGCCGCATGTTTCTGGTTCGCTCAGGCCGGGTCCAGATCATTACTTATGGAACCGTTCTTGAAAACTTGGGGCCGGGCGGGATCTTCGGCGAGATGGCGCTGATCGACGATGCGCCGCGCAGTGCGGCCGCCATCGCTTTGGAACCCACCGAGGTCGCGCCGATCGACCGCGCCATGTTCCTGCAGCTGATCCGCGAACAACCCGAGTTCGCGCTGCAGGTCATGTCGCTGCTAGCCAACCGCATTCGGAAAATGAATGAGAGTATGTAGCTGCTCCCCTCCCCCTCATGTCGAACGCGCTGCGCGTTTGACACGGCGAAGGGGGAGGACGGAACGCCATGATCTTAGCGTGCAGTGTTCTTGTTGAAGTCGTTCCGCAATTGAAGTCCGCGCACGCTAAGTCATTCGGCGTTCCGAGGTGTGGGTGACACTTCGAATATAGCCTCGTTCACACCCTCTTAGGCGCGCCGAACGAGTTAGCAAGATCGCTAACTTGTGGCGCGCGGTCCTCCCCCTTCGAGGGGGAGGAGTTAGAGTATCGCTTACTGGCGCTTCGAACTACACCGCCGCAAGCGTCACATCCGCGTGGAACTTATTGCCCGCAGGCGTCGCCTTGATGATACCAACGCGCACAACGAAATCGCCGAAGTGTTCGCCCGGTCTGCGCTCCTTCGCGTACCGCTTGATCATGGGATCGAGCAGCTTCAAGATCTTCGCCCGATCGACATCCTGCGCATAGAGCTTCGACAGCCGCGTGCCGTCGAACGCAGCACCGAGATAGAGGTTGTAGAGCCCGGGGTTGCGGCCGACAAAGCCGATCTCTGCCAAGTATGGCCGCGCGCAGCCGTTCGGGCAGCCCGTCATGCGGACGACGATCTCATCATCGCGCAGGCCCGCGGCTTCCAGCGTCTCTTCCAGATCGGTAATCAGCTCCGGCAGGAAGCGTTCGCTCTCAGCCAGCGCCAAGCCGCACGTTGGCAACGCCACGCATGCCATGGAGTTGCGGCGCATCCCTGACGACGTCGCAATCGCCACGTTGTGCGTCTTCAGAATGGATTCGATCTTCGGCTTGGCGGCCGCCGCAACATTGGCTAGGATCAGGTTCTGGTTCGATGTGACGACAAACGCGACGCCGCCCAACTCTGCAATTTCACGCAGGGCTTTGCGCAGCTTCATCGTGGGCGTGTCCTTGACGCGGCCGTTCTCTATGAACAGCGTCAGGTGCCACTTTTTATCGGTGGCTTTGCCGTCGAGCGTTTGCCGCCAACCGATCGGGTCACCCATCGAGGCAAACGTGAATGGCTTTGGCTTGCCGAGCTTATAGCCCAGCCGCTTTTCGACTTCTGCCTTGAACGCATCGATGCCAACGCGCTCAATCGTGTACTTGAGCCGCGCATTCTTACGCAGGTCGCGATTGCCCCAATCGCGCTGCACTGTCACAACCTTTTCGGCGACATCAACGGCCTGAGCGGTGGTGCAGAACCCCACCATGTCGGCGGTTCGCGGGAACGTGTCGGGTTCGCCGTGGGTCATGCCCATACCGCCACCGATGGTCACGTTCCAGCCCGTCACTTTGCCTTTGTCGACGATAGCCATGAAGCCCAAATCGTGGGCGTAGATATCGACATCGTTGTCCGGCGGCACGGCCACCACGACCTTGAACTTACGCGGTAGATAGTGCGGACCGTAGATTGGCTCGCTTTCGGGCTTGGACTTGCCGCCTGTCTCCGTCACCTTCTCGCCTTCGAGCCAGATCTCGTGATAGGCGCCGGTGCGCGGCAACAGGTGCTCGCTGACAGCGATGGCGAGTGTCTCGGCGTCTTTGTGGGCCTGCGACAGAAACGGATTGGCCGCCGACATCACGTTGCGGTTGACGTCGCCGCACGCTGCAATCGTGTCGATGCAGGCCGCGTTGATCGCCTGCATGGTGCGGCGCAGGTTTAACTTGATGACGCCATGATATTGAAACGTCGCCCGCGTTGTCAGCCGCAGCGTCTGGTTGGCGTAGGTGCCAGCGATATCGTCCAATTGGATCCATTGCTTCGGGCTGACCACACCTCCCGGCAGCCGCAGGCGGATCATGAACGAGAACGCCTTTTCCATCTTCTTCTTGGCGCGTTCGCCACGCACGTCCCGGTCGTCCTGCATATAGGAGCCGTGGAACTTCAGAAGTTGCGTGTCATCTTCCTCGATCGCGCCTGTCACGACTCGGGCCAAGCCCTCCGCGATCCCGCCGCGCAACAGCCGGCTGTTTTCCTTGATGATCTCGTTCTTAGCGCGTTTGTCGGTCATTTTAGGGTCCTGGTAGATCGGCAACGGGCAGCCGGCAACCGGCAACCGGAGTCGTTAGGTGGACAAATCATGCTGCTGAAGCGATCGAATGAGACCGTTCAACATCTTGGCAACTGTTTCGCAGTGGTCCAGCACAGGCTCGATCAATTCATCCTCAGCTAGCTTGAGGCGCTTAGTCAAAAGCACTTGGGTTTGCAGTTCTCGAAGGGATCCCTGTGCGATTTTCAAGTGATGAACATATGAGCCCTTGTTTTCGCGACCATAACCCTCGGCAATGTTCGCCGGAATGGACACCGCCGCTCGGCGAAGTTGCGACGTCAGCCCGTAGATCTCTTCTTTCGGAAACACCTTGGACAACATATAAGACAGTTCAACCAACGTCATGGCTTCGCTCCAGACCCGGAGGTCCATGAACGACTGAATGCGTTGATCGCTCGAACCTGCTGACATCTCGTTATTCCCGGTTGCCGGCTGCCCATTGCCGGCTGCCGACTTTAATACACATCCCGCTGATACCGCCCGGCCTTGGTCAGCTCTTTCAGCTTGGCACGGCCAGCCACTTCATCGCCTTTCAGCGGCTCGGCCAGGATCTTGACCAGCGTCGCGTCGACGTCTTTGGCCATACCCTTTTCATCGCCGCAAACATAAATGTGAGCGCCGTCGCCGAGCCACTTAAGGAGATCGGCCCGCTCCTGCCAAAGCCGGTGCTGCACATAAATCTTCTCGGGCTGATCGCGCGAGAAAGCCACGTCAATGCGCGACAGCGCTCCGGCTGCCAAGTGGTCCTGCCAATCGACCTGATAGAGAAAATCGTTCGTGAAGTTGCGTTCGCCAAAGAACAGCCAGCTCCGGCCCTTGGCACCCGTCTCCGCGCGGTCTTCAATAAACGCCCGGTACGGTGCGACGCCGGTGCCAGCCCCAATCATGATGATCGGCTTACCGCCATCAGTGGGTAACGCGAAGTGCCGGTTTGGCTTCACATAGAGCCGCGCGGTCTGGCCGACTTTACGGCGGTCTGCGAAATAACTTGTGGCGACACCCTTGCGCTGTTTGCCGTGCGAGGCCCAGCGCACCGCGCCGATCAACAGATGCGCTTCGCCCTGATGCGCGCGCTGGCTAGAGGCGACCGAATAAAGCCGCCCCGGCAGCGGCCGCAGCAGTTTGGTCAACTGCTCGGCTGTCAATTTTTCTGAGTAGGTTTCAAAGAGGTCCACCAGCTGGCGATCGGCTGAAAACTTCGCCAGCGCGTCGCCGTCGAGAAGCAGCGCTACGTCCTTGCGGCCGGTCAGCTTGGCGTAGGCATCGATCGTGGCGCGCGACAACGTCGTGATATCAAAGCTTCTGGTCACCTTAGCGACCAGCGACGCATCGGTGCCGAGGCCGACGGCTGTCAGCAGTTCAGCCGCGAGTGCTGGATCATTCTCCGGCAGCACGCCGATGGCAGCACCCGGTTCATAGACGAAATCGGGCGCGTCGGTTGAGAGTTCCACATGCCACGTCTCGCGCGTCGAGCCGGTGCCGTTGAGGTTGATCAATGCTGTGATTTCAGCTTCGACCGGATTGTCGGCCGTGTAGACGGGCTCGGCCGGCTCATCGTCGGCACTCACACCCTTAAAGTCGACATGAACGACTGTCGCGGACCCGGCAGCTTCCGGCGGCGCCAAAGCCGCCAAAGTCTTGTCGGTCCAAATAGCCGCCTGCTTGGCAAAATCCAAATCGAGATCGATGCGATCGGCGGCGCGAATACCGCCAAGCGCCTCAAAGCGCGCATCCATCTCTTTGCCCGTCTGACAGAAGTTCACATAGGCCGTGTCGCCAAGTGAGAGCACCGCGAAGCGCACGCCATCGAGCCGCGGGGCGGCATCGCTCATCAGCACCTTGTGGAAATCGACGGCGCGCTGCGGCGGGTCGCCCTCGCCCCAGGTGGCAACGAACACAATGAGGTTCTTGGCTTTGGCCAGCAGCGCCATGTCTGCGTCGGCCATGTCGACAACTTTGGCATCGTAATTGAGCTTGGCGGCCAGCTTCTTTGTCTTGAAGGCGAGCCCTTCGGAGTTGCCGCTTTCACTGCCATAGAGGATGGTCAACGGCGTGCGCGGCCGCTGCGCCGCTGCCGGGACCGCGGCGGCAACGCCGGTCCCGCCTTGGGCCATATCAAGACCGGCGAGGAACCCGGACAGCCAGCTGCGCTGCAGTGGCGTCGACCGCTGCACGAGTTGGTTCAAAACATCGATATCCTCCGCAGTGAACGGCGCGTTCTTGGGAAGAAAGGGAACCGTCGCCAAAAGCGCCTCCTAGAGCGTGTCTTGCTTGCGCGCGGCTGCCGCCGTGCTGTCGTTGATACGGGAGCGGGTGTAGGTCTCGACCTCTTGCGGCATCGAGAGATTGGCAGCGTCCCAGCTCAACCCAACAAAAATGATCGCAGGGCCCTTGATTCCGGTGTCGAGAAGGGCATCGGGCAGATCGTCGAGGATCGTTGCTATCGTCCGCTGATGGGGCAACGTGCCGTTCTCGACAACCACGACAGAACTGTCTGCTTGAGCACCGGCTGCCAACAACTTTGCCCGGACGCGGCGCGCACTGCGCACGCCCATATAGAGTGCGAACGCCTGTCCGGGCCGCGCCAGCGCTGCCCAGTCTAGTTCGATGTCGCCATCGGCGGTGGCCCCGGTGACGACGGAAAATTGGCGGACGGCTTCCCGCAACGTCAGCGGCAAAGCGATACTCGCGGCACAGGCGTGCGCGGCCGTTATGCCGGGGACGATATCGACCGGAATACCTGCTGCACGAACTGCGGCGATCTCCTCAGCCGCCCGCCCGAACACGAACCCGTCGCCGCCTTTCAGGCGGGCGACCCGGTGCCCTTGCAGCGCTTCCCGCACCAGGATCTGATTGATCTCGTCCTGAGGTGTCGACGGGCCGTCCGGCTCCTTGCCGGCATAGATAATCCGGACGCCCGTGGGCGCTAACGCGAGGATGCCGGCATCGACCAAGCGATCGACCACCAGAACATCGGCTCGTGCCAGCACTTTCAGCGCTTTGAGCGTCAGCAGCTCCGGATCGCCCGGCCCGCATCCGATCAGCGTCACTTGTCCCGTGGCGGATCCACGTCGTTCCACCGTCATCGCAGCCTCATCAGACTCAAGGACCCAAGGCCCTGAACTTGCCGTCGTTCATGCGCCGCCATAATCCCATGCGCAAGACTCGAGCGCAGGGATTGGGATGCGGCCAACCGCAACAGCCATTTACCAAGTACACCGGTCAAAGCGGCCGGAACGTATGCTCAGGCATTTCTCCGCACTAAATAGAACAGAATGCTCCTAAAATCAAGTAATTTGCGCTTATAAGGAAATATTTTCCTCTTTTTAACTTCATTTCGGTGTGGTTTTCTTCCAATCACCGGCCGCTGCCGCAGAATACCTACGTGCCGGCGATCCGCGGCCAATGGTGTCGTCCGTCCACGGCGGGGCACCCCCGTGACACACGCATTCGTGACCTCAATTTACTTGATGCAAGGGGCTTCCACGTGGTTCCTACCGCTTAACGAGATCAGACATTCGCGTCACTGGTCTTCCGGAAACCCTCGGCGGGGTGACCAGTCAAGCAGACGCCAAACTTTCTCTTGGAGGAAAACATCATGAAGATCTGGACAAAGCCCGCCGTTCGCGAACAGGAAGTCGGCCTCGAAGTGACGTCGTACCTGCCGGCTGAAATCGACCTCATCTAAGTCGATCCGCTCGCAGACCTTGTGAGCAGGTGAAATTGGCGCGGCGGTCGATCTCTCGGCCGCCGTTGTCTTTTTCAGTGTTACATTTGGCGGGCACGCGCCGCTCCGAGAACAGTCCGAACATGCTGATACGAGTGCTGGGGGCGGCCGCAGGCGGCGGCTTTCCCCAATGGAATTGCAACGGCCGCAATAGCGCCGGCGTAAGAGCCGGGAAACCAGGCTTCACTGCGCGAACCCAATCGTCACTCGCGGTGTCCGCTGACGGCACGCGTTGGGTTCTGCTGAATGCTTCGCCCGATTTGCGCCAACAGCTGGCGGCCGCGCCCGCGCTGTGGCCCGCCGCCGCTGGGCCGCTGCGCAACTCTCCAATCAAAGCCGTCGTGCTGACCAACGCCGACGTCGACCATATTATCGGGCTCATCAATCTGCGCGAGGCGCAGGCGTTTTCGATCTACGGATCATCGCGCGTCCTGGCGACTCTTAAATCCAACTCCGTGTTTAATGTGTGCAGCGAAGCGATCGTTCCACGCCGCGAGCTGCCGCTCGACGCAGCGACGCCCCTCGAAGGTGCCGGAGATGATCTCGGTCTCATGATCGAAGCGTTCGCCGTCCCTGGTAAGGTCGCGTTGTTTCTCGAAGACACCAAAGCTGGCGGCAATTACGGCAGCCGCGACGGTGACACCATCGGTCTCAAAGTCACGGACGCAGCATCCGGCAAGCACTTCTTCTACGTACCGGGTTGTGCGGAACTTGATGCACCGCTCACCGCTCGCCTCAGAGGCTCGCCGCTCGTGTTATTCGACGGCACACTTTATACTGATGATGAAATGCTGACCCAGGGCCTGTTAAACAAAACCGGCAAACGCATGGGTCACATCAGCATTTCGGGCCCCGACGGCTCGATTGCAGCATTCAAAGATCTCGGTGTTGGTCGTAAGATCTACGTCCACATCAATAACTCGAACCCCGTTCTCGACGAAACGTCACCGGAACGGAGGGCAACCGAGGCGGCCGGCTGGGAAGTCGGATATGACGGTTTGGAGGTCACATTATGAGCAAGCCACACTTGGCGGTGGTCCCGCAAGACAACCCAGATCGCCTCTGGAGCCACGACGAGTTCGAGGCGGCCATTCAGGCCGTCGGCGCCGAGCGCTACCACGACAAGCACCCCTTCCATCACCTCTTGCATGGCGGCAAGCTGAACAAGGCCCAAGTCGCCGCCTGGTCGCTGAACCGCTATTGTTACCAGTCGGCGGTGCCGCGCAAAGACGCCGCCCTCGTCAGCCGCGTTTTGGATCGCGGCCTGCGCCGCGAATGGATCCACCGGGTTCTGGAACACGATGGCCATGGCGATGATCCCGGCGGCATTGAGCGGTGGCTGGTTCTCTCCGACGCACTCGGCCTTGACCGCGACTATGTGATGTCCATGAAGGGCGCGCTGCCCGCCACGCGCTTCGCCGTCGAAGCCTACGTCAATTTTGTTCGCGAGCAGCCGCTGACCGTCGCTGTAGCGTCGTCGCTCACAGAGCTGTTCGCGCCAAAGATCCACAAAGAGCGCATCTCGGGCATGCTCGAGAACTACGACTTCATCGACGACCAAGTGATGGCATACTTCAAAAAGCGCCTTATCCAGGCACCATTCGATGCCAGCTTCGCGCTCGCCTACATTAAAGAGCACGCCAAAACCCGCGAACAGCAGGAAGCTTGCGTCGATGCGGTGCGCTTCAAGTGCAACGTGCTGTGGGTGCAGCTTGATGCCCTCTACCATGCTTACGTCAACGGCAACGTTCCGCCCGGCGCCTACCGCCCGGAGGGCCTGTGATGACTGGCGCACCTGTCCGTACGCGAGCCATTGTGACCGAAGCGACGCGCCCCACAATGCCCAAGCATGTGAAAATGCGGCACGATCCTGGCCGCGGCCGCTGGATCATTCTGGCGCCTGAGCGCGTATTCAATCCCGATGAAATCGCGGTGTCGGTGCTGAAGCTGTGCGATGGCCAGCACACAGTCAAAGACATCGCTGCCTCGTTGGCCGCCGAATACCAAGCTCCCATCGACGTGATTACCGCAGACATCGTCGCTATGATCCAGGACCTGGCCGACAAAGGTGTCATCGACGCCACGAATAACACCTGATTTAAATTTTTTTCCGGAGCGAGACGCCATGAATGAGGTCACGCCAGTCGCAACCACTAACGCCGAAGCCGCAGCACCCTCGTGCGCGCGTGCGCCGATCGGCATGTTGTGTGAATTGACGCACAAATGTCCGCTGCAATGCCCCTACTGTTCCAACCCCGTTGAACTTGAACGCGCCAATACCGAATTGACGACGGCGGAATGGCAGGACGTGATGCGTCAGGCCGCCAGCCTCGGCGTGCTTCAAATCCACTTGTCGGGCGGCGAGCCGACCGCGCGCAAAGACCTTGAAGACATCGTCAAAGTTGCCGCCGAAGTCGGCCTTTACACTAATCTCATTACAGCGGGCGTGACTCTGACCCGCGACCGCTTGCAGAAGCTCGCTGAACTGGGTCTCGACCACGTCCAGCTGTCTGTTCAAGACGTCGATCCTGACAACGCCGACCGCATCGCCGCCTACAAGGGCGGCATGGCCAAGAAGATCGAAGTCGCCAAGTGGGTCAAAGAGTTCGGCCTGCCGTTGACCATCAACGCGCCGATCCATCGCCAGAACATCGTCAGCGTTCCGCGCATGATCGAGTTCGCCGTCGAAATGGGCGCCGGCCGAGTCGAGATCGCGCACGTCCAGTATTACGCCTGGGCGCTGATCAACCGTTCGGCACTGATGCCGACCCGTGAAGCCTTCATGACGGCCGCCAAGCAAGTCGAAGCCGCGCGCGAGAAGTATAAGGGCATCATCGTTATCGACGCGATCGTGCCGGACTACTACGCAAAGTTTCCCAAGCCCTGCATGGGCGGCTGGGCGCGAGGCATCGTCAACATCACGCCCTCTGGCCGGGTTCTGCCGTGTCACGCCGCTGAATCGATCACCCACCTCGCCTTCGACAACATCAAAGACAAGACGCTGGCCGACATCTGGCTCAACGGCGAAGCCTTCCAGAAGTACCGTGGCACGGAATGGATGCAGGAGCCCTGCCGGTCCTGCCCGCGCAAGGAGATCGACTTTGGCGGCTGCCGCTGCCAGGCCTTTGCGCTGACCGGCGACGCCACCAACACCGACCCCGCCTGCTCGCTGTCTCCTATGCATGATAGTTGGGCCGGCATCGCCGAGCAGGAAAGCCACTCCCCGCCAACAGAATTCATCTACCGCCGCGTGGGTGGCGCCAAGGCCAAGGTCCCGGCGGAGTAAGTCCCTCACCGACCAGGACCTTTGACCCTTGATTGTTGCTGCCCGGAAGCAACTGTTTCCCGCTGGTGCGGCAACATGTTCACATCGGGTTCATGAAAAAATTGGCAGAGTGGTGGCAGAGCTGTATCAACGCTCCATGGCCAGCCTGTGCGGGCCAATGCCATACTCGGGAGGACGTCACAAATGATGAAATGGGTTCTGACGGCAGGCCTCGTGCTCGCCGCCCCGGCCGTCGCTTCGGCTCAAGACGCTGAAGCAGGCAAAGCCGTGTTCAAGAAGTGCGCTGCGTGCCACCAGATCGGCGAAGGCGCGAAGAACGCGCTTGGCCCGAGCTTGACCGGCATTGTTGGCCGCAAGGCTGGCTCAGCAGAAGGCTACGCAGGTTACTCGGAAGCCCTCAAGGGTTCTGGCATCGTCTGGGATGACGCCAAGCTCTTGGCTTGGTTTGAAAAGGACGACGCCGTCGTTCCTGGCAACAAGATGATCTTCCCAGCGGGCGTCAAGGATGCAGGCGACCGCGATAACCTCTTGGCTTATCTGAAAGCCAGCAGCGGCGGTGCTGCTGCAGCTCCGGCGGCCGCTCCTGCTGAAGCCGCTCCGGCTCCGGCTCCTTAATCGAAGCCATCGCTTCGTCAGTCTTATGGTGGGGTCAGGCACTTTTTGGGGTGCCTGGCCTCTTTTTCTTGACCCCTTCTTCCATGTTCTACGGCAGCACCGACACGTCTCGGCCGTCAATCAAACCGGCGAGGTCTGAAACTTTTCGGCCGCGCACGACTTCATCCGGCGCGATCTCCGCCAGCGGCACCAGCACAAAGCTGCGCTGTTCGATCAACGGATGGGGCACTTTCAAGTCCGCTAGAACGATGGTTTCGCCGCGATAGGTGAGAACATCCACATCGACCAGCCGCGGCCCCCACTTCTGATGACGCACGCGGCCCATCGTCGTTTCAACAGCTAAGCAGCGCTGGAGTAGCTCGTGCGCGGACAGGTCCGTCGCCACCGCCGCGCACGCATTCACGAACCAATCCTGATCGGTCACGCCCCACGGCTCAGACTTGTAGCGCTGCGACGTTTTCAAAATCCGCACATCACCGGGCGCGGCCAATAGCTCCAACGCGCGTGCGATGTTGTGCACCTTGTCGCCCATGTTGGAGCCAAGGCCGATCAGTGCGTCATATCTTTCGATAGGTGTCTGACCCCCTGGGTCAGACACCTTGGCCAAATGGCTTTTCGTGGACGTGTTCCGCGAGTTCACTAGATCCTCACGACCAAACCGGAGCGCGTTCCTCACGGTGTCTGACCAAGAGGGTCAGACACCGGTCCCACGACACCGGCCTCTCAATCATACTTGATGTACGCAAACCGCATATCGCTCGCGGGCGTGCCTTCTAAGCTATTGCTCTCGTCCTTGGCGGGTTGCCAGGTCACGACCTCTTCAATTTTTTGGGCGAGCGCCAAATCCTTATCGGTGATGCCCTTGGCCGAATGGGTCATCAAGCGCACCTCGACCCACGCATACGACGCCGTGATATCGGGATGATGCCACGCCGCCTCCGCCAAATGGCCGACGGTGTTGACCACCATCAAAGTACCCT
Source organism: Hyphomicrobium sp. (assembly GCA_031413815.1). GTDB lineage: Bacteria > Pseudomonadota > Alphaproteobacteria > Rhizobiales > Hyphomicrobiaceae > JAGVSR01. The sequence continues at coordinate 80,003 of JANOFU010000071.1, read as the reverse complement.
TCCAGCTGTTCGTCTTGTAGGTGCGCCGGACCCAGCCGTCCTCCAGCCGCCAGTGGACCAAGTTCTTCGCCAGCCAATCCGTAACCTCGGCCTCTGTCATCGCTTTCTCGCGCGCTGCCGTCATCTTGCTGTCTCCGCGGCTTTGGTGGACATTGACTTTAAGAGACTGACCGTAGATCGACAGACCACCCGCATGCAATTGTTGTCATGAGCCCATCCGGCGGCGAACCCGGAACCAGAGATGCAACGGCAAACGAATAACGCGGCGATCAAGGTCACGGCACCCGCGAGGCTGCACTTGGGGTTTCTCGACCTCAACGGTTCGCTGGGCCGCACTTATGGATCGATCGGACTGGCGATTGACGAGCCGGCGACAGAGCTGACGCTTTCAGAGGCGGGCGAGTTTGCCGCGACCGGGCCTGAGACCGACCGCGCACTCAAAGCTCTGCAGCGCTGTGCGGCGCTGTTTGCACCCGGCAAGACATTCCGCGCCGACGTGGCACGCGCGATTCCTGCCCACGCCGGCCTTGGGTCGGGAACACAGTTGGCGTTGGCCATTGGCAGCGCGGTGCTCAAATTGCAAAATCAAGCCCGTAAGGCGCACGAACTGGGTGAACTGGTCGAACGCGGCGCGCGCTCAGCCATCGGCATCACCGCGTTCGAGCAAGGCGGATTTGTCATCGATGGCGGCCGCGGCGATGCTGATCGCGCACCGCCCTTGCTGGTTCGGATCGCATTCCCTGACGCATGGCGTATCCTCCTGGTTCTCGATCCGGCCGAAACTGGCGTGCATGGAGAGAAAGAGACAAAGGCGTTCAACGCTCTACCGGCATTTCCGGAGGCCGTGGCCGGGCACCTCTGCCGGCTTACGCTGATGCGCCTCTTGCCAGGATTGGTGGAGCAGGATTTGGCCGCCTTTGGCTCAGCCCTGACCGAGATCCAGCATACCGTCGGTGGACACTTCGCCGCCGCCCAGGGCGGAACCCCATGGTCGAGCCCAGCGGTCGGCCGGATTGTCGGCAAACTCGGTGCTGCTGGCGCGACAGGCCTTGGCCAAAGCTCCTGGGGACCGACAGGCTTTGCCTTCGTCGAGAGCGAGGCTGCGGCGCAGCGCCTCTATTCATCTTTAGTCGAAGCCGCTAAAGCGGAGGGCCTTCATTTGCGGGTCGCACGCGGCCGCAATTCCGGCGCGCTGTTCAGCGCCGCCTAATACCACGCCGCCGGCCCAGCCTTGGAGATCACTTATGAGCGACGCCACCCCCATCCTGCACATGCTCGACCCCAGAAAGCACGTCAGCCCGTTTGACGTGAACATGGCGGCCGACGCCGGATACAAAGTGATCATTCCCTACACAAACGTCGAGCTGTCCGATGTGACACCACTCATTCAGGACGCGATCTTCTCGCGCCCGCCAAACGATGGGGTTCGCACTGGCTTTTTCATGGGTGGCAAAGACGCCCTGGTTGCGCTCGACATGATGGAAGCGGCCAAGAAGGCGATGGTGCCGCCGTTCGAATGTTCCATCTTTGCCGACCCGGCCGGTTCGTTCACCACAGCAGCGGCAATGGTCGCGTGCTGCGAGCGCGTGCTTAAAATGAAGTACGGCCGCTCATGGAAGGGCGTGAAAGTCGCCGTATTCGGCGCCACAGGCGTCGTCGGCTTTGCCTCATCCATTATCGCAGCCTTGGAAGGCGCGGACGTCCAGCTTGTCGCCCATCGCGGAGTTGATCGCGTCATAAAGAGCGCCGAAATTTCCAAGACCCGCTTCGGTGTCGATCTCGAACCCGTCGCCGGCGAAACGCCCGACCAGAAGCGCGACATCATCGCCAACGCCGAAGTGATCTTTGCTGCGGCCGCTGCTGGTGTTCAAGTCGTCTCGAAAGAACACAAGGCCCTTGCGAAGAAGTTGCTCGTCATCGCCGATGTCAACGCGGTGCCGCCGCCCGGCGTCGATGGCATGGACCTGTTCATGGACGGCGCGCCACTGCCTGACAGCGATGCACTCGGCATCGGCCCGCTCGCGATTGGCGACATCAAATACAAGTGCGAAAGCGGGCTTTTCAAGCAGATGCTGTCATCCGACAAGCCATTGGCGCTCGACTTCCGCCATGCCTACGCGATGTGCAAGTCACTGACCGGTCTGGCTTGAGGATGTGAGCCGGCCAGCCGTTCTCATCGCTGCATTTTCCGGGCGGGCACTCGCGCAATCCGCACGCCGCGCGGGCTACGAGCCGCTGGTCGTGGATTGCTTCGGCGATCAGGACATGCGCGAAGCCGCAAGCGCGAGCGTCTGTTTACCAGCACGTGTTCAAATCGGGTTTCTAAAAAAGCCGTTGATCGAAGCGCTCAGCCGGCTTGCGGCCGAAGCCTCATCGCCCCCTATAGGACTCGTTTTGGGTGCGGGCTTTGAATGCAATCCAAAGCTCGTGGCTGCTTTGGCCGAACGATTTGCCCTGATCGGCAATTCCGCGGACACCATTCGCCGTGTCAAAGACCCGACCGAATTTTTCGGTGCGCTGGCTCGCCTCGGCATCCGCCATCCCGAAACGCGTCTCACACCGCCAGACAACTCCGAAGGCTGGCTGATGAAACGCATCGGCGGCAGCGGCGGTTTGCACATTCACACCTGCCCCGCCAATCCGCGCCCCGACACGCGGCGCTACTTCCAGAAAATTGAACGCGGAATTGCCGTCTCGGCCATGGTCCTTCGCGGATCGAGCCAGGCCTTTGCCTGCTCCACACAGTGGGTCTCTTCCCAGCCAAAGCGTCCTTATCGCTATGGCGGCGCCAATGGCTGGGTCGATCTCGACGCTGACGTGGAGGCACGCATTGTCGATACGTGCCTGCAGGTGGGCCGCGACTTTGATCTGAAAGGCATGGTCTCGTTTGATTTCTTGGTCGAGGACGGTGAACCCATCTTGCTTGAGGTCAACCCCCGCCCGGGCGCAACGCTCGATGTGCTCGATGATGCTCGAGGAACACTTTTTCAGGGCCACATTGCAGCCTCGCAACCCGGCGGCGATCCAGCGACCCTCGTGACGTCCTCGTTCCAGGCGCCCCCGCCAACCTCGGCCGGATACCTTTATGCTGACCAGGGACCAATCACCCTCGGCACAATCGATTGGCCCATCTGGACCGCCGACCGGCCTCCTCCCGGCACCCGCATCGAACGGGGCCAGCCCATCGCGACCGTGATTGCGCACGGAGCAAACGCCGCTGAGGCGGAACGCCTCTGCCGCGAACGCTTGGGAACTCTGCAACACATGCTGTATGACAGCCCGAACGGGAAGGGAGCACTTCAATGACCACGCCGGGATATGCGCCAAGCGTCAACGCGCGCGCCGCAACCATCGTCGATCACATCGTGACCAACGCCGACGCGCTGCGCTGCTCGGTCAGTACCGGCGACGCGGGCGAGCGCCGCATCGATATGGGGGCCGCAGTCCCCGGCGGGCTTGAAGCCGGTCGCCTGCTCGGTGAAGTCTGCATGGGCGGCCTCGGCACGGTGTCGCTCACGTCGTCATCGGGTCTGGCGCGCTGGCCGCTCGGCGTCATTGTTCACTCATCAAATCCCGTGATCGCCTGCCTTGGCAGTCAATATGCCGGCTGGACGATCACTGACGAAGCGACCGGCTTTTTCGCACTCGGATCGGGCCCGGCACGCGCGCTTTCGCGGGTCGAAGAGCTTTACAAGGAACTGGGATACGCCGATCCGCATTCCACGGGCGCGCTCGTCATCGAAGGCGACAACGCACCGCCCAGCGCGGTTGCGACAAAAGTCGCATCGGCATGTGGCATCACGCCGGCCAACCTGACAATCCTGTATGCGCCGACTGGCAGCCTCGCGGGCACGGTACAAATTGCAGCCCGCGTGCTTGAAGTGTCGTTGCACAAGGCCCACGCTCTGCACTTCCCGCTGCACAACATCGTGGACGGTTACGGCGTCGCGCCATTGGCGCCACCGGTCCCCGACTTCATCAAGGCCATGGGCCGCACCAACGACGGCATCATCTATGGCGGACGCATCCAATTGTTCGTTCGCGGCTCCGACGACGAAGCCAAGAAACTGGCCGATGCCCTACCATCGAGCACGTCAACGTCCTACGGCAAGCCGTTCGCCGAGACATTTGCCGAAGTCGGCGGCGACTTCTACAAAATCGACGCGATGCTGTTCAGTCCAGCGCAGGTGACTGTTTCCAATCTCGATACCGGCTCCTCGTTCCACGCCGGTAAGCTGGCACCAGAGATCGTTGATAAGAGTTTTGGCTGAAGGGAACCATCCCCTCTCCCCGTCGTCACGGGGAGAGGGTTAGGGTGAGGGGTAGCCTCCGCATCGGAGCCAGCAGCTGCCCCTCACCCCGACCCTCTCCCCATCGAAGACGATGGGGCGAGGGGGAACATCGATGACAAACCCAAACATCACAATCGGCGCAACGCCCGGCGCGCAAAACGCCCCCCGCATTGCCCTGTTCGTCGAAGATGGCGGCGGGGATTGGCACGCACGCCGGCTGGCGAAGGCGTTTGAAGCCCGCGGCGCCATCGTCGTCACGACCACGCTCAAAGCCTGCGCCTTCGACACGCGCACGCCGTCTGGCCTCGACATTCCGGGCTTCAACGGACATCTGCCGGACGGCGCCTTTGTGCGTTCGATCTCAACCGGCACCCTCGAACAAATCACGCTGCGGCTGGGCATTCTCCACGCCCTGCGCGATAGCGGAGTGCGCGTTTGGAATGACGCCCGCGCCATCGAACGCTGTGTCGACAAATCGACCGCCACGTTCCTGTTCCAGAAAGCCGGGCTTCCCGTACCTACGACGCGGGTCGCGGAGGGCATCGAGGCCGCCCGCAAATATTCCCAAGACATGGGACCGTCGCTCGTGTCGAAGCCGTTGTTCGGCAGCCAGGGCAACGGCGTTGCGCGCGTTGAGACCGCCGCCGATCTGCCGCTGCCCGAAGCCGTTGGCAATGTCTACTACCTGCAGCGATATCTGCGCGAGCCCAGTGACACGCGCTTCGAAGACTGGCGCGTCTTTGTCTCGCGCGGCCGGGTGCTCGCGGCCATGGCGCGCGTCGGCCAAACCTGGATCACCAACGTGCATCAAGGGGCTGAGCCCGTTTCCGTCGATGCGGGCGGCGAAATGGCAGAACTGGCGCTGGCCGCAACGCACGCCATTGGCGCGGACTATGCGGGCGTCGATCTCATCAGCGATCAGAGCGGCCGTCTAATGGTTCTGGAGATTAATTCAAATCCGGCCTGGAAAGGCTTGCAGAGCGTCACCGACGTCAACATTGCCTGGACGCTCGCTGAGGACTTCCTGGCCGTACTCCATGAGACCGCAACCCGATGACGGCACCGCTGACACGGGCGGTGATTGAAGCAGCTTATCTCGACGTCTGCCGTCTCGAAGTGCGATCTCTGAAACCTGGCAATGTTCACGTGTATGCTGATGGGCATGGCATGCAAGTTCGCGACTTTGAGATCAGCGCGGACGTGTCCGCGCCGGTTATTGCAGACCCGAAGCTCAAGGCCGGCGCGCGCGTCCACCGAGCGGTCGATGCCACGTTTAAGGCCGTCGGCTGCAACACAAATCTCGGAATTCTCTTGTTGTGTGCGCCGTTGGCGGTTGCGGCAGGCACCACAACACCCGCCGGTGACACGCTGCAGGTGCGTCTCGCCTCTGTGCTTGCCACGCTCGACAGCGATGACGCGCGCGAAGCCTACGCCGCCATCGCCCGCGCCAATCCCGGTGGACTGGGGGACGCGGCCAAGCATGACGTGCGCCAAGCTCCCGACCCCGGTTTGACCCTCCGCCAAGCGATGCAGGCCGCTGCCGATCGCGATCTCATTGCTCAACAGTATGTTACCGATTTCAGTCTGGTATTCCAAACCGCCGCGGCCATCGCAGACACGAGCACACGCCGCCCCCGGGAAGAAGCAGTGACCGAGGCGTTCCTCGATATGCTGCAGCGTATCCCTGACACCCACATCGCTCGAAAGTATGGACCAGCGCGCGCGGATGCTGTTTGCCGCCGGGCAGCGGAGTTTTGTCAAACCTACGAGCGCGCATTGGCACAGTCGCCCTACCCGCCTGACGCGCTAACTTCCTTGCTGCGCTTCGACAAAGAGCTCAAGGACGATGGGCTCAATCCTGGTTCACTCGCTGACATTATTGCGGCGGCCATCTTTGCCGCGACCCTCCACCGGGAGTGGCCGGACAATCGGTGAGCCATCGGTGCCGTTCCCCGGCCCAGACCCCGCATGCGGCTGTATAGCGCGGGTGGGTCGTATACCAACCCCTTCAAGTCGTTTTGAAAACCCAAAATGCCTTTCGACCAAAGGCGGATCGCCCCTTGTCGAAGCTGCCTCCTTGGGTCTATCTAGGCGCGGTGCTCAAGACGCGCCGCTATCTGGACAACCGGTCCGGTGACACCAGTCATCGTACGCTGCCAGCTGAGATAGCTGAAGGACGAGCGTGGTCAGCCCTTCCCAAGAGCTCTTGGGGTGTGCTGGCCGTTATTATGTTAGAGAACTGGGAGGAACCCCGCTAATGGCCAAAATTAATCGCGTAATGGTAGGCGAGTCGCTCGTCGGCGATGGCAACGAAGTTGCACACATCGACCTGCTCATCGGACCCCGTGGCAGCGCCGTCGAAACGGCATTCTGCAACTCGTTGACGAACAACAAGGACGGCTTCACGTCGCTCCTCGCTGTCATCGCACCGAACATGCAGTGCAAGCCCAACACAGTGATGTTCAACAAGGTCACCATCAAGGACGCCCGTCAGGCCGTTCAGATGTTTGGCCCAGCACAGTATGGCGTTGCCAAGGCCGTTCAGGACGCCGTCGCTGAAGGCATCATCCCAGCGAACGAAGCTGACGACGTCTACATCTGCGTCGGCGTGTTCATTCACTGGGAAGCGGCAGACGATGCCAAGATCCAGGACTTCAACTACCGGGCTGTGAAAGAATCGATTGCCCGCGCCGTCGCTGGCAAGCCGACGGCTGCTGAAGCCACCGCCCAGCGCAACTCGGTTTCGCACCCCTTCGGCGCCAAGACCTGAACGGGAAACAGTCCGCAGCAGGACACGAACAAGCCGCCCATGAAGGCGGGTCTGCTGCAGCGGCTGGGACGCACGTTGTCGGGCCGTTGGAATAGTTAAGTCTGTTCCGCTATCTGACACGAACCGTTTAGACCACCTACCAACCGGCGATCTCCTCGAGGTCGCCGGCTTTTATTTTGCCGGAATGCAACGCGGTCGCCACCAAGGCGCCGGCTGCCCCCGCATCAATCAGCGCTGCCACATCGTCCCGATGGCGCACACCACCCGCGGCGAACACGCGCCGCTGCGGCCCCGCCGCATCAACGATCCGGCGCACGCGCGCGAGATCCGGCCCCTGACCAAGCCCGACCCGGCCAAGCGTCATGACGATCACATCGTCCGGCCACATGTCCGGCGAAGCCAACAGCTCCGGAGGACCGATGAACGCGTCGCCGCGGAAGTCGAGAGATAAGACACCACGCTGTCTGGACACGTGCTCGATCCTTCGGTCATGAGACTTGCCGGGAGCCCGGCCTTCGCCGGGATGACGGCGCTGTGAGACAACGGGGCGCGCTTCGAGGCTCAGCAATTGCTTCACAGATAGGGGCGATTGTTGGCGAATACTCTCACTTCCCAACACCGCTCGCCAACGCACGGGATCTACCGCACCGGCCCTGCTCCCCCCAAGACCGTCATCCCGGCGAAGGCCGGGACCCAGACAACCGTCCGCATTGAGGGCAAAGTGGGGATCACCCGCATCAAGCCACGTCTCACCGCTCCACGCCTCCGCGATCTGACCGATCAAAGCCGTGTCCGTCCCCCGTCCCTCAATGCCATCGAGATCGGCAACGTACAGCGTCTTGAACGGATAGAGCGCAAGATACCTGCGTGTGACCTCTACCGGATCAGACGTTCCCGGCGCCAAAGGCGTTTCTAATGGCCTGTAATTCGCCCGGTCGCCCGCAACCGCACGGACGGCCAAACCGTGCCGAATATCGATTACCGGAATGATCTCCATGGGCTTCCCTCTCTGCGGGCGTGGTGTATCACAGGAGCAGATGTAAGGGAGACGGACGTGACCATCACCGCAGGCCTCGACGTAGGTGGAGCGCACCTCAAGGTGGCGCTGGTGGAACACGGTCGCACCATTGCCGTCGAGCAGGTCCGTTGCCGGCTGTGGATGGGCCTGGACAAGCTTGATACGGCATTCAAGAAGGCTGCACCACTGCTGTCGCGCGCGGACCGCTTTGCCGTGACGATGACCGGCGAACTGTCGGATCTCTTTCCCAACCGCAAGGCTGGCGTTGAGACCTTGGTTGATCTCTGCGTGCGGGAATTCGGCGCGGAGACGCAGTTCTGGATGGGCCGCCGTGGCTTCGGCTCCGCCGCCGAAGCAAAACAACACCACATCGACACTGGCTCGACCAACTTTCTCGCCACCGCCACATGGATTGCGCGCCATCACCCCAACGCACTGCTGATCGACTTCGGCTCAACCACCACCGACATCATTCCGATTGTCGACGGCAAGCCAGCCCCGCGCGGTCACACCGATGCCGAACGCCAGACGACCGGCGAGCTCGTCTACACAGGATACACCCGCACCGCGGTCATGGGCGTCACCAATCGTGCTCCTTTTAAGGGGCAGTGGGTGTCTCTCGCACGCGAGCATCTCGCAACCATGGCGGATGTGCGCAGGGTGATCGGTTCTTTGCCCGATGACGCCGATCTCCACACAACGGCGGATGGCAAAGGAAAGTCGGTCGAAGAAAGTACGACCCGTCTCGCGCGCATGTTGGGGTGGGGCCCGAGTGATGGAACCTTAGAGGACTGGAAGCTCGTTGCTGAATTCATCCGTCAGGAACAGTGGCGTTCGATCATAGATGGAATGCTGCAGGTCCTCTCGAGCGCCAACCTTTCGCCCGATCATCCTGTCATCACCGCTGGGATTGGAAAAGCCGACATCCAGCACCTCGTACTCTCGCTAGGCAGACGAGAGGTTCATCTCTTCAACAGACTTGCTCCCCAAGCCGGAGTGGGGGCCGGTATGACGTCCGACTGTGCCCCTGCCGTCGCCGTTGCACTGTTGCTAGAATGTATGGGGATTCCAAAAACTTGACACAGTAGCTACTTGTAGCTACCTTCGGCTAATGACCACGATCTCGATCAAAGAAGCCAAGAACCGCCTCAACGAGCTGGCCCGCAGGGTCGAAGCTGGTGAGATGATCGTCATCACGCGCAACGGGCAGCCGGTGCTCGATTTGGTGCCCCATAAGCGAAAGACCGGCTTGCGCTTGGAAGCGATCGAGGAATTCAAAAAGAAGCACGGGCTGAAGAAGATCATCAATTATATTGCTGATGATTTTGATGATCCATTGCCCGAAGACTTTCTATTGCGGCCGCTGCCGCCAGCGCGCAGGCGCAAGCCGAAATGAGACTGCTCCTCGATACTCATATCTTCCTCGGTCTGATATCTGGGTCAGAAGGCCATTTGGAGCCCAAAACGAAACGTCAACTCGAACAAGGAGATGCAGAACTTTTTGTCAGTGTAGCATGTCTGTGGGAGATAGCGATCAAGACCCGGATTGGAAAACTCGAACTCGCACCCGACCTTTTGACACTGCCTGATATTGTAAGAGACCTTGGCGCAGTTCTGCTGCTCATCAACGAGCGCCACGTTCTCGCGTTTGTGGAACCGGAGCCCAAAACCCGCGATCCCTTTGACCGGCTGTTACTTGCTCAATGCGAAGTGGAAGGGCTTCGGCTGGTGACCGCGGACCGGGCTCTCGCTTGCCACCGGCTAGCCGCTCTAGCAGAGTAGTGCGATGAACTTCCCATCCCCCCTCATCCGCGGCCGCCTGATCAAACGCTACAAGCGCTTTCTCGCCGACGTCGCGCTCGACACAGGTGACACCATCACCGCCACGTGCCCCAATACCGGTTCCATGAAGGGCCTGTGCGATCCCGGCGTGGCCGTCTGGCTTTCGGAAACCGGCAGCGCAGCGCGCAAGTACCGCCACACCTGGGAACTGACCGAACTTGAAGGCGGCAAAAAACTAACTCTCGTCGGCATCAACACCGGCCACCCCAACAAGATCGTTTCCGAGGCCATCGGATCCAGCCGCATCCCCGAACTCACCGGATATGCGACCCTCAAGCGCGAAGTGAAGTACGGCCAGTCGAGCCGCATCGATATTTTACTCGACGATCCGAAAAAGGGCCTCGCCTACGTCGAGATCAAGAACACGCACCTTTTGCGCACACCCGGCCTCGCCGAATTCCCAGACAGCGTCACCGAGCGCGGTGTGAAGCACCTCGAAGAGCTTGCCAACATGGTCCAGGCCGGCCACCGCGCAGTAATGCTGTACGTGATCCAACGCGAGGACGCGAAATCCTGGGCCCCTGCAGCCGACATCGACCCCAAGTATGCCGCCGCCCTCATAAGAGCCCTCACCCGGGGCGTCGAGGCTTACGCCTATCGCTGCAGCGTCACGACCGGCGCCATCCGGCTCGAAAAACCCGTCCCGATTCAAAACTAACCGCTTTCCGGGATCAATTTCGGGCGCTGCGGGTTGGTTTGGACGAAACCTTACCCACTTTCCCTGCGTAGATAAGGCATGACATCTGATGCCTGCGGCCTCCCAGCCGCAGCGCCCATTCTGAACCGGAGCCGATTGATGTATACGCGCCGCCAGTTTGCCTTTGCCGGTCTTGGCTTGGCATGTTCGATTGCAGGCCTCAGCCAGACGACCGGTGCTGCGGACAAAAAGGAGGTCTTCGCCGTGACCAAAACAGATGACGAGTGGAAGAAGGTTCTGACCAAGGATCAGTACTACGTTCTTCGCCAGCACGGCACCGAACGCGCCGGCACAAGCCCGCTCGACAAGATCTATGACGCAGGCATGTATCATTGCGCAGCCTGCGACCAGGCACTGTTTGCCTCGGACACAAAGTTCGACAGCGGCACCGGTTGGCCGAGTTTTTTCCAACCCCTCAACGAGGGCGTCGGCACCTCAACCGACTACAAACTCATTTACCCGCGCACGGAAGTGCATTGCAAACGCTGCGGCGGGCACTTGGGTCACGTGTTCGATGACGGCCCGCAGCCTACCGGCAAGCGCTACTGCATGAACGGCGTCGCGATGAAGTTTGTGCCGAAGTCTGGAAGCTGAACCTAACCGAGTGCAACGCACCATGACACGCCCGATGTTTCACGCCGCTCTAATGCTGGCTGGCCTCGCCCTGCTTGGCGCGGGACTGGCCACGGCTGAACCCGAGTCCGCAAAGCCTGCCGCTCCGGCGGTCGCAACGGACAAGCTCGACACCGCGATCTTTGCATCCGGATGTTTCTGGTGCACGGAGAGCGACTTCGACAAGGTCGATGGCGTCGTCGAAACCATCTCGGGATACACGGGCGGCAAGACCAAGAACCCGACGTACGAAGCAGTCGGCAGCGGCACCACCGGGCACACCGAAGCGCTGCTCGTAAAATTCGATCCGTCCAAAGTCAGCTACACCAAACTGCTCGACCACTATTGGCGCAACGTGGATCTCGTTGATGGCGGCGGGCAGTTCTGCGATCGCGGCGACCAGTACCGCCCGGCGATCTTTGCCGCGACACCGGAACAGTCCAAACTGGCAGCAGACAGTAAGGCAGCGCTCGACAAAAGTGGCCGCTTCGGCAAACCGATCGCTGTTCAGATTGTTCCGGCTTCAGAATTCACTGCAGCTGAGGATTATCATCAGAATTACTACAACACGAACCCACTGAAGTACAAGTACTACCGCTCTGGCTGTGGCCGCGACTCACGGCTGCGCCAGCTCTGGGGCGGCGAGGCGACGCAATAACGCTGACGCGCGGAACGCCAATCTTTTCGGCTTATTTCGCCGGTGAGTACTCCAATTGCGGCTGTGTGTACGTGGTTTTGTGACACTAGCCTGACGGGCCCGCTTTCGGCACAGTGCAAGGTGTGCGCCGCTTTTTGATTCGCCTTGAGTGTGGCGCACAGCAATTTTTTCCCCGTCTGCGTTCTGCCAACCGCAAGGACTACGATGACGCCAGCCGGCCTCGTACCGCTCATGCGTTACCGCGACATGCCAGTGGCCATTGATTGGCTGTGCAACGCATTTGGCTTTGAGCAACGCGCCGTGGTCGCTGATGGCTGCGGTGGCATCGCCTATGCGGAGCTATCTTACGGGTCCGGCGTGGTCATGCTCGGCCCTGTCGGGCAATCTGGGTTGGACACGCTGCTGAAGCAGCCATCGGATCTGGACGGGGCCAACACGCAGAGCTGCTACGTCGCGGTCGATGACGTCGAAGCTCACTACAGGCGCGCCAAAGCAGCAGGAGCAGTAATGGTCCTCGAATTTGGTGGCGCGGGCGCCGACCGCGCCTATGCGGCGCGCGATCCCGAAGGCCATATCTGGAATTTCGGCGCCTATTCACCCTGGACGTCCACCGCACCTGCACCCGTCGCAGAACCCGCCAGTGACCTCTACTGGCCTGCGTCGCGCCTTGCACTCGCAGGGCACACTGCGATTGCAGCGTCGGTTTTGCTGCTCGCAGCCGTCAGCGCGGCTGGCGTTTGGCAGCTTCCAGAGAGGACCGATGCTGGGATTGCGATGTCATCGGCACAACAACTCGACCCGCCCGTACAACGAACTCTAACAGCTGTCGCAGCCGCTCCCTCTAAGTCCCCGGCAGACGCCAGCACGGGCTCGTTGCGTCAGATCGAAAGTGAGCGTCGCGCCCGCAAGGATTCGGAGGATCAGGCGGCGGCATTGCGCAAAGCACTCGATGCTGAGACGCAGGCCCGCCGCGACGCGGTCCGCGCCACAGTCACCCTGCGCGAGCAACTCACACGCGAACGGTCGGCACGCGCGGCGGCGGAAGCGGCTAGCACGGCCACCAAGGCCCAGCTCATTCGCGAGCGGGAAGCCAAGCTGACCACCAAGACGACTGAGCGCGAGCGCAGCGCGGCGATTGCGAAAATCGAGGCGCAAGACCAGCCACCCAACTCTGCAGCTCCAGTTGTCCCCGAAACCACGGGCTCATTGAACCCTGGGACCGCCCCAGGACCCACAAACGGCCAAACCGTTGCCCCAGCGTCGCAACCGGTCACGACCGAACCGATCCAACAGCCACAAGTGAGCACACAAACACCGCCCGCAACCAAGGCACCGCAAAAATCGAAGTCGCGCACAACTGTAAAAAGGTCCGCATCGCAGACCCCTGCACAATCCAAGTCCAGGAAAACGACGCAGACGGATGTCGGCCCGTTTTTCAATTACGACTGACCTCCAACTTCAGAACTAAGAACGAAGTGGTCCGGGCATGTAACCACGATGCCCGGCGCAGTCGTTTCTGATGCCCGCCTACTCCGCCGCGTGCCGGTGATCGGCCAGCACTTGATCGGCCAGCCGCCCGGTCAATTCGGACAAGTGATCGAACTTCGTCGTAAACGTCCCGACGCCGGCAGTCGCTGAGCGCAGTTCGATGATCAGATCGTCCATCTCCGACGCCGGGATATGGGCAGACACGACATCCCATCCTGGCCAGCCGTCACGCGCATCGAAACCGAGGATCTGACCACGCCGTTGCGAGATGATCGCATTGACGCGCGCCGTCGCCTCTGACGGCACCGCAATATCAACCGCGTTGATCGGCTCCAGCAGCACGGGATTGCATTGCGGCAGCCCTTCGCTCATGGCAAGCCGCCCCGCTTGCCGGAATGCCATGTCGGATGAATCGACCGAGTGGTACGAGCCATCTGTCAGCGTCACCGCGACATCGACCACTGGAAATCCGAGCGGGCCAGCCTTCAAATAATCCGACACGCCGATTTCAACGGACGGAATGTAGTTGCGCGGAACCACGCCGCCCGTGATCTTCTCAGTGAACTGGAACCCCGACCCACGCGGCAACGGGGCGATGGTCAGCACGACGTCGCCGAACTGGCCATGACCGCCCTATTGCTTCTTATGACGGCCGCGCACTTCAACGGGCTTGCGGATGGTTTCCTTGTACGGCACCTGCTGCTTCAGGCGCTGGACTTCGATGCCGTTTTTGCGCGCCAACCGCTCGAACGTGACGCGCAGGTGCATTTCGCCTTGCCCTTTAAGCAACGTCTGATGTGTATGCGGGTTGTGTTCGACCATCAGTGAGGGGTCTTCCTCGACCAGCTTGTTGAGTGCCGACGACATCTTCACATCGTCTTTGCGGTCTTTCAGGCCGATGCCGGCCGCCAGTACGGGTTCAGGAGCCGTTGGCCCCTTGATTTGCACGATACCGCCCTTGCCGAGGGTGATCGTCTCGCCTGTGTGGATGCGGTCCAGCCGGCCCAGCGCGACCGTATCGCCTGCCTTGGCCGTTCCCCGCTTCACCGGCTCCTCGCCTTTGATTGCAAAGACACCGGCGATGCGCTCCTCCGCGCCTGAAACGCCATTGACCACGGCACCATCTGCGAGTTCGCCCGTCAGCACGCGCGCCAAAGACAGTTTGCCGCCGTGGCCTGTGTAGTGCGTCTTGAACACAAACGCCGCGCTCTTGGCATTCTCCAGTTTCAGCCGCCTAGCCGTTTCACTCGCGAACGGCGCTTCGTGGCGCAAGGCTTTCATCAATCGTAAGATACCATTGCCGTTCTGCGCACTGCCGAGCAGCACCGGACAAATCAGCCCCTCGCGCAATTCTTTGCTGAGGTCGTCAAAGATGCGGTCTTTCGGCGGCTGCATATCGGACAGCAACTGCTCCATGAGTTCGTCGTCATAGTCGGCGAGCTGCTCGAGCATGTGGAACCGCGCTTCCTTCTCGCGATCCAAAACACTTGCGGGCAGTTCAATGATTTCCGAGGCCGCGTGCTCGCGATAAACGTAGGCGCGTTCCGACGCCAGATCGATAAACCCAGTGGCCACTCCATTCTCCCAGATCGGGATCTGGCGCAGCACGAGCGGCTTGGCCGACGCGGGCTGCAACAGCGGAATGATATCGCGGACGGGCGTTGAGAAATTGTCGATCTTGTTGAGGAACAGGAAGTGCGGAATACCGCGGTCTTCCAATCCTTTCAGGATGACTTGTAAGGCGGCGACGCGTTTGGGATCGGGTTCGCACACCACCACCGCTGCATCGACGGCGGTTAAGGCGATGGCGCCTTCATGCAAGAATTCAACAGAGCCGGGACAGTCGATGAAAGTGAAATGATCGCCGAGGAAATCAACATCAGCAAGATTAAGCGAAACACTCATGCCGTGATCTCGGGCCTCAGCGGAGGCATCGCCGACGGTGCTTTTGTCGGCCACTTTGCCTTGCCGAGTGATCGTGCCGGTGCGGGAGAGGATGGCTTCGAGGAGAGTTGTTTTGCCCGAAAGGTACGGGCCGATCAGTGCGATGCAGCGAGAGCTGCGGCCGGTGGGATGCCCGCCTTGCGGGCCACCTGAAGTCGCCATGGTGTCCTCCATTTCCACTCTGTTGTGAGAGCGTCACGAGGCGCAGCGCAGTCGTCGTCGCAATCCCCGCGCCTCAGAGCAGGAGGACGACAGGACCATCGTCGCGCTGACGTGGCGCGGTGGCAAGAGGGTTCGCGAGCAAATCTTCGCTGTTTGGGAACCAAGATCGAAGCCAACGCGTTCCGCGATTAGACAATCAACATCGACCGTCCGCCCGCGTGATGGGGCAGGCTGGCTCGCCCCTCACTTCTACTAGTTTGCTGCACTGCAAAACGCCAACCAACGGAAAAATCGTAGGAAATTCGAAACACTTGAGGCGAATACTGCTTGACGTGCGACAATTTTGCATCAAGATCGAATTGTGGCGATGGCGTGCAATGAACGTATGCGATGGCCAGAGCGGGGCCGGTGGGCTCCATTCGACAGCAGACCGGGGTAATTTGTAATGCGTATCAACTCTTTGATGAACGTCGCCAAAGCCGCTGGCTTCGCGATGGCGCCCAACGAAGAAGTCTTTCGCGATGATGCCGCGCCGGTCATGCGAGGCACACCCTCGCCAGCAATCGCCCTTCCTGGCCCCGTCCACCGGACACCGGCTCAGGCCGCCCGCGTGTTTCTGATCCGCAGCCGCGCCCGCCTCGGTTGGGCCCGCAATGTCCAGATCAGCCAATCCATCGCCGGCCTGCTCCCCTACCGGGCACACGCGTAACGAGGTGCAACGGGGTCAGGCACCTTTTGGGTGCCTGACCCCGTATTGACCCGCCCAGCTTGATCTTGGTCCCGTCATGGCCGCGTCTCCAGCGCGCCGCACCCACAATCGAACGTCATCCCGGCGTCGTCGTCTCGTTGGCGTGCAGCTTGAGTTTCATGATCCGAGGCGCTCCCTGACAAAAGCGATGCCTCTTTCTACACCTATTCCGTGCTGCCAATCTTCCGGGACCAAACACCTTCGCCGGGGTGACGTTGTCGAGAGCATCGACCCGCCCGCCTACCTCAAACTCCCGCAGAACCGCTGAATGCGGCTGCCCACCGAATTGCCCTCTCGTCGCTTGCGGGGGAGTCCACTTAGCTTCGCCATCAAGGGGAGGGAGTCGGCACTTCGCGTGCCGGGCGATCTGATTCCGCTCACAACCCGCTGGTGATGTTGGTGACCGCGCCGCTCAGGCCGCGTGCGCGAAAGCAGCCATCAAAGACTGCCTTCGCGAAACCACCTCGAACATTTGTGTCGAGAAATCCCGTCAATAGATTTGCCATATGTCCGATTCTGAAAGCCTTTCTTCACGGATTTTGTCCACTATTGAAAAATATTAACCGCTTATTGACTGGGCTTTCCCTTGGCAGCGTCCCCACATCCAGCCGCGACCACACACTTGCCGGGGTTCATGACGTCCCCCGGCGAGACCGACGTGTTGTTGGTCTTCGCGGCGATCCTGCTGATTGGAGCGGTCCTTGCTCTCGGCGTGCTGTTCCTCTGGCTGCATTCGCTGCCCGAGCGCATGGTGCACAATGCCACCAAGTGGCAAATCGATCTCGTTGCCGTACTCTGCCTGCTGTCTCTTTTCACACATGTTCATGCGTTTTGGGTGGCGGCCCTCCTGCTGGCCTTCGTAAAGGTGCCGGACTTTGTCTTCCCGGACGTCTCGAGCCCACTCGGACGCATCGCAGGCTCTTTGGAGCTATTAGCGAACAGCCCGATGAGCGCCCCGACGGCCGCGCCTGTCACGGACGCTTCCGTCTCCACTAAGCCGCCAGCCGCGGCCAAGCCCGCTTCCCAAAAGCCGTCGACACCCACGGGCAACAGCGATGATTGAGATTCTTCTGTGCTCGCTCTTCACCGTCTTTCCGGATTACCTTTTCCGGCGCTACATGCAGGGCAAGCGCCTCGGTCACGAAATCACGATTTACTCGGTCTGGTACGAGCTGCGGTATGGCATCGTCTCGTGTCTCATGCTGACGATCGCCCTCATTACAGTGATCTTCTATCACCATCCTGCCACGACCAACGTGACCGCCTACTTCCGCACCATTCCCATCGTTCCGGAAACGAGCGGGCGCGTTGCTGAGATCTATGTCAGCTTGAGTTCCGACATCAAGCAGGGCGCGCCCATCTTCAAGCTTGATGCTGCCAAGCAGACCGCCGCGCTCGTCCTTTCCGAACGCCGGATTGCGGAGATTGACGCCGCGATGAAACTGGCCGAAGCCGACATCGCGGCAGCCCAAGGCCAGGTTCAGCAGGCAACGGGCGCCTACGAACAGGCCCTTGATGAACTCCGGACCAAGGTAGACTTGCAACAGCGAAACCCCGGGATCGTCGCTGGGCGTGAAATAGAACGCTTACAGAAGGCCGCTGAGACGCGTCAGGGCGGGGTAGCCGCTGCGAGTGCTGCCAAACTTGCGGCCGAGACGCGCTTATCGACCTTACTTCCAGCCGAGAAAGCCAGCGCCGAAGCTGCGCGCACGCAAGCTCAAGTCGATCTCGACAAGACCACCATCTACGCTGGTGTCGATGGCCGGGTTGAACAGTTCGGTTTGCGTGTTGGTGACTTCGTCACGCCCATGATGCGGCCTGCCGGCGTGCTCATTCCTCGTGAAGCCGGGCGCAGTAAGCTCTATGCGGGTTTCAATCAGATCGAGGCGCAGGTCATCAAAGTCGGCATGCCCGCCGAAGTGACCTGCATCTCAAAGCCGCTGACCATAATTCCCGTCGTTGTGACACAGGTCCAGGACTACATCGCCGCGGGACAGGTCCGCACGACGGAGCAACTCATCGACGCACAGCAAGTGACAAGGCCCGGAACGCTAACAGTGGCTTTGGAGGCGCTCTACCCGGGCGGTCTTGACGGCGTGACACCCGGTTCCAGCTGCGTCGCCAATGCCTACACGCGAAACCATGACCTGTTAGCGCACGGTGACGTCGGAGGACTGCGCTGGCTTTATCTGCATGCCGTCGATGCGGTTGCTATCGTCCACGCCATGATCTTGCGGCTCGAGGCGGTGATGCTGCCGGTCAAGACACTCGTGCTTGGCGGCCACTGACACGCGGTCCAACAAACACTTTCAGCCGGCAGATTGGGGTCAGGCACTTTTGGGGTGCCTGACCCCAATCTGCCCCTTCCCCTACCTCAAATTCCCGCAAAACCGCTGAATGCGCGTGCAGGCGTCTTTCAGGCTTTCCGTTGAGGCCGCGTAGGAAATGCGGAACGCGGGAGAGCCCGCGAAGGCCGCGCCGTGCACAACGGCGACGCCTTCCTCTTCCAGCAGTGCCGTCACGAAAGCCTCGTCATTGGCGATCATTACGCCCTTCGGCGTTGTTTTGCCGATGGCGCCGTGGCACGACGGATAAACATAAAACGCGCCTTCGGGCTTGGGGCACTTCAAACCCTTGGCCTGATTGAGCATCGACACCACGAGATCGCGGCGCTCAACAAAGATTTTGTTGTGCTTGGCAATGAAATCCTGCGGACCATTGAGTGCTTCAACGGCCGCCCACTGCACGATCGACGACGGGTTCGACGTCGATTGGCTCTGCAGCTTGCACATCGCCTTGATCAACGGCTCAGGCCCCGCTGCATATCCCATGCGCCAGCCGGTCATGCAGTAGGCCTTCGACAGGCCGTTCATGGTCAGCGTGCGGTCGTACAGGCCGGGCTCGACCTGCGCCGGGGTGTAAAACTTCAAGCCGTCGTATAGCAAGTGCTCATAGATATCGTCGGTCAGCACCCAGACGTGACTGTTCTTCTTCTGCATCAGCACATCAGTCAGTGTCTTGAGCGCGGCGCGCGAGTAAGCCGCCCCCGTCGGGTTCGATGGCGCGTTGAACACAAACCACTTGGTTTTGGGCGTGATCGCCTTGTCAAGAACCTCGGGGCGCAGGATGTAGCCGTCGTCCGCCGTCGTTTCGGCGAACACCGGCTTACCCCCGCCAAGCAGTACGATATCCGCATACGACACCCAGCACGGCGACGGCATGATCACTTCATCGCCCGGGTTCAGCGTCGCCAGCAATGCGTTGTACAAAACCTGCTTGCCGCCCGTGCCGACCGAAACTTGGCTCGGCTTGTAATCAAGACCGTTGTCGCGCTTGAACTTGGCGACAATCGCCGCCTTCAATTCCGGGATGCCGTCGACGTCGGTGTACTTCGTCTTACCGGCGTCCAGCGCGGCCTTGGCGGCGTCTTTGATATTCTGCGGCGTATCGAAATCGGGCTCGCCGGCAGACAGAGAAACGATGTCCCGCCCTTGCGCCTTCAGCTGCCGCGCCTTGGTCGAAACCGCAATCGTCGCTGACGGTTGGATTCGATTGAGGCTGTCGGCGAAAAAGCCCATTGCGGCGGTCTTTCCAGTGAGAGTGTGAGAGGACGTGCCGTGGCGGCACGAAACGGCGCGGAAATTACGCCGCACTGCAGCAATTCGCAATGCGACCTTCGCGCGAGACAGCAATCGGTGCCAGGCATCCGGCCAACTTCCTTTCGGGATGCCCACGTCGCCGGAACCCGGGTGCCTGGCACGCAGTGCACGTCAGCGACACTCTGTTTGGATTGATGGAATAATCCCAGCTTCGCCACATTCCCGGCCCAACCCGGACACAGCGGCACGTTGAACTCCTTGAAGTTACGCCATTCGAGTCGGGGTTACGGAAGGAGTGAATTTCGACATGAACGCCCAAACCGACACACGCACCTTTGCACACGACGCCCGCCGCTTCCTGTTGGACATGCTGGCTGGCCTTGGTCTGTTCGTCCTCGCTGGTCTGCTGATGACCGCCGATGCGACGGCCGCCAACGCTTTCCAGGCGCAGACGATTGCCAGCGACCGGCTGTTGCCGTTCTCGCTGCTGGCGCTCGTGTTTTCAGGCCTTCTGGCCTTCAACCTTGCCTTTTTTCGACATTTGCGCCGGGCTTACGCCCCGGGGTCGCGGGTCCGTTAAGGGATCTGGAGCAATAAATTGACCGTAAAGACCACCACAGGGCTGGCAGAGATCGTGCAAGCACCCTAAATCAACGTGGCGTTTCAGGGAGACGAAACATGCGGACGGGATCTCAAGCCACCCCATCTTCGCCGTTGGCTGTGGCCAAGTCCGCGATTGTCGTGGCCCCTGCCGTTTTGCTCGCGTTTGGCCTTGGCCTGGCGAACCCCGATGCGCTGATCACTCGCAATTTCGAAACAGCGCTCTCCGCCGTGCAGCCCGATGACCGCGGCAGTACCCCGGTTGCGCAAGCCCGCGTCTCGGGCTCCGAAGACTTTTGGTTGAGCCGCGACCACGCTGAAGCCGTTGCGTCCGGCACCCTCAAAACCGTGTCTTGGTCGGCCCCAGTTGCTCCCGGCGACCAAATCACCGTTCAGCACGGCAATCATCCGCGCGTTTACCAGGTGATGTCCGTCGAGGTCCTGGACGTGAACGATACGACCCGCATCGAAACGGGCAGCCCGGAACCCCGCCAGTTCAGCGTCACATGCCGCGATATGGCGAAGGCCGAGGGAGCTCTGGTCCAGTTCACCGTCGATGGCGACAGCCGCGGCCTGAAGGTCGTCGCCCCCGCCGGTCAAGCCCTCTAATCGCCCACGCACTGCGGAGTTTCCGCCACTGTGTAAGCTTGCCAAGCCCGCCGTGCGTCGCGCGGGCGTTGCATCCAGCCCCTTTCCCCCTCTATTGTGAGATCGCCTGACTATGGCCCATCGGGCCGGCTGGACGTGCATGTCCCGTTCCATCGTTTTGGCCCGTCATCTGGGGAAGCGTATGCGTCTCAACCCGCCGACCATCATCATTTTCCTGATTTCGTTCCTGCTGGCCTCAGTGGCACTGATCACCAAACTGGGCTTCATCCCCGTGCCCCGCTACCTGCCGCATCAGGAGTTCTGGCTGTCCATCACGGCGTATTTCACGCTGATGGTTGGGAACTTGGTGAAGGGGCTTTGAAGCGGTTCGTGAGTTGGTGAATGGTGAGGTCGTGAGTGGTGCAGTATCACTCAGAGGCTTCACTTCACGACTTAACGACTTAACGACTTAACGACTTCACGACTTAACGACTCACCACTCACGATCTCACGACTCCCTCACCACGCTATCGGCTTCTTATCCCGGAAAAACCCGCCGCTCGGGCCGTCATCGGGCAGCGTCGCCAGCCATACGGGCGTTTCGGCACCCTGATCGACAGTGCGGGTTGCTTCGCGGCCGCCCATGTCGGTCTTCACCCAGCCAGGGCACGCCGCGTTGACTTTGATATTGGCGCCCGACACTTCCGCGGCCGTGATCCGCGTCAACGCATTGATCGCTGACTTCGACATGCGATAGGCGGGAAACCCGCTCCGCATCTCCGACAATTGTCCCGCCCCAGATGACAAATTCACGATTCGTCCGTAGCCGCCTTCGCGCATGACCGGCACCGCCGCTTGTGTCAGGCGCAGCGGTCCAAGCACGTTGGTCTCAAACGTGCGCCGCGCGGTCTCGCCCCTGAGATCGAACAAACTTGCTTCGAAGCCACCGGGGCCATCAATCAAAATTGCGGCATTGTTGACGACGACATCCAGCCGCCCATACAGCCGCACGATCTCGGCGACGGCATTGGCAATCGAAGTGCCGTCGTCGGTATCTAGGGTCACAACCGGCACCTCAAGCCCTTCGCGCGCGAGCGTCTCCGCCGCCTCCTGGCCCTTGTTGGGGTCACGCGATCCCAACACCGCGATCAGTCCCTGACGCGACAGCTGCCGCACAATCTCCAACCCGATGCCGCGGTTGGCACCACTGACCAATGCAATCCGTGTTTGCGTCATGTTCAATCGCTCCAGCGTTGTTCAACCCGGACCTTTACCGGCCACGAGGGCGAACGGGAAGCGAAAGCATGACCGATGCGCGGCGCGACCAACACTTCAGGCGGCCGCAATACGGCCCAGTGCCATGTCGCGCAACACACGGCCCTCAAGATCAGCATCGTCGAGCCGCGCTTTGACAAGATCGCCAATGCTCACAATGCCGAGCATGTCGTCATCCGTGAGCACCACCAGGTGGCGAACGCGACCCAGCGTCATCCGCGCCAGACCTTGCGTCACGGTCATATCGGCCGTGCAGGCGGGCGGTGGTGAAATCATGATGTCCGTCACCCGCAATTGCAGTGCGGCCGCCCCGCGGCGGGCCAGCGCATGGACAACATCCCGATCAGACACGAGGCCGAGCGGGCGGCGTTGCGCATCGGCAATGACGACCGAGGACATCCGGTGTTCGTCAAACAACCGCACAGCATCGTGCACCGAATGCGAGGGCGAGAGTGTCACCACACCACCGCCGCCCGATGCCACACCAGGCCGCGCTTTTGACGTCAGTACGTCTGCGATCCGCATCGAAGCTTCTCCTATGTTCAGGGCCGCACGTGGTGCGGACCCGTCAGCTGAGATGCTCCCTCCCGTCTGTCTTAAGAATGCTCCGGGAATTGGCAATTGGGAAGAGGCTGCACGACATCAGGCCCGTCCTTGTGAACTCTGCACATCGTGCTAATTTAAGGCTATGTCCAAGCCAGCTGCCAAACGGACAACAGCCGACGAGTTCCTGACCTGGGCGGAGGCCCAGCCCAAGGGCCGGTATGAGCTCGTGGCCGGAGAAATCTTGGCAATGGTGCCGGAAAAGGCCGACCATGCACGCACCAAGGCGAGTGTCTGGGCGGCTCTCAAGGCTGCGATCGGGCGTGCCGGTGCTCCGTACGAGGCCTTTGTTAATGGACTGTCCGTTCGCATCGACGATACCACCGTCTACGAGCCCGATGCGCTGGTCAACTGTGGGGCCCGCGTCCCTGGCGGCGCAACTGTCGCCACAAACCCGGTCATTGTCGTCGACGTCCTGTCACCCTCCACCGCCCCGATCGACCACGGAGACAAGCTGATCGATTACTTCAATGTGGCATCGATCCAGCACTATCTGATTGTCCAACCCGCCAAGATGGTTGTGATCCACCATCGCCGCGCGGGCGGCGCGATCACAACGACGATCCACAGCGAGGGCGAGCTCACGCTCGATCCGCCGGGTTTGCGCGTCCCAACGGCAGACCTGTTCGATAATGGGAAACAGTGACTATCAGTTCACCCAGCCGCCGTGCGCATCACCTCGTCGCGGATCTTGCCGAGAAACTGCGGGATATCAGCCTCTAAGGCATCGCGCACCATGAAGGCCGGGACCAGCGCATGAAAGCCGACGCGTGCATTGTATCGGAGCCGGGTTTTCGCACCGCCAGCCATAGGCTCCAACCGCCACTCGCCCGCGAGAAACGCCAGATCGCCCTCGACCCGCTTAAACCGGATGCTTGTGTTGAGCACGTAGTCTGACCGGAACACGCTGCGCACTTGCGGCAGAAAGCTCGTCCATTGCACCAGATGTTCGCGGACGTCCCATGCGCCAGCCGGATCCTGATCAACCACCCGGCACTGTTTGAGGTTGTCCATGAACGAGGGCGCGCCCGCACAATCGAACAGCACACTCCACACGCGATCGGGCGTCGCCAGGATGTCGATCACGGCCGCGATCTCTCCGTCAGCCGGGCTGTCCGCTGGACTGATCTGGACGACAGCCTCGCCCCGCGCCAGCCGCGCGGCAGCGTCCGGGGTGGCCGCGACGGGACTGGGCCCGATCGCAAGAACGGCGAATGCGGCTGCGCACGCCGCGCTCCAATGGCGGCACGTCAGTGATAAAGCGATCATCGGCATCCCACAGCGTCACGCGGCACGTGATCTATCTACGTCCAGACCCGCGCCCGGTTTCACGCGTGAAGCACATGGCACGCGGGTATGACTTGGCGGCAACAGTGGGCGGTGCCGGTCAAGTCAGGGCTTGTAGCAACCGTTCGATTCTTTCTGCTGCCGGATCCCTATCACCTCTCGTCATCCCCGCGTCCCGGAGGGATGCGAGCAGCGCGAGCACAGAGCCTGCCCCGGACATGATCCGGGGCGGGGACCCAGACAAGCGTCAAAGGGAGAAGAACAAGGCCCAATGCGCGGGCCAACATCTCTTCATGCCATCGGCAGGGCCACTCATTGTGCCAGCGCTCAGTGCTGGTTCCGCCCATTAACAGCGGGCATGCGTTTCGCTAGGATCGACAACAGTGATGAAAACCTTCTTCTCGGGGTACAAGGCGTTCAGCTCACCATGTGCCTCCTCCCGCTTCTCGGCGTCCCAGACCGCTATCGCCCCTGACGCGATTGTTAGGAAATCGAGACGGTGAAGATCACAGTAGTGGCCCAGGTTACACAACAGATCGCTCACTGTTTCTCGTCTTTCTAATTTTTGGTCCAAGCCCGTATCTTCGCAAAACACTGTCAACGCGCGCTCTGCCCATTCTGCACGGTCCGAATTGTTGGGATAGTCGCCAGCGAATTCGCGTGGGTTGATTGACATGAAGCCTCCGATAGTTGAGTCCACGAAGTTGGGTTTACGAGCGCCTAGCTGCGCAGGAACTGGGCGACGACGTTGCGAATTTTGCCAAGTACCGATAAGAAGTGAAGCGTCTGTTGCGAGTTGCCGGCAGTTTTTTTGTTCGGACTAGACATGAAAGCCGTCCTGCAAACCAAAATAAGCCCGGCGTATGACGACATTCCGGAACAATTCTACCACTTTCCTAAGGCGTATTTGAACCAGGTCCAGCGCTCCGTGGGTGACTGGATTGTCTATTATGAGCCACGTCGCGCAACGTCTGATGTTAGAAGCCGCGGCGGTAGACAAGCCTACTTCGCTGTAGCCCAGGTCGTCGGGGTTCGCGTGGACCCCGACAAATCCGACCACTTCTATGCAGACATCCAAGGCTACTTGGATTTTGAAACGCCGGTTCCATTCCGTCAGAATGATTTTTACTACGAGTCAGCGATGCGCGGCGCTGACGGGCGCACGAACCCGGGATCGGCGCAACGCGCAGTTAGGAACGTGCCAGATAGTGAGTTCGAATTGATCTTGCAGGCAGGCTTCGCCCAGCAATTGACTCCCGCACATCAAGGGCAGAAAGTTGCTCAAAAAAGCGGGACTCCTGCACCGCACCCAATCGGCTTCGCAGAAGATCAATCAGAGTTTTCTGCCGCCGCCGATTCGATCCCACGACATCGGATCGAGAGCACCATTAATCGACCGTTCCGAGATATCGCTTTCACGCGTCAAGTGCAGAACACTTATGATCGCAGATGCGCATTGACTGGCCTACGAATAATAAACGGAGGCGGAAGGCCGGAGGCTCAAGCGGCCCACATAATGCCCGTCGCCGATCATGGCCCAGACTCAATTCGGAACGGTCTCGCTTTATCGCAAACTGTTCACTGGATGTTTGATAGAGGCCTTATCTCAATTGACGACGATTTCCGCATTTTGACTGCCCGGTCAGCGGTGCCTGATGAAATCGGGCGCCTGATGAACCCATCCGGTTTCGTCAGAGTTCCAGAAGATACACGCTTGCAGCCACATCGCGGCTTCTTGCGCTATCATCGAGAAAACAAGTTCAAGGGCTAGAAGCTCCGTTTGTGACCTCATACAAAATCGCCCCCCCCAACACACCACCGCCGCTCACCGGGTTCCAACCCGGTCAGCGGCGGTGCCGTCTAGCGCCCATTGCGATCCGCCGGTGTTCAGGTCGCCAGTTTCTTCGCGATCATTTCCGACACGTAGCCAAAGATGGCGCCCAGTGTCATCGAAATCACAACATTCAAGAACGGACTGTTCTGCAGATCCATGGCGTCAGGTGCAGCACCCGCTTTCATGAGCGCAAATGCGGCGGTTGATGCGTAGCCGTAGACCGCAGCCGGAATGGCCGACAGCAGCGGCAGGTTGGCGCCGAGAATCATGACGGTCACGGTTGCGCCGACGACCAGTGCGGTGCCAATGGTGCCACCACCGACGATGGGCAGGAGGATCAATGCGACAGTCGCCATCAGCGCCCCCCAGATGGCACCGATGATCGCATTCTTCAGGCCGCCTTCACCGCCGCCGTTGCTGTAAAAGCTGCCCCAGCCAATAAACAGGGCCCAGATCGATAGTCCAAGAGCCGCGAGCGGCCCAAGGACCAGCCACGTTGCCAGCGCGCCCAGCGCGCCGATGACGAGTGCCAGTGCTGTGACGAGATTCATGCTGTTCTCCTTAAAGGATAAAAAGAAGTCTCAGTCCCCAAAGGAAGACGAAGCCAAGCGAGCGGCAGCACACCCCACACGCCTGAAAACGGCGCGTGCGCGCACGCAAACTCTCGCGATTTTGGTCGCCTGATTCTCTCTTCCCCAGCCCGGTTGTACAAAAACTACGCAGAGTTGTCGCTGCATAATTGACTTATGGAGTCAACTTTCTGAGACCGGCTTCACGCGCGGCCAGTGCTGCCCCATATTCCCTCCATGGCCCGTCCCCCAAAATCCGAGTCGAGCAAGTCCGCCCGCCCGTCGCGTGGCAAATCCGGCAAGCCCGGCGCGCCGCCCGTCGAGACGGCGGCGGGCACGCCAGGATTCGGCGAGGCGCTGCTTTCTTACTTGGCGCCCGGCGACTCCCCTGCGGGGAGCCGGCCGCCGGGCGCGGGCTCCACCCTGCCCGCCCTGCGCGCCCAAGCCATCTATTCCCAGCCCGATACCAGCGGGTCGATCTCCGACGCGCTCAACGCGCTTCTTGCCAAGCCGCACGAACGCACCGATCGCGCGAAAGAGATTCTGGCCCGCCAGCCGATGATGGCGTCGCATCCGATTGTGGCGGGCACGACACCCGAATACATCCCGCACCGGCCCGAACGCCCCGAAAAAAGCGAAGGCGGCATCGCCTTCAAAATCGTCTCAGAATTCGACCCCAAGGGCGACCAGCCCGCGGCTATCGAGGAACTCGTGCGCGGGGTCAATGCCGTCGAGCGCGATCAGGTTCTGTTGGGGGTCACCGGTTCGGGAAAAACCTTCACCATGGCCCAGGTGATCGCGGCCACGCAGCGCCCCGCCCTCATCCTCGCGCCGAACAAGACACTCGCGGCGCAGCTCTACGGCGAGTTCAAGAGCTTCTTTCCTGACAACGCGGTCGAGTACTTCGTCTCCTACTACGACTACTACCAGCCCGAAGCCTACGTGCCGCGCACCGACACCTACATCGAAAAGGAATCCTCGATCAACGAACAGATCGACCGCATGCGCCACGCTGCCACGCGCGCGCTGCTCGAACGCGATGATGTCATCATCGTTGCGTCCGTGTCGTGCATCTACGGCATCGGCTCGGTCGAAACCTATACGGCCATGACGTTCGCGGTGAAGCTCGGCGAGAAGCTGTCGCGCGACCAACTGCTCGCTGATCTCGTCGCGCTCCACTACAAACGCAACGACATCGCCTTCCAGCGCGGCACGTTTCGCGCACGCGGCGATACCGTCGAAGTGTTTCCAGCGCACTATGAAGATCGCGGTTGGCGCATCTCGCTTTTCGGCGATGAAGTCGAAAGCATCACCGAGTTCGATCCGCTGACCGGCCAGAAGACCGACGAACTGGCGCTCGTCAAAATCTACGCGAACTCGCACTACGTCACGCCCAAGCCGACGCTGCAACAGGCCATCAAAGCCATCAAGACGGAACTGAAACAGCGGCTCGACGAGTTGTATGCCGTCGGCAAGCT
This sequence comes from Hyphomicrobium sp., assembly GCA_031413815.1. GTDB lineage: Bacteria > Pseudomonadota > Alphaproteobacteria > Rhizobiales > Hyphomicrobiaceae > JAGVSR01. The sequence continues at coordinate 51,939 of JANOFU010000071.1, read as the reverse complement.
GCTCGAAGCCCAGCGCCTGGAACAGCGCACCGTGTTCGACATGGAAATGATGGAGGCGACCGGCAGCTGCGCGGGTATCGAGAACTACACGCGCTATCTCACCGGCCGCGCACCCGGCGAGCCGCCGCCGACGCTGTTTGAATATCTGCCCGACAACGCGCTGGTGTTCGCCGACGAAAGCCACGTCACCGTTCCGCAGATCGGCGGCATGTTCCGCGGCGACTACCGGCGCAAGGCAACGCTCGCCGAATACGGCTTCCGGCTGCCCTCGTGCATGGACAATCGCCCCATGCGCTTCGAGGAATGGAATGCCATGCGGCCGCAGACCGTGTACGTGTCCGCAACACCAGGCGACTGGGAGCTGGAGCAGACCGGCGGCACCTTCGCCGAGCAGGTCATTCGCCCGACAGGCCTCATCGACCCGCCCGTAGAAATCCGCCCGGCAAAATCGCAGGTCGACGATCTGTTGGACGAAGTGCGCCAAGTCGCCAAGAAGGGCTATCGCACGCTCGTCACCACGCTGACCAAGCGCATGGCCGAAGACCTGACAGAGTACATGCACGAAACCGGCATCCGCGTGCGCTACATGCATTCGGACATCGAAACACTGGAGCGCATCGAGATCATCCGCGACCTTCGCCTCGGCGCGTTCGACGTGCTGATCGGCATCAACCTGCTGCGCGAAGGCCTCGACATTCCTGAATGCGCGCTGGTTGCCATTCTTGACGCCGACAAGGAAGGGTTCCTGCGATCTGAGACGTCTCTCATCCAGACCATCGGCCGCGCCGCCCGCAACGTTGATGGCAAAGTGATCCTTTATGCCGATAACATGACGGGCAGCATGGAACGCGCCATTGCCGAAACCAATCGCCGCCGCGAAAAGCAGACGGCGTACAACATCGCGAACAACATCACGCCCGCCTCCATCAAGCGCAACATCCAAGACGTGATGGCAAGTGTTTACGAGCAGGACCACGTGACCGTCGATACGGGTCTCGCAGACGCGCCGATGGTTGGGCACAACCTTGCCAAGGTCATCGAAGACATGGAAAAGCGGATGCGCGACGCCGCCGCCGATCTCGAATTCGAAACCGCCGCCCGCCTGCGCGACGAGATCAAACGCCTGCGCGAAACCGAACTCGCCATCGCCGACGACCCACTCGCGCGCCAAGCGGATGTCGAAGAGCGTACCGGCGGCTTCAAGGGCGAGAAGAAGTATGGCGCGAGCGCGAACCAACCTCCCTCTCCCCGTCCTTCACGGGGAGAAGGTCGGGGTGAGGGGCAGCAAACGCCTCCGTCACAAGCCGCTGCCCCTCACCCTAGCCCTCTCCCCGCAAGCGGGGAGAGGGGATACTCCGCCATCGACTCACGCACGCGTGCCGGCGCATTCGGCGAAAACATCCGCGGCCCTCACAAGCCGACGCTCGACGAAATGGGCCCGCACGCGTCGGTCTCAGTTCCCAGAAGTGGCCGGGCACTTCCTGCCAAACCCACTCCGTCATCCCGGCCAAGCGAGAGCGTAAGCTCGAGCGCCGAGCCGGGACCCAGGAGAGACTCGGCGCAGCCACCGCAACGCCCCTCCCGCACCATCGACATCGAGGACCCCACCGAACCCAAAACCCGCCGCGGGCGGCAAAAGAAAACCGGGCGGCCCGGGAGGTAGAAACCTCGCAGCATTGGCGCACGGGGTGAGGGATGCGATAGTCCGCACTCCGGCCCACACGACGGCATCCGTCACAGGTAAGACAACCATGAAATGCACGACCGGAAAAATTGCACTGGCCATTGTCTCTCTGGCCTTACTGAGCACGGCCCCCACTACCGCCGAAGTCTACTTCGGCAAAACGTCCGCGCCGGTGGCCACGATGTTTCAAATCAAACGTTCAATAAAAACCACCGCGCCGAGTACTACATCTATAACGAGCCTCCAAAGAACCCCGGCGGCCGCTGGCGCAAAAACGCCGACGGATCCTGCACCAAAGTCTGCCATCTGAAACGCAAGAAGCGCTGAGACCCGTTCGCCTCGTCATGACGCCTTGGAGCCATTGACCGGCATGATCCTCGACCCTGACAAGCTGAATGCCGATTGCACCTGCATTTCCCTCGACCGGGCGGCCCTGTTTCGCAAGCTCGATGCAGATGTTGGAGAGGCTGGCTTCGGCTCCCGGCTCAGTGACTCGCATCCGACGCTCATGTCCGCACTGCCAGTCTACCTCAAGCCTGACCACATGACCCGCATGGCCGAGGTCATCCGCGCCATCGAGGACGTGGCCCGGTTACCCGCCTACCAAGCCGCCGCCCTCGCCACTGCGCCCGCCATCGCCCGCATGAAACCCGGCGCGACCGGCGTTCTCATGGGCTACGACTTCCACCTCGGCGACGACGGCCCCAAGCTCATCGAAATCAATACCAACGCCGGCGGTGGACTGCTCAACGCGGTCCTCGCGAAAGCCCAGAAAGCGTGCTGCCTGCCCGTCAACGCGCTACTGGCCGTCATGTCCGGCCCGGAGAATGCCGAAGCCGCGTTTTTCAAGAGCTTCCTCGACGACTGGCGCAACGAGCGCGGCAGCCAGCCGCTCAACACCATCGCCATCGTCGATGTCGCGCCGGAGAGCCAATACCTCTATCCGGAATTCGTTCTGTTCCAGAAGCTGTTCCAAAGTCACGGATTGACGGCGGTGATCACGCCGCCCGGGAACCTTTCCTACGTGGACGGCACACTGAAGCTCGACGGACTGCCCATCGATCTCGTCTACAATCGCCTCACGGATTTCAGCCTCGAATTGCCCGAAAGCAAAGCCCTCCGCGACGCGTACTTGGCACGGCACGTTGTTGTGACTCCCAATCCTTGGTCTCACGCGATGTTTGCCGACAAACGTAATCTCGTGCGCCTGACAGACGCGGATCTGCTGCGCGGATGGAATGTGCCTGAAGCAACGATTGCACTCCTGGCACAGGGCATTCCCAAAACGATCCTCGTGACGCCGGCCATGGATCAAGACCTGTGGTCACGGCGCGCGACATTGTTCTTCAAACCCACGTCCGGCTATGCCAGCAAGGCCGCCTATCGCGGCGACAAAATTACGAAACGCGTATGGGAAACAATCCTGGCCGGTGGCTACGTGGCCCAAGATCTTGTCGTGCCCAGCACCCGGTCCGTTGTGGTCGACGGCGAACGGCGCCAGCTCAAAGCCGACATTCGAAATTACACATACAATGGAAACGTCCAGCTGACAGCGGCGCGGCTGTACCAAGGCCAAACGACCAACATGCGCACTCCAGGCGGTGGCTTTGCGCCCGTGCTATCTGCCAAGTTCTGGACCACGCCGGGGTGCTGTTCAAGCGGGTCTGGCGTGGCGTGCTGTTGAGGTGCAGCGTGGCAATGACCCCGAAAAAACAGTGACTCGGCAGAAGATGGATCTTGTCTGCTGTCAATTGCAAATGGTTTACGAAGTCAACTTTAACGGCGTTCCTGGGTGTTAGCCCGCCCCTACACGGCGTTACAGTTTTAGTGTACGCTTTGCCGTATGACCAAACTCGAAGACATCGAAAAGGCCGTCACGGAGCTCTCGACCGAAGATCTGGCGAAATTGCGCGCATTCCTCGACGAACTGGAAGCAGACCTATGGGACGCCCAGATCGAGCGCGACGCCAAGGCAGGCAAGCTGGATAAACTCGAAGAACGGGCACTCGCCAATCTTAAGGCAGGGCGCGTGCGGGATCTTTAACGTCACGCCGGTGTTGGGGAAGAATGCCAAGTGGCACAGCATTTGGCCGATCACGATTTCTGGAAGGCATACAACGAGCTTCCTCTGGCCATCCGCAAGCAGGCGGACAAGTCCTTTGAGCTGCCAAAAAAACCCAATCCGCCGTCGCTCCACTTCAAAAAGATCGGGTGCCGGTGGTGGACCCGCGTCGGCATTCATTACCGCGCATTGGCACTTGAAACGGAAGGTGGCTTTCTATGGTACTCGATCGGCTCACATTCAGAGTATGATCGCCTGATCCGATAAACCGCATGTCCGAGGACGTTCCGTGGACCTCTCCTCCCCCGACTACACCCTCCTCCACATCCTCGCAGTGCTGCTGACCGGCATCATCATCGGCCGCTTGACGGCGGGATCGCGTGACCCGCGCCGCCGTGAAGCGCGCAAGCAGCAACACCGCGCCGCCGAAATGTCCACCCGCGAGCGAGCCGTACAAATGTCGCCACAGGTGCGCGCCAGCACGGAAGCCCTACTGGCCAATGGCCAAGTTATCGAAGCCATCCGCGATGTGCGCTTAGCGACGGGTCTTGGCCTTAAGGAGGCGAAGGACCTCGTCGACCTGATCAACAATCAAACGTCGCGCGGCGCACGGGCTCCGGACTGACATCTGGTGCCGCTCGCGTCATTGGCCTGTCCGCGCCTCTGCAAGACTTCCAAGGCTTCGACGATCGGGACAACGGAGTTCATGCGCCTCACCGGATGTGCGCAGGCGTTCTAACTCCGGCCGCGTCTGGCCCAGATCGTGCTTCCCCGTGCGGAGCACGAACGTCTGGGAGCCGCCGCCATGACCGTTAACCGCCGCTCGATCCTGTCCGCTGCTGCGGGCCTCGGCACGGCTGTCGCAGCCGGTGCCGCCCTGGCCGGCCCGCGCGACAAGGCCCCGGCCGAACTTCACGCGGGCTTGCCTGGCCGCGTTGATCTCACGCCCGATGCCAAATCCGATCAGACCCTGACCATTCAAACCGCGATCGATGCCGCTGCCAAAGCCGGAGCGCCGGTCCATTTGCCACCGGGCGTGTTCCGCGTTGGCACACTGACGCTGCGCGATGGCACACGCTTGTCGGGGTCCAGCGGCCTCACAATCCTAGAGTTTACTGGCGGCGCGGCCGTTCTGGTGGCGAAGGCTGCCGCCAACATCGCCATCGAAGACCTCACCATTGACGGCCTGCTTATTGCTCCCACGGGCGGCGAAGACCCGGCGCTGATAGCCCTTGAAAACTGCGCTGGCGTGCGCCTGTCGCGCCTCACCGTGCGCCAGTCCCTCGTCAACGGCATCTCACTCACCGGTTGCTCGGGGACGATCACCGGCTGCACCGTACATAACGCACTGTTGACCGGGATTTTCAGCCTCGACGCATTGGGGCTCAAGATAGCGTACAACACCGTCCGTGATTGTGGCAACAACGGCATCCAAGTCTGGCGCAGCAAGACCGGCGAAGACGGCACGCTCGTCACATCGAACCGCATCGCGCGCATTTCCAGTAAGGGCGGCGGTTCCGGCCAGAACGGCAATGGCATCAACGTCTATCGCGCGGGCGCCGTCGTCGTGTCCAACAACCGCATCTCTGACTGCGCTTACTCGGCCATTCGCGGCAATGCCGCATCGAACATCCAGATGCTCGGCAATTCGTGCCAGCGCCTCGGCGAAGTCGCGCTCTACGCCGAGTTCGGTTTCGAAGGCGCGGTCATCGCCAACAACGTCGTCGATACGGCCGCCTCTGGTATCTCAGTGACCAACTTCAACGAAGGCGGACGCTTGGCAAGCGTGCAGGGAAATTTGATCCGCAACCTCTTCCGCCGCGAAAACGAACCGCAGGACAAGCGCGGCGAAGGCATCGGTGTCGAGGCTGACAGCATCGTGTCGGGCAACGTCATCGAGGACGCGCCAACCTGCGGCATTCAGGTGGGCTGGGGCCGCCATATGCGCAATTGCATGGTGACGCAGAACCTCATTCGCGAGGCCAAGGTCGGCATTCAAATCACGTCGGACGCGCGCGCCGGCACCTGCATGATCAGCGGCAACATGATTTCTGGAACGACGGACGGCGCCATCCGCGCGATGCAGGACGGCGTCCCGTTCGGCCCCGACCTCGCCATCGAAAAAATCGACAACTCACGTGTTTCGATCAGCGGCAATGTGGTGGGGTGATCACGATTGGTGTCAGACACCACTTAGAGGTGTCAGACACCATACTGCAACCTACCCCGGCGGCTGCGCCGCGATCAGCTTCAGCAACTCGCTGTCTTTGCCGATTTGGTTGACATCCGCACAGCGCGCTTTGGTTGCCGCCGTGCATTCGATCGTCACCGTATAGGGCACTCCAAACTTCGTGATCGTGTACTCGGCGATTGACCCTTCCATGCCCTCTTCGTTGGCTGCATCCATCACCGACACTTGCAGACCGGCCTGTGGCGCGGCGCCCGGCGGCGTCGTCGGGTAAACGGGGAAGCTAGCATCGAACTCATGCTGCACGCGCAGGTCGGCGGCCACACTCACCGAGATATCGCCGTAGGTATCGACAATCTGATACCAAACCGGATTGGCTTCATCGGTGTGGATCTGCCGGTCACCCACGGGCTGCGGCCCGAGCCCCGGAAACGAACTCTGAACCAACCCGGGTGCTCCTTGGAAGGCCAGCACCGGCAGCTTCATCTTGTCGAGCTTGGTGGGCGTTTCCGGCGCTAATCCGCGCGTCGCCTCGGCCTTGCGTGCCTCAACGAAGCCCTTCACTTCAGCGCCTGACCAGTCGACGCCAATGAGCGTGTCGGCGGCCAACGCCGTTGGCACAGCAGCCCATGCCAAGCCAGCCATCACAAAACCGAAGCGAGCAATCCCGGCCATTAACAGCCTCCCGAGCGGCGCAACCTGCAGCGAAGTCTTTCCAAGTGCATCGTATCATACCTGCCGCCCCACGGCGCGATCAAGTGGCCCCGATCAAACCTGTGGCCGAACTGTCATACACTTGGGCATTGGAACGTCGTAGGATCGTAGTCTAGACTACTTGCCAACAAGACACCCGGTTTGAAACAGGTGCTCGCTTACGAACGGGAGGCGACCATGACGACGACGCCGGATGCCGTTGAGGCGCCGACGCGGCGACCCAAAATCCGCTGGGGCATTTTCGCCATCGGACTGGTGCTCTTGATCCTAGCCATGCTTGCGCTGTTGGTGTTCATCCCGCCCAGCGGTTTGATCACAGGGCAGCTCCAGAAGGCCGTGCGAGATGCAACGGGACGCGATCTGAAGGTTGGCAGCAGCAGCTACACGATCCGCGAAATTGTTTCGATCGAACTCAACGACGTCGCATTGGCCAATGCGGACGGCGTGACGGGCTCAGAGGTGTTCAAGGCCAAGGCGCTGCGCACGTCGTTGCCCTTGCGAGCCATTTGGAACGGCAAGTACGACATCACAAACTTGGACCTCGATACGCCGGAGTTCAATCTGACGCGCGACACGAAGGGCTTCAACAATTGGACACTCGGTGGCGCGCCATCGGCAACACCCATGTTGTTGCCCGTCACCAGCATCACCAAAGGTACCGTCGCCTACACGGATGGCGCAACGGGTCAATCCTTCCGGCTCGATGACATCAATGCCAAGCTCGCATCGGATGCCAAGTGGGGCGGAACGGCCGCCAAGGGTACCGCGCGCTTCAAGAATGAGCCGCTCGGGTTTGATCTCAGTCTCGCGGACACGAAAGCCGCGCTTGCCGGGCAATCAACCGTCATCGGCCTGATCATCGATTCCAAACATCTCAAAGCCAAACTCAATGGCGACGGAGCGTTAGGTGAGTTGCCGTTACTCGCTGGAGAAATCGAAGCAACAAGTCCCTCGGCGCGCGATCTCTCCGTCTGGCTCGGTTTCTCGGATACCGTGCCTGCTGACCTCGGCAAGGTCTCGATCAAGAGCAAGACTGATCCCAAAACGGGCCGCACAACCGGCGTTGGCGAAGCCACCTTTAAGGGCGAACCTGTCGCCTATGATGTGGCGGTTGCCGATCTCAAGGGCGCGCTCGCCGGTAAACCTGCCGCCATCGATGGCACATTGTCGGCCAAATCTCTGACCGCGAAACTGGCCGGCATTGCCGACCTCGGCACCACGAAGAGTTTCAACGGCGATATTGAAGCCTCAACTGCCGCCATCGGGTCGCTCGCCAAATGGTTCGGCGTCACGCACGACGGCATTGCCAAACTTGGCGCGGGCTCGATCAAGGGCCGCACTAACGTCGCAGGCAATGTTGTCGATCTGGAAAAAGCGGACTTCGACATTGATGGCCGCAAGGGCAATTTCACCGGCCGCCTCGACGCCAGCGCGGCGCGCCCGCGCATCACCGGTACACTTGATACACCGCGCATTGATCTCGCCGCGCTTGCGGGCATCAGCCCCGCGCCTGCACCATCGCTCGAAGCGGTCAGCCCCGCAGACGACGGATTTGCCAGCACATGGGACGCGCTCCTGGCGGAGTTGCAAGAGGTGGAGAACGGCAAAGATCCCGCTCTTGAAGCCCAGACGCTCACTGCCGCCGCAAAACCCGTGTGGTCCAACGACCCCATCAATCTCAATGTTCTGAAGACCGTCGATCTCGATCTCATCATTAATGCCGCCGAATTGGGCTTTGGTCAGCTTGACCTCAAGAAAGGGCGCATCAAAACCGCTCTTAACAATGGCACGCTCAGCGCCACCATCGAAGAACTCGGCGTCAGCAGCGGCACTGCCATTGGCTCGGTGGATATCGACGGCCAGTCGCGCCCGCCCCGAGCCAAGGTTGCGCTGCGCCTCACCAATGTCCCGGCTGAACCGATCATGAAGGAGTTGACCGGCCGTCCACTGTTAACCGGCAATTCCAACATCGACATCACGACTTCGGCGACAGGACAAACGCTCAACCAACTGGTTTCGACGCTTACAGGCAACGCCCGTTTCGCTATGGGCAAAGGCGCGCTGCGCGGCTGGGACATCGGCTTGATGGTCAATCAAATCTGGAACTACGGCGGTTGGGGCTTCAACATCAACAAACAAACGAACTTTGACAAACTGCTCGCCAATTATGACATCAAGACCGGGATTATCCGGAGCGCGCCCGATTTGTCGTTGACGGGCAGTGAAACGAATGTGTCGTCGCGCGGCGACGTGATCATGCCAACCAAACAGATCAAGCAGGAATTGCGCATCACCAATTTGCCGATCCCGATCATCATCAAGGGCGATTGGACGAAAAAGCTCTGGATCGGGCCATCGTTCCTCAGCAATTCGGGTTCGAAAGTTGCCACTAAGTTGAGCGCTGAGCCACAGGGCGCTTTGCCCAAACCCGACGGCGTTCCGGCCGAAGTTCAAACCGCAGTGGCGAGAGTTCTCGCCAAGAATTTGGGACCTGACCGGTTGTCGAACGAAGGCAAGGCACTTCTCCAATCCTTGGTTGCGTCGCCGGCGGGGGTTCAGTCAGCACCAACCACCGGCGTCGCACCGCAACCCACGGCCCAGTGATGCCGTTCTGCACCGCACCGGAGGAAGAACGTCCGCACCACTGCCGCTGACACAGGCCGGTTTCGTTGCAACACCATGAGCCTATGGGCATAGTATATTTTCTGGCTTCGATATGAAGTCCGTCTGAGCTGATCGCGATGGGGGAAGAGCGTGGCGTCTCGTCGATCAATGTGCGTGCTGATCTGCTCAACGCTGGTTTGCGTGCCCGTGTTCAGTGAGGTGGTTGCGAACGACCGCGCACCTCTCGCACCATCACATGCCAGTTCGCCATTGGCGGGTCGCGATCTGCGCACGTATGCGCTGGTGCAGTCGCTGGCCACGGGACTTCAAGCACCATCACCGTCGACACATCGGTTCGCGCCGCCATCGTCGCGTCCGTGCCTGCCCGCGCACGCCAACGGCTCCGCATCGGACCCCACGCTGCTGTTGGCCAAGTGCGAACTGACGCCGGCACCCACTCCGGACCCCGTCCCCGCCCCAGGTCCTGTTGTCGATCCCGTTCCTACACCTTCGCCGGACCCTGCACCCACACCGCCACCGGACGACACAGCGGGTGGCACGCCGCCGACACCGTCGCCCGATCCGCAGCCCACACCAACTCCGGCACCTGATCCGGCTCCCGCTCCCGGTCCAACGCCAGCGCCTGCCAAGCCTGGCTTTGCCTACTACACGCCGGGCGACCTCTACGAAAAAGACAAGACGCGCGGCCGCCAAGCCGATCGCCGCGTGTATCTGCCCAACATCGTCTATCCGCTGAAACTCGGCGACGGCCACTATCCGCATATGAATTCGCAGATTTGGGGTTACGGCGGCGGCGGCTGGGGCGGCAAAGGTGCGAAGGGCGGCAGCGAAAGCGATCGCCGCAACTTTGATCCGATGACGCAGCGCGACAACTATTGCGAAGTGCGCGGCTGGGCCATGCCGCTCTGTCCCGCTGGCAATGGCCATCAGGGGCAAGACATCCGCCCGCCGAGTTACAAAGACAAATTCTGGGATGCCGTCGCGGTTGTCGATGGCACCATTACCAATGTCACCTCCAACACCACCGTGCAGCTCAAGGGCAACGACGGCACCGACTATTACTATCTCCACATGCACCCCAGCACGATCACCGTGAAGGCCGGCAACGCAGTCAAGCAGGGACAATCGCTCGGCAAAGTATCGAAGATCATGAATGGCAAGCCATCAACCAGCTTGCATCTTCATTTCCAGGCCCGCCAGCGCATCAAGGCCGGTGACAAAACACTGTCGGTCTACGTGCCGGTGTTCACCTCACTCGTGGCCGCGCTGCGCCGCGACAAGGGCCTCGAGGCGGGCATCACAGCGGATGGAACCCTCGCGGTTGATCCAGCCTTCGAATTGGGCGCGGCCCCACCGCAGCCCGAACCAACGCCTGCTCCGGCTCCAGAACCTACGCCAGCGCCAACACCCGAGCCACCTGCACCCGCTCCCGGGCCAGCACCCACTCCTGAGCCCCCCGCTCCAGCGCCCGAGCCAGTTCCTGAGCCACCCGCGCCAGAGCCAGCACCCGCACCAGTTCCCGAACCACCGGCGCCGGAACCGCCCGCACCGGCGCCCGAGCCAGCCCCAACGCCTGCGCCTGAGCCGCCACCGGCTCCGGCACCCGAACCGCCTGCTCCTGCTCCTGCTCCTGCGCCGGGGCCAGACGCGCCGAAGTCGTGGTGGGACACGCTCAAAGACACGGTCGGCGGATGGTGGACGTATTGGTGGCCTAAGGATGCGACACCTGCTCCGCCGTGACATGCGACGCGGGTGACGCCACGCCGCTCCCTACGCGGCCAAGGACTTGAGGAGACGACACATGCCGAACCGCATCGCCGCCTGTCTTGCTGTGGTCATGGCCACGGTGGCCGTGCCCGCCAGCGCACAGACGCAGAAGCCGAATTACGACCGGCTGAAGGGCGTGCTCGAAGAAAAGTTCTCTCCCAAAGACGAGCAGCCCGAACCGACGCGGTCGTTGTCAGCTCCACCAGCTGCAGCCGCACCTGGACCGGAACTCGAACGTGCACCAGCAGCGGGCGCCGCGCCAGGCGCTGGTCAGCCCGAAGCGTCCCGCAGCTTGGAGCAAGCGCCGCTCAAGGCTGCCAAACCCCAGGCCGTCAAGAATAAAGACGACTACGAATGGGTGAAGCCTGATCCGGACGCGATCAAAAAGAAGCTCGATAAAAAGGATAGACCCTCGACGACCGGGAAACCGGAGTCGTGGTACGACAACTTTATGAATTCTATGAAAGGCATCTGGAGTTCCAAACCAGGCGCGTCTCTCTCCTCTCCTCCCGACGGGTTCTTTGCGGCCAACGCTGCTAGCCTGAAGCCCAATACGGCGTCCGAAGGTGAACGCTCTTTCGTGCAACTCGCGGGCGGCGATGGTGGCAGCCCTGCACCCTCAGCGGCACCCGTGCCGGTCGCCAAAAAGAACAGTTACATGCTGCAGCTCAAGCCTGAGACGAGCGAAGCGCAGATTGAGGAACTGCTGAAAAAGTACGATCTCAAGGTCACCAAGGTGATCGGCGCGTTGGGTGTCATTACCGTCGAACCGCAGCACCCGGAAGAAGCCACGCGCGGTCTCGATGGTGAAGCGCCACTCGAGTCCATCACGGATCCGAAGAAAAAGCTCGAACGCATTCTTGAACCCAAGATCATCCAAGACCTTCGCAAGGACCCATCCGTTGACGCCGCCTTCGTCAATTCGTTGATCGAAACCAAAGGTCTTCCCAAACCGTCCACCGCAAAAGCCAAGAAAGGCGAGGAAATCTTTGGCTGGCGCTGGCAACCGGGCGGCGAGCCTGACGGCAACTGGGGCCTCAAGGAAATCCGCATGCCGTCAGTCTGGTCAATCGTCGACCGGCACCGCAAGCTCAACCCGGGCGCGGCCCGCCCGAAGATCGGCATCATTGATGTCGGCTTTGCCGAGAACGACACCGTCAAGTTCAATATCGCGCGTGGGTCGGCGCGGCCGCCGCTCGTCCGGCCGGACTGCGAATCCAATCACGGCACCCACGTCGCTGGCATCATCGGCGCCAGCCAAACAGACAAGTCCGGCATTGACGGCATCGTGCCCGATGCCAACATCGACGCCATCGCCATCGCGGCAGAATTCATCGGCGAACGCGAGCGCCTCGATGCCAACGAAGGCTGGCAGGCGCAAGCCATGCTGTTTTCCGACGTGCTGTCGAACGCCATGTTCTATCTCGGCGACAGCATGCGCGCGGGCGATCCGCTGCGCGTCATCAACGTCAGCCTCGCCTATAACTTTGTCGCGCGCGGCGTTCTGGGTGACGCCGAACCCGATACCATCAACGGCTTAAAGCTGCACATCGCCGAACAGGCGAGCGTCATCCGCACCATGGCGCGGCTCGTTGAAACCCAAGTGTTGTTTGTCGTCGCCGCCGGCAACGACAGCGACGGCCGGGCCGATCCCCTCCACACTCAATGGGCCTCTCCCTTCGCTTGGGCAGGAACGTATGCGTGGACCTCGGGCGAACCTGTCAAAAACATCATCGTAGTCGAAGCCACCGATCGCAGCGGCAAGCGTGCCGGATTCTCTAACACGGGTGGCCATGTCTCCGCCCCCGGCGTCGACATCATGAGCACGATTGGCAGCCCCACGTTGCCATTCGCCGTCTGCAGCGGCACATCGCAGGCGGCTCCCCACGTGACCGCGCTGGCCGCGCTGTTGTTCGAAATTAATCCGAAGAAAACGCCCGAAGAAATTATTGCGCTGCTCAAGTCGGCCGCGAAACCCGCAGGCGAAGGCACAGGCGCCAAGCGCATTGATGCCCTGCAAAGCGTTCTGGGCGTTTCCGAAACCACACCATTACTGCTCGCCGATCTGGACGCCGACGGCAAGGTCGAGACGTCCGACCTCAAAGTTTTTGCGTCGCACATTGCCAGCATCGAGAGAGCCGCCACCGTCGAAGAGAAATTCACCGAAGACCTCAACGGCGATGGCGTTGTCGACGACAACGAGTGCTTCTTCCCGCTCATTGATCTCAATGGCAATGGCGAAGGCAGCGCGCGGTCTCCAAAGCAAGCCGGTCAGGCGGTCGAGCGGTCCGACCTTGAGATCATCGAAGCCAGCTGGCAAGGCAACGGTGAGCAACTGAAACTCGCCATGACCGAAACAGGCCTCAGCGCGCACGTCGCCTCCAGCATCGTTGCCAGCTCGGGCGATGCAGCCTCTGCTGCCATCACGAAATGCCTTCGCAAGGACGCTCTGATTCTTGCGGCCGTCACTCCGGGGCCGGGAACGGGCACGGCGGCACCCGGAACAGCGGGCGAAACAGAAGCCACGCGCGGCCTCGAGATGGCTGGCGGCACGGCCGGCACAGCATCAAGTGGCACAACCGCTGCGGCCACCCCGGCCGACGTTCGCGCTGATACAGAAAAAGCGATCGTCGAACTGCGCAAAGCCAACCCCAACTTGAAGGTGACCATCAATCCCGCTACCGGCATGATCAGCAGCATCTCTGGCTTGAAGCCCGATTCCGCGGCACTTGCCGCCGGTGTCAGCGCCAGCAAAGAGCAAACCGACGACGACACGCGCCGCATGGTCGAGAGCTTCCTGAAAACCGGAGCCCTCACGGCCGCCATGCCGACTCGCAACAAGAAAGCGCAGCTCGATTACAAGGGCCGCCGCAAAGACCCGGATTTCCCTGGCCGCTACATCGCCAACGTCGAACAGAGCATTAACGGCGTGCCGGTGTTCGGTTCCTCCGCCAAACTGACTGTCGAGAACTCACTGGGCGTCACGCGCTTCCAAGGCACCACGTCGTCGGTCGCCGTCGATGACACCAATCCGTCGGTCTCCAAGGACGACGCCATCGTGTCAGCCCGCCTTCGCTTGGCGCAGGTCATCCGCGGCTCGCCATCGTCACCCCCGCCGCCGGTCCAGATGGGACCCAACCCCGAAACGGCCGAGGCATCCGCTGAACTGACCGTGTTCGACCCGGCCCTATCGCGCACCAAAATTGCCGGCGGCGCACGTCTCGCGTGGATCGTCGCCATCGACATGTACCGTGTCTTCGTCGATGCCAAGACGCGAGAAGTGTTCCACGTGTTCCGCGACCGCCCGACAGGTATGATCCGCCGCATTTACGATTTGAGTGGTGAAAAATCTGAACTGGCGCTGGTCGACGAAAGCGGCAAAGGCCGCGGCAGCACCCTGCCACCCGATGCCGAGTTGGCATTCCGCTACACCGGCATGGTGCGCGACTTCTTCTTCCTCGTGCTTGGCCGCAACAGCTTCGACGACAATGACGGCGACGGCCCCAATGGCAACGCGCCCCTAGAATCGTATGTCCGTTACGGCAACGTCCGCAACGCCTTCTGGTGTCCGTCGAAATCCTATGACTGCCCGAAAGCCAACGTCATGGTGTTCGGCCCCGGCTACGCCAACGCCGTTGATATCGTCGCGCATGAAATGGCGCACGGCATCATCTCGCACGAGGCGGACCTTGTCTATTCGGATGAACCTGGCGCGGTGAATGAATCGATCTCGGATATCTTCGGCGCGCTGATTGAGTTCTACGCCAAGGGCGGCAGCGGCAATTGGCTGATCGGCGAAGACGCACCTGGTTATTCGGCGGAGCGGCCGTTGCGCAGCTTAGCGGCCCCCAACCTGGCGGACGCCACCAACGCATCGCTGTTCAACAAGGATGCCAACTTCTCATCCACCAACCGCGGCCAGCCCGATCACTACGACGACTTGTTGACGCCGGACAGCCAAATGTGCGCCTCGACTTGGATGAACGACAATGGCTGTGTGCATTTCAACAGCGGCATCCTGAACAAGTTCGCCTACCTGATCTCGGAAGGCGGCGAGCATCGCGGCACCACCGTCAAAGGCATTGGCAAAACGAAGCTCGCGCGCCTCACCTACCGGACGCTCACGACCGCGCTCAATCAGAGCTCCAATCTGACCAACGCTGCCGAAGGGTTCTTGCAGTCGTGCCTCGACTTCTCATCCGCCAAGTCCGCTGGCTTCGTCACGGCGGACTGCAACGAAGTCATCGCCGCCCAGCAAGCGGTGGGGTTGTCCGCACCGGGAAGTTGAGAGACGGCAGCTGGTGATGCCAGGATCTACGCGGGGCGAGAAATAATGCCTCTCCCATTGGGAGAGGCAGGTTCGCCACGAGTTAGCAAACTTGCTAACTCGTCCTGCGCGAACCCGGTGAGGGGTTACACTGAGACCGTTTTGTAATTTCCTTTACCCCTCACCCTAACCCTCTCCCCACGGGAGAGGGAAACGAACCACCTACCAAGTTTCAATTTCGAGAAACCGACTTAAGCCCTACGCCGGTTGCCCGACCGTGCCGCTCTCAATCAGCGACTTCAAAATCACCGCCGCGCCCGCTTGCTGCGAGACGGCGTTCGCATCCCACACATTATCGGCGACGAACTTGCCCTTAGAATAGTGGTTGGAATAGCTCCATAGGTACGGCGTGTTGATGCCGTACAGGACGCGGCTGCGCCAGCCATTGTAGCCTTCCCAGCGATACAAGACGTGCGCGAGGTCCCAGTCCTTGACGTCGGTCAACTTGTCGTATTTCAGCGCATCAACCGCACTGGAGTGCCAATCCGTGGGCGGGTTCCACTGGGTGGGACGATTGCGTGGAATTTGCACCGTGCGGTACTTCAGCGGATCGCCATTGTGCAGATGCTTCTTCAAATCGTAGCCGCACTCCATCCCGTGAATAACGGCAACGAAATACCACGGCACGCAGGTCTCATCTTCAATCCGCTGATACGCCGCGCGGCGCGTCTCGTCCGTCACCTTGCCCGTGTACCATTTGAGCTTGTCGCGCATACTGTCCTTGATCACGCAGGTCGCAAACAGCTTGCGATAGTCCTCGGCGATGTCGTCAAACTTCGGGATCTTGAGCTTGGGCGCGGCTGACGGGGCCGTGCTGCTGTCTTCTTCCTCACGGGGCAGCTTCTCGGCAGCTAAGATGCGGCCCAGCAAATCGCTCGCCTGTTCGCGCACGGTATCAGCTTCAGCCGCTGTTCGCGGAGCCAGGCCCGGTTCGGCGAGGCCCGCATCCAAACTGTCGATGAAGTCGACCACCGCCGGCATCGTGTTGGCGTACTCGCCGCTCATACTCTCAGGGCCGAGCGACATGCGCGGCACCGAGAGGCCCAGCTTCTGCGCATCGAGCGTCAGTCGGCCAAGCTCTTTCCACGTGTCGTTGACAGCCATTGGACCGGCGGACTGCCCCAGTTCCTGCGTCCACGCCGCGCGCGGCGCCAGCCCGATCATCGCGGGTGCGGCCAACGCGGCGGTCAGTCCTTTGGAAAATGATCTGCGGCTGACATCCATACGGCGCGTCATGGCTCACCCCGGTTTCACATAACAGTGAGGGATTATGCCACCAGAGCCGCGCCCCGCCCAGGCTCTTCGTCAAAAGCGGCGTCAGTTCGCGCCGCAGTGCGGGAAGTCCGCAACAATACCAGAACGATCATCACCAGAATGGCCAAACTGGGCGTCTTGGCTGACAAGCTCAAGGAGGCAGACGCCACGGCAAAGAAGTAGACAATGGCGGCCAGCGAGCCCGGGGCGGCCTTGAACACCTCCCAGCAGAACAACAGGAGGGCTGGAAAGAACATGCATGACGCGATCAGCCCGTGTGACAGGATCATGTTGATCCAGAAGCTTTCGATGCCATAGTCGAGCCCATAGTGGCGCATGAGCGTTTGGATCTGGGCCGCGTCCGGACCGAAGATCAAATCCGGCCAGGAGATGTGCTTGAACAGCGCGAACATCTCTACGCGCGTGCTGGCGCTGCCCTCGTCGTCCGTCAAACGCGTGATAAATTTTTCGAAGAAGCCTGCTTCGCCCAACGTCATGATCAGGCCGATCAGGATCGGAACGCCAATCAATCCCGCCAGCACCATTCGCGGATCAAAACGCGCCCCGCGCAGAACATTCACAAACCGGCCAATGCCCACCATCACGATCAGGAGCACAATGAAGGCTGAGGCCGCGCGCCCGCCGAACACCACCATGCCAGCGGCACTCATCAGAAACACGATAGGCCGGACCCACTGCGGCAGATCCTTCATGCCGCCGGTCAACAGAACGGCCATATACGTGCCGGTCAGCATGGCGTTGGAGAGCGGATGGCCGAGCAATGCCGACGACCGCCATTCGTCTTCCAGAACCTGGCCTTCAATGTACAGCGCCGTTAAGCGGAACCCGCCAGCAAACTCCGCAATGCCAATCAACGCATTGAGAAAAAATAGCGCATGGATCAACAGCGCCAGCGTGCGCCCGCGCTTATCATCGATATCGCGCAGCAGCAGAAACACCACTGCCGGCAGAATGAACGTGTCGATGAACATCGTGAAGGGCGTGCCGGCAATGAAGATTGCGTGCATCATGAGCAGGCCAACCGCCAGCAGATAGAGCGCCACAATCGGGTGGGCGGCCAACGCCTCACCGAACGCGCGCATGGGATTGCCTCGCACCAACGCTGACATGACCAGCAGGCCAAATGCGACGAGCGTTCCCGGGTGCATCTTTTCGAGCGCGCTGCCGCCCGTTTCGCCGTACTGCCAGCCAAGCTGCGTCAGCGCCAACGCCGAAATGGTGAGGAGCAGCACCACCATCAGGCCAAGCGCAGCGTTGAACAGCCCCCCAGAAGGCGGCACCAAACTGCCAGCGCGAACGGCTCGTTCGATCATCTGAAATGACTTACCAGTCGAAAGCGGCTGCAGCGCGCCACAAATTGGGATTAACCCTGAGATCTCAGGTTAACTTTGCAATCAGCGTGCCTGCGTTAACTGGCGGCCTTACCCCAAGTCCACGCCACACTTTGCCGGCCACCCCAAGCCAGCCTCCGTCCCGGCTCTGGGCTTATATTCGCACCCGATCCAACCCTTGTACCCGGTCGCATCAATCGTCCGGAACAGGTCGGCATAATCGAGATCGCCCTGATCGGGTTCGCCGCGATCGGGTGGGCTGGCACATTGGTAATGGCGCACCCACGGGGCGAACTCGGCAATCGCGGCCTTCACGCCGCCCTGCATCATCTGGCGATGATAGAGATCGAACTGCAGCCCAACATTTGGCGCGCCCAAGTCTTCAATCACTGCGCGCGCGTCTTCGGTGCGGTTGAGAAAGTAACCCGGCATATCGTGCGTGTTGATCGGCTCAATCAGAATGCCAATGCCGGACGGCTGCGCCCACGCGGCGGCCAGTCTCAGGTTCGCTAGATAAGTATCCCGCTCGGCACCCTGCGTGGTCAGCCCCGCCATCGCGTGCAATCGCTTGCAGGCCAGCTCCTCCGCATATCCCAGCGCCAGATCGACAGCGGACGCGAACTCATCTTCGCGGCCCGGCAGCGCGGTGTAGCCTCGCTCACCCTTGTCCCAATGGCCCGGCGGCAGGTTGAACAGCACGAGTTCAAGACCATTGTCCTCAAGCCGCTCGCGGATCTCGCCGGCTTTGAAGGCATACGGAAACAGAAGCTCAACGCCCTTGAACCCGCTCGCTGCGGCCGCTGCAAAGCGATCGAGAAACGGCCGCTCGGTGAACATCAGACTGAGATTGGCAGCAAACCGCGGCATGAATGCTTCCCCGATTTACTCGGCATCGCTTTTGGAGCGGCGCATGGACTTGATCTTAGACCGGCGCGTCTTGTCATCGACCCGGCGCGCCTTGGCCCCGCGCGACACCTTCGTCGCGATCCGCTTCTTCGGCACCACCAGCGCTTCGCGGATCAGCTCGGCCAGCCGCTCGCGAGCATCATCACGATTGCGCTCCTGCGTGCGGAACCGGTCGGCCCGGATCACGAGCACGCCCTCATCTGTCAGCCGCCGTCCCGCCAGCCGCACCAACCGGTCGCGTGCGCCCATGGACAGGCTCGCCGAGTGGCGCACATCAAACCGCAGCTCGACCGCCGTCGATACCTTGTTGACATTCTGCCCGCCGGGACCCGACGACCGCACAAAGCGTTCTTCGAGGTCGCGTTCGTCGATCGTGACTGTGTCGTTGATGCGCATCCCAGCCAGCCCGATCACAACCCAACCCTAGCGGGTTTCCAGGTCCCAATAGTCATTGCGGAAGTACAGCAGCGGCTGGGCTTCCGCCCGCACTTTTCCGCCCGCGACCCGCCCGATGAAAATCGAGTGCGTGGCAAACGAATGCGCATCCAGCAACTCGCAGTCAAGACTGGCGAGAGCCCGCGCAAGAACCGGCGCCCCCGTCATCAGCGTCAGCCACTCCTGGCCTGCAAACCTCTGCTCGCCCTTATTCCCACCCTTGCCGGCGAAGCGTTCGGCCACGTCCTGCTGATCACTTGCCAGAATGTTGACGCTGAACGCCTTGGTGTCCTCGATGACGGCGTGCGTATCCGACTTCTGATTGACGCACGCTAAGATCGTCGGCGGATCGTCCGACAGCGAGGAAAACGCCGTCGCGGTCAGCCCTGCACGTTGGCCCGCTGTCCCTGCCGCAATCACCGTCACGGCCCCCGCCTGATGGCGCATCAAGGCGCGATAGTCTTCCGAATTCATTCCCGCGCCCTCACGTTCAAGTTCCAGCAGCGTATCACCACTGCTTCATACCGAGCCGGGCCACCTTTAGATCCTTCAAAATCTCCCGCGCGGCATTGTGGCCGGGAACGCCGCTGACGCCGCCGCCGGGATGAGCACCAGATCCGCACAAGTAAAGCCCGCGCAAGGGCATCCGGTAATCCGCATATCCCAGAACCGGACGCAGCGAGAACAGCTGGTCGAGCGACAACTGCCCATGGAAAATATCGCCGTCGATCAGGCCAAAGCGGTGCTCAAGATCGAGCGGCGACAGCACCTGCCGGCCGACGATCGCGGTCTTAATGTTCGGTGCGTAGTGCGCGAGCGTATCAACGACGACATCGGCAAAGGACTCTTTCTCACGTGGATCTTGCCAGCTTCGTCCCGTGGGCAAATGCGGCAAGACATGCTGCACGAACAAGCTCGCCACGTGCTGGCCGGGCGGGGCGAGACCGGGATCGAGAGTTGACGGGATCAGCATTTCCACGACGGGCTTGCTTGCCCAACCGTTGAGGCGCGCATCGAGATAGGCCCGTTCCAGATAGTCGAGTGTCGGTCCTATAACGATGCCAGCACCATGATGGTCTTGCTGGGTCCTGCCTGGCCGGCTCGTGAACTCGGGCAATTCAGACAGCGCGAGGTTCATGCGGAACGACCCGGAACCCATTTTGATGTTGACGAAGCGCGCACGGATGTCCGGGTCAATCGCATCCTCCGGTACCAAATCACGGAACAACAGTTTGGGCCCGACGTTAGCGGCCACCACGCGCGCACGGATTTCCATGCCGTCGCTGAGCACGACGCCTGCGGCGCGGCCACCCTCCACCAGAACACGCGACACGGCCGCATGGGTGCGGATCTCCACGCCGCGGGCTTGCGCCGACTTAGCCATCGCTTGCGTGATCGCGCCCATACCGCCGATGGCATGGCCCCACACACCCGTCTTGCCGTTCACTTCGCCGAAGCAGTGATGCAGCAGAACATAGGCCGTACCCGGCGTTGATGGCGCCGCCAACGATCCAACAATGCCATCAAACGCAAACAGCGCTTTGATGTGATCGTTCTCAAACCAGCGCCCGAGAAAATCCGAGGCACTCTTTGTGAATAGGTCAGCTAGCAGCCGCTGATCGTCGAGCGACAGCCCAAGAATCCGCCGGCCGGTTCCCGCGCCCTTCAAAAGCTGGATTAGTCCGCCGCCAGCGTTGGGCGGTGTGCGCAAGATCAGGTCGCGCAACACGTCCGCCGCCCTCTCAAGCGCCGCGTCGTAGGCTGGATACCGCCCGGCATCTTTGATCGAAAACCCGGCTAGAGCCTTCTGCCGCGCCGCCATTCCGTACGGCAGCATTAACCCTGATCCGGTTTCTAACGGAAGAAAGTTGGCGGCCGGGCGTTCTACGATACGAAGGCCGTATCGCTCGAGGTCAAGATCGCGAATGATTTTCGGGTTGAGAAGGCTGACCGTGTAGGACGCGACCGAATTGCGAAAGCCAGGATGAAATTCTTCCGTGAGGGCTGCGCCGCCAACGACGGCGTTCTTTTCGAGCACGACGGCCTTGAGACCCGATCGCGCAAGATACGCCGCCGTGGTCAGGCCGTTGTGGCCGCCGCCGATAACGGCGATGTCGTACGAATTGGGCACTGCAGCATAAACTCGTGAGGGCGCGGGTGTTTTGCCAAGCATTTGGCCTGATTTTAGGGGGCTGGCAATCACTTCAGTACAGGACCGCAATGCTGCAGTGCGGCAGGCGACGGAACTTCCGGGCAACAGCAGTACACGGAGGCCGTTGGATAACTGGTTGTTAAGATTGATTACGGCTCCGTTGCCGTGAAAGCTGCCTGTTAGCAGCTTGTTTACAGCCGGGCAGCGATAGTTGGAGCATTGAAGCGGGTTCGTGCATCTTCATTTTCAAAGCAGGGAATAGCCCACGATGCGAGCTACGAGTGTTTTGGACAGCCAACTGATTGACGGCGAGGTGATTGCAGCGCCCGCGTCACAAGAGGCCAGCGACGCAGCGAGCGGATTTCTGATAGTCACTGTGTTGCCGGCCGTGTTCTGGACGGCTGTGTTTGGCGGCGTCGCTACGGTTCTGGGCTCTACTCCAGCCACCGCAACGCTGGCTACGATGGCCGTCTCGATTGCGGTGTTCCTCGGCGTGGTGTTCGCCGCACTCCGCGGGCACCCCGCTTAACAGCACGCCACGCGTCCGTCACGCGCCCCAGCCGCACTGTAGTTCTTGGCATTTGCCGCGCGCTTGCCCGATGGAGCATCGCGCCGGCACGAAGCGGCAGGTCCGGCAGCTGTAGGACGACAAGCACCCGCGATACGATCCGCCCTTGGTGAACCGGCAGGTGGTGATTGTCTGGCAGTCGCGCTGCGGATTGACGCCGGAGGCACTTTGAGCCCAGACCGGCGAGCCACTTATCGCCGTCATGATAGCCATGACGGCTAAGAACAGACTGGCGAATTTGGCGCGATTGCGAGGCATAACCGTGCTCTCCGTCCAGATGACCGACATGAGAGTTGAGTGTCGGCCAGGACGGCGGCAAACGCAATCCGCACCATCAGCAGTTGGTGAACTGGAGTGCCCTCTGTGCCACCCAGGCAACGCTGACTTTACTCAGCGGCGGCCTGCTTCTTAGGTTGCACTTCAGCCATGTAGTCGTTGAGCAGCGTTTCGCACATCCGCCCCGGGTGGAACTGATGCGGGCCGATTTCGCGAACCGGCGTCACTTCGGCCGCTGTGCCGACGATGAAGCACTCGCTAAACGACGACAACTCGTCGGGCATGATGGTCCGCTCATGAACTTCAATGCCGCGCCGCTTGGCGAGTTCGATGACGGTTTGGCGTGTGATCCCGTTCAGAAAGCAATCCGCAACGGGCGTATGCAGCGCACCGTCCTTGATGAAGAACATGTTGGCGCCGGTACACTCCGCCACGTGCCCGCGCCAATCAAGCATCATGGCATCGGCATATCCAGCACGCTCCGCGCGATGCTTCTCAATCGTACAAATCATATAGAGACCCGTCGCCTTTGCTTTCGACGGAATGGTCGCGGGATCGGGACGGCGATAGTGCGCCAGCGCCACGCGAATACCGCGCAGCCGTTCGGCCTTGTCGAAGTACGATCCCCAATTCCAGGCCGCGACTGCCAAATGGATTTTGCTGTTCTGGGCTGACACGCCCATCTGCTCGCTGCCGCGCCACGCGATCGGACGCACGTAACCATCGCTCAGGTTATTGGCCGTGAGGGTTGCCCGGCACGCGGCATCGATCTCAGCCACTGAATATGGAATTTCAAAGTCCAGCATGCGGGCTGACTCGATCAGCCGCTCGGTATGTTCCGTCAGCTTGAAGATTTCCCCGCCATAGGATCGCTCGCCCTCGAATACAGCGCTGGCATAATGCAAAGCGTGCGTCAGGATATGCACATTGGCGTCCCGCCATGGCACCAATGTACCGTCAAACCAGATAGACCCATCGCGATCGTGATACGGTGCGGGTTGAATCATGCCGTCTAAGACCTCCGGGAGTGCCGCATTAAAAGGGTCGGAACACGGCGCGGCTGCTTGAGCCGCGCGGGGTCTCCATCGGTCAGAGCCAGAACAACCTTAAGACGGGAAACTGGCTCATTCCGCCTGAAGAACGTGTTCAATCTTCAATGCAAAATGACTTGCCACGCGTACCAATCGGCGTCAAATAAGTCAACATGACTGACATAACTTCCGAGAACTCCCGGGCCCCGCGGCTGGTGTCCGCTTCCGGTGCCGTGGCCGGGCCGGTCAAAGGCCTCGAAAAGGGCCGCGACACGCTCATCACATTCGCGGAGTTGCTGTACTTCGCCTACCGCAATTTCACGAGCGGCCCGGACGCGATCCTTGAGCAATACAATTTCGGCCGCGCGCACCATCGCGTGCTGCATTTCGTGCACCGCAATCCCGGCCTCAAGGTTGCCGAATTACTCGTTATTCTCAAGATCACCAAGCAAAGCCTCGCTCGCGTTCTGAAAGAGCTGCGCGAGAAGGGCTTCGTTGAGCAAAAGCCTGGGCCCGAAGATCTGCGTGAGCGGCGGCTCTATGCCACCGCAAAAGGCAACAAACTCGCCGGCAAATTGTCGGTGCTCCAAGTGCAACGGATTGAGGCCGCGTTGGCAGAAGCCGGACCTGGGGCCGATGCTGCAACTCGCCGGTTTTTGCTGGCGATGATCGAGCAGAGTGAGCGCGGCCAAGTCGCCGGGCTCGTCAAGTGGTCCGATCCTTCCGGGCGACCGGAGGATAAAGGAGACGCGGCATGACCAGCGTATCAGCCTCCCGCAAGATTGAGCCGTTGCCCGACGATGCCAAGCACATCCTTGTCGTCGACGACGACCTCAAAATCCGCGATCTGCTCGCCCGCTACCTGCTCGAAAACGGCTTCCGCGTGACAACAGCCGAAGATGCGCTGACCGCCCGTTCTGCGATGCGCGGGCTGGCGTTCGATCTGATCTTACTCGACGTGATGATGCCCGGCGAGAGCGGGTTGTCGCTGGCTAAGGAGATCAAATCAACCACCATGCTGCCGGTGTGTCTTTTAACGGCGCGGGCCGATGCTGAACAACGCATTGAAGGCCTGGAAATCAGCGACGAATACATTACCAAGCCCTTTGAACCCCGCGAACTCCTGCTGCGGCTGCGCAACATTCTGCGCCGCGGCCAGCCCGTGACCGGACCGGCTGATGAAGTCCGCATGGGGTCGTACGTGTTCTACATCGCGCGGGGGGAACTGAAGCACGACGACGAACCGGTCAAGCTCACGGAACGCGAGCGCGACTTGTTACGCCTGTTCGCCCAGCGCCGCGGCACGCCCATTCCACGCCATGAACTGTCAAGTGACGATAACACCGGCAGCGAACGGGCGATTGACGTGCAGATCAACCGGCTCCGGCGCAAAATCGAAACAGACCCATCCAATCCCGCTTATCTGCAAACGGTGCGCGGCAAAGGCTACATCCTCTACACGGACTGAACGGACTGAGACCGAGAGCAGGCTTGATCGCAATGGTTGCCGGACACGACGCACGCCCGACACCTGCCGTTCACTGGCTGACGGCTGCCCGCAGCTGGCTGCGCATCAACTCTGCAATGGCGGCTCATCA
The DNA here is from genome assembly GCA_031413815.1 of Hyphomicrobium sp. Lineage (GTDB taxonomy): Bacteria > Pseudomonadota > Alphaproteobacteria > Rhizobiales > Hyphomicrobiaceae > JAGVSR01. Next base: position 27,000 of record JANOFU010000071.1, on the reverse strand, counting down.
CATCAGCGAATGGCTGCCGAAGGGCCTTTATGCGCGTGCATTGATCATCATCATCGCGCCAATCGTCGTGCTGGAAGGCGTCATTGCCTTCGTCTTTATGGAACGGCATTGGCAAGCGGTCACGCGGCGGCTGTCGGAGGCAACCGCGCGCGATATCGCAGCGCTTATCGAAATCTATGACGCCAGCCTCGACCGCACTGCCAACAGCCGTTTGGTCGAACTGGCCCGCGACAAGCTCAATCTCTCGCTGCAGATCTTGCCACCTGGCGATCTGCCCGCTGCGGGCCCTAAGCCGTTCTTCAGTCTGCTTGACCGCGCGTTGTCGAAGGAAATTTCACGGCACGTCCAGCGCCCGTTCTGGATCGACACTGTTGGTCAGTCGAAACATGTTGAGATCCGCGTTCAACATGAGAACGCCATTTTGCGCTTCATCGCGACGCGCACCCAGACTTACGCGTCGAACTCACACATCTTCCTGCTCTGGATGGTCGGCACATCGGTCATCTTGCTGACCGTGTCGATTCTGTTCTTGCGCAATCAGATCAAGCCTATCCTGCGGCTGGCCGAAGCGGCGGATGCGTTCGGCAAGGGCCGCCCTGTTCCCGATGATTTCAAGCCGCGGGGCGCGCGTGAAGTGCGCCAAGCCTCGCAATCGTTCATCGAAATGCGCGACCGCATCACGCAGCATGTCGAGCAGCGCACCACGATGCTGGCGGGGGTCAGCCACGACCTGAGAACTGTCCTTACGCGATTCAAACTTGAACTGGCATTCCTGGAGGACAATCCCGAAACGCGGTCCATGCGGTCTGACATCAACGAAATGCAGCACATGCTGGAGGACTACCTGGCGTTTGCGCGCGGCGACGGCGGGGAAGAAGCCAAGCCCACCAACCTGCGTCTGATGATGGAAGAAATCTACGAAGAGGCCCAGGTTTACGGCACGCCAATCGACCTCAAACTGCGGCGCAGCAAGACGGACCTTGTGCTGCCCCTGAAACGCAATGCCTTCAAGCGCGCCATCACCAACCTCGTGTCCAACGCCGTCCGCTATGGCGATCGCATCGTTATTCGCGCGGCAACCGAGGGCCAGTGGCTGCGCATTGAAGTCGACGACAACGGCCCCGGCATTCCCGCCAAAGAGCGCGACAACGTCTTCAGGCCGTTCTACCGCATCGATAAGGCGCGCAATCAGGACGAAGGCAACTCCGGCCTCGGCCTCGCCATCGCCCGCGACATCGCCAAAAGCCACGGTGGCAACGTCGCCCTCGGCGAAAGCTCCATGGGCGGATTGCGGGCCGTCATTTCCGTGCCGTTGTAGGGGGGTCGCCCGTAGGTTGTGTCAAACGACGCGACAAGCGAAGGCACCCCGACAACTTTTCAATCAGCATGCATGGCGGATCGAACAGGCATGCCGGAATTGCGGAGAACTCCGTCGCAGGGTCACCGGTGACGGACACGAATTTGTCCGCCATCTTGCAAGACCGCATGCCGGCCGGACGCAGCACACGATGCCAGTTCGCGGCATATTGCAGTTCAGACGATACGAAAGGGTAGTTCTCTGAGCTTGGGAAACACCATTCCTAAATTTCATGTCATGTTCAGGACTTTGTGCCATCCTGCGGAGTTGGAAAGGCCCATTCGTCTTGACCTGAAAGACGAATAGCGGTCTAAGGAAAGGCATGTTGAGACGCGCCCGCAGTGTGTTGGCCTGGATCATTGTCGTGGCACTCGCGTGCGGCAATGGTGTGAGCGCGGTTGCCGGCATGCCGGAGCATCTGCCGTCTGAACGCGTTCATGTCTTGAGTGGAGAAGATGCCGCCGGACAGCGCGGCCACGGACACAAACATAGTCACCATCATTCCGGCAAGACCGCCGCCGATGCGGACCGAGCGTGCCCCACAGACCCGTGCCCGTCCGGGGATGATCCAGACGAGCCGTGCTGCACGTTTCACGCGCAGTGCTGCGTTTCGATTGGCCTCTTGCCCGCAATGACGGGCCTGAGCCTGTTCGATCAGGCCAGTCAGCGTCATTCAAGTGTCGCGCAGACATTTCTTCTCGGGGACTTGTTGTACCCCGTCTTGAGACCACCTCGTCTCTTGGCGTGAGTCACGGGACTGCGGACTCGTCGTTCCGCCTCCCCGGTTTCCGTCAGCGCAAACTCCATCACGAAACAGATCGACTTCGGCCGTCCCTAAAATGGGCCGTGTTTGATGGCAGTTTCAGCGTTCAATCTTCTCGCCCTTATGAATAGGCCAAAGCAATGTTCCGAATGATCGTAGGGCTTTTTTGTCTACTGACCCAGCTCAGTCCGGCTTTTGCAGGTCCCGGGCATGATCATAGTGGTGGTCACGGGGAAGGCTCCGCGCCGCCAAGCGCCGGGAACCCACGCATCGAAAGTACGGGTTCTGAATTTGAGCTGGTCGCCACAGCCGAGGGACACAAACTCACCATGTATCTCGACCGGCCGGCCACCAACGAGCCCGTTGATCAAGCCACCATCGAAGTGTCGGGCGAGGGGATCGCGCCACTGCAAGCGATCCGCACCGCACCCGGCACCTATGTTGTGGAGGCCGAGTGGCTGGATATGCCAGGCGTAAAGCCGCTTCTTTTCACGGTAACGGCCGGTGACAGCGCAGACCTTCTGAATGGGACGCTGACTATTCCCGATCATACGGAGGCTTTGACAGCGGCGCCGCTTCCACTTCTGCAGGTCCTGGCACGTCCGGATGTTGTTGGAGTCATAGCTGGCATGCTGGTTCTTGGTTTTGTGGTCGCGCTGGCCTTTCGATCCCGGCGGCTCAAAGGCGAGAACGCTGCGCAACCAGAGTTTCAGCCCGGAGCGGCGTCTCACGTGTCAGACAAGCCCCTGGCTCGGTCAGCGGCCCGGCGCGATGCTGCCGCGGCCCTTATACTGTCCGTTGTACTGAGCGCGCACGTTGCGTCATCAGCGATGGCCGGACCTGGGCACGACCATGGCGACGGCGGTCATGATACGGGGCGGGTTGCTGCATCCGGCAACGTGCCGCGCAAACTTGCCGATGGCTCTGTATTTGTTCCCAAACCGACACAGCGCCTGCTCCAGGTGCGAACCCAACCTGCCGAAGAGACGAAAGCTGCGCGCACACGCGAGTTCATTGGCACCGTTGTTTCCGACCCATCAGCGTTCGGGCAAGTGCAATCGCCGATGGACGGAAAAATCGAGCTGAGCGAGCGAGGCATCTCGTTTGTGGGCCAAAACGTTGAAGCCGGAGAGGTGCTGGCCCTCTTGACGCCGACGATCCCGATTGCAGACCTCGGCACCATGCAACAGTTGCGCGCCGAAGTTGAAGGCAAGCTCATTATTGCCGGCCAGAAGCTCTCCCGTCTGACGCGCATTGCCAACGTCGTTGCCCAAAGGGACATTGACGACACCAAAGCCGAACTCAATGCGTTGCGCGAACAAAAGCGCGTGCTGGCGGCGAAAGATGTCGACAAGTTCGAACTCAAGGCCCCCGTCAGCGGCATTATCTCGCTCGCCAACGTCCGCGCCGGTCAGGTTGTCTCCGCGCGCGATACCTTGTTCGAAATCGTCGATCCCAACCGCTTATGGGTCGAAGGCATTGGCACCGATGTGCATAGTGATGGCGATATCGCGTCGGCGTTTGCCCTCGACAATGAAGGCCATTCATTCAAGCTTTCCTACGCGGGGCGATCACCGGCGCTCAGACAGCAGTCCCGGCCCTTCTTATTCCGCATGGACGAAACCCATTCGGGGCTCGCGATCGGCGCTCCGGTCAAAGTGTTTGTGCAAACGAAGGAGACCGCCAGCGGCTTTATTTTGCCGGATGCGGCGGTCGTGCGCGGTGGCAACTCATTGGCCCAAGTCTGGGTCAAGGTGTCGCCTGAACGCTTCCGGCCGGTGCCAGTCAGAACCATTCAGATTGATGGCGCACGGACGTTGGCCATTGCCGGGCTCGAAAAAGGCGATCGGATCGTCATCGGCGGTGCCGAGCTGATCAACCAGATCCGCTAAGGGCGAACCCATTCATGTTCAACGCGATCGTCCGCGGCAGTCTCGCCAACCGGCTCTTCGTCCTCATCGGCGCAGTGGTTTTGATGCTCTATGGGCTCATGACATTGCGCACGCTGCCCGTCGATGTCTTTCCCGATCTCAACCGTCCGACGGTCACGCTCATCACCGAAGCGGACGGACTAGCGCCAGAAGAAGTCGAATTGCTTGTCACGTTCCCGGTCGAAACCGCGATGAACGGTATGCCGGGTGTCACGCGGGTGCGCTCCGTCTCGGGTGTCGGCCTGTCGATTGTCTACGTTGAATTCGATTGGTCGACCGAAATCTACCGCGCGCGCCAGCAAGTCTCCGAGCGCTTGCAATTGGTCCGTGAGCAGCTCCCGGCCAATGTTGCGGCTCAAATGGGGCCGATCTCGTCCATCATGGGTGAGATTATGCTGATTGCCATGTCGAGCGAAACGGCCAATCCCATGACGTTGCGGGAGTTGGCCGACTTTACGGTACGGCCGCAGCTGCTGACGGTGGCTGGTGTTTCGCAGATCATCCCGATTGGCGGCGAAGTGCGCCAATACCGGGTCATTCCCGATCCCCGCAAAATGGCGGCACTGAACATCAGCTTCGAAGCCATCGAAAGCGCCATTCAAAAATTCGGGGCGAACACGGGCGGTGGTTTCGTCGACCTCAAGGCCCGCGAGTATCTGATCCGCAACATTGCGCGGACCACAAAGATCGATGATCTGAAAAACCTCGTGGTGGCCTACAGGGAGGGACAAGTCGTCTCGCTCAATCAAGTCGCGAACGTGAATTTCGCCGCCCGCACCAAGCGGGGAGATGCCGGTTTCAATGCCAAACCCGCCGTCATTCTCGCCGTACAGAAGCAACCCAATGCCGACACAGTGCGCATAACACAGCAAATCGAGGCGATGCTTCCCGATCTGCAACGGGTGATGCCGGAGGGAGTGCGCGTCACTGACATTCAGTTCCGGCAGGCGACGTTCATCGAGACCTCAATCGCCAACGTGAAGCGGGTGCTGGTTGAAGCTCTCATCGTTGTCGCATTCGTTCTTTTTGCCTTTTTGCTCAACTGGCAGACGACCTTCATATCGCTGATTGCGATCCCCTTGTCCGTGCTGACAACGGTTATTGTCTTCCAGCAAATAGGGCTCTCCATTAACACAATGACACTTGGCGGACTCGCAATTGCCATCGGTGCTCTGGTCGATGATGCCGTCGTCGACGTCGAGAACATTTATCGCAGGCTTGGTCAGCATCGCGCTGCAGCCGGACGCGACCAGCGCAGTATCGAGGAGGTCGTTGCCTCGGCATCGATCGAAGTGCGATCGGGCATCCTGTATGCGACTGCCATTATTGTTTTGGTCTTCCTGCCCCTATTCGCCCTTTCGGGCATCGAGGGCCGGTTGTTTACGCCGCTCGGCATCGCATTCATCGTGTCCATCCTCGCGAGCCTGTTGGTCTCGATGACCGTGACGCCGGTCTTGGCCTATTGGCTGCTGCCGCGAATGAAGCATTTGGCGGAACACGAGACGTGGCTCGTCAGGACGCTCAAGCGTTTGCAGAAGCGTGGACTGGAGTGGTGTTTCGACCGGCCGGGCTTCGTCATCGGCCTTCCCGCACTCGCCGTTGTTGCTGCAGCCGCCGCTGGGACAATTCTGCCGCGCGCTTTCTTGCCCAGTTTCAACGAAGGCACGGTCCTCGTCAGTGTCATTTTGCAGCCGGGAATCAGTCTCGCGGAATCTGGCCGGATCGGGAGGCTTGCCGAACAGATTGTCGCCGAAGTCCCCGAGGTGAAATCCGTTGGACGGCGCACGGGACGCGCGGAACTCGACGAACACGCCGAAGGCGTGCACAACAGCGAACTTGATGTTGATTTGAAAGAGTCTGAGCGGAGCCGTGAAGCGGTACTGGCGGATATCCGCGACCGGTTGACGGTTCTGCCAGCCAGTATTGCCGTGGGGCAGCCGATCGCGCACCGGCTCGATCATATGCTATCTGGCGTTCGCGCCCAGATTGCCCTCAAGATCTACGGTGACGACTACGATACCTTGCGCGGTCTTGCCGCCGATCTTGAGACGCGGCTCAAAAGCATTCGCGGCATCACCGACTTGCAGACGGAGAAGCAGGTTCGGATTCCGCAGCTTCAGGTGCGCGTGGACTATGACAAAGCCAAGCGCTACGGCCTCAATCCCAATAACATCACGAGTGCCCTGGAGACTTTGTCGAATGGCCGGATCGTGTCGCAGATCGTTGATGAATCAAAGCGTTTCGACGTCGTGCTGCGGCTCAGTGATGACGATCGCAGCACCCGGGCACTTGGCGAGATGTTGATTGAAAGCCCGGCAGGACGCATTCCGTTGAGTTCCGTCGCAGAGGTCGTCGAGACCGATGGTCCCAATCAAATCCTGCGCGAAAACAGCCGCCGCCGCATTGCTGTTCTAGCCAACACGGACGGGTCTGATCTGGCTCGTATCGTGGGGGATATCCGCCGCGAAGTTGCAGCCGCAAAGTTCCCGCAGGGGTACTTCACCAGCCTCGAAGGCCAGTTTCAGGCGCAGGAAGACGCATCGCAACTCATCGCAGGACTTTCTCTGGTTTCTCTCGCCCTCATCTTCGTCGTGCTCTACACGCGCTATCAGTCAGCAGTGCTCGCGCTGATCATCATGGGCGCTGTGCCGCTGGCTCTGATTGGCAGCGTGGCCGCGCTTTGGATCGCAGGCCAATCGTTCTCCGTCGCGAGTGCCATCGGTTTCATCACACTGGCTGGCATCGCAACACGAAACGGCATTCTGAAAATCAGCCACTACATCAACCTCGTGCTGTTCGAGGGCGAAACCTTCGGACCAAAAATGATCATACGCGGTACGCTCGAGCGGTTGACGCCGGTTCTCATGACGGCGCTGGCAGCTGGCATCGCGCTCGTGCCGCTCATGATCGGGGCCAATGAAGCGGGAAAAGAAATTCTCAGTCCGGTCGCAGTGACGATCTTCGGAGGCCTCGTTTCCGCCACGTTGCTCGACGCATTTCTGACACCTGTTCTCTTTCTTTTGTTTGGCCGCAAGCCGCTTGAGCGGCTCGTGTCCGTCGAAGGGGAAAAGACCCACGCTGAAGCCTTTTGATCCAAGACCTGAAGTCGGAGAACCAAATGCCGAAATTCTACACGTCGATAGTTCGCGGACTTGCTCTTTCCGTTGTTCTTGCGGTCTCCCCAGCCGTCGCGGAAGAGAAGCATTCCCATGACGGTAAGCATGGCGGAAAAATCGTCGAGAGCGGCCACCACCATCTCGAGATTGTCGCCAAAGATGGAGTGCTAGAAGTCCATGTCAACGGCGAAGATGGCAAGCCTGAAGATATCAAGGATGCCAAGGCGACAGCAGCGGTTCTGTCGGAAGGCAAGAAAGAAGACATTGCACTCGCTGCCGATCCAGCGAACTTTCTAAAAGGCACCGGCACGTTCAAAGCATCCAAAGGTACCACAATTGTCGTGACCCTGACGATGCCGGGGCATGATCCCGAACAGTCCCGTCTCAAAATTGATTGAGCCTCACATTGGAGAAGAAGAATGTGAAAAGAGCCGCTCTTGCGCTTGAGATCCTAACGCTCGGGCATATGCTTGCAAGCGCCGCCAGCCCTCATACGATGCTGTGGCGGCCAGGCGAACCTCGGATGTAGGCGTATGGTCATTGCGCCAAAGGTCCGTGCGTCAAGCGCGCGAACTTTGGCGCAAGCAAGCCACACCATCATCACGGCAGCACGATCGTGACGGGTTCGGTCCGTCACGTCTGGAAATGCCCGTTTCTGTAGTGTGGCTTGGCCTGGAGACAGCGTGGCAGCACCGGACTGCATTAAATGGATCTTGGTCTATAGGCTCTGGACTGACCGGGAAGGATCAAGCCGGTGCTGAATGACCAGGCGCGAGTTTTTTGCACCTGGCCCCAGCTTCCGGAGCCAGCTTGGCAATTTTAGCCCCGCAATCCTGCAGACGGAATTCATTTTGAAGTTGGCATCACACGATAGCGCGAGCGTGCTGAAGCTCGGGCTGAGTTTACAAGCCGGATTTCCCAGCGTGCTCGCAGCTTGGCGCGAGCACCTGCGCCACCCGGGCTCGTCTATCACGATGGACACCCTCGTCCAGGTCTGGGGCCGCAGTCCGTGACGGCGGTGCAGGCTAATGCGCGCTCAATTTGCCCTAAAGGCCTTCTCAAGGTTCTTCGCCTTGTCGACGTTCTTTGCCGCACTGGCATTTTTCATGGCGCCGATCTTGGCGGAGTTGACGTCCGCGCCCTCAAAATCGGCATCCGTCACATCCGCGCCGGTCAGATCCGCGCCTGCAATTTCGCTACCATTCATTTTGGCGCCTGTCAGGTTTGCTCCCCGCAGCGACGCAAACTCCAGCAACGCGCGCGTCATGTTGGTGCCCTTGAACGACGCGCCTTCCAGGTTCGTTGACCGGAACGTACCGCGCATCAGGCCCATCGACTGGTTCTTTTCATCCGCCGATAAATCCGCGCCGTCGAGCGTCACGCCCAACATGCTGGCCTTGGAGAAATCGCCGGCGACGCGCGCGCCGGTCATATCCGCGCCGTCGAGCTTCGATCCAATCAGCTGCGTGCCGAACATGCTGGCGCCCTTGAGGTTGGCGCCCGACCAATCCGATTTCAGCGACCACGAGCTATCGAGGTTCACGCCTTCGAGGTTCGCCCCCGACAGGTTGACCATCATCAAGCGCGCCGACTGCAGAACGACGCGGCGCAGATCCATCTTGGACAGATCCAGACCATTCAAGGCCTTCGCCGTCAGGTCGAGCTTTTCGCCGTCCTTCAGTTTGCCGAGAGCCGTTTCGATATCCGCGCGCGACATCTCCGATTTGGTAAACGCGTCGGACTTTAAGTCGACCATATCGAGCATGTCTTGCGCCGTGGCCGGCGCAAGAGGCATCAGCGCCAACACAGCTACGGCAGCAACAAGCCAAATCGACTTCATGGGAGATGGTCCTCAACAACTGTTGGCCGGCGCGTGACGCGCTGCGCGGCAGTGGTCTCAAGGATCTATGCCGCCATTGCCGCGACATGTCTGTGACCCACATCACAGAGCCGACCCCTCCGCCCAGATGTGGGGCTAAAATGGCTGGAAATCAAGGGACTGTCAGGGTGCCAGCCAGGCCCCTTGCCAGTCTGTCCCGTCCCAGCACCAGTGCGCCCGGCGATGGCCTTCAATCGCCAAATAAAGCCATTCGAGACTATCGACGGTCAGCACAAGCACAGCAAAATTGGCGGCTCCATCCTCGCCCTTGGCAAACCGGGCGTCGGCCGGAAGTTCGGCCAGCGGCTCAGCGATGGGCGCGCCCGATCCAGGGATCTGCTCGTAACACAACCGGCCTTGCGGCAGCGTCTTAGCCCACGCGGCGGCCGCAACGTCATCGGCATAATGCAGCGCCGCCACAGCCCCCAATCGCAACTGGAGTTTGGCGGATGGGTCGTAAGCCAGCACGCTCACGCGCGGCAGCAGCCCAATATGTTGGAGCTTGCCGGACCGTGCATCGGTATGAAACCGCAGCCTGCGCCGCGAAACGTCGGCCGCCCGCAGCACCATCACCCGCTGGCTCGGCTGCCCGCGCTCATCGACAGTTCCAACCACCGGCGTGTGAAAGGCAGCATGGCGATCTTTCGCGCCCCGCTCCAGCATCGCCCACGCATGTGCCAGCGATCCACCGAGATCGTTGTAGTGGGCGGGCAATTCGCGCGGCGGAAACGGGGAGGCGGAGGATGTCACGGGAGAAATTCTTTCTCATGCTCCCTCTCCCCATGCCCTTGCATGGGGAGAGGGCCGGGGTGAGGGGCAGCCGTCTGTTCGAACTCGGCGCTGCCCCTACCCTAGCCCTCTCCCCGTAAGAACGGGGAGAGGGAAAATGATGCTCACCTCTCCTCCCGGAACTCCACGCCCTTAAACGTCCGCACCGGCTTGCCGCGTTCGAGCTGATCGTGCTGCGCCCAGCGATCGCGATCCGCATCGGCCTTGGCCGCCGTCACGCCTGCTGCATGCACCATGCACCATCCCGGGCAGGCGCGCCGTCGTGTTCAGTTGTTCGAGAGCGGCGCCCTCGATCCAGGATTTGTCAGTGGTGCAGAGACGGACGTCAGGCGCGTGCGGCGCGGACCCCGTCGAGTGAGACGTGCTCATGTGTACCCAGGAGTGAGAAGCAGGCGGTGCCCGCGATGACCCCATCGCGGACGGCGATTGCGCGCGTCGGGCGGATGGCTGTCATGTGTCTGGTCTCGCATACGTCACGTCTGGAACAGCGGCGGAGACAACCGAAGTCCGCGGCCAGATCAAGACAACTCCGGACACGGATGTGTGAAGTGTTGAAGCGGGAGCGGTGTCAGTAAACGGTGTCAGAGACCAGTGAGTGGTGTCTACCACCGGTCAACGCTGATACCGGTCAAAGTTTGCTCTCGAGAAGCCAGGACAAGGCCCTACTGATCGCCTTCACCAACCGGCGCAACGTCCTCCGCATCGGCCACGGCAGCACCAGCCGCCGGTTGCGACAGCGCTTCCATCACATGCGGCGGGATCAGAACCTTATCAATGATATGGATGATGCCGTCTGTCGCTATGATATCGGCCTGCGTAATTCTCGCACCTGCCAGATCGATCGACGCCACGCCGTCCGCGCGGCGCTTGGTGATTTCCAAGTCCTCCCCGCCGATCGAGCTGATCGTGTAGTTGCGCGCTTTGGCTTTCAGCAGCCGCTCGGTCGGGAACTCGCCCGGAATGGCGTGATAGATCAGCAGATCGGTTAGCAGCTGCTTGTTCTCGGGCGCCAAAAGTTTTTCCCGGAAACCGGCCGGCAGCGCATCGAACGCGGCATCCGATGGCGCGAGCAATGTCAGCGGGCCAACTTTGATGTTGGGATCGTCAAGGCCTGCCAGTCGTGTGGCGTTCCCCATCTTCGATAGAACACCGGTTGCAACGGCTGCTTCCTTCAGATTTTTCTGGGATGCGCAGCCTTCGGCAACGGCGGCTGAACTCGCGGTGGCGAGCGCGGCGATTACGGCAAGACCGGAAACAGCGCGAATGAGCTGTCGCATGGGACCCCCCTTTGGCCCTTGGACTGCAGCACAAACTCAAAAACGAAACGCGCCCATGTCATGCTTGATGCGCGACCGCACACCGCTGACTTTTGTTATTGAGACGGTCTCAGTATTCGCAACCAACTTCAACAGGGAAAGTGGGCCGCCCACCGTGCCGTCCATTTCGTGACCGCGGCGTTGCACCTCTGCGCACGCGGCCACTCGTCGTCCGGCACGCGCCATAGCCCCTGCCCCACCCGCCCCGGACTAACCCGTTCGGAAGCAGACTAAGACCGGACGGTTGATTGCCGGGCCGTATGGTGACACTCTCGACTTAATCGAGGTTCCTCCAGGAGCGTCAATCCTTTGAGAGGCTACGTTAACATGATGGGCATATCGAAACTGCGACTATACAGGTGCGCCGTACGCGCTGCGGCTATGGCCGTAGCAGTGATCGCCGTGATCCCTGCCGCCCAGGCCGTAAGCGACAAGGTCAAGAGCGCCTGCCAGGGCGACTATCTCCAGCACTGCAGCGCCCACTCGGTCGGCAGCGACGGGTTGCGCCAATGTATGCGGGGGGTCGGACCGGGGCTCTCTTCGCCGTGCATCGTCGCGCTTGTGGACTCGGGCGACATCACCAAGGCGGACATCGAGACCTACAAGGCGAAGCTCGACAAGCCGGACGCCCTACCGGCCAAGACGGCTGAGACCGCCAAGAAAACAGGGAGCGCGAGGAAATCAAGTAGCGCCAAAGAGACGGCAGCCTCCAAGCCAAAGGATAAATCCAAATCCGCTGGCGCGCAGAAAAAGCCGGGCACCGGGCAACCATCCAAAACGGCCAAACTGAGCACGGTTGAAAAGAAGACGGCGACTGCCAAAACCGCAAAAGCGACCCCGCTCTCAAAATCCGGGAAGACGGCGACACAGGTTGCCGCCTTAAACGCATCAGGCGGCACGTCCAGCAAGGCGAGCGTCAAGCAACTGAAAGATTCCGGCAAGGCACAGAGTTCGAAAACGGGCAGCACAGGCGCTAAAATCGCCAGCACAGGCAACAACGGTAAGCCGGGCAAAGCCAGCAACGCGGCCAATGCTGGCAAATCCGCAAAGCCATCGGCCGGCGTGAAAGCTGGCAAAGCGGTGACATCTGCGGCCGTTGCTTCCAACGGCAGCGCAAAGCCTGCTGCCAAGGCCGCGAAGACACCCGCTGTTGCAAAAGCCGCGACCGGCAACAAAATCGCCAGCGTTGAGAAGACCACGAAGTCCGCAAAGACGTTGAACAAAGCGGACGCGTCAAAGACGGGCAAGCCGGACAGCGTTGCCAAGTCCGCCAAGTCAACGGCGGACGGCAAAGCGGTCAAGGCCACCAAGCTTGCCGCGGTTGAAAAATCCGTGAAGACCACTAAGGCCACGGCCAAATCCGCAACCGTCAAAAAGACCAGCAAGACCGCCAAAGTCGCCGCGACAAGCAAGGACGATGCGACCGCAAAAACTGAAAAAACATCGAAATCAAAAGCTGAGTGAGGCTGGCAGGATCGCGTAGGCCGCGATCACCGCCCCTTAAAGTCCGCCAGCACCAGCAGCGGGTGTAACTCAATCCCGGCAGCCGCGAACGCCTCGTGCGCGCCCTCCTGCCGGTCGACAATCGTGATCACGCGCACGATTGTGCCGCCCGCCGCGCGGATCGCTGCCGCCGCCTTGATCGACGAGCCACCCGTCGTCGTCACGTCTTCGACAATCACAACCTTCTGACCCACCATCGTCTCGTCGCGGCCGAGACCCTCGATCAGCGACTTGGTGCCGTGCTCCTTGGCCTGCTTCCGGACGAAAAACGCTGGCAGCTTGCGCCCACGGGAATGCGCCACTGCCGTCACCGCCGACGCAATCGGCACCGCACCCATTTCCAACCCACCAACGAGATCGGCCTCCACCCCCTCCAATTGATCGAGGATCATCGTCGCAATCAGATGCGCGCCCTCGCTGTCGAGCATCGCCGGCTTCATGTTGAAATAGACCGTCGATTTTTTGCCGGACGCCAGCGTCATCTCCGGGCCTTCCTGGAATGACCGCGCCTTGACGATCTCGATCAACCGCGCGCGATTGGCGGCGGCATTGGATGATTGTGAGGAGTTGGCCATGGCGCTTGCCTTTTACTGACGTGAGGTTCCGCCGCTCGTCGCCCGCCCCTGCCGCGCTGTCAAGCAACGGCGCACCCCTCGCACAGGCTTTTCTGGTGCGCTGCGGCCCTCCGCCCCTGCCGCGCGCGGCCTGGATCGCATATATAGGGGCCAACGAACCCACTCCCGCCCGGCCATGCCGCAGAAGGACGCTTCCATGTTCGACCCCCAGAACCCACCCGAGCTGACGGTCTCCGCTTGGCTGAACACGCCCGAGCCCAAACCGCTGGCCGCGCTCAAAGGCAAAGTCGTGCTGGTGACCGCGTTCCAGATGCATTGTCCCGGCTCGTTGAAGCACGGCCTCCCGCAAGCCGAGCGGCTCGCCACGAACTTCAGCGACGATGAAGTCGTCGTCCTCGGGCTCAACACGGCGTTCGAAGATCCCGGCACCCAATCCGCGACAGCTCTCGAAGAGTTCATTGGCACGAAGGACTTCACGTTCCCGGTCGCCAAGGATGAGCCCAACGGCACAGACCTTCCCAAAACCATGGACGCCTACGAAATCCAGGGCACGCCGACGACGTTGATCTTTGACCGCCAGGGCCGCCTGCGCCGCCACTATCTCGGCCAGGTCGACGACATCCGCATCGCCGCCGAACTGATGGCGCTGTGCATGGAAGCCCCCAACGCGCCGCGCGAACACTCGATGGCGGTTGAGCGGCGCTTAGCGGCCGCGTTGGTCGATCCCGACGCGCACAGCCATGAGCATGGCCACGACCACGCGCACGACGGCAGTTGCTGCGGCGGCGCGCACCACGCGCATGATCATGACCACAGCCATGAACACAGTGCCGACGGCGGATGCTGTGGCGGTGCACACGACGCCCACGACCATGACCACGGACCCGCCAAAACGAAATCGGCCAAAGCGTAGAAAACCCGAAACTGCGGCGATCCCGGATGCGGCTGCGCGTCCTGATCAAGACGGCTGGCAACGGCGCCCGCGGCTATTGATGGCCAATCCCCTCTCCCCGCTTGCGGGGAGAGGGCTAGGGTGAGGGGCAGTAACGCTCGAGCAATCGGCTGCCCCTCACCCCGACCCTCTCCCCGCAAACGACGGGGAGAGGGTGACATCCCGCCTTCAACCCGCCGCCCGAATCATCGCACAACAATCCTCAAAGTTGTATCGACGGCGTGACCGGTGTCGCGCGACCGGTGTCAGACACCACTTCAATGGTGTCTGACACCACTTCCCATTTTCGATAACGGAGCATTCGGATGACTGAGCGGGCGAGTGGTGCAAAGCGGGCGGACAAGGTCGCGGAACGCATGCGCGAAGCGATCGAAGCGGCAGCACCGCAAGCACCACCCGCGAAATCCGCAAGCAAGACAACTGCGGCGGCCAAGCCTGCCCAACGCGCGGCCAACTCCAACGCGAAAGCGCCGGCCTCCGGCTACACGAAAAAGACGATCGCGCTAGTCTACGATTTCGACGGCACGCTGTCGCCCAAGCCGATGCAGGAATATTCGTTCCTGCCGCAGCTTGGCATCGACGCCAAGGACTTCTGGGCCGAGTGCGGGCGCGTTGCCAAAGCCCAGGGCGCCGATCCGCTGATCACCTACATGCACCTGATGTACAAGAAGGCCAAAGATAAAGGCCTGAAGATCGACCGCGCCGATCTCGTCGCGCAAGGTGCGGCCGTCGAACTCTATCAGGGCGTGCAAACGTGGTTTGACGAAATCGCGGCCTACGTCGCGCTGCGCTCAGAGAGCAGCGGCGTCACGCTGCGCCATTACCTCGTCTCATCGGGCCTCACCGAGATTGTCGAAGGCACGCCGATCTATCACCACTTCCACAACGTGTTCGCGTCCGAATACTGGTTCGAGCCCTACGAGACCCCGTTCCCCAAGCGCGTCATCACAGACACCGGCAAGACGCAATATCTGTTCCGCATCAATAAGGGCATCGAGGACCAGTCCGAGAGCATCAACGCGCACATGCCGGAAGACGCGCGCCCGATTCCGTTTTCCAACATGATCTACTTCGGCGACGGCGACACCGACGTGCCGTCGATGGCGCTCATGAAAAAGTCCGGCGGCCACGCCATTGCCGTTCACACGCCGGGCGAACCCGCCACCAAATGTCTCGACCTGTTCAATGCCGGCCGCGTCGACTTCTTCGCCCCGGCGGACTACCGCCGGGGGAGTGATTTGTTCAAGCGGACGTGTTTGCTTCTCGACCGGATGTTAGCCGACATTCGAGTTCAAGAGGAGCGGTGGGGGATGCACTCAGGGAGGTAGAGGTTGATAAGCTGTAACCTTCGAAACGTTTCAACAGCGATAAAACAATTGCTTTGATCCGCATTGGGCTTTTGGCGGCGCGAAATCACGATTCGTCTTTGGAAACAATCGATATGTGTGATTGGTCCACGACTTTAAGAATATGCGCCCCTCTTGATTGTTCTTCCGGCGATCCAACATCAAACTGAATTAAGAACCACCCCCTGGTTCTGCGAGGCTGGCAATGAGTGATACCGTGAACGGCTTTTACAGCGCGTATATGTCTGGTCGCGAGTCGAATGGATTCGCGGTTTTTGTATTTCGAAAGGGAAGTATTGTGGGGGCCGATCCAATGGGCACCAAGTTCGATGGTCGCTATCGCGAATTGCCGACTGGGGGCATGGAGGGCATGCTCACCGTCTCGCTGCCGCCCGGCGGAAATACAATCCAAGGAGCAACTAGCGGCCCGGACGGCATCTCCTATGAAGTGAAGTTATCACTCCCAACAGACTTTACCCAACGGGAGTGTATGCGGATCGAGACCCCATTGGGGCCAGTGAACGTGAAACTTGTGAGGTTGCGGGGGCTCGATGTCTGAGTGGGTCCAGTTGGCATTTGCTACACTTTCCGCGATGGCCGCGGGGTTTGCAGCCTTTGCTGCGTGGCAAGCGCCACGGTCTGCTGCCAAGTTGGGCGAAGATCTTCGGCAAACTTCCGAGCGCGATAACGAACGCCGGCGTTTGAAACTGCACGTGTTTGCGGCTCTAATGCAAGAACGCGCTTCACTTGCCTCTCTTGACGGGGTCCGTGCACTCAATCTAGTCGACGTCGTCTTTCACGACTGCCGCGCAGTACGGGATGCGTGGGCCGAACTTTTTGTTTCGTTTGATGCCTCGAAGAAGTTGCCACGCCATGTGCAAGAAGAGCGGACGCAAAAACTTCTCACTGACATGGCCGTTGACCTTGGACTTGGAGATCAACTCAGGAGTGACGATCTAGGTCGTGTGTATTACCCAAATGCGCTTGCCGAGGAGGAATACGTTCGCCAGCTTGAACGGCAAGCCACGAAAGCCCGGCTGGAGGGGCAAGCGCCAACGGCAAACACAGCACCGGCGGCCCCGTCACTGTGGCCACCCAAACCCGCATGAAACAGCCCGTAGCCCGCACAGCCACCGCACCGTAGGGCGTCAATAGCCCCGGCTTTGCACTTAGCGCGCGCAGTGCGCCGGAGTTCGTCGCCATTCGGCGCATTCCAGTTCGCAAGATCGCAAACCTCATGCGCCCTACGCCGCTCTCTCATCCCGTCATCCCCGCGTCGCGATAGCGATCGTGCCGGTGGTGTGCGAAACCAAAATGCACCGTGATCCTGCACCGGACCAAGCGGTCCTGCGGCGTCACTCCCTCTCCCATAGGGAGAGGGTTGGGGTGAGGGGTTTTGATTTCGAAACTGAGGGACCGTAACCCCTCACCCGGTTCGCCGAGGATGACTTAGCTGAAGCTAAGTCATGGCGAACCTGCCCTCTCCCATAGGGAGAGGGAACAGACGCGCGACGCGCCCGACACACCGGGTCGCAAATCACGCTTTGACACACCATATCTGTGGGATGGCGATCCTCGCGCCTTGCTTCTACCCGGCCCAAACTCTCTCGTTGCGTATGTGCGCGTGATTGATTCGGGTGAACCTCATGATCGCGTTTCTTGCCATTCTCGCCACGTCGCTCGCCGCCTTCGCAGGCGCGCCCGTATGGGCCGTGATCCCCGGCGTACTCGTGCTGACGACGATTTCCATTCTTGAGCAGCGCAAACTCAGCGCCCGCTTCGCCGCCATCGGCGCGAGCTACATGCTGACCATGGCCGCGTGGGAGAGCGCAGGGAATGCGTTGTTGGCATGCGGTGGAGCGTATGCAGTCGGCACGATTGTCAGGATAGCTTCGGGTCTTTAACAGGCGGCGGCATTGCAATTGGTATCGACAGCTGCCTTGACGCAGCGGATTTCGATTGAGCAGCCTGCCTCTCTGATACGCGTTGAAAACATTGGATCATACGATCTTGGTCCTCGATGCGATCTAGCTTCTGAAAAGCGGCCGCGGCAGACTGATAAGCCTCCTTTGCCACTTTCCAATATTCCAAGTTGGGATACTCACATACCCGTCCCAAGTGTTCGTTGACTTGAGCAATAAGCAACTGATCAGACGTAATTTTCGCTTCTTCAGCTGCTGACACGAGTGTCTGATGAGCATTCCCAAGACTAACTTGGGCCTCATAAATCAGACCTTGAAGCATCTTGCCTTCGACAACCCGAAGTGGATCGGCTGCAGCCCGCTTCGTAAATTCACTCAAAGCGTTGTTTGCACTCTGCAAGTAGCCGACCCGCAGCACCGGGTTCAACGATACTAGTTTTAGATACTGCTCAACGATGTAGCGACGAGCTTCGAAGTCGTTTGGGACTTCACTTAGCGCCTCCTCAAACTGCCGGATCGCGTCCAGTGGCTTGCATTGCGATGCAAGCATGGACCCGCGAAATAGATGAATTGCTGCAACTTGCAACTTCGCTACCTCCGCCTGGCGCCCCGCAATCGTCTTGCGATCATCGACGGCGGTATAAAGCCGCTCCAGCATGGCTTCAGCTTTTCTGAACTTCCCAGCTTCATGGTATCGAATGGCTGTTTCAAGCGCAGCGTCGACATTCATCGGCTCAAGTTTTTCGTTACGTTTTCGCGGAACTTGTAGACGGCGAGCAATGTCAGTTCGCTTTTCATCCAGTCTCTTCTCTTCGGTGCTTAGGTAATCAACGAGCAGCTTGCGCCGTTGTGAGCCGATCCGTTGCCACAGATTTAGAAGTCCAAAACTCGTTAGGACTATAGCCAATAGCGCGGCGATCAGTTGCGCCCAGGGCACCACCGTCGTCGGATCAAAACCAAGTGCGGCGCCAGCAGCGATAGTGACTTGTTCAACAGCCCACTCCCAGACTTGGGACAACTGCTCTAAGGTATCTGAAACCATCCCCCACCCCCACACTCACGCAACATCCCGCCACCCGACTAATCCTCAAATTAACCACTCCTCACTTCCGTTGGCGAGTCCCAATTGTCCGTAGGCGGCGGCTGACGGCGAATGGGATCGAACGGTGTCTGACACCGTCCGGCCCCGCGACGTGCCTGACCCCGCTGGAGCGGCACACAGGACGTGCGGCAGCCGTGAAAAAAAATTCCGTCATCCCGGACAAGCGACCCCGGACTTGATCCGGGGGAGCGCAGATCCGGGACCCAGCGAAAGACTCGCCGCAGACACGATAAGCAAACTGAAAAAACACGACGGCTTCGCCGCCAACTCTCCTGGGTCCCGGCTCTCGCCGTGAAAAACGGCCCGGCCGGGATGACGGAAAGATGAGATCGGGTCTTGGGTTTCGGGTTTCGGGTCTCGGAACGATGAGGATCTTTGACTACGCGGCGCTCCTCCGAGCCCCGACACCCAAGACCCGAAACCCCATTCCCTATTCACCACTCCCCATTCCCTAATCCCATGCTACCCTCCGGTCCGCATCCCCCACTGCCAGGAGGTCCAGATGCACTTTGCTGTCGGACTGAAACTCGCGGGCCGGTCCGCCCACAAACTTGTCGAAGCCGAAGACGCGCTGATTGCAGCCCTCAAAGCCAAGGCCGAATTTCCGCAAGCGCTGGTGACTTATGTGCGCCGTCAGAACAAGCGCGGCGACAAGCGCCATCCGCCGGAAAAGACGTCATGATCCCGCCCGCCTGGGTTACAAAAACGCCGGCGCATCGCGGCCCGGGGCCTCACAACCCGGGAAAAAATTCCCGGTTTTAGAGATTTTAAGATCTTGATCCGCCGCAATCTTTTCGTACACAGGGAACTTGCGGGTGCCGTGCTGCGTATAGAGTGGTACGATCACGCACTCACTCCAATGAACAGGGAGAGACCATCATGAAACTCAACATCGCTCTCGCGCTGGCCGCTGTGGCAGGTGCATTGGCGCTGTCGGCTCCGGCAACCGCCAATCCCATCGGCGCAGCTGGGCAAGCCACCGCACCTGACGCCACGAAGGCGTCCCCGGCGGAAACGGTGGGGCGCCGTCACCGGCATCGCCACTGGGGCCATCGGCACCATTCGCACCGTCATTTTCGCCATCGGCACTACGGTTATCGCCGTTACTATCGTCCGTACTACTACGGCGGCTATAGCCCATACTACTACGGCGGTTATGGTGGCTACGGCGGCTATCCCTACCGCTACTACGGCCGCCGGCATGGCGGCCTCTCGCTTCACTTCGGGTTTTAAGCGAGCCGGTTAGTGGACTACAGCGGGCGGGCGGAGCAAGAGCTTCTCCGCCCGTTGTTTTTCGTTGATGCGTTCGTCCCAATCGCAGCACGCGAGTGTGACGAGAATGGTCCCCGCCGCGTCGTTCAGTACTAAAACGGCATGCCGCGCGTCCACCGGGCGAACCGCGGCAAGCATGGCGAGCCCGTCGCGCTCTTTGCGCATACCATCGTCCGCGCAGGCCATATGAGTTGAGATCAGTTGGCTGATCCGGACGGTCGCGCCGTCCTGGCTGTAGCACCCGCCAAAGCGGTTACAGCCGCTACCGCCCGGCACGCGACCGTCGATAAACTGAACGCTCAGTGACTCGCCACCGCCCGGCAGTCCCCACTCCGATCCGGTCAGGAGCATCATGCCCACCACCACTGCACCACCGGGCGTCATTAAGATTGCTCCAAAGATTGGGCGTTAAACGGACCTCGGCGTCCGTTTGTTTGGTCTATCGGACGCCCCCCGGACCCGCGTGCAACGGTGCAACTCACAAGACCTCCGACGTGAGCAAGCATTATGACGGGATCGGATCTTCCCAGAGGCGCAAAGCTTATGCTATGGTTATCCACAACGCGGCTACTTGATCGTTTTGCGTCCTCGTGGGTGTGCGTCATGGAAATTCTAACGGCGGCCATTTTGGCCAGTTTGATTGTGCCTGGTCTTATTGCCGGTTTCGTTCATGGGCGAAGTAAGGGCTACGTCACAGCAATGTTATCGCTCGTTTCAGGCGGTATCGGCGGGCTCGCCGGCGCAACGCTGTTGTCGGGGCTTCTCGGGTCACTTGGATTAAGTGGGCAGGTGATCACACCGATCGTGCAAGTCGCCGGTTCCGTGGCGGGGGCCATGGCGATTTTGTGGATTGCCGACACCATCAACGATGTTGCCGAACGCAAGGCCCTTTGACCCCGGTCAGCAACCGCCATTCCATGCAGCCAATGCACGTACGGCGCGACTGCTTCATTTGCCGCCATCGTCCTTCGCGCCGGCAGGCGCGGCGCCGTACTTGGCTTTGATGCTGTCCATGCCGTCTTTGAAAATACCGTCGATCACGCCGCGGGCTTCCTTGTCGTCCTTGCCGTTTGCGTCATAGGTGGCTGACCACAAGACATTGATCTCGTCGAGATCGTCATCATCGGGCGTGATCGAGAACTGCGCCGAATGATTTTTCACTGGCAGTGGGCTTTCAACGATCGCGTACTTATAGGTGGCCGAACCGCGCTCCAGCAGCTGTTCCTTGATGATGCCGCCATCTTTCAGCGTGAGCGTGCGGAACTCCGTGTCGCCGTCCTTGCTCTCTTCGCACTTGGCGATCGAGGGATGCCAATCGGCGATCGCACACCAGCCGCCGATCTTGCCCCATAACGCCTGCCGCTCGGCTTCCACCTTGGCTTCATCGACGTTGATCTCGAGCTTTTTGGCCGACACGAGGCTTGCCGCCTGGGCGGCTGTAACACCCACCGCGAATAGCGCGCACGTCACACCCGCGATGGCCTTGGCCTTGATCATCCGTCACTCCACATCTGCTCTGCCCAAATCTGCTCTGGGTGGCCACCCATGGCCCTGCGAATACCTGTTACAACATAACGTCAATTCGGGCAAAGTCACGACTGCGTGCACACAACTTGTTTGCACGAGGAAAGGCCATCGCAGAATGATCCAGGTTCGCATCGCGACGCAGGACGACGTCCCGGCCATGACCCGGCTGCTGGGCCAGCTGTTCGCGCAGGAAGCGGAGTTCGTGCCCAACCCAGCCGCCAACGCGCGCGGGCTGATGATGATCCTGGCCGATCCGTCAGCGGGAACGCTTCTCGTGGCCGAGCGCGACGGCACGGTCACTGGAATGGTGGCTCTCCTGTACACCGTCTCGACCGCACTGGGCGCCCGTGTGGCGACCTTGGAAGACATGGTCGTTGATGAGAGCTGCCGCGGCGGCGGCACTGGCCGCAAACTCATGACCAACGCCATCGAAACCGCGCGCACGGCCGGCTGTCAGCGCATCACGCTTCTCACGGACCATGACAACGGCCGCGCCCATGCGTTCTATCAAGGTCTCGGCTTTACGCGCTCAGCGATGGTGCCGTTCCGCCGGGCGCTGGAGCGGTCGCTGACGGCTTAGGAACTGGCTTGGCGCCTCGCAGCACGTCGAACCGCGACTTCGGCATTGAATCACCCGCTGTAATGATGTCCGTAATCAGCCGGGCCGCGCCCTTGATCACCGGCTTCGTCGTCCAATACCCGGTGTGAGCCGAGTACGCGCTCAGTGCTGGCCAGAACGTATTGAAGATGCGCTTCGGCCAGCCTTCTGACACGACTTCGAAATCCGTCAGCCGCGGCTCGGCCGCGTACGCGCCATTCAACGGCCTCAACGGAAATCCGAGGATGTCGTGGCGGCTGTAATAGTTGTTCCAGCGCGCCCGGTCTTTGACGGCCGGATCGAGGGCTTCACCCGGAAAAGCGGGATGCTCGCCCTCCCGGCGCGGCTGTGTAATGGGCACGATGCGTTTGGGGCCGAAGGTAAAGGTGAACAGCGGCATGTTGTTGCCCATCGACACGAACCCCGCGAGCGTATCGAGACGGCGGAAGGCGGATCCCTTCATCAGGTAGTCGTGGAACTCGCGCACCTTCACGTTGTCTTCCGACTGCAAGCGCTCCGGCGTAAAGCGCTTGATGGTGTTGATGTCCCAGGCGAAGCTCGACAGAATGTGACAGCCGAGCGAGTGCCCGATGACAATCAGCGGCCGGTCTGGCTCCCCGCGGCCATCGAGCCGGTCAATGGCGGCCCGCACCTCGCCTTGGATCTGGTAGTACGACGAATTGGTGTGAATGCGCGTCTTCTGGTAGGCCGCCGCATCGCCCAATCCCTGCAGCGCCATGCACCGGTAAGTTGTGGCGTCAAACAGCCCTTGTTGGGCGCACTTTTGCAAATAGTCGCGCTGATGCTCGCGTACGATTTCCGCCCAGTTGACCGGCTCGAAATCGACGAACTCGCGTAGCCGCTTGGGCAGCGCGGCCACGATCCGGTCCTGCATGGGTTTGTGGTATTCGAGATTGAGGTTGTAGATTCCATGCACGAACAGAACGGCGACCTTACGCGGCATGACGAACCTTTCTCTACTTTTGGGTACGCAATGGAGCGACGTGACAACGGCCCCGGGGCGCCGTCAAGGCGGACTCGTCCAGCCGCGCCATCTTGGAGAAGCGGCGTTGAATTCGGGCCGCAATGTCTCAGATCTGGCAGTACCCCGCGGGCATCAGTTCCGCTAAACTGGCGCCATGAACGCGCACGACCCTCATCTCACCGGCCACCCTCCTGGCACCCGTCCCCTCGCCTTCTACGGCACGGAGGTCGCCTCGCGGCTGCTGCTTGGTACTGCCCTTTATCCCTCGCCCCAGATCATGGCCGATGCGGTCAAAGCCTCACACGCTGGCATCGTCACAGTCTCGTTGCGGCGCGAACAAGCGCGCGGGCGAACGGGTGAACGGTTTCTTGAATTGATCCGCGCGCTCGACGTGCATGTGCTGCCCAACACCGCCGGTTGCCGTACCGCGAAAGAAGCCATCACCACCGCGCAGATGGCGCGCGAACTTTTCGACACCGATTGGATCAAGCTCGAAGTCATCGCCAACGACGACACGCTGCAGCCTGATCTGTTCGGCCTCGTTGAAGCCGCCGGTATTCTGTCGCGAGACGGCTTCAAAGTGTTCCCCTACACGACGGAAGATCTCGGTGCCGGAGAACGGTTGTTAGCTGCAGGCTGTGAAGTTCTCATGCCGTGGGGAGCTCCGATCGGCACAGGACGCGGCCTCGCCAACGTCTACGGCCTGCGCAGCATGCGCGCCTATTTCCCGAATGTTCCCCTGGTGATCGATGCCGGCATCGGCGCGCCGTCACACGCGGCGGCTGCCATGGAAATGGGCTACGACGCGTGCCTTCTGAACACCGCGGTCGCCAAGGCTGGCGACCCCATCGCCATGGCGCAGGCCTTCGCCCAAGCCATTGCGGCCGGCCGCACCGCGTTCGAATCCGGCCTCATGGAAATGCGCGACATGGCGCAACCCTCAACCCCCATCGCCGGCACACCGTTTTTTGATTTGGGCAGACAACCCTAGTTTCTCGTCCCCTCAAAAATCCCCTCTCCCCCTGGGGAGAGGGTTAGGGTGAGGGGGCGTTGCGGAACTCAGCATATGAAACACAAACTTACTGGAACAGCAAAGTCACTTCGGCGATCTCAAACTGAAGCCGAACGGAAGCTATGGATGAAACTCCGCAATCGTCAGCTTGATGGCTGGAAATTCAAGCGCCAGTTTGCGCATGGGCACTACATTCTCGATTTCTTTTGCTTTGATGCCAATCTGGTAATTGAAGTCGATGGAAGCCAACATCTAGATCGAACGGCAGAATACGATTCCGTTCGAACGCAACAACTTCAAGCTCAAGGTCTGCGCGTTCTCAGGTTATGGAATACGGATGTGATCAACAACATAACGGGCGTACTTGAGGGGATTTACTTGGCACTTGGACAACAGCAAGCCCCCTCACCCGGCGCGGAGCGGCAACGGCGCGCAACTGAGCACACGGGAGCCGCGCCGGCCTCTCCCCAAGGGGAGAGGCTAATTGGCGATGACCCTCACTCCCCTGGCGGCGAGGATTGGATTGAGTAGGCTAGATTGTGACCGCAAACCGATGATCGACGTTTTCTACCCCATCGTGCCCGATACCAGCTGGCTCAAGCGGTTGGTCCCGCTGGGCGTCAAAACGATCCAGCTGCGCATCAAGGACGCCGAACCCGGCGACGTTGCCCGTCAAATCCGCGACGCGGTCGCCGTCACGCGCGACACTCAGTGCCAGCTCATCGTCAATGACTATTGGCGCGCGGCGATCGACGCAGGTGCCACTTACATTCACCTCGGCCAGGAAGACCTCGCGAGCGCCGATCTCGCCGCCATCAAAACCGCTGGTCTCAAACTCGGTATCTCAACGCACAGCGAAGACGAACTCGAAACCGCACTGCGCGCCAAGCCGGACTACATTGCACTGGGCCCCATCTACGAAACAAAGCTCAAAGCGATGACGTGGGAACCCCAGGGGCTCGAGCGCATCACGGACTGGAAAAAACGCATCGGAGCCATTCGATTGGTCGCCATCGGCGGCATCACACCGCAACGCGCCGGCGGCGTGCTCGCGGCCGGAGCCGACAGCGTCGCCGTGATCACCGATTTCATCACCGCACCGCATCCCGAAGCGCGTGTGAAGCTGTGGGTCGAGTGGGCGCTATCCCTCCCCTCTCCCCGTCCTTTACGGGGAGAGGGTTAGGGTGAGAGGCAGCAACACGCTCGAACAAGCGGCTGCCCCTCACCCTAACCCACTCCCCATCGAAGCCGATGGGGAGAGGGAATCACCCCTTCTCCCGCGCAATAGCCCGCCAGCCAATATCCGTCCGGCAGAACCCACCCGGCCAATCGACTTTCGCAATCGCCGCATAGGCGCGCGCTTGCGCTTCTGCAACCGTCTTGCCGCGCGCCGTCACGTTCAGCACGCGGCCACCATCCGCCACCAGCCGCGATCCATCACGCTTTGTGCTGGCATGGAAAATCTCAACGCCTTCAGTCGCAGCCGCCGCATCGAGTCCGCGAATCTCGGTGCCCTTGTCGGGCAGACCCGGATAGCCGTTCGCCGCCATCACCACCGTCAACGCCACGTCATCGCGCCACTGCATCGTGAATTGATCGAGCACCCCGTCAGCCGTCGCCAGCATCGCTGCCAGCAAATCTGACTTCAAACGCATCATCAAAACTTGCGTCTCAGGATCGCCAAAGCGGACGTTGTACTCAATGAGCTGTGGCCCATCCTTGGTGATCATGAGACCGGCAAACAGCACGCCCTTAAACGGAGTACCCCGCGCTGTCATCCCCGCAACAGTCGGCGCGATAATCTCGCGCATTGTGCGCTCCACCATCTCCGGCGTCATCACGGGAGCGGGCGAATAAGCGCCCATGCCCCCGGTGTTGGGCCCGGTGTCGCCGTTTCCCACACGCTTGTGGTCCTGCGCGGTCGCCAACGCCAGCGCATGCGCGCCGTCACACAGCGCGAAGAAACTCGCCTCTTCGCCGTCAAGAAACTCTTCGATGACGACTTCGGATCCGGCATCGCCAAAGGCACCGGCGAAGCACGCGTCAATCGCCGCCTCGGCTTGGTCGCGGGTCGCCGCAATCACAACACCTTTGCCGGCCGCCAGCCCATCGGCCTTGACGACGATGGGCAGCGATTGATGTGCGAGATAGTCCATTGCCGAAGCCGCGGTCTTGAAGCGCCCATAAGCACCCGTTGGAATGCCGAACTCCGCGCAGAGGTCCTTGGTGAAGCCCTTCGAGCCTTCCAACTGAGCCGCCGCTTGCGAGGGGCCGAAATGCTTGATGCCGGCGGCGGCCAACGCATCGGTCAACCCGGCCACCAGCGGCGCCTCTGGTCCGACGATGACGAACTCGATCGATTGCGCGTAACAAAACGCTATGACGCCCGCATGATTGGAGACATCGAGCGGCACGCATTCGGCCAGCTCTGCGATGCCGGGATTGCCCGGCGCGCAGATGAGCTTTGTCTGCAGCGGGCTCCCCGACAGCGCCCACGCGAGAGCGTGCTCGCGGCCACCCGATCCAATAAGAAGAACATTCATACGCCGTCAGTGCTACGCCACCGGGACGGGGTCAAGAGACTTCGCACGGATCTCCGGAGAGCGCTTCAGAAGCGGATCGGCATCCTCACCGCGGGTCACGAATGGTGTCAGGCCTATCGGATCATTCATCAGCGACGAAACGGCTCGCGGCGTGCCGCTCGCGTTCCGTTCCCCTAGCGACGACACTGTCGTCGCATCCAGCCAAAGGCTCGCCTTCGGCGAAAGAGGGTGGAGGTACAGTTTCACCCCGCCCGATCGCACGTCCACGATTCACCATCGCGGCTGCGTTAACTGGAAAATTCTTCTACGCGAAAACCCGAAGTTATCCCCGCGCTCAAGACCTCGCCCATACTGCGCGCATCCCGGTCCGTGAGGGGGCGCTGCTTAAGAGGCGTCTCAACGGTGTGGACCGGGAGGCAGGTTCTATAGGAGGGCTTCACGCAAGCTCTTTTATGGAAGGCTCAGGTCGTCCACCCGGTGCAAGTCCGGGTTGCGGGGAAACCGCGTAACGG
>JANOFU010000070.1:0-4673 GCA_031413815.1 Hyphomicrobium sp. | reverse complement strand
ATTCCGCCCCGAATGCCAAAGGAAAATCAAAATGAAAAAACTGACATCTACACAGGAAACCATGCGCTCGGCGATGATTTCACGCCGCTCGCTGCTCAAAGCCAGCGTCGCCGTGGGCGCCGTCGGCTTCGCCAGCCCCATTTACGTGAAGAACGCTTTCTCGTCTTCGGGCGAGTTGAACTTTACCGGTTGGGCTGGCTATCCGGCTCTTGCTGAAAAAGTTTTCCCTGCCTTTACCGCCGCAACTGGCATCAAGGTGAACTTCACCGAACAGCCAGACAATGACGGTATTTTTGCGGCTGCCAAAGTTGCCTCCACGGCCGGCGGCATCGACATCATCGAGCCCACGATCGACACGGTCGGCCAATACTTCACCAACGGGCTGATCGCACCGTGGGACCAGGCCAAACTGGCGATGGACAACTATCTGCCTGGTCTGGCAGATGGCGACGCAGGCGAGCGTTCACGCAAAGAGGGCAAGTTGCTTTACGTGCCATCGAACTGGGGCACAGAAGCGCTGGTTTATAACAAGGAAAAAGCTGTTCTGGGTGATGCGCCAAGCTTGGCTGCATTGTTCGATCCGGCCAACAAGGTAGTTGTGCGTCCGCGTTCGGCACTCACGGCCATGGGCCGGCTCCTGGAAATGCAAGGCAAACTGCCGCGCCCGTGGCTGGATGGCTATTTCGACATGGGAGCAATGGTTCAGTTGTGGGATATTGCTTTGGCTGAGTGCGTGAAGGCAAAAGCCAACGTCGTGCAGTTCTGGGCTAGCGAAAACGATGCCAACGCGGGATTTGTGGCAAACGGCGCGACCTTGGGACTGTGCTGGGATTCAACGGGCTATAATTTGCGCAATGACGGCTATGGCTATGCCGCTCCTGTTGAAGGCGCCTTTGCCTGGCATCAGGGTTTTGCAATGTTGAAGAACGCCGTCAATGTTGACCAAGCCCATGAACTTGCAAAATACGTTTCGACGCCGGAAGGTGCGGCGGGATGGGCAAGCGCCTTCTCGTCGAATGCGGTCGGCAAGGGCGCTGCTGAGAAAATGAGCCCAGACGTTGCCACCTACTATAATTCCGCCTTTGACGACGCCAAGCTCGCCGCTCTCTGGTGGTGGCCAGACCAATCGGCAGAATTCGTCGCCAAGCGCGGTGAATACTCCGACAAGTACAAAGCGTCCTGATAGGGTCGCAAGGAAAATACACCGGGTCCGAAAGGATCCGGTGTTTTTCTTTGAAGGCAAACGGGTTTGATTGATTTGGTTGGATGAGGCGTTGCGCTTACAGCCTCGCTTTGTTAGGCTGCCAAAACGCCACCAGTTGGAAAGACGGTTTCATGGGTGCTGGGATTGAACTTGCGAGTGTCTGCTGTGATTTCGGCAAGTTTCGGGCTGTCGATCATGTGAATGTCAATATCGAGCCCGGTGAGTTCTTTTCGTTCCTTGGGCCGTCCGGCTGCGGCAAAACCACAATTCTCCGAATGATTTCCGGCTTTATCGAACCCACCGAAGGCGTTGTTCGAATCGGTGGCAAGGATATGAAGGGCCAGCGACCCAATCAGCGCCCGACGGCCTTGATCTTTCAAAACCTGGCGTTGTTTCCTTTGATGCCGGTTTGGGAGAACATAGCTTTCGGGCTGGAAGTGCGCGGAGTCGACAAGGCCAAGCGGCGGGCGCGGGCCGAGGAATTGCTGGCGCTGGTCGATCTGCATGGCGCAGCGGACAAAATGGTCAGCCAACTTTCGGGCGGGCAAAAACAGCGTGTCGCGATTGCCCGCGCTCTGGCGGTGGAACCCTCGGTCATGCTGCTCGACGAGCCATTGTCCGCGCTCGACCTCAAGCTCCGCCAACACATGCGCGCCGAACTCCGCGCCATTCAGAAACGCACCGGCGTTACCTTCATCTACATTACCCATGATCAAGGCGAGGCGCTTGCCATGTCCGACCGGGTCGGCGTCATGTCGCAAGGCAAGCTGCAACAGGTTGCCACTCCGCGCGAGATCTACAACAGGCCGGCAAACGGCTTTGTCGCTTCGTTCGTCGGCGAAAACAATATCCTTCCCGGCAAGGTGCAAAATGTCAGCGCCGGCAACGCGGGCTTTGCCACGCCAGTCGGCGTTTTTGAAGCGCGTCTGGTGGGCGAGAAGAGCGATCCCGGCCTCAAGCTTTACGTTCGTCCCGAGCACACGATCCTGTCGCCCAAAGCCAAAGCAAAGAACTCGGTGCCCGTCACCATCGGTGACGTTTCATTCGAAGGATCGTTCATCGTCGTTTCTGCGATCAGCGAAAACGGCACTCAACTGACAGCCGAATTGCGCAATGACGGCTCGGCCACGGTGCCGGCAGCCGGCACAAAGATGCACGTGTCGTTTGACGCCGCAAATGCCGCGATCCTGCCCGACACTTCTGCCGCGGGGGCTTGAGCCATGCAGGATCTTCTGCGGCGATATGGCGCTGGATTGACTTGGCTGTGCATCGGCTTGACTTTCTTCTGGCTGGTCATGCTGGTGTTGCTGCCCAACTTCACCATGCTGGAAAGTTCGTTCCGTCCCTATCTCGCCAAGGTCGATGAAGGTGGCCCACTCGACTTCTATTCATTGGGCAACTACATGAAGGTTTTCGGCAACGAGGTGGATTTCTCGGTGTTCGGCTTTGTTTTTCAGATGCCCGTCCGGGTTAAAGTCTTCTATTTGACCATCGTGTATTCCGCGCTTGTGACGGTCATCACCTTCGTCATGGCTTATCCGCTGGCCTATTATCTGGCAAAAATCGCCTCTCCCAAATCACTCCCGACACTCTTCTTGCTGCTGTTTGTGCCGCTTTGGGTGTCGGAGATCTTGCGGTCATTCGCCTGGTGGATCATCCTTGCATTCAAAGGGCCACTCAATGTGGTGCTGATGGCGCTCGGACTGATTGATACGGAAATTCGCTGGATCGCTGGGTTTAGTCCGGTGGTCATCGGCCTGGTGTACACTTATGTCCTGTTCATGGTGTTCCCCCTCTACAATTCCATGCAGTCTTTAGACTCCAACCAGATTGAGGCCGCAGAAGATCTCGGCTCCTCCAGGTGGCGCACCCATTGGCGGGTCATCCTGCCCCACGCCAAACCCGGCATCGCCTCTGGCGCGGTCATGGTGTTCATGTTGTCGGCGGGTTCGCTTTTGGTGCCCTCGCTTTTGGGCTCAACCACGTCAGGTTGGTTCACCCAAACCATTCAGGGCATCATGATGGACAGCCAGGACTGGAACACCGGGGCCGCCTTCGCCTTCATGCTGCTCCTGGTCTGCACGATCTTCGTCAGCCTGATGATGCGTGTCTTCGGCGTTAAACTTTCCGACATCGCGAAATAGGAGGGGATCATGAACAAGAACAGTCATCTCCTTCTCCACATCTATATGGGCGCGTTTCTGGTCTATCTGCTGGTGCCTTTGCTGGTGATGGGCGGGGCCGCCTTCAACGCCAGCAAACTGCCGACGATCATCCCGTGGAAGGGCTGGACCGATGAGTGGTTCATCGCCCTGTGGAACGACAATCGCATCTGGATCGCCTTTCGCAATACGGTGCTGGTCGCCCTCGCCGTAGTTGCCATCGCGGTTCCGGTTGGAACAGCTGGAGCAATTCTGGTCAATTCAATCTCGGGCCGGGTCCGTTCGGTGATTTACGGCATGATGGTGGCGCCGATCCTGATACCAGGGGTGGTGATCGGCATCTCGACCTTGCTGTTCTGGAACCATTTTTCAATCGGTTCGGGACTGCATCTGTCAGTGCTGGGGCAGGTCAGCTATATTGCGTCCTTCGTCATGCTATTGGTGCTGGCGCGGCTGCAAAGCTTTGATGCCGGGCTGGAAGAAGCCGCCCTTGACCTGGGCGCTACCCATGCGCAGGTGATGCGCCGCATCCTCTTGCCGCACCTTTATCCGGCCATCGGAGCGGGAGCGGCGATCTCGTTCTTCCAGTCGATCGAAAACTTCAACGTCACTCTCTTCACCCGTGGCGGCGCTGATACGCTGACGGTCTATGTATTCTCGAAAGTCCGCTCAGGTATCACCCCCACCATCAATGCGCTGGCGCTGTTGCTGATTCTGTTCACGCTTGGCGCGGCGGTCTGGTACGAGGTCAATCGCCGACGCAAGGAAAGTATTGAGCTCGCACGCGAGGCCGAGGCACTGCGGGCGGAAGCCGCAATGCGGTGAAAATCAAAAGCCTCGAAACCTTCTGCACACAGCATGTTGGCTTTGTGCGGGTGACGGCGGATGACGGCAGCCAGGGTTGGGGACAGGTTTCAACCTACAATGCCGATATCACTTGCGACATTTTCCACCTTCAGGTAGCGCGTTGGAGCCTGGGTGCTGATGCGCTCGATATAGACGCACTGGTGACGCTGATCCCGGAGCGTGAGCACAAGTTCCCCGGTTCCTATCTCATGCGCGCCATAACAGGGTTGGATACCGCGCTGTGGGACATGCGCGGCAAGATGGAAAGCAAGAGCGTTTGCGAGTTGCTGGGCGGCAAGCCGCGTCCTTTTCCGGCTTACGCCTCCAGCATGAAGCGCGGAGAAATCACTCCGGAAGATGAAGCAGTGCGGCTGAAGCGCCTGCAGGGCGAATATGGCTACAAGGCTTTCAAATTCCGCGTGGGCAAGGAATGCGGCCATGACGAGGACGAATGGCCGGGG
>JANOFU010000069.1:0-22914 GCA_031413815.1 Hyphomicrobium sp. | reverse complement strand
TGGTGCCGCTGGTGGACTGGGACAATGCACATTCCGGTTACGGATTTATCGAAACCGGCTTTTCGCGCGCCCGCGAGCAACAACAACAGCAGCCGTTTTGCTTGAATTTTGACGTGCTCGCCCATGAACTTGGACATTCGTTCATTTACGCGCTGCTTGGCACGCCGCCTGCAGAACACACCCGCGCCGAATTTCTCGCATTCCACGAATCGGCAGCTGACTGTGTGGCCATGATCGCGGTGCTCGATTTCGATTCGGTCGTGGCCTCACCCTGACCCTCTCCCCGTAGGAGACGGGGAGAGGGAAACCGAAACTCCCACCCGCCCCGACCTCGTGTTGATTGACGGCGGCCTCGGGCAACTTAGCGTTGCGCGCGACGTCCTTGCCGAACTTGGCATTGACGATATTCCCCTAGTCGGCGTCGCCAAAGGCCCCGATCGCGATGCCGGGCGCGAGCACTTCCACGTGCCCGGAAATCCCAAACCGTTCATGCTCGAACCGCGCGATCCGGTTTTATATTTTGTTCAACGATTGCGCGACGAAGCCCATCGCTTTGCCATCGGCACACACCGCGCAAAGCGATCAAAAGCCATCAGCGCCAATCCGCTGGATGAGATCGCCGGCATCGGTCAAACGCGACGGCGCGCGTTGCTCAATCATTTTGGTTCGGCCAAGTCTGTCTCACGCGCGGGCATCGAAGATTTGAAAGCCGTTGAAGGCATTTCGGCTGAAATGGCCCAGAAGATCTACGACTTTTTTCATGAGCGCCGTTAAAGCGGTATCCGGTCAAAGCGCCGGGCAAAGGCGAGCAGCAGCGGCATCGCGAGCGCCCAAACTGCACCAATCGCGATAAGGGTGATGGGTAAAGGCAACGCCAGGGCGATGGCGCCCAGTTTCTCGCCAGCGAGATACGAAAGCGGCGCGCCGATGAACCCGAGCGCGGCCGCCAGTCCGAGCCGCGTTTTCAGGCCACTGAGGCTGACATTCAACAGCGTGGCAAAGGCAGCCCACAAACCCAGGATCCAACTTGGCGGAAAGAATGACGCGGGATCATGCGCCGTGAACCGGGTGAGGCCACTTGCGAGCAACACAGCCTCCGCAACAAACCCAATGAGAACAGCGGCGGCCGCTAAGCGAAGTTCACGTCCCCGCTGGTCCGATAAACCGGCGTGGAGGGCAACGACTGCCAAGCACGCGAGGGTCGCGAGCAGCGTTTCGCCCCGGGCAGCCGCCAGCGCGGCTCCAAACCAGCCAGCATAGAAGCCCAAAATGTTGACGGCGATACGCATGTGCCCCCTGGAGCCTTAGATCGGCCCAGGCACATTAGGCCATTCAACCGTCAAGACAAATTGAGACAGCAGACGGTACGCCCCATTGACGAGGCCAGCCCCAAATGGTGTTAGCATGGGGTATGACCCAAGCGACGACCCGCGCCCAGCCGATGAGCTTGCCCAACGTGCTGACATACGCGCGGATTGCAGCTGTTCCGGCATTGGTCGCTTGCCTCTTTTTCTTGAAAGGCGATACGGCTCGCTGGGCGGCATTCGCCTTGTTTGTCGCCGCCGCCATCACCGACTGGCTCGATGGCTATCTGGCGCGGGCCTGGGAACAGCAATCAACGCTGGGGCGCATGCTGGATCCGATCGCCGACAAGTTGATCGTCGGCGCCGCCTTGATGATGCTGGTCCATGACAACACGATCTCCGGCGTCACAGTCTGGGCCGCCGTGATCATTCTGTGCCGCGAGATTCTGGTCTCGGGCTTACGTGAGTTTTTGGCCGAGTTGAATGTCAAAATTCACGTCACGCAACTGGCGAAGTGGAAGACCGCGATGCAAATGGTGGCGCTCGCCGTTCTGATTGCAGGACCGGCGGCCGACAAGATTGTCCCGAACATCACGACAGCCGGTTTGATCCTGCTGTGGATCGCGGCTTTGTTGACGCTGTGGACGGGATTTGACTATCTCAAGGCCGGCGTGCGCCACGCAATGGAGCGCTGAGATCTGATGAGCGAGCCCACACCAAACGCTGTCAAATTGCTCTACTTCGCTTGGGTTCGCGAGAAAATCGGCCGGACCGAAGAGATTTGTGACCTGCCTCAAGGGATCGCGACGATTGGCGAGTTGATCGCTTGGCTGAAAACACGCGGACCCGGATATGAAGATGCGTTCCAGCGCCCGGCCGTCATTCGTGCCGCTATCGATCAAGTGCACGTGAAGCCGGCAACCGCGATTTCAGGCGCGCGCGAAATCGCATTCTTCCCGCCCGTGACCGGAGGCTGACCCGATGGCCGTTCGCGTCCAGGCACAGGACTTCGATGTGACAGCTGAGATCTCGGCGCTGACCCGCGGACACCTCGGCATCGGCGCGGTCGTCACGTTTACGGGCCTCGTCCGCGGCGAGAGTCAGGGCGAAACCCTGACATCCATGACGTTAGAGCATTACCCAGGCATGACCGAAGCTGAACTGGCCCGGGTCGAAGCCGAAGCGCTCGAACGCTGGCCGCTCGCTGCCAGCCTCATCGTCCACCGCATTGGCACCCTCAACCCCGGCGACAACATTGTGCTGGTCGTGACGGCTTCACCCCACCGCCATGCCGCCATTGAGGCCGCCGCCTTTCTGATGGATTACCTCAAGTCCCGGGCCCCGTTCTGGAAAAAAGAAACAACCGCCAGTGGCGCGGGAACCTGGGTCGATGCGCGCGACGGCGACGCGGCCGCCCTCGATCGCTGGAAACACCCCTCAAAAGCGTCTGAATAGCTGAATTCCGGACGCCTAAGCCGCATGCCGAGCGCAGCCCGCAAGCTGCCGTTAGCTCGCTCTTAACCTTTCCAGTTCCATAACAAAGACTGAGAGTGTCCCGGAAAACGCCATCATCGTCCGGCACGCTGACGTCGTTCCCAGTGTTGGATTGTATTGCGTAGACGGGGGTCGATCACGATGGTTCTAGGGTTCTTGCGGCACGCTGTGCCGCTGGCCGCGCTCGTTTTGCCGCTCGCGTTTGCTGCCCCTATGGCGCACGCAGGCGCGGGAGAGTTCGCCGCCGTAGTCGCGCCGCCAGCCGCAGAGACATTAACTTCAGACTCACAAGAACATAAGGTCAAGGGCGATGCGAGCCGCACGCGCTTTCTGATCGGTCTGGATCGCTCCGTTGCATTCCAAGTCATGTCGCTGACCAATCCCAACCGGGTTGTTGTCGAACTTCCCGATGTCCGTATTCAGCTTCCTGCTGATCCTGGCGAAGCGGCCATCGGATTGGTGCGGTCGTTCCGCGGCGGTCAATCGGCGCCTGGTAAAAACAGAGTGGTGATCGACGTCACCCAGCCCGTCATTGTCGAGAGCTCAAAGATTGAGCGATCGGCGGATGGCAAGTTGCAATATCTGGCGCTTGAAATCGTGCCGGTCGCGAGGACGGCGAAGAAGCAACTGAAACTCCAGCCATTTGCGCTCGGTGCCGCAGGGCTCCAGCCGCCGCTGCCTCAACGTGCCGTGCGCCCGGATGTCAAAGCTCAAACAGCCTACAAGCCAATTATTGTCATCGACCCAGGCCACGGTGGCGACGACACGGGGGCCGTTAAGAATGGCGCAGTCGAGAAAGAAGTCGTGCTCGCCTTTGCCAAAGCCCTGCGCGCCAAGATCGAGGCGACGGGCCGTTACAAAGTCCTCATGACCCGCGACACAGACAAATTCATTCCGCTCGATGAGCGCCGCGATTTTGCCGAACGCAACAAGGCAGCCTTGTTTATTGCTGTCCATGCTGACTACGCCAGTACCAAAGCCAGTGGTGCCACGATCTATTCGCTGCGCGAAAGCGTCGCCAATTCGTTGAAGCGTTCGGCGAAGGGGGATGTGTCTGGCAACGTGTTGTCGACGAGTGAAGTCTCAACACTCAAGAAAGCAAGCGGCGGGGACAGCGATGTCTCAACTGTGCGCGACATTCTCTCAGACTTGGCACAGCGTGAGGTTGACGTCACTCATGAGCGCACCTCCGTGTTCTCCCGCTCCGTCATTGAGTACATGGGCGAAACGACAAGCATGCGCGATGACCCCGACCAGCAGGCTGCCTTCCGGGTTCTGAAAACCGCGCAGTTTCCGTCAGTGTTGATCGAACTCGCGTACGTCACCAATAAAGAAGATGCCGCCAAACTCAAATCCGGCGCATGGCGCGAGAAGGTAGCCGACTCCATTACCACCGCCGTTGAGAACTACTTCAGTCACTCCATTGCCCGCCTGCCGATGTGAGCGTGAGTCCCTGCACGAATAATGAAAAAGGCCGGTCACAGAGACCGGCCTTTTTCATTTGTGTCGCCAGCGGCCGGATCGGTCCGGTACTGACGCGACGTGAGTTAGAACCTACATGGAGGATAGAGTGGGTTCTGTCGCCAGAGCAGGATATCTCGCCAGTAAGGATCGGGTTGGAGCCGGTTCAGATTGCGGTTGACGAATGCGTGC
Source organism: Hyphomicrobium sp. (assembly GCA_031413815.1). Taxonomy (GTDB): domain Bacteria; phylum Pseudomonadota; class Alphaproteobacteria; order Rhizobiales; family Hyphomicrobiaceae; genus JAGVSR01. The sequence goes on along the minus strand of JANOFU010000069.1, from coordinate 18,463 downwards.
AGCCGGCTGAGTGTCGGACGAAAGTGCTTTACCATAGTGCACTCCATCTAGGGTCGTGGCACCATATCCAAGGCAGTGTTGCCCACCCGGAACCCAGCACGAAGGCCACGCTTGCCAGCAGAACCCGGGGCGGGCTCGGTCTGCCAATTGCGATCGTGATGCGTCAGAGTGTGATACGGCGGTCGTGGACGGCTCTGCGGAAATGACTTGCGCGCGCTCCGGTCCGACGCTCCCTCGAGTGGTCCCGTCCAGGTCCACCACGCGTCATACCGGCTGAAACAGCCAGCGTTTTCAATCTGGCACAGAGTAATCAAAGGCGGTCTGGCCCCCGGCTCTCTGACGCACGCACCAAACACTGTCTGCGCTGCGACCGCAGCCTGAGACACTGTACGGCTCTCCCCCGCAAGATTGATTCTTAAATGATTCGCCGTTGATTTTTATGACGCTTTTGGAGTTGCAGGATCACGGAATGGTTCGCGGCTAGTGCGCGGGCTCGGATGCCCGCGCCGAGCCCTTGACGGCTTTCTGCACTTTGTCGAACGCACGCACTTCAATTTGCCGGATGCGCTCGCGGCTGACCCCGAACTCGGTCGAAAGGTCTTCGAGGGTCACCGGATCATCGGCCAAGCGCCGGGCTTCGAATATACGGCGCTCGCGATCGTTCAGAGTGTCGAGCGCATTGGTGAGGAACGATTTTCGCTGCAAGAGTTCTTGCGATTCAACCAATCGCTCTTCTTGATCCGGCGTTTCATCAACCAACCAATCCTGCCATTCACCGGACTCAGAATCCGCACGCACGGGCGTGTTGAGCGACGCATCACCACCCAAGCGACGGTTCATCGACACGACATCTTCTTCAGATACGCCCAGTTTGGTGGCAATCGTTTTGACGTGTTCCGGTCTTAAATCGCCTTCATCAAGGGCTTTGAGCTGGCTCTTGGCGCGGCGAAGATTAAAGAACAACTTCTTCTGCGCGGCTGTGGTGCCCATTTTAACAAGGCTCCACGAGCGCAGGATGTACTCCTGGATCGAGGCGCGGATCCACCACATGGCATAGGTCGCCAGGCGGAAGCCCCGGTCCGGCTCGAAGCGCTTGACGGCCTGCATGAGGCCGACATTGCCCTCTTGAACAACTTCGCTGATCGGCAATCCGTAGCCGCGATAGCCCATCGCGATCCGCGCAACGAGGCGCAAATGAGAGGTGATCAGCTTCTGAGCCGCATCCGAGTCGCCATGCTCCTGCCAAGCCTTGGCGAGCATGAATTCCTCTTGTGGCTCAAGCATTGGAAACTTACGGATCTCGTCGAGATACCTCGATAAGCCCGCAGACCCACCTGCCAACGCAGGAAGAGATTTTATTGCCATGGTTTCCCGTCGAGGTTTAAGCCGCAAAAACGGCTCCGAGATCCTCGCTCCCCAATTCAGCGATCATATATATGGGTAACGTATCGTTGATTTCAATTTCCCGGCACGGGAATTAGTTCAGTTTTTGAACATAACCTCATGCAAACCGCCAGTTACGCGGTTGTTAGCGGCAAATGTTAGCACGTCGTGTGTACGTGCAAGTGTATGCCACAGATCACAAAAAACCGGCCACAGGCCGCCTACATGCCAGGTTGGCCGGCCGTCGGAGTGACAGATGGAATGGTCGGGCTCAATCGGCGTTGCGCTGCTCGCGGCTTACTTTTTCGATGTCGATGCGATCGGCCCACGACGATCCATCAAGCGCCCGGTCGACCCGATCAGCGCGTGACGCGTTCGGCCACAGTGCAATCACGGCCAAGATCACAAGAGCGCCCAAGCCAGCAAACACGTCCATGATGCCACCAAATATGCGCATCTCGCTGTTTGAGGCTACGAGGACAAAGACGAGATAAAGAGCGGCGAGAACCCTAAAGCGAAGACCCATGGCAGCTTATCTCTCCAACCTAACAATCCAGGCAGCCTAACAGCCACCCGTTAACTGCACCTCAGCATACGGACGGCATTGCAGTTATGGCTAACAGAGCGTTACCGGCGGCGCGACTTTGCAACAGCTGTCCGCTTCAACTGCCGCAACAGACCGGCCATGTCTTCTGGCATCGGACTTTCGAAGCGCAGGATCCGGCTCGTCCGCGGATGCTCAAAGCCCAGTTCGGCGGCATGCAAGGCTTGCCGTTGGAGAGCTGAAAGCGCCGCTTGTGCGCCGTCGTTTAGCCGCCGGGCACGCGAGGCAAAGCCCGCTCCGTAAACCGCATCACCCAACACCGGGTGGCCGATGTGGGCGAGATGCACACGGATTTGGTGCGTGCGGCCTGTTTCAAGCTGCAGCCGCATGAGTGACGCGATGACCGCGCCCTCATCATCGGCAAATGTCTCGACGGCCTCGTAGTGCGTCACGGCGCGGCGGCCTCTGTTGCCCTTTGTAACGGAGATTTTTGTGCGGTTGGTAGCCGACCGGCCGAGGGGTGCATCGATCGATCCCTTGCGGCGGTCCGGCACACCCCAACAAATGGCGAAATAGGTCCGCACCAGTTTTCCATCCGCACCGTGTGCCGCAAACTGTTCGCTGAGTTTACTGTGCGCTTTGTCGGTCTTCGCCACTACGAGTAGGCCCGACGTATCCTTATCGAGCCGGTGAACAATGCCGGGCCGCCGCACGCCGCCGATGCCCGACAAACTGGCTCCGCAATGCGCAATCAGCGCATTGACGAGCGTGCCCTTGGCGTGGCCGGCCGCCGGGTGCACCACAACGCCGGCCGGTTTGTCGATGACAATCAGATCGGCGTCTTCGTGAACGACCGCCAGGGGAATGTCCTGGGCTTCGGGTGTCGCCGGTTCGGCTGGCGGGACCGACACAGTGATATGTTGGTCCGTCTTCAGCCGCGCCCCAGGATCGGCCACAGTCCGGCTGCCGACCTGCACCCGGCCGGCTTTGATGAGGGCTTGTGCCCGCGACCGCGTGAGACCATCGATCCATTTTGTCACGGCCTTATCGAGCCGTTCGCCGTTTTCCGCGGCAGCAACGACAAACGCGTGTTCGACTGAAACTTCGATGGGTGGCGGTGCGGCAGAGGGCACGGGTGCTGTTCGATCAAGTGTAATGAGGCGCTAATGGAGTTAACGGAGTAGCACTGAAACAGGCACTGCGTTAGGCCACCGGCTTTTCCATACCCGTAATCCGCTGGAGCAATCCGGGCCTTCGTGCGGGTTTGGCGGGTTCGGCGGCGGTGTTGGCACTGGGCATCGCAGAAGCCTCGGCCCGTTCAGGGGTTGGCGCCGCCGGCGTCTTCATGTTCATGAAGCCCGCCGCCGGTGCGCCGTCCCCACTTGATGACGGCGCTGCCGGTTTGAACACTTCCGGCACAGCGCTGGCTGTACTGTTTGCCGATCCATTTCCCGCAGAGGCCGCCACGCGCGGGGCGTTGATGCGATCCGACAGTGTACGCCGCACAGGGTCCACAGCAGCGGCTGCCCACGGAGAGCCCGAGGCCGGTCGCGTGCCAGCGCCCAGGCGGCGCATCTCGTCCATGTAGAGGGACGCCTGACGTGCCAGTTTTTCATTGGCCGCGGCGGCCTCGGCTCGCAAGCTTTGGATCGTCGCTGCCTGCTCTGCACTCTGCGCTTCTAATGCACTCAATCGCGCCTTCAGTGTAATTCTGCTCTCGGCAATCGACTTCTCATCAGCATTGACCGTCTCGTAGGACGTCAGCGCCGCTTTCAATCTTGCGATCTCGGCCTGCTGATCCTGATTCGCCGCCTTCAGCGAGCGCACCTCGCGCTCATGACGGCTCTGTTGCGCCTGATCAAATGTGCTGCCACTACTCGCAGACTGAAGTGCTCGCTCCGCATCTGCCAAACTTGCGCGCAGTTTTTCAAGCTCGCTCCCGGCGTCCGCCGCGTCCAAGCTGCCATTGGCGGCTATTCCCGCCAGTCCGTCGCCCTGCGAGCCGCTCATCGGCCCGCTCTGCAACCGGTTGATCACCTGCGCCTGATCGCGGGTCTTGGCGCGCAGCGCTTCGATCTCCGCCCGCAGCGCCACTTCGCTATCAAAGCGCTGATCGCCGCGAACATCGCGATTGCGGGCCGCCCGCGTCGTCAAAGCGGCGTTGGCGCGGTGCAGCTCATCGCGCTGTTGGGTGTTAATCTGGGTGGCCTCTTCCAAAGCTTGCGTCTGCTTTTGCGACGACTGAGTGAGCGCCGTGATTTCGCGATCCCGCTCAAACAGAAGCTTCTTGGCTTCACCCAAACGATGCTCAACCTTCGGCAACCGCTCAGTGATTGTCTGCTCCAAAACGCGCCGTGCGTTCTCGTGTTCTTCCAGATCCGTGCGCAGCGTCGCGACCGAGCCTTCTAGCTGACTGATAATGGCGTCGCGCCGGTTGATCTCCACCATCTGACGTGCGGCACTCAAGGACGCGTCTTCGAGCTTGGATTCCAGTTTGTGGATCTTGATCGCGAACTCAGCCCGCAGGCGGTCTTTGTCTGCGGCAATCTCAGCAGTGGTCAGCGGAACCGACCGCCTGAGCTCATCGGTGGCCAGCCGGGCGGCGCGCTTGCGATAAAGCGGCGCTAGAAGACACACCAGCAACGCGGCCAAGCTGAAGCCGAGTGTCACCAACATGGCTGATTGGATGGTGATCACCCGTGCGTCCTTGCCAGGGTCCTTTGCTCAGTCCATCTGTGCCAGGCACAGACCGTTCGGTGCTTCACACCACGATCCGCCGGGCATTTGCAAGTTTCAAAGCCCAGCCCCCCATTCCGGACGGTCAGGGCTGAACTCTGCCGGGACCCTGGTCTATAGCGGGTTCCATGTCGGCGACCGGGTATACTTCAAATATCCGACGTTGGCACCTAGCCGCAGGCCAACGCCAGACCGGATCACGGCCAGCGTCACGTCGCCATACTTTTGCAGTTGAACGCTGGCGCCGCCCACCAGATATGCCGCGCCCTGGACGCCGCCGAAGCGCTTATAGATCTCGCCGGGATCGCGCATATTGTAGACCAGTACCATGGTCTTAGAGCCCTCGGCTCCAGCATCGTAGCCGATCGACGGCCCTTGCCAAAAGACTTTGTGATTGCCAGCGTCTTTTGTGTAAAGCGTGCCTTCGCCGTAGCGCAATCCCACGACAAACGCGCCGCCGGCGTCCTCGCCGAGGATATAGCCGTTGGGCCGGCCCTGGCTCTTGAAGACATACTCAATTCCGCTCGCGATGCTCTTACTGATCGAGCCAAAGAAGCCGTGGCCAGCCGAGATGATTTCGCTTTGGTCGTAGACCCCCGCTTGCCGGGGCGATTGCGGCTCAGGATAGCCGACGTCGTCCTGGGCCCGGCCGTTCGGCGGCGAATAAGGTTCGCCGTAGCCATCTGAAGCCGGCGGTGCCCCGTTGCCGCCAAAACTGTCGCCACGAGAGCTTCCGCCGCGCTGGTCATATGGCGCGTCCGAACGATAGCCGCCATCGCCGGGCAGCGGCTGCTCGATGTCTTCGTTGCGCGCACCAGCATCGTCAGGGCGATAGACATCGCCCGATCCACCGCCGCCGTAGCCACTGTCGGGCGGACGGTAGGCGTCGTTTGCCGCCGCTGCGGGCGCGGACGTGATGAAACTCAATACAAGGAGCGCAAGTGCGCCGGTTGAAACCATTTGCCGTGCGGGCATGGAAAACCACCTGCCGAAAAGCCACGCAACGGCGAACCGTCCACGGTGGCGCTAACCCCTCATAAACCATCGCGGGAAAGTATTACCAAAGTGTGGCTAAAGGGTTTTTCTGAACGGCGGTCAAGTCACAATCGGCGCACACCCCAGGCGACAAAATGGGGGTTCAGGAAGCGGTTTGCGGATTTGCCGTAGGCGAGTTCACCGCCGTCGGAGCACATCACCGACCCGCCGGCCGCGGACAACACCGCGTGGCCCGCCGCAGTGTCCCACTCGCTCGTGGGACCGAATCGCGGATACAAATCCGCGTCCCCCCGCGCGATCAGACAGAACTTCAGAGATGATCCCACGGGGCACTGCGCCACGATGGTGAGAAACGACAGGAACTTTTTCGTCTCATCATTGATGTGCGATTTGCTAACCAGCGCCCGCAGACCGTTTTTATCGGCGGTACTCGCGACGACGGGTAGCAAATCGCAGTCCGCCAATGTCACGACCGTTGCTTCCGGCGCGATCCGGGTTTCTACCGCGCGATTGGCCCCGTGCGTCGCAAACAGCCACGACGTGGCAGGCGCATAGACCATTCCGAACACGGGGCTGCCGCCCTCGATCAAAGCAATGTTGATCGTGAAGTCCTCGCCGCCCGACACGAACTCACGCGTGCCATCCAGCGCATCGACGAGAAAGAACGTCTCGCCAATCGCAGGCTCGACGCCTGCCGCCATCTGCTCTTCCGCAATCACCGGCACGCCGGGAGCCGCGCGTGCCAAGGCCTCCAGCAGAATTGCCTCTGCGGCTCGATCCGCGCCCGTCACCGGCGACCGGTCGGCCTTGTGCTCGACGGCCAGCCCGCGCGCGCGATGCTCAAGAATTGTCCGCCCCGCGCGCAACAAGGCTGGCAGCAACGCATCGGCCAAACTGGCATGTTCCGCAAATGACATCGGACCGGCGCCTTCCTCAAGTGATTCGAAACGGCCTGTGCAACAACATTCCAACCGAACCGAACGTCCGTGGCCGCTAAGACTCACGGTGAGCCTAAAAGCGAGGCCATTCGTGCGCTGACACACGATGCGCCCTTTGCAAGGTCCCCGCGGCGCGTGTATCAGGAGACGATTGAACAAAGCAAGCGGCTCCCGTGCGCTCGCGTTAGAGATCCGTGCACAAGGCATCCGGATCCGAGCACCGCTGATCACCGGTCGCGATCCGCGATCGCAAGGGGCAACGCGATGAACCAGCACGTCCAGCCGACCGACCTCGAAATCGCGGCGCTTATTTCCAGCAAGATTGTCCACGACGTGATCGGTCCGGTCGGGGCGATCTATAACGGCATCGAAATCCTCGATGAGGAAACCGACGATGCCGATGCCAAAACCTATGCCATGGACGTTATCCGCAATGTCACGCAGCAGGCCTCGGCGCGGCTGCAATTCGCCCGCTTTGCGTTCGGTGCAGCGGGTTCGGCCGGCGCCATGATCGACCTGGGCACGGCCGAACAAATTTCGCGCGGCTATCTCGGCAACGGCAAGCACAAGCTCAATTGGACTGGGCAGCCGGGTTACATGGCCAAAGACAAGGTCAAGCTGCTGCTGAACATGTTTGCCGCCGCCATCACAGCGCTGCCGCGCGGTGGCGACATCGACCTGACGATCATCGGTTCGCTGGAAAACCCGAGCTTCGTGTTCAAGTGCCGCGGCACCAGCGCACGTCCGCCGCAGTATCTCATCGACTTCGTCACCGGCGAGCAGCAGCCGCACCTCGATGCCATGACCATCCAGGCCTATTATACGTGGCGGCTCGCCGATAGCGCCGGCATGAAGATCCAAATTGTCAAAGACGGCGCCGACATCGTCGTCTCTGCCATTCCGCTCTAAACCGCTCGAACTTCGCACGCGCTTCAACGGCTCGTTAACCCTTTCCCTGCACTGTTGGGTATTCCAAAGCCGCGCGCGTAATGCGCGGCAGATGCCGTTGTGTGGTGTGAGGTCCGTCATGAAGCGCTGTTTGATCGTCGACGACTCAAACGTCATCCGCAAAGTTGCGCGCGGCATACTGGAAGATCTCGGCTACGACATTTCCGAAGCCGAGAACGGCAAAGAAGCCCTCGCCATCTGCAAATCCAATCCGCCGGACGTCATTTTCTTGGACTGGCAGTTGCCCGTGATGGGCGCCCTCGACTTCCTGCGAGGCCTTCGCATCCATCTGTCGGGCAAGCGCCCGCATATCGTTTACTGCACCACCGAGAATGATTTCTCCGACTTGTCGCGCGCCTATGCGGCTGGCGCGGATGATTTCATGATGAAACCGTTTGACCGTCAGATGATGCTGGACAAATTCGCCCCTACCAGCATGGCACCGTAAGGCGGCTCGACCCTAACGGAAGCCAAACCACGCCAGGTTCAACTCGATCGCGTCTGGCGATGCAGTGTTTAACCGAGAGGGTCAGTCACTGCTGGACGCCGTCTTTCCCGTCATGGCCGCGAAAACCGGCTGAACACGCGCGTTGCGTTACGGCTTGGGCACGCTCGGGATAACCGGTGCAACGGCAGCTGGAGCGGCATCCGCTGTTGTGGCATCAGCGGGCGGCGATGCTGCTGCGGGCGCAGCCGGTGCAGCAGGCGCTCTCTCAGCGGCAGCCTGGGCCGCGCGTTCGGCGGCAGCCGCAGACCGTTCCGCGGCTTGCGCCGCGCGCTCGGCCGCAGCGGCTGCCCTTTCAGCCGCGGTCGGATCAACCGCCGGTGCCGAAGATTGATCCTTCGCAACATCCGGTATCGTGCCCGTTTCCACGGGTGCGCTACCAGTCGCGGCCGGCGCGCTGTCAGACTTTTCGGATTTTTCTTCTGGCGCATCGGCGGGCTTATCAGCCTCAGCGGCGTTGGCCTTCGGCGTATCAGCAGGTTTCTTGTCAGCGGCCTTCTTGGTCTCATCTGCAGGTGCCGCAGCATCGGTCACTGGCTTCGCCGCCGCGGGCCCCTCATCCCAGCAGACGCTGGCCGACGCCGTACACGTGTGCTCGTCGAACAAAATCAAATTCAAGAACAGCTCGCACTTCACGTCCTTTGTGCCGATCTTGTAGTTCGTGATGCCTTTGTCGGCCGCCCATTTGGCGACATGCTTGTCGAGCAACTCCTTGGCGTCTTTGGTCGGCCCGTCCTTGCCGTAGTCGTTGACCGTGAAGCCCATGCGCGTGCATTTGGCAGCAGCAGGTGCGGCCGTCATCACAACGCAGCTCACTGCGGCGAGCGCTGTTGCTGTCAACTTAAAGGTGGTGCGCATCTTGAAGTGCCTCCCCGCGGCCATGGGCCGGACTCGCGCCGGACTTGTTCCTAAATCGTCAATGAATTCGAAGCTATAGCCGGGCACGGCCTGTGTGCCTAGCGTTCCCCCGCTCAATCGCTACTTTTCCCCGAACACTTTGGAGACATGATGGCAGCTTGCCCGAGCCCGCGTGAGCGCAGTCCTACGATCCGCAGCCGGGATGGTGCTCAGTTCATGTAGGGCGAGTCGCCACCGCGCGGCTCAATGCCCGAATCAAAGAAAAAGCCGTGATCGAAGGGGCCAGCGCTGGTTTGCCGGTCGAACGCGGGATCGCGCAGGCTTGACGCGGAGCCATACTGGCCGCGCGAGTCGCCGTAGGTATTGATCGTGTCTTGCTGCGAGTAGGAATATCCGCCACGGCGGGCAACATATCCTTTGACACGCGTGCCGCGATAATAGCTCGACTTGGGATGCGCGCCGCCTTGATCGGCCTCAACCGCCTTCTTTCGCGCGCCTGCTTCTGCAGGACCGGCAACGGCCACAGCAGCGAGAAGCGCCAAAACGACCGCGTAGGTTGTAGATCTGATCATGGGACACCTATAATTCGAGGAGCTGACAAAATGTCGCCGCCGACGGCAGCTTTGTCCGGACACTAGCGCAAAAACCCCGGCCTGCCTTCTGTAAACTTGATGATCAAGGCCAAAGGGTTAGCAACGTGACCCAGTCGGCACACTGCCCCAGTCCAAAACCTCCCGATTAAGTTGCCCTAACGAGGCAATAGGAAAATCTGTAATATTGGCGTGCTGTTTGCGGCCTAGAGCGATTCGGCCGCGGCTCGCCGAGCCACGGGTAAAGCAATCGCCAGCACGCGCACAGGTGGAGGACGACACGATGGATCCAGTCACACTTCTTATTCAGCTCGCCAGCGGGGCCGCCGGCGGCAACATCGCGGGCACCCTTCTTAAGAACCTCAGCCTCGGCACAGTCGGCAATTCGCTGGCAGGTATTGTTGGCGGCGGCCTCGGCGGCCAGTTGCTCGGGCCCCTTCTCGGTGGCGCGTTGGCTGGTGGCGCCACGGGCCTCGACCCGATGGCCATTATCAGCCAAGTCGCCAGCGGCGGTGTTGGTGGCGGCGTTGTCATGGTGATCGTCGGCCTGATCAAGAGCATGATGGCGAAGTAATGCCATGCCGGCAACTTGCCGGTTGGATCGTCAACAGTCGTTGAACGCCGCACAGCTTGCTGTTGCGGCGTTCGTGTTTTTCAAAGCCCCACGTACCAGGGCCGCAAACGCCGTTAGCCTTCAATCTTGAGATTGATTGCCTTGGGGCCTTTGCCGCGTTTGTCGCCCTCGGTTTCAAACGAGATGCGCACGCCCTCCACGAGCCGGTCTAACCCCGATTGCTCCAGCGCCGTCACGTAGACGAATACGTCGGTGCTACCGTCTTCCGGCTTGATGAATCCAAAACCCTTTTGCTCATTGAAAAACTTCACAGTCCCCATCTGGCGCATCACACTATCCTCGACGGCGTCTGAAAGGTGCCGAGTGTATCAAGCGGATTTGCATCGTCAAACCCGCAACGCACCGCCATTGCGCGCCCTGCACCTCGCGACGCCCATTGGCCCACGAGGGACGCTGACCGGCGTGATACATTTGCGCTTAGCGAGCCGAAGCGGTTTCGCGGCCGATCGAACGCAAGTCAAATCGAGCCCCGCGATCCACGCCAAGTTGGGAGGTCAGAAAAGGCAGCACAATCTGCAACTGGTCCGCCAGCGTGAACGGGGGATTGAATATAATAAGCCCAGTTCCAATCAGCGTGCCCGGCTCACCTGAACTGCGCACAAAGTGTTCAACCGCCAGCAGCTTCGGCAAATCGAGGTCGGCAATCTCACGCCGGAACCCGAAGATCGCGCGCTCTTCCTTGATCGGGTACCACAGCAGAACCGTGCCCGTTGCAAACCGTTGTGCGGCGTCTGTGAGACCGCGCACGAGGCGGGCCAGTTCGCCGGGCTCTTCAAACGGCGGATCGACCAGGATTACCCCCCTGCGTTCTTTCGGCGGCAGCAGAGATTTGAGGGCAACCCATCCATCCAGACCCAGCACCTTGGTTTGCCGGTCCTTGAGAAAAAGAGCTTCGAGGTCAGCCCGGTCCTCAGGATGAAGTTCATTCGCCACAAGCACATCGCCGCGGCGCATCAAGCGGCGGGCAATCAATGGGCTGCCGGGATACCTGAGCAGCCCGCCATCTGGGTTCTCATCCGCGATCACCGCCAAATAGGGTGCGAAGATGTCAGCCACTTCAGGCGGCATGTCATGACCGAAGAGGCGCCCGATCCCGCCCTGCCACTCCCCTGTTTTTTGTGCCGCAACGGAGCTCAAGTCATAGCGGCCCATGCCTGCGTGCGTATCGATCACGCGAAACGGCGCAGGTTTCAGCTTCAAATGCTCGATCACCAGCGTCAGCACGAAGTGCTTCAGCACATCGGCGAAGTTTCCAGCGTGATAGGCGTGGCGGTAGTTCATCGGGCCTATCGGAGGGTCATAGGGGCGCAAAAGGGGCCCAGAACCGGGCGATGGGGTTAATGCACGAGGGTGGACAGTCTGTCACTGTTTCGCTTTGAACACGAACTGAGGCATAAGCGGGCGTTCATCCGAGATTTGATCATGTCATCGCCTCCCGCCATCGCCATTGTTGGCCGTCCAAACGTCGGTAAGTCGACGCTGTTCAACCGGCTGACGCACACCCGCGCCGCGCTGGTTTCGGATCTCCCGGGTCTGACACGCGACCGCCGCGAAGGCGACGCCGACATCGGCGGGCACACTCTGCGGATCATCGACACCGCGGGCCTCGAAGACGCGCGCAAGGGATCGATTGCCGACCGGATGCGCCAGCAGTCCATGTCCGCCATCGTTGATGCAGACCTCGTATTGTTCGTCATCGACGCCAAAGATGGCGTCACCGCGTCGGACGAAGACTTCGGCCGCCTCGCCCGCCAGTCCGGCAAACCGATCGTTCTGGTTGCCAACAAGAGCGAAGCGCGCGCTTCGGAAGCGGGCTTCTATGACGCGTTCAAGCTTGGGCTGGGCGAACCCGTCGCGATTTCCGCGGAGCACGGCATCGGGCTTGGCGAATTGCAGATGGATATGTTGGCAGCGCTCGGTTTGAAGGCGATCGAGACCAAGAAGGCCGATCCGCATGATCCGGACCCTGAGACTGCTGAGATTGAACTGAGACATAAGCCGTTGCGCGTTGCCATCGTCGGCCGGCCCAACGCGGGCAAGTCCACACTCGTCAACGCCTTGCTGGGCGCGGACCGGATGATCACCGGACCCGAGCCAGGATTGACACGCGATTCCGTTTCGACAGACTTCCGCTGGAACGGCCGCGACATTCGGCTGTTCGATACGGCCGGGTTGCGCCGCAAAGCCAAGATCCACGAACTGGCCGAGCAGCTGTCGGCCTCTGACGCGGTCCGCGCCATCCGCTTCGCCGAGGTGGTCGTGTTGTTGGTGGATGCCGAACACCCGCTTGAACATCAGGATCTGACGATCGGCGACTTGGCGACGTCTGAGGGCCGCGCCTTCGTCGTCGCCGTCAACAAGTGGGACCTGATCGAAGACAAGCAGAAGCGGCTGAAAGAGATCCGCGAGATCGTCGACAACAGCTTGACACAGGTCCAGGGTGTCGCTGTTGTGCCCGTATCCGCCATCAGCGAAAGCGGCTTGAAGCCGTTGATGCAGGCGGTGTTCAAAGCGGCGGAAAACTGGAACAAGCGCGTTTCAACGCCCAATCTCAATCGTTGGCTGCAAGAGGCGATGGCGCGCCACGCTCCGCCCGCCGCCTCGGGACGGCGCATTAAGATCCGCTATATTACGCAACCCTCGACCCGGCCCCCGACGTTTGTCGCGTTTTGTTCCAAACCGGTAGACTTGCCCAAGTCCTACTTGAAGTATTTGACCAATAGTCTTCGCAAAGCCTTCGATTTACCGGGCGTTCCGATCCGGTTTAACTTGAGGAAGGGCGAAAATCCTTTCGATAAGGGCGACCGCCGCAGGTGATCTGCAAGGGCTGCGACACTCATGCTCTCAGGGTCTGGCGCAATCGCCTTCGAAGCGCTACTTTCACGCTTAAGGATCATACGCCGGGTTTCCCCAGAGGCTGACAACGAGGACCATAATGATTGTGAGACCGACACGCACCCACAACTCTGCGCGCACTCTTTTTGCGGCGATAGCAGCCTTGGGCGCGCTTGCGTTTGCAGCGGACACCGCCAACGCCGCGAGTCAGCGCGTCAAGAACGCCTGCAAGGACGATTACTTCCGGTTCTGCCCGGCCTATGCGCCCGAGTCGGCACAAATGCGTCAGTGCATGCGCAGCATGGGCAAGCGGTTGTCGGCGCGTTGCATCGATGCGCTCGCCGACGCTGGCGAAATCCGCCGCAGGAAAAATTAGCCGGGAGCGGACTGCAACCGGAAAAATCAAAAGGGTGGCCGCGTTGGCCGCCCTTTTTTGTTGCCAAAGAACCGAACACGCTCACGCCGCCGCGAAGGCGAGCGTCAGCAGTGCTGCTGCCGCCAAGGCCGCAGCGGTCCGCACGTGGTTCAAAAAAGTCCACCGGTTCAAGTAGTCCGCCCACAGCGTCGCGCCATCGGAACTTGAGGGATCTACTCTGGCCAGTGCGTTGTTCAACGGCACGTTGCCGATCATGGTCGTGCCGATCGTGCCTACCAAATAGAACAAGCAGCCGGCCGCAATGAGCAACGCGCCTGGCTCGCTCCACCGGGACATCACCGAAAATGCGAGGATCACACACAGCAGCGCCGTGCCGAAGAAGGCGGTCATGAACCATGGATTGATGACCACGATATTGATCGACTGCATGGCCGCGATGCCGTTCGCCGGCGGCAGCTTGCCGAGGGCGCCCATCACAAATGTCGAAAAGGCATAGAACACGCCGGCGATGAGACCGGACCCGAGCGCCGCCGCAAGAAGCGCCAATTGAAATAAACTGAGCTGATTCATATCAACCTCCGCAACTGCGCAATGATTTAGAAGTATCCTGAATTGTGCTGATGCGGGTCTCTGCGGCCGCCCGGAAAGACTCTGCGGAACGAAGCGACACGCGATCGCGCGCAGAGGACCCTAAAATTAGCCAGAGGCTTCGAGCAGTCCCATACTCCGGCGAGCCAATTCCGCATGGCGGACTCTACATGCCAGAGAGTGTTGAAACCAGGACACCGGCCGGAGACACGGCTTCAGTGGTGGATCGCGCGGCTTGAAGAGCTCAACGCGGCGAACAGATCCAAAAACTGCAGCGGGCGGGAGGAGCGCAGCGAACCCGAAGATGCTGCGTCCTCACCGCCCGCACAGGCGTCACCCATTGCTGGGGCCGCACCGGCCTTGCACATGTAGTGGACGAGGCCCATCGCGACAAGTGGCAATCGTGTCCGCTGAGACGCATCGCGGCATCACGTTTTTCGTAAGGATATGCTAACGATCTGTTCCCCAGTGCATCATCGAAAGCGCGGTCGTGTCATCTGAAAAATCCGAAGTTCTCTTCTATCACCTTGAGCGCCAACCGCTCGAGCGCATCCTGCCGGGCCTGCTTGAGAAAACGCTCGAGCGCGGATGGCGCGCTGTCGTTCAATCCGGCAACGAAGAACGCTTGGAAGCGATCGATCTGGCGCTGTGGACCTACAAAGAAGAGAGCTTTCTCCCGCACGGCACGGCGAAAGATGGCTCCGCGATTGACCAGCCGATCTATCTGACGCTCGGCGACGACACTCCTAACGGCGGCGGCGTGCGCTTTCTGATCGAAGGCGCTGAAACGTCCGCCTACGACACCCACGCGCGCCTGGTGTTCCTGTTCGATGGCAACGACCCTGAGGCCATCGCACGCGCCCGCACCCAATGGCAGGCCGCGAAAACCGCCGGTTGCAAAGTCAGCTATTGGAAGCAATCGCCCGAGGGCCGCTGGGAAAACAAGGCGTGATGCTAGCCTTGCGCCGCCGGCAATGCGGATACCGAACCTGAAACCGTCGCCGAGTACCCCTGCGCGTCGAGCGTCAAGTCGATCAGCGGAAAGCAAAGCCACGCTGACGTCTCCGTCAGCGCGGCTGCAATCGAATACGGAACGATCTTCGCGCGATGCGACACAGGATCAGGCTCCCTTGATCAGGGCGCCTAAGTCAGGAAGTCTGGGCCCGTCGCAAAAACTCAACGGCCATGGATCATGGTGCCGATCTGACCGACGACACTGCCGAAGAACCCGGCCAGCGGGCACATCGTTGACGTCGTGGTGGTGGCAGTGTTGGCGCTATGGTTGTGCGTGCTCATGATATTCACCCTTGATTGCTGAGCGTTTTCGCTCTTAAACTCTACAATGCTGAATATATATTCTACAGCGCAGAAGTCAAGGGTTGCGTTGCAGAAAAAGTGACCGTGGTGAAGGAATTCGTGTTGCAGGACGAACCGGACAAAGCCCGCCGTGGCCGCCGCGGCATTCGCCGCCAGGACTTGGTCGACGCCGCCTTGGAGTACCTGGCGGCCGAGGGCGAGCAGAACTTCAGCGTCCGCAAGCTGGCGTCTCTCGTCGGTGTCGACGGCATGACGATCTTACACCACTTCAGATCCCGCGAGGGTTTGTTGCGTGAGGTCGCCGACGCCATGGTCGCGCAACTCGACATCGAACGGCCCAAAGGTCCCTGGCGCGAGGTGCTGCTCGAGGTGGCGCGGCGCTATCGCGGTCTCGCTATCAAGTATCCGAAAGCCTTCTCCATCGTCACACGCTTCCAGACAAGCGGCCCCGCCGACTTCGAACTGGGCGAAATCGTTTACGCCGCGCTGCTCGATGCCGGCCTCAACGAACGTGACGCGGCTGCCTTTGGCATGGGGCTGTTTACAGCGGCGATAGGCTATGGCGTCGTCGAAGTGGGCGGCATGTTAAACCCTTGCACGCCCGAGGAAATCGCTGAAATCGAGCGGCTCGATCCGCGGCTGTTCCCGGTGACGCGGCGCTTGGCCCCGGTTCTGGCGCAGGATGATCGCGAGTACACCTTCGAGTTCCTCATCGGCGCGTTCCTCGATGGCATCGAACGCGCGATTGCGGCCAACACGACGAAGCCAATCTGAAACCGATCTCTATTCCTGGGGGTGCCATGCAATCCTATCGTTCGATCCTCACCGGCCTGCATGCCATCGTCGCCGTTTTGTTCGGCCTTGCCGCCGCGCAACACGAGCGCTTCCTCTCCTTCAGCCCGGACTATGGCCGCTATCTCTTTATCGGCGCGCTTCTGGGTCTCTTTTTTATGTTCCGCTACGCCAACGTCGTGTCGGATCTGCTGATCGAAAAGATCCCCGGGTTCTCACCGTGGCTGCGCCGCACGATTTCCGGACACGATTGCATCGAAGGCGATTGGCCGCTCGTCGTCCTCCGCGTCGATCCAAAAATGCAATCCCCCCCAGCATTGATCTACCTGGGATTTCTAACGATCACATACAAGGGCGGAGAGCTGAAGATCTCTGGTGACGACTGGACACCCGACGGCACGTACGTAATGCCCTTTGAAAGCCAGCAGTCACGGCTTGCGAGCAACGTTCTGCAATATTGGTACTATCAGGGTGCAGGCGACAAATTACGCGGCTACACCGAAATCTACTTCTTTCCCAAAGACGGTGAGTTTGAACGCCACGCGGGAGAGTTCGTCGACAAAGACCACAATGCCGCTCGGTTCTATGCCCGCCGTCTCACCTATGGCCGCGGCAAACCCAAACGACCGCGCACCGGGAAAGAGCGCCTCGCCGCCGCGCAAGCTTTCTGGGATAGCATCAAAGACGACATCGGCACGATCACGAAGCGGCCCCACAGCGCTGATTGGGAATAGTTCGAATGGTGACAGACACCGTGCCGCGACAGGTGCCTGGCATCGGGCCACGGGCGCCGCGGATCAACAAATGGACAATTAAACCCGTTGCCTGGCACCGCCTTCCCTGCGGCGTCTGGGAGGCGGTGCCAGGCACCAGGGATCGCCTGGTCGCTAACCACCCGAACGCCGTGGCCTGATGCCAAGCACTGTGCAACCTATGGAATCCATCCCTTGTTCAAGTTCATCGCCTGACGTGAAACCGTCTTACCGCTCGTGTCGGCATGCACCGCTGTCCACGCGAGGTGCGTGCCGCCGGCTTCCGATGATGTCGAGCGTAACGACACCGTTACGGTGTCCCCCCTCTTCGTAGCGAGCGGCATCTCGACGGGAAAATACAGCTGCTCCCAATGTGTGCGCGGGGCATCCGTCGCGGTCGATAACACGTTCCCCGCAGCCAATTCCGCCGACCACCAGCAGGCAAAGCCGTAAACGGTCTGCGATGACGCAATCGTCCACGTCACCTCGCCCTTGCGGGCAGACTTCGCGTCGCGTGTCAGATCCACGTCGTCCCATTGCCGCGCGGACTTCGCACGGTCAAGCAAATCGCCTGATGAAAACGACCGCACATAGACATTGTTGAAACTCATGGTGCGCGCGGGCGACAAATCGATCCCCTGCCCCACATCCCTCCACACATCCAGCTCCGCGTGAACCCGATCCGAGATCACGGGCGCCACGAATTGCGTGACGCGCCGCGGGATGATGACCCCACCGGGTTTCAGAAACCGCCGCCGCGCATCGTTCAACGTCTCGATGAGGTTTTCTTCGAACGCATAGTTGCCGAGCGTTTCAGAGACGATCACGTCAACCTGCGGCGGGTCTTGCATCTCCGTCGAATGGCACGGCATCAGGTGGCAATTGCGCACACGGTTGGATTTCATCACCTGAGCAGCAACACCCGCCACCTCCGCCGCTTCGTAAAGATAAACGTCCTTCGCGCCGAGCTGCGCGGCCATTAGACCCAGCAGGCCTGTGCCTGCGCCAATATCCGCGACCACCGTTTCACCCGTGCGGATGACACTCTTCAACGCCGCAAGCAGCGCCTCGTTGCGAACCCGGTCAGCAATCAGCGTGCGGTGATATTCAATGCGCATGGGTGGGTGTGGGGTTCGGGGATGACTGTTGGGTGTGGAGGTACCGGGTCTGGGGTATCGGGTCTAGGGTCTTGGAGACGTGACACGGACGCGGTTGCGAAGTTCTGCACTCTCCACACCGTCATCCCGGCCAAGCCAGACTACGGGGCCGGACTACGAGGTCAGGACTACGGGGGTCAGGACTACGGGGGTCAGGCTCCATTTGGGGTGCCTGACCCCGTTCGAAACACTGCTCCCGCACTCCGCGATCTTGCGATCCGGAGAGAGACGGCTGAGGGGTGCGGGGCGGCCGGGGCCGCTCGGGCAATCCGTGGTGGTAGAGAAGCGACGCGAGCCGCCCCGCGACAGGATTTTGGGCCTAAGGCTGCCCGTTACGCGGTTTCTCCGCATCCCGGACTTGCACCGGGTGGACGACCTGAGCCTTCCGCCAGCGCGCGTGCGTAACGTATGCAAACGGAACCTGCCTCCCGGTCCACACCGTTGAGACGCCTCTTAAGCAGCGCCCCCTCACGGACCGGGATGCGCGCAGTATGGGCAAGGTTTTGAGCGCGGG
>JANOFU010000068.1:0-2437 GCA_031413815.1 Hyphomicrobium sp. | reverse complement strand
TGTGGGTCAACATGATCACGGCAATCACACTTGGATTTGCGCTGGCGTTCGAGCCAACCGAAGACGGAACCATGGCGCGCCCGCCCCGGCCGCGCGCGGAACCGATCCTGTCGGGGGACCTCGTCTGGCATGTGGTTCTTGTCGCCATATTGTTCATCGCCGCCATCCTTGCCGTGTTCAACTATGCTCAGGACCGCGGCTATTCGCTGGCCTTGACCCAGACGCTCGCGATGAACACGTTGGTCGTGCTAAAGATCTTTCATCTCTTCTTCATTCGAAATATGCACGGCACCTCGCTGACATGGAAAGCGGTGAAGGGGACCGGCGTGGTCTGGTCTGTTGTGATCGTCGTGACGGCTGCGCAGTTCGCGGTCACCTACCTGCCGCCGTTGCAGTCTGTCCTCGGGACCCAGCCGGTAGCGCTGACCGATGGCCTGCTGATCGTCGGCATCGGCGTTGCCTTCTTTGCCGTGATCGAAATCGAAAAGCAGATTCGGCTGGGGTTAAAGCGGGTTTAGAGCGTCCGAAAGTGGCCTCGACCGGGCGCGAACTAATGCGAATGCCCCCACGACCTTTCGGGTCGGCGGCACGTAGTCGTGTCTGCAGTTGCGGTGGGCAACGAGTTCCCCGGTTACGACGAGTGCGTGGAAACATGCGCACCGTTCCACAACCTAAGCCCGGGGAGCCTTTTGGATACGGGAGTTTCCATGACCCGGACTTTTTTGCGCGGCGGGTTGCGCCCTTGATCCACGTCAGCTCGGTAGCGCGCGAACAAGTCTAGAACTACGAGTGTACAGTCTCCCTGATTTCCGGTTTTCCCGACCGTCCTCTCGTCGACGGCGTGACATCGTCTGGAGCAGGCAGACTGTCGCATGAACGAACCTGCGTTGCGTTGATTCGTCTCTTTTTCCGCCAGATAATCAATCGAGCCCATAGAGGAAACGCAATGCCAATGATGAACGCCGTCAGTTTCGGTGCACTGGACTGTTATCTTGTTCCATGGTTTGTCGGCTAATGCGCATTGCCGTCATTGGGGCCGGTGTTCTGGGCAGCCTTTACGCAGCACGTCTGGCTGCAGCAGGTCAGACAGTCACCGTTGTTGCGCGGGGCGACCGTCTGACCCAGTTGCAGACCGGGCCGATCCTGATTTCGAATGAAGATAACGGTATCAGCGCGGCTGCAACCGTCGAGGTGGTGGCCAACCTTGACCCGGACGCCGCATATGACCTGGCACTGGTGGTCGTGCGCGCGGATCAGTTCGGCGCTTTGCTGCCAGATCTGCGGGCCAACCGGGGCGTAAAACTATTCCTGTCACTGAACAATCGGGCTGCGGGAAGTGCCGCCCTGTCGCAGGCGATTGGGCCCGGCCGGCTGCTTCTGGGCTTTTCCGGTGCCGGAGGGTGGCTGGACGGTGCGACGGTGCGGTATCGGCTGATCCCGGAGCAACCCACCACGATTGGCGAACCCGATGGATCACTGTCACCTCGGCTGCGTCAGATTGCCAAAGCGTTGGAATCGGCGGGTTTCACCGTCGCCCTCAGCCGCCACATGGATGACTGGCTCAAGACGCATGCGATGCTGGTCACCGCAATCGCCGGGGCGATTTATCTGGGGCATGGCAGCACAGCGGCGGTTGCAAAATCGCGCGACAGCATCCGCGTTTTGGTGCGGGGTATCCGTCAGGGGTTTGGCCTGCTGTCTGACGCGGGCGTGGCCATCACGCCAAGGAAGCTTGGCTTGCTGGTCGGTCTGCCTACGATCCTCGCAGAAATTTACTTGCGACGCTTCCTCGCCCGCCCGGCGTCAGAGCTGATCCTTGCGCGTCACGCCAATGCCGTCCCGGGCGAGTTGGCGACGCTGGTTGGGGAACTGCGTGCCATCGTTCGGTTTGACCCCGGTGCAGCACCTGATCTTGAAACATTATGGGCGGCGGTGTCTGCCGCGGCCAACCGAGCAAATCTATCAGGCCCAATCCGAAAGCGAGAGCCGATTTCGGCCATTCCATAAATCGATTTATCAACCCCAAGGAGCCACCCCATGCAAATGATGCGCGCTGCCATTTTCGTCGAACCGGGCCGAATCGTGCTCGACGATAAACCCATCCCCAATGTCGGGCCGCTGGATGCCCTCATCCGGATCACCACCACCACCATCTGCGGCACCGATGTGCATATCCTGAAAGGCGAATATCCGGTTGTGCGCGGGCTGACCATCGGCCACGAACCAGTTGGCACCATCGAAAAACTGGGGTCCGCCGTCACCGGGTTCGCTGAAGGGCAGCGGGTCATTTCCGGGGCCATTACGCCCAGCGGGCACAGCAATGCCTGTCAGTCGGGATTGGTATCCAGTTTTTCCTTCAATGCTGTTACGGTAGCCCTGTCATCAAATGTTCCCACATGAGAATCTCCATAAGGAGACCCCTGCAGCAAACTTCTCC
>JANOFU010000067.1:0-1869 GCA_031413815.1 Hyphomicrobium sp. | reverse complement strand
ACCGCCTCCGCCGCCCGACGAAGGTGACATCGGCCATTTTCTTTCCTGCAACGCCAAGCCACGACGTACGCTCCACGCTCGAGAGCAGTGTCAAATCTCAAAATTGCAGGCGCGCTGCACGCCCGCTGATGATTGCCTTGTTTCATGCATCACGAGCCCACAGGGCTATCTCGGTGGCGGCGGATGCGAGCATGTTTGCTTTTTTGGGCCTTTCCCTCAGGAGCCGAAGCCACCCGGTTGGTCAGACTGCGACGCCTTGGTCGATACCCATAAAGGTGCGAGAACGAAATAATCGAAACCGAAGCCTGCCATGTGCTGGGCTTTCTTTTAGGCTCTGTTCGCGTTAGCTGAGGATTGACTCACGGGGACATGGCCAAAGCCAGCAACGAAGCGGCGCTGGCGCCGGATTGGGCGTTCCGGTCGAGCGCCCGGAACCAGCCCAAATAGTTCGGCAGGTAGGAGGTGGCGACGCCTTTGAAGCGCGCCATCCATGCCTTGAAACGGCTGTGGTAGGCATTGACGTTCTGAATGTGCCAAGCGCCACGTACGCGTTCGCCCCGCAAGGTATTCAGGCCGTGGTGTTCCAGGCCCAGGTCTCGGGCGGCGGCGGCCAGCATGGCGCTGCCGTCGGTGCAGAGCACCGCATCGACGGCCATCACCGTTGGCAGCACGGCAAGCAGCCCCTGTTTGTTGCCCGATGCCAGAACAAAATCCGTGGTCTGGCCTGCACGATTGCGTGCAACCAGGATCGGCACTTGCTCGTCAGAGAGGCCGCGCTTGGCGGCGCAGCCGCCCCGGCGGCGGGGATGGCGCGAACCATCCGCCAACAGGCGGCGGCGCTGGCCCTTGTAGGAACGCAGGACATAGGTTTCGTCGGCTTCGACCACGCCTGTGAGGCCGTTGTCCTTGACCTCGCGTGGCACGCTCAGAAACCGGTGGCGCCAGCGGAAGGCCGTGGTGCGATGAACGCCGATGCGGGTCGCCGTCTTGCGCACGCTCAGCCCTGCATCCAGCGCCTCGGCCTGCTGCAGCCACTTTGCCCGATGCCGCAGGCGCGCCAACGGCGTGCCGCTGAGAATGTTGAAGGTCGCGCCACAATCGCGGCACTTGAAGCGTTGCAGCCCATCGGCTTGGCCATTGCGCACCATCCGCGTGCATCCGCACTTGGGGCATTGCGCAGGACGTCCCCGCGATTGGAGAACGGCAGCGACCGCGTCCTCCATGGCACCTTCATGCAACCGGGCCAGCACCTGTTCCCGCTGCCCCTGGGTCAATTTGGCTGCCTCGTCCATCCAGCGCTTGAGTTCGCGTGCACGCATTGTCGGCTCCTGCAACCCGAAACCTTCGGGCCGTAGGGCAAATCTGCAGGGTGGCCGGCTCACCAACTGAGATCGTCACTACCCAACGCGAACAGAGCCATTAATAATCGTACGCTTCGTGGAAATTGCACTTGAGCATGGATGGGGGTGCTGAGCGAACAGAAGCGCATGGCGGATTCCTTGCTGAGGCGGTAAAAACGCTCGAGCGCTATCGGGCTTATCTACAAGACGAAGTAGGACTTACCCAAGAAGCAGCTTTGTCGTTCGCGCCCGATAAATACAAGAGGCTTCAGACCTACTTTCTTGCATACTATGAAGGCTATTAAGTCGCTGTCATCAAGACCGGCATCCCAGCTACGCTTAGGATCACTCAGAGAGTGTGACATTGAAAGCTCTAGCTTCGTCTTTGCTCTGGATTCAATACATCGACCGCATTCAACGCATAGTAGATCAGGCACTCTAATACGTTTAATCTTTATAATCTTCCATATCCCCTTTTGATTGATCTGCCATCCTTCAGGGATTGAAATTTCACGTTTTTGATGGTACG
>JANOFU010000066.1:0-1533 GCA_031413815.1 Hyphomicrobium sp. | reverse complement strand
CCCAATTTCCGCCGCACCACCTGGCGGAGCTGGAGGCGATGGCGAAGGCGTCCGGCCAGCCACGCGACTTGCTCGTCTTCGGGAACGTTGCGGCCCAGGGCCTACGCTCCACAGACCGCCCACATTGGTCGCTGTCGGTTGATTTTGTCAAGGGGTGAGCCGTACGATTCTCCCGGCCTATCCCAGTTCACGGAGGAGAATCATGGCCTCAACATCTGCATGTGACCGAGCACAAGCCCAAAGCAACCCAGACCTGTCGATCGCCCCCTACTTTCGCAAGCTGAAAGACCCACGGCGGCGCCACCGCCGGCTGCACCGGTTGCAAGATATCATTGTCATAGCCCTCTGCGCCATCATCGCCGGCGCCCAGGACTGGCAGGAGATCGAGACCTTCGGCCGCAAGCGCAAGGACTGGCTGCGGCGCTTCTTGTCGTTGCCCAACGGGATTCCCTCGCACGACACCTTTGAGCGCGTCTTCGACCGCCTCCGGCCGCAGGCGTTCCAGGCGTGCTTCCGGGAGTGGGTGCAGGCGGTCAGCGCGGCGCTGCGGATCCAGCACGTGGCCATTGACGGCAAGACCCTGCGCGGCTCCGGGTCGGCGAAGTTGGGGCCGCTGCACCTGGTCAGTGCCTGGGCCAGCGCCCAGCGGCTGTCGCTCGGCCAGGTGGCGGTGGACGCCAAATCCAATGAGATCACGGCCATTCCGGTGCTGTTGGAGCTGCTGGAGTTGCACGGCGCCCTGGTGACCATCGACGCCATGGGTTGCCAGAAGGAGATCGCCCGCAAGGTCATCGAGCGGGGCGGCCACTACGCCCTGACGGTGAAGGACAACCAGGAACACCTGCTGGAAGACATCCAGCGGACCTTCGAGCGGGCCTTCGACACGGACTTCGCCGGCATGGAGCACGACCTGTACGAGACCCGCGGGTGCGGCCACGGCCGCCAGGAGTATCGCTGCTACACCGTTCTGCATGACCCCGCAGGACTTCGTCAGCGGGACGCGTGGACCGGCCTGACAACGATCGGTATGTGTGTCAGCGAGCGCACGCTGAAGGGTGAGACCACGACGGAGGTCCGTTACTTCATTGGCAGTAAGCGCGCCAGCGCGAAATACTATGGCACCGCCCTGCGAAACCATTGGGGGATTGAGAATAGTTTGCATTGGCAGCTCGATGTCACCTTCGCTGAAGATGACAACCGAGTGACGAAGCGGCACGCCGCCGAGAACCTGGCGCTGCTGCGCCGCCTGACGTTGTCGCTACTGCAGGCGCACCCGGCCAAGTTGAGCATCGCCAAGAAGCGCTTCGCCGCAGCCCTCGACCCCGATTTTCTCGATGAAATCCTCCGCGGCGACGGTATGCTGGATAAGCGGTGATGCGTAGGCCCTGGGTAGGCATGCATCCCGGCACGCAGTTCCTTGTCCTGGAGGAAGGCGGTTCGGTTCTTGGTGGAGAAGATGAGGTGAACGTAGATCTGTGAGAGAGATTGAGACATGACTCGTGCTCCTGACCTTGCCCAACGCTTACATGTAGC
>JANOFU010000065.1:0-35351 GCA_031413815.1 Hyphomicrobium sp. | reverse complement strand
CCCTCTCCCTTTGGGAGAGGGAATCTGAGTAATGATCTGAGTTGCAGCCTGGCCCAGATCGACGCTCTTAGTATCGCTTTCTACTGGAATACGCTTGGCTAGATTCCCTCTCCCATAGGGAGAGGGTTAGGGTGAGGGGTTACGAACTACACACCCAACTGCGGGTTAACCTGCACGCACGCATCCACCAGACCGCGGACGGACTCGACCGATTTCATCAGCATGTTGCGCTCCGCGGCATTGAGATCGATTTCGACGACGCGCTCGACGCCGCCAGCACCAATGATGACCGGCACTCCGACATACAGGCCCTTCACGCCGTATTCGCCGTTGAGGTAGGCCGCGCACGGCAACACGCGCTTTTTGTCCTTCAGGAAGCTGTCGGCCATCGCAATGGCCGATGACGCTGGCGCATAGTAGGCCGAGCCTGTCTTCAACAGTGCGACGATCTCGCCGCCACCCTTGCGCGTCCGGTCAACAATCTGATCGAGCCGCTCCTGGCGGATCCAGCCCATTTTCACAAGGTCGGGAAGCGGGATACCGCCTACAGTTGAGTAGCGAACCAACGGCACCATGTCGTCGCCGTGGCCGCCCAAAACGAAGGCCGACACATCCTCGATCGACACCTTGAATTCGTCGGCTAGGAAGTGGCGAAAGCGGGACGCATCGAGAACACCGGCCATGCCGCACACCATATTGCGGGGCAGTCCGGCCGACTTCTGCAACGCCCAGACCATGGCATCGAGAGGATTGGTGATGACAATGACGAACGCGTTGGGCGCATACTTTTTGATACCAGCGCCGACCTGTTCCATGACCTTCAAGTTAATACCGATGAGGTCATCGCGGCTCATGCCGGGCTTGCGAGGAACGCCTGCGGTGACGATGCAGACACTCGCGCCTTCGATGTCGGCGTAGGCGTTGGTGCCCTTCAAATTGCAGTTAAAACCTTCAACCGCACCCGATTGCGCCAGATCCAGCGACTTGCCTTGTGGCAACCCATCGGCGATGTCGAACAGCACGACATCGCCCAGCTCCTTCAGCGCGATCAGATGAGCGAGAGTCCCGCCGATCATCCCGCCGCCAATCAACGCAATTTTGGTCCGCGCCATTTTTACCGTCTCCCTCGACACTTGCCGCGAAACCGTGCGGCTCACTGTGGTCTTAGACTGCCATCTCGCACCATCGGCGGCGTTGGTAGGCGCAAATGCTCGCCCGCTCAAGCCCCTATTGACCGCGATCGACCAAAGTTTGCGCGCTAGATTGGACGCTTGGCGGCGGCACGGGCTGTCAGATACCCCTCGCTGCGCATCTCCGTGAGCCGGGAGGCCGTCCGCTCAAACAAGTGCACGCCGTCGCCAGCGGGATAGAGCCCAGCCGGTTCAGCGTCCGCCGATACAATCAGACACACGCCGCTATCGTATAGCGTGTCGACGAGCGTAATCAGGCGGCGCGCCTCATTGCGCTTGTCGGGCGTCAACACCGGAATGCCGTCAATCAGGACAGTATGGAACGCGTGAGCGATCTGCAGGTAATCGTTGGCTCCCAACGGCTGCCCGCACAGCTGGTCAAACGAAAACCGCGCCACGCCCATTGAGGTCTGCGGCACCACAAGCCGCCGCCCCTTGACGAGGAGGTCAACCGCCGCCGCCGGGTGATTGCCCGTCAGCCGCTGCCAATGCTGGTCAAGCCCGGCCCGCGCCGCGGCATCTGCAGGCGTGAAGTAAAGCTTCCGCCCTGCCAGCTTATCGAGCCGGAAGTCTCTTTCCGCTTCAAGTTCCACCACATCGAGCTGCTGATCCAGCACCTCAATAAACGGCAAGAAAAGCTGGCGATTGAGGCCATTCCAATACAGCCAGCCGGGCGGAGAATTCGACGTCGCAACGACAACGACACCGCGATCCAACAAACCTTTGAACAACCGGCCCAAGATCATCGCATCGGCAATATCGGTGACGTGCAATTCGTCGAAGCACAAGAGGGCCGCTTCTGCCGCAATCTCGCCCGCCACAAACGGAATCGGATCTCCGTCCGTCGTGGCCCGCCCCCGGGCGATGCGGTCATGGACCCCGGCCATGAATTCATGAAAGTGGACGCGGCGCTTGGGCTCGAAGGCGACCGCCTCGTAGAACAAATCCATCAGCATGGTCTTGCCGCGACCAACCCTGCCGTGAATATAAAGTCCGCGCGGGCTTTGTGCCCGGCTCTTGCGAAAGATCGAAAAGCCGCTGGTTCTGGCTGGCCGCCACTCAGTCAACTCGACTGCCAGTTGATCAAGACGCGCAGCCACGACCGCCTGTGCTGGATCGGGTTCGATCTCTCCACACCGCAGCCGCTGATTATAGAGCGTCAGGACGCTGTCCTTCATTTTGCTCCCCAGGTCTGCAACGACCTGTCCGGATTGAGGCCACCGATGCAAGCCCTCGCGACGGAATGTCTCCAAATTTGCGCGCTGGTTCGAACTTTAGATCCTTCAACCGGCTTCAAACAGATGGCCCGGGTCATGACTTCTGTTCCGCCAAGATGTCCAATCTTGAATTCGTGGCGTCAAAAACAATTCTCAAAATCATCCGCAACGAATTGGAGCTGGATAAGTTCGAATGTCCTGGAGAATGCCTATGAGCCTCGAAACATTCAAAAATTGAGGACTTCGCGCAACACTTTCCAGAAATGGACAAGAATAACGACGCGAATTGCAATTTCGATGTCAACAAAATCCTCGAACTTGCGCATATTTTTTTTGATCGAAATGATTCGATCTTTTGAGAGAGAGATAGAACAATGGCTAAGGCAAAGAAGGCAGCGAAGAAGGCTCCGGCAAAGAAGGCAGCGGCTAAGAAGCCAGCTCGCAAGGCCGCAAAGAAGAAGAAGGCAGCTTAACGATCTTGCCGCAGCCTTGCTTCCGGTTGGGCACTGGAAGCGAGGCGGGCAGTCGAAAGCACAGTCGCGTACCAATTTAAGGCCGGTGGCTGCGAGATGCGCCTCCGGCCTTCTTATATGTTGAAACTGCAATTCGGGTGCGAACCCTCGGCGATTCGCGATCTGAGCGGGCTCTATACCCGCCGCTCAACCATCAGCTTTTTCAGTTCCGCGATGGCTTTGGCTGGCGAAAGTCCCTTCGGGCAGGCTTTGGCGCAATTCATAATCGTGTGGCACCGGTACAACCGGAAGGGGTCTTCCAGGTTGTCGAGCCGCTCGCCGGTCGCTTCGTCGCGGCTATCGATGACCCAGCGGTAGGCCTGGAGCAGAATCGCCGGGCCGAGGTAGCGGTCTGAATTCCACCAGTAGCTCGGGCATGACGACGAGCAGCACGCGCACAGAATGCACTCATAGAGGCCATCCAGCTTTTCGCGGTCATCACGCGATTGCTTCCATTCCTTCGGCGGGGCGGCTGTATCGGTCTTTAGCCAGGGCTCAATGGACCGGTGCTGAGCGTAGAAATTGGTCATATCCGGCACCAGATCCTTGATCACCTCCATATGGGGGAGGGGATAGATACTGATCGGGCCCTTCACCTCGTCGATCCCCTTGAGACAGGCAAGATCATTGGTGCCGTCGATGTTCATCGCACAAGATCCGCAAATCCCTTCACGGCACGAGCGGCGGAAGGTCAATGTTGGATCGACCTCGTTTTTGATCTTCAGCAGTGCATCGAGAACCATCGGTCCGCACTGCTCTTCGTTAATCCAGTAAGTGTCCATATGCGGATTCTGGCCGTCATCCGGCGTCCACCGATAGACCCGGAATTCGCGCCACTTTCCCTCGCCCTCAGCAGCGTTCCAAGTCTTGCCGGGTTGGAGGCGGGAGTTCTTTGGCAGTGCTAACTGAACCATGCGGTGCCACGTATGTTGGGCGGCCTTCGCCGTTGACGTCTGTCGCCAGAGGTTTGCGGGTGCAAGACACACCTGTCAACGCACGCAAGCTGCGAACGGATGCGGTTCTTTGCCGTGCCTTTGCGCCCAACCTTTAAGTTTCAGCATTATTCGGGCCGGTGTTTGCGCAACTCACGCACCAGAACCGCCAGCTGCTCCGCGACCTCGGCCCCCGTGTCCACAGTGACCTTGAGTGTCGCCCTCTGCTGGATCAGCTTGTTCAGTTTCTCCTGACATTCACCAAACCCGAAATAGAGCGTGTCGGGGGCGTTGATCTCGCCATCCTCAACAGCGCACATGACATCGAACGCATTCTGAGACGCCAAAACGAGCATCGACGCCACGTCGTTCATCAGCTGATGGAACAACCGGCTGCCTTCCGTGCTGACGCGCGGGCCGTGGACGCCAAACTTCATGGGCGAAGACCCCTGCGCACCCTCCCCGGCAAACAGCTTGGGATTGCGTTGGAACCGGCGGAAGATCTCGCCTAAGCCCAAGCAGCAGGTTTCCAGCTCCCGGATTGCCGTTCCCGCTTTGCGCTTGGCCTTCGACCGGTCCGGGGTGCGCTCCTGCGCAGTCCAATTGATCGCGGCAATCGAGGCGATGGCGCCAAGGGCGGCCAGCGCGGGCAACACCGCCGTAAAGGGGTCAGGCGCGATTCGCCCGTCGGCATCGGCCGTGCCGGGTCCCTTTTTCTCCGGAGATTTGCGGCTCACGATTGCCAACTGACATCCCCGGCGCGCCAGCTGATTCCGGCTGACATGCCATAGCGCACCTCGGCAGTCCCTGCCAAACGCTAAGCGGCCCGAGTTGTGGTCTGAGTTTAGAAAACCGTCGTTGACCTCAGATCAAACCGGTCTTGGGTCACGAACGAGGACTGTGTTGTTGTTGGTCGCGAATTCGATCTTATAACCGCGTTGCTGAGCATCCGCGATGCAATCGGCTTGCCAGCGCTTGCGCTGCACGTGCTCAATTATGATCCGGTGCGGCCAAACCGTTGCTCGGGCCGTCGCCAGGAATGGTGGAAGAACCCGGTCCTCGTGGCCTTCGACGTCAATTTTCATCATATCGATATGGGTTAAGCCCGCACGTTCGACGAGGCCCTTCAGAGTTTTCAGCACCACCTTGCGGCCGGTCTGCCCCGCTTCATCCAGAAGGCTTCGCGACCCTTCCGAGCCCGCAGCCGAAAGCAGCCCTTCGCCATCATGATCGCTGATCGCAACCATGTGGCAATCAACGTCGATGCCGGCGCGCAAACGTCCGGCCTTGCGCGCTTGTGCGAGGTTAAAGTAAAACCGCTCAACGAGGTTGTCATCGGGCTCGATCATGACAATCCGGGCGCCTTCGCCGGCATGTAGGGCCGCACTCAGACTGTAGAGCCCGGCGTTCCCACCCACATCGACGAACACGGATCGAGGCTTGGCTAGGGCCGCACGCATCACGGCATGCTCGGCGGGATCCATTTGGTCGGGCCTCAGCAAGGCCTTGCGCTCCGAGACATTGCGTTGCGGATGAAGCCGGACTGGGACGCCCCACATCTGGCAATCGACGGGGCCAGCGTGCAACCTTGAAAATACCCGGTAGACAGCCTTTCTCAATGACCCACGGCCGAGAGGCGTATTGCGGGACAGCCACACGATCATCCGGCCAGCCAGCGGCGGGACGTGCGCACCCCAGGATTGATCCGCCATGCTGGTCCCCCAAAGACGCAACCGCTCTCAAATCTGCAATCGATCCCGTTCGCGCGGTAGCATTCACGAACTTAATAAACGCGTGCCTTTGGCTCGATATACTTGATTTCGTTGGTCAGCGTCCGCGTGTGCACGGGCCGGTAATCGATGCGCACTGTCCGTTTGCCATAGTCGGCGAATGTTAAGGTGTGTTTCATCCAGTTGGCATCGTCCCGCTTCGGGTGGTCTTCACGAGCATGGGCCCCGCGGCTCTCTTTCCGGTTTTCCGCGCCAACGACGGTCACCGCGGCTTGCGCGATCAAGTTGTCGTATTCCAGCGTCTCGATCAGGTCGGAATTCCAAACGAGCGACCGGTCGGTGACCCGGATGTCCGCTGTTTCCTTCCAGATTGCGTCGATTTTTTCCACGCCTTCCTTGAGCACTGGGCCGTCGCGGAACACGGCGCAATTGGTCTGCATCACTTTTTGCATCCGCAAGCGGAGTGCGGACGTCGGCGTCTTGCCGTTGGCATGGCGATAGCGATCGAGACGCGACAAGGCTGCGTCCGTGCTGTCACCAGGCAATTCGGGCTGCGAGGCGCGCTTCTCGACGGTCTCGCCGCAACGCAGAGCCGCCGCGCGGCCGAACACAACGAGATCGATCAGCGAATTCGACCCCAGCCGGTTGGCGCCGTGAACCGAGACACACGCGGCTTCGCCGATTGCCATCAAGCCTGGCACCACGTGATCAGGATCGCCGTTCTTCAACGTCAGAACTTCACCGTGATAATTGGTGGGGATACCGCCCATATTGTAGTGAACGGTCGGCAGCACGGGGATGGCCTGGCGGCGAAGATCGACGCCAGCAAACACTTTTGCATTTTCCGTGATCCCTGGCAGCCGTTCGGCCAAAATCTTCGGGTCGAGGTGGTCCAGATGCAGGTAGATGTGATCGGACTCAGCGCCGACACCCCGGCCTTCGCGAATTTCAATCGTCATCGAGCGTGAGACGACATCGCGAGACGCCAGATCCTTCGCGTGCGGCGCATAGCGCTCCATGAAGCGCTCGCCCTTGGAGTTGGTGAGATACCCGCCTTCGCCACGTGCGCCTTCGGTAATCAGCACGCCCGCGCCATAAATCCCCGTCGGATGGAACTGGACAAACTCCATATCCTGTAACGGCAGCCCGGCGCGCAGAACCATGGCGTTGCCATCGCCCGTGCACGTGTGTGCGGACGTCGCCGAGAAGTAGGCGCGGCCATATCCGCCGGTTGCCAGGATGGTGCGTTTCGACCGGAAGCGATGGATGCTGCCGTCTTCCATGCACAGGGCGGTCACGCCGCGGCAGGCGCCATCGGTGTCCATGATCAAATCGAGCGCGAAATACTCGACAAAAAACTCGGCTGAGTGACGCAGTGATTGACCGTAGAGCGTGTGCAGCATGGCGTGACCGGTGCGGTCGGCCGCAGCGCACGTCCGCTGCACGGGCGGGCCTTCGCCAAATTCCGTGTAATGGCCACCGAACGGCCGCTGATAAATCCGGCCGTCTTCGGTCCGGCTGAACGGAACGCCGTAGTGATCGAGTTCGTAGACAGCCTCCGGCGCGTGACGGCACAGGTACTCAATCGCATCCTGGTCGCCGAGCCAATCGGCACCCTTGACCGTGTCGTACATATGCCATCGCCAATTGTCGGGACCCATATTAGCCAACGAAGCCGCAATGCCGCCCTGCGCGGCAACCGTATGGGACCGGGTCGGAAAGACCTTCGTAATACACGCCGTTTTAAGGCCTGCTTCGGCGCACCCAAGGGTCGCGCGCAGACCCGACCCGCCGGCTCCCACCACGATCACATCGTATGAGTGATCCACGATCGGATAGGACCGGCCGTTTGCAGATGGCGCTTTCCCGGTTCCGTTTTTTTTATCAGCCATTGCTCACTTAGGCTCCGAAACTCAGCTTAAGGACTGCGAAGATGCAGGCCGCACCGGCGGCAACCGCAAAGAACGTATTGAGCATCAGCAGCCCGATTTTGGCGCCTTCGCCGTGCACATAGTCTTCGATGATGGTTTGCATTCCGAGCCGCATATGGATTATCCCGCTCAAGACCAGCAGCAGCAGCGGCAGCGCGACGAACGGCTTGGCAAGCGTTGATTTTACGCTCGCGTGATCGGCTCCGATCAGACCAACGAGCAGCCAAACAAGAAACACCGATAGGAAAAGATTGGCGACGCCCGTGACGCGCTGCTTCCAGAAGTGATCTGTGCCTTCTTTCGCCGATCCGAGCCGGCGCGCCGTTTTAAGAGGTGTTCGCATCGACATCGCTCACACTCCTCCCGCTTGCTTGAGCGCGTAAGCCCATACCAATACAGTGAGCAAGACGGAAAGGACGATCGAACCCCATGACATGCGGTCGATGGTCTGGAGATCGTGGCCGAGACCCGCGTCCCAGATGAAGTGACGGACGCCGCCAATCGCGTGATGGATCAGCGCCCAGGTGTAACCGGCGAGCACGATCTTGCCCGGCCACGACGCGAGGAGCCCGCTGACATAGCCAAAGTAATCTGGCCCTGACGCAGCCGCTATCAACCACCACGCGAGCAAAAGTGTGCCGAAATAGAGCGCTGCACCAGTGAGCCGGTGGACGATCGACATCACCATGTTGATTAATGGCGTGTAGATCATCAGGTGCGGCGACAGCGGGCGATTGACCTTCGCCCCTTGGCCAAGTTTGGCCTCGGACATCATGAACCTCAAATCGTTGATTGACGAGGGTTTTACCCTGCACTGCTGGGCATCGCAATTCGCCAAACCGGCGTGAGAGCGTGGCAAACCGCCCCTTGGAGCGACAGACAAGGGCAACGTTCGCTGTCCGCTATGTTAATCGAGGGAGGAGATGATGGCACGAGCCAAGCCAGAACCGCTTTCAAACGCGTGCTCAGCCAGCCGGCCGAGGCACCAATCGCCGGCAGCACCGACCTTGTGGTCGTGCGAATAGAGAAAGGTCTCGCCCAGCGATTGATCGACGAGACCGTGCCGCCAGAGGTGCGCCGTCATGCGAACCGGGCGCACGGGCGGCAGAGAGAGTGCATTGCTAACCTCACTCCACAGCTCTTCGGCGATCGCTTCCGGCTCCATGTCCTCTGTTTCACGGCTCCACACCGGCGAGGCGTGAACAACGATCGACTCGCCGCGATTGTTGCGGCCGGGCTTCGTATTGTTGCGCGCGATCCAACGGATGACTTCCGACATATCCGAGAACACGTCCTGGTCCGGCATGATCTTTTCGTCGAGCCGCACCATCAGAGCCCAGCACGGCGCCATTCGCACGCGGGCTAGCGGATCTGAGAGTTGATCGATCCGGCCGAGGAGCAAACGGGCCTCGGGCGCTGGCACTGCCACCGCGATCGCAGAGAACGGACCAACCGTCGATTCATCCTCAAACCAGATCTGCCACCCCTTTTCGAGGCGCCCGATCGTATGGGCCTTGCGGCCCGTGTGAATGCGAATGCTCTCGGTCAACGGCCGCACGATTGCTGCCATACCGGGCGTTCCAACATACCAGGGCAGCATTTGGCCAGCGCCTTCGGCGCCATTCAATTGTGCGCGCGGCGTCCATCGGGCGGCATACCCAAGACCTGCCACCTCCTCCAGGAACGCCCGGAACTCCGTCGTCCGGCCGGTGACATACTGGGCACCATGATCGAACGTTTCGAGCCCGAGCCGTGCGGTGCCCATGCGTCCGCCGATGATGCGGTCTTGTTCGAAAACTTCGACAAAAAAGCCGGCACGGCGCAGCGCACGCGCGCAAGTCAGCCCCGCGAGTCCAGCGCCAATCACTGCCACTTTCTGTGTCAAAGTACGTCCCAACGTGCAAATGCAGCCGGTGAGAACGGCTGACAGATCTGCTGCGAGCGATGAGGGTAACGAAAATTCGTTTATAAATCTGGCAAATAATTAATCGTTAACAGTTCGTGACGGGTCAATTCGCAACGGAAACTTATGCGGAAACCGTCTAAAGACGACAGCACAGGCGCCTTTCGTTAGCGCGGAAGACTAACCCACGCATCGAAATCCAAAATCACTCCGTCAGCATACTCACCGTTTTCCGTCTTTAAGGGGAACCCGGAGCAGTCCTGATTTTTGACGGCCACCAGTCTTATGCGCAAGGCGCCGACATCAGAACGGCCTGGAATTTCCGCCTTTTCCAGAATTTCTGACCACGCATAAACGGTGTCACCGGCAAACAGCGGCGCCACGTGACGGCCGCCATTGATGGCTGCCAAGTGAAATGCATTATTCAGTCCATTGAACGACAGAGCCCGCGCCAGCGAAATCACGACACCGCCGTAAACAATTCGCTTGCCGAAACGCCCTTTCGACTCCGTGTGCTGGTTGAAATGGACTTTCGCCGTATTCTGATAAAGCCGGGCCGCCATTTGATGCTCGGCTTCTTCCAGCGTCATGCCGTCGACGTGGTCGATCTTTTCGCCCACGTCGTAGTCGCCCCAACGATAGGGGCTGCCAGCAAGGGCATAATCGTAGGCCCCGACGTTGAGCGGCGGAACGGCTACCCCGAGCTCAGACGGATCGATGCGGTCTGGCAGCTTCGGCACCACCGGCTCTGCCACGGCTGCCGCCTTATCGCGCTTTCGAACCATGACCCAGCGCGTATACTCAAGAACGACCTCGCCGCGCTGATTGCGGCCCGTTGAGCGAACGTAGACGGTGCCCGTCTCACGGTTGGAATTTTCTTTGAGCCCGATCACCTCTGACACCGTCGACAAGGTGTCGCCTGGATAGACCGGCTTCAGGAACCGGCCACCCGCATAGCCCAAGTTCGCTATCGCATTGAGTGAGATATCCGGAACGGTTTTGCCGAATACCACGTGAAACATTAACATGTCGTCCAGTGGTGCGCGGGGGTAGCCGATGGCTTTTGCAAAGGCATCAGAAGACTGAACGGCAAAGCGTGGACCGTACAAGCTCATGTACAGCGCCACGTCGCCATCCGTGACCGTTCGCGGTGTGGCATGCGTGATCACCTGCCCGAACGTATAGTCTTCGAAAAAATTGCCGGGGTTGGTTTTGGTCGTCGTCATGGCTTAATGCGTCCGCAGGGGTGAGGGCGTTCTTGTGGGGATGTGAGAGGGGGATTAATCCGTCCTCGCGGGACTGTCGATACCTTTGCTCACGCGTCCGGCAACGCTCACCCCTTCTGATCGTCGCAGCGCTTTAGAACCAATCGTCTATTTCTCCCACAGTCCGTGCAATTGCCGCCGTGCGCCGGGCCGTCACGAGATGCAGTCTTTCCACCATCTTGCCATCAACCGTGATCACGCCCTTATGAGCATTAACGGGCCGCGAGAAAGCTTCGATTATCTTGTGAGACCAAAGTACCTCTTCTTCGCTTGGCGAAAAGACCTCGTTGCAGGGCGCGACTTGAGCCGGATGGATCAGCGTTTTCCCATCCATCCCCATAGTCCGGCCATGTTCGCATTCCGCGCGAAACCCAGCTTCGTCTTTGAAGTCGTTATAGACCCCATCGATGATGTCAAGATTGTAGGACCGTGCGGCAAGCAATGTCATAGCAAGCCATGGCACCACGGCGAAGCGGTCGTGCAGAGAGCGCGCGCGGCTTTCCTTCAACAAATCGTTGGTGCCCATGACAAGGCACGACAACCGGTTTTCAGGATCGCGCGCTGCCGCTGCAATTTCTCGCGAGAACATAACGGCGACGGGCATTTCGATCATCGCCCAGAGTTTGGTCTTTTCCGGCGCGTTGACCGACTTCAAGATCTTGGCCGCACTTATTATGTCGCCGGGATGCGCGACTTTAGGAATGAGAATGGCATCCGGCGCGGCCGCTGCAGCCGCGAGAATATCGGCAGCGCCCCAAACCGTCTCCAGCGCATTGGGCCGGATGATCAGTTCCCGGCGGCCATACCCGCCCTCTTTCACGGCCATGCACACGTTGGCACGGGCGGCAATCTTGGCCTCTGGCGCTACAGAGTCTTCCAAATCAAGAATCAACGCATCCGCCGGCAGCGACTTCGCCTTTTCCAGCGCCCGCTCGTTAGCCCCCGGCATATAGAGCACGCTGCGTCGCGGCCGAACTGTCATCTTGCACCTGCTCCTAAGTGTGACGCACCCTGGTCTGGCATATAGAATCGCCGCCCAGCATTCACAAACCAACCTTAGACCAATACACTGCCGTGCAACCGGATCTTGTCAGAGGATGTTGATGTGGCCCACATCCTTGCGATCTCGTCATTCGTTGCTCACGGTCATGTCGGGCTCGCCGCGATGGTCCCAGCCCTCCAGCATTTCGGGCACGATGTCACGGCGCTCCCCACTGTCGTTCTGTCTAACCATCTGGCGCACCCCCAGTCCGCAGGTTTTGATGTTGCGTGCACAAAATTGCACAGCATGCTCGACGCCCTTGATGCGAATGGCTGGCTGGGCTCGGCCGACGCCATCGTATCAGGGTACTTGCCGACGGCGCAGCACGTGGCATTTGCCAAATCGGCCGTTCAACGCGTCCGGGCGTACAAATCTGACGTTCTCTATGTCTGCGATCCGGTGCTGGGTGATGATCCCAAGGGACTGTATGTCGATGCCACAGCGGCCGAGGCGATCAAGATGTCGTTGGTGCCTTTGGCCAGCGTTCTGACACCCAACTGTTTCGAGTTGGAGTGGCTCGCAGGCTCGCCTGTAACCAGCGCTCAATCCGCGATCTTTGCCAGCCGCAAGCTCAAGGTCCCGTGCGTGGTGGCGACGTCTATCCCTGCCTCCGAAGGACATCTCGCCAATCTGTGCACGACGCACATCAGCGCAGACGCGTGTTCACATCCCGAACTGCAGAATGTGCCAAAAGGCACCGGCGACCTTATGACAGGGCTACTCACGGCCTATCTGCTCGACGGCTGTTCCGAGCCTGAAGCCATGACCCGGGCAGCGGCTTGCGTGGTGGAAACCGCGCGCCTCAGCCAGGGTTGTGGGGAGCTCCGGCTTCTGGCATCGCGAACCTATTGGGATACTGCCGTGCCAGTTCCGTTTACGAACGGCGGCCTTTAACGCTTGATCTGCCTTGACGATGGGCACCAATCGCCCCAAATCAATCGCAACGCTTTTTGTCGCCAGGGCTCAACCGTGAACACCAAGCTGAACCGCGCCCTGGATTTTATTCATCATGAGGCGACGGGCGGCATCTTTCTCGTGTTCGCGGCGATTCTTGCCCTCGCTATTGCCAACTCCTCCGCTGCTCCTCTCTACGAGTCCGCCCTCCATGCGCCGTTGACCTTGGGGCTGGGTACATTGAGCCTCGAAAAATCGATTCTCCATTGGATCAACGACGGTCTGATGGCGATCTTTTTTCTTCTCGTCGGCCTGGAGATCAAACGGGAATTGGTCAGCGGCGAACTATCAACCGCCAAGCAAGCCGCCCTGCCACTCGCAGCCGCCGCTGGTGGCATGGTGGTGCCCGCTTTGATCTACGCCTCGCTCAATTGGAATGACCCGGCTGCTCTGCGTGGGTGGGCCATCCCTAGCGCCACGGATATTGCCTTTGCCGTCGGTGTTTTGGCTTTGCTGGGATCGCGCATTCCGCCAGCGCTTAAGGTGTTCTTGCTGGCGCTCGCCATCATCGATGACCTTGGCGCCATCATCATCATTGCGGTGTTCTATACGGCAGACCTGTCGGTCTTGAGTCTTGCATTGGCAGCTGCCGGACTTTCCTTTCTGGTGCTGTTCAACGTCAAAGGCGTGACTCGCCTCTCTCCTTATCTGATCGTCGGCGTTTTCGTCTGGTTGTGCGTATTGAAATCGGGCGTGCACGCCACACTGGCCGGCGTCGCTACAGCGTTGGCTATTCCGCAGTCCGGACCCGGATCTGGCGCGAGCAACGCCTCGCCATCGGGTCATCTCATGGACCGCCTACACCCTTGGGTGACATTCTTCATCCTCCCGCTCTTCGCCTTCGCGAATGCTGGCGTTTCTCTCTCGGGGGTGACGCCCGATCAAATGCTGGGAGCTGTACCATTGGGCATAGCCTTGGGCTTGCTCATCGGCAAACCGGTCGGCGTGTTCGGTGCGTCGTGGCTCGCGATCCGGAGCGGAGCGGCAGACCTACCCGAAGGGACGGGATGGTTCCACATCCTCGGGGCGGGGCTGCTGGCCGGAATCGGATTTACAATGAGCCTGTTCATCGGGTCCTTAGCGTTCCCTGATCCTGCCTCAGCCGTTGATGTAAGGATCGGCGTGCTCGGCGGCTCGATCCTCTCCGCACTGGCCGGCTATGCCCTATTGTCACGCCTCTCGATAGTCTCTCGTGGTCCAACCACATCCCGTGAGTGAGCAGACTGGTTTCCAACGATCTCTGCCCGACGCGCCTCAACCCCTTGTTGCAACGGAGCCCCGGACCTCATGTCATCCTTCCCCGAAAATCTTTCCGACAGATACCGCCGCTTCAAGCACCGCCATTTTGCACCCAATGCCGACCACTACGAAGAATTGGCCACCTACGGGCAAAGCCCCAACGTGATGTTGGTTTCGTGCTGCGACAGCCGCGTTGATCCGGAAACGATTTTCAGCGCGATGCCAGGCGAGCTGTTTGTGGTGCGCAACGTGGCCAATCTGGTTCCACCCTATGAAACCGGCGGCCGCTATCACGGCGTCAGCACGGCAATCGAGTTCGCTGCGCTGAATTTGCGCGTGAAGCACATTGTCATCATGGGCCATTCAGGCTGCGGTGGCATTCGCGCGGCACTCGATCAGAGCGCTGCGATCCAGACAGAAGCGCAATTCATCTCACGGTGGATGTCGATGCTGGATGACGCACGATTGTCGGTATTGGCGTCCCACCAGATGAAGTCTCAGCCGGAGAAGCAAGCCGCGCTGGAACGCGAAGGCATCAAGACATCGATCAAAAATTTGAGAACATTTCCCTTCATCGCGGACATGGAACAAAAGGGAAAACTCAACCTGCATGGCGCCTATTTCGATATCGCCAGCGGAACACTGTCGGTCTTAAACCACTCACGCGGAGAGTTTTACAATCTCTAGCACGTGGCTACTTGGCTTCCGGTGATGAGCGCTTTGCAGCCTCAATCGCCGGAATCAGTTTCTTTTCAAGGCTATCTTGGGTGATTGGCCCGACGTGCTTGTAGGCAATTTTGCCTTGGCCATCGACAACGAACGTTTCGGGCATTCCGTAAACGCCCCACTCGATCGCTCCGCGGCCCGATGTGTCGGCGCCTACGGCGCTAAACGGATTGCCAAAGCGGCCGAGAAAGCGCCGGGCTGCGTCCGGCTGATCCTTGTAGTTCACGCCATAAACTTTGATGCCGCTGACCTTGCTGAGTTCGACGAGCATCGGATGTTCCTGGACGCACGGCGCGCACCACGCCGCCCAGAAATTGACGACGGATACGCCCCCTTTGCCGAGATCACTGCTGGCAAACCCTGGAGCTGGCGTCCCCGCTGCCAATAATCCCTCCACCGGAGCAAACGTGGTCACCGGCACCGGACGGCCAATCAGCGCCGACGGCAGTTTCGACGGATCGCTGGTCATCAGAGCAAACCCGAACAAACCCGCCATACAAATAAAAATGAGGAACGGGACCACTTGCAGTCCTGCGCCGCGCTTTCGATTGCCGGATGGGTCGTGGATTTCCGTCATGTCCCGTCCGAACCGGTCGATCCTGCAGCAGCACCACGTTTTGACCGGCGCGTGACACCACGGGCTTCAAGGTCGTCAAGGCTGCGCTGTAAACGGTGCCCATCAGCCAGCAGCCAGGCAACAAGCGCGGCCAGCACAAACGCGAAAATGCCGTAGGACGCCCAAATAAATCCTGCGTGCGGGCCCAGATCCATCATGCTCACTCCGCCACTGCGGCGGCCGTGCCGCTGTGCGCCCGTTCGACTTCGGCCATCGTCAGAGCTTTCAAGCGCCGCCTCCGGATTTCATTCCGCATCGCTACGAGGTGCAGCGCGAAAAAGAGCAGCGTGAACCCCGCCGCACTCCACAGCAGCGGCGACAGGATATCGGGATGAATCGACGGTCCGCCGAGCTTCGCGACGCTTGCCGGTTGATGCAGCGTGTTCCACCAATCGACTGAGAACTTGATGATCGGCAGGATCGCAACTCCGACCA
Organism: Hyphomicrobium sp.; assembly: GCA_031413815.1. Taxonomy (GTDB): domain Bacteria; phylum Pseudomonadota; class Alphaproteobacteria; order Rhizobiales; family Hyphomicrobiaceae; genus JAGVSR01. The sequence continues at coordinate 19,659 of JANOFU010000065.1, read as the reverse complement.
AGCCAAGCACCGCTGTTAGTTTCCCCGCCAGCTGCTCTTCCTCAATCGAGGACCGCAGGGCGATCAACCCGATGTACAGGAAGAACAAGATCAGCACGGACGTCAGCCGCGCATCCCACACCCAATAGGTGCCCCACATCGGCTTGCCCCACAACGAGCCGGTCACGAGCGCCAGAAGCGTAAAGGCCGCGCCAATGGGTGCGGCTGCCTTGGCCGAGACGTCCGCCAGCGGATGCCGAAACACCAAAAGCCCGAAGCTCGACGCCGCAATCAAGCCGTATCCCATCATCGCCAACCACGCCGACGGAACATGAATGAACATGATCTTGACCGTCTCGCCCTGCTGGTAATCCGGCGGCGCGACGAAGAACGCAAGATACATGGCGTAAGCGATGATCGCGCCTGCAACGGCCGACAGCCACGGCAGAATGGTACCCGACAGCGTCATGAACCGCGTCGGGTTGGCAAGCTTTTGAGTTAGGGTCTGCGTTTGCATCGCTTTGATCTAGTCGTTTCAGTGCGGGGCTGCAATTGCTGCGCAACCTGCTGCATCATTGTGTCTGGAACCGGATCGCCGCAGCTGCCGCGACGGGGCCAGCCACAATAGAAAACAATGAAATCGCCGCCAGAATCAGGAACGAAGCGTCTAATCCTCCCGACCCCATCGTTGCAGCGCTGATCGCCGCGATGCCAAAGATCAGCGTGGGAACGTAAAGAGGCAACATAAGCACAGCCAGCAGCAGCCCGCCGCGCCGGGCTTTAAGCGTCAACGCGGCGCCGATCGCGCCCAGGAAACTCACAGCAGGTGTTCCCACTAGCATTGTACCGGCCAGCACGGGATAGGCTTTCGCATCGAGATTGAGCAAGATGCCGATTACTGGGGCGAGCAAGGCCAGGGGAATGCCGGTCGAGATCCAGTGCGCCAGGGACTTGGCCGCCACCGCCAGTTCGAGCGGGAGATCGCCGGTCGTCATGACCTCGAGCGAGCCGTCCTCATAGTCCCCCTCGAAAATGCGCGGCAGCGACAGCAATGCCGCCAGCAGAAGTGCAATCCACAACACGCCCGGCGCGATGCGCGACAACAGATTGAGGTCCGGCCCCAGGCCCAGCGGCAGCAGCGTCACCACCACCAGGAAGAAGCCAAGGGCTGTTCCAATCGCCCCGCCTTCGCGCACCGCCAGCGTGAGATCGCGCTTGAGGAGCGTCCAAAAGCCGGTCATGGCGTCACCTTACTACCACCGCCCAGTTCCACCGTGTGAGACGAGGCAAGACCGAGCGGCATGTGCGTGGCCGCAATAACGATGCCGCCCGCCGCCGTATGCTCGCCAATCAGTTTCGCCAGCAGCGCCGTCGCGGCTGCATCGAGCGACACCGTTGGTTCATCGAGCAGCCACACGGGACGGTGAATGAGGAGCAGCCGCGCCAAACCCACGCGCCGTTTCTGACCCGCGGACAGATAACCGGCAGGCACAGGTGCCAACGACGCGAGGCCAAAAACCTCCAACACCTGCGCTACCGGAACAGCCCGAACTTTGGGAACGCCGTCTTGCTGCAGATATGACGCCCAAAAATCGAGATTCTCAGCGACGGTCAGGCTCGACTTAATGCCATTGAGATGACCGACATAGTGGCTCTGGGCCGCCAGATCGCGCTCACCATCTCCACCCTCAAGGCGGATATCGCCCTCTACCGGCTTCAAGAACCCACCGATCGCACGGATCAGGGTCGTTTTGCCGGCGCCATTCGGGCCGGTCAGCACAACGGTGCCGCCCGATGCAACGCTCAGCGAAAAGTCATCGATGACACGCCGTTGTCCTCGCTCAACAGTCAGCTTGTCGATAATGAGCTGCAAAGGACCTGCTGTTTAAGCGTTGGCGGAGACTGGAATTGCATGAATGAGAGGCGGATTGCCGCAAAACGAGCCTCGTTGGGTGACTGGTTCCAACGCAAGGCACCTTATATAAAGGTCTCACTCTCGCTTTGCCCAGCGTCAAAAGGCCTGAAGCGGGCCAGCCGTTCACCAAAAGTTGGGGTTGCGCGGCGCGGCTCGCCTCTGACATGCCGATGGCTGCGCCGCACCTGCCAGGAAGATTTGAGGAGACTGCATTTTGACCGCCAAACCGGCTCTCGCTTTGACACCTGTTTCGCTTGACAGCTTCAAGTGCCGCAAGACACTCGACGTGGGCGGCAGGAGCTACGTCTATTTCTCACTGCCCGAGGCGGAAAAGAACGGCCTCAAGGGTATTTCGAAGTTGCCCTACTCCATGAAGGTGTTGCTGGAGAACTTGCTGCGCCACGAAGACGGCCGCACGGTCACCAAGGCCGACATCGAGGCCATGGCTCAGTGGCTCGAAGCCAAAGGCAAGTCGTCTAAGGAGATTGGCTTTCGCCCGGCCCGCGTGTTGATGCAGGACTTTACCGGCGTTCCGGCTGTGGTCGACCTCGCCGCCATGCGCGATGGCATGCTGAAGCTCGGCGGTGACGCCCAGAAGATCAACCCTCTCGTGCAGGTCGATCTCGTCATCGACCATTCGGTCATTGTCGATGAGTTCGGCAGCCCGAAAGCGATGACCAGGAACGTCGACCTGGAATACGAGCGCAACGGCGAGCGCTACAAGTTTCTGAAGTGGGGCCAGGGCGCGTTCCAGAACTTCCGCGTCGTTCCGCCCGGCACCGGCATCTGCCACCAGGTCAATCTCGAATACCTGTCACAAACTGTTTGGACGGCGACGGCCCCTGACGGCACCACGTACGCGTATCCCGATACTCTCGTCGGCACCGACAGTCACACGACCATGGTCAATGGCCTTGCAGTCCTCGGATGGGGCGTCGGCGGCATCGAGGCGGAAGCGGCCATGCTCGGACAGCCGCAATCCATGCTCATTCCGGATGTTGCCGGCTTTAAGCTCACCGGCAAACTGAACGAAGGCGTGACGGCGACCGACCTCGTGCTTACCGTCACGCAGATGCTGCGCAAAGCCGGCGTCGTGAATAAGTTCGTTGAGTTCTACGGGCCCGGCCTCGACAGTATGACGCTCGCTGACCGGGCGACAATTGCCAATATGGCGCCGGAATACGGTGCCACCTGCGGGTTCTTCCCCATCGACAAGGAAACGCTCGCTTATCTGACGTTCACAGGCCGCACCACAGAACGCATTGCACTTGTGGAAGCTTACGCCAAAGCACAGGGGCTATTCCGGACGGAGACGTCCGCCGATCCTGACTTCACAAGCACGCTGGATCTCGACCTCGGCTCGGTCGTGCCTTCGCTTGCCGGCCCGAAACGGCCGGAGGGCCGCGTCTCCCTGACCGACGCCAAAGCAGGCTTTCTCACCGCACTCGACACCGAATACAAAAAGACGGGGGAAGCTGAAAAACGCGTGAAGGTTGCCGGAGAAAACTTCGACATCGGCCACGGCGACGTCGCCATCGCGGCCATCACCAGCTGTACCAATACATCGAACCCCAGCGTGTTAATCGGCGCAGGACTACTCGCGCGCAATGCCCTTGCTCGCGGCCTGACCGTCAAACCCTGGGTCAAGACCTCGCTGGCACCGGGATCGCAAGTCGTTGCGGCGTACCTCGAAAAATCAGGGCTACAAAAATCGCTCGATGCGCTCGGCTTCAACCTGGTCGGCTTCGGCTGCACCACCTGCATCGGAAACTCCGGCCCGCTTCCAGCTCCTATTTCCAAGGCAATCAACGACAACGGTATCATCGCCGCAGCCGTTCTGTCTGGAAACCGCAACTTTGAAGGCCGCGTGTCGCCAGACGTGCAGGCGAACTACCTTGCCTCGCCGCCGCTGGTTGTCGCTTATGCGTTAGCCGGAACGATGCAAAAGGATCTCACCACCGAGCCGCTCGGCACCGGCACAGACGGCAAGCCCGTGTTCCTCAAAGACATCTGGCCCACGAACAAGGAAATCCAACAGTTCATTCGCGAGAACATCACGCGCGAGATGTTCGAGAGCCGCTACGCCGATGTTTTCAAGGGTGACAAGAACTGGCAGGACGTCAAGTCGGGTTCGGGTCTCACGTATAACTGGGACAAGGCTTCAACCTACGTCAGCAACCCGCCCTACTTCCAGACCATTGCGAAAACGCCCACGCCGATCGGCGATCTCGTTGGTGCACGCATCCTCGGCTTGTTCGGCGATAAAATCACTACCGACCACATCTCGCCGGCTGGTTCCATCAAGGCGGCGAGCCCGGCCGGCAAATACCTCCTCGACCACGGCGTCGCGCAAGCCGACTTTAACCAGTACGGAACCCGCCGCGGCAACCACGATGTGATGATGCGCGGCACCTTCGCCAACATCCGCATCAAAAACCATATGTCCCGCGATGCCACGGGCGCGGTCAAAGAGGGCGGCACGACTGTCCACTATCCTTCGGCCGAGCCAATGCCGATTTACGACGCGGCCATGCGTTACGCCAAAGACGGTGTGCCACTGGTCGTGTTCGCCGGCATAGAGTATGGCAACGGCTCTTCGCGCGATTGGGCCGCGAAGGGCACCAACCTGCTCGGCGTCAAAGCCGTCATTGCGCAATCGTTTGAGCGCATTCACCGCTCCAATCTTGTCGGCATGGGTGTTGTGCCGTTCGTATTCGAAGAGGGCATGAGCTGGCAGGTCCTTGGCTTGAAAGGCGACGAAACCGTCACGATCCGCGGCTTGGCGTCGGTAAAACCGCGCCAGCGCATGATTGCGGAAATCACCGACACCAAAGGCAACAAACTCGCCATCCCAATTATCTGCCGCATCGATACGCTTGATGAGCTCGAATACTACCGCAGTGGCGGCATCCTGCACTACGTGCTGCGAAACCTGGCGGCGGCCTGATTTTGTCATCCGGTGCCAGGCACTAGGTCTTCAGCGGTTTAAGTCAGTCGCGAACATCGCGGCCTGGTGCCTGGCACAGACTCTCCGACTCTAATCCGCCGAAAACCCACGCTTCTTGAGCAGACTTTCGATCTCAGGTGCGCGGCCACGGAAGGCAACATACGCCTCCAGCGGATCGCGCCGGTTGCCAGCCGAGTAGATATGCTGCTTGAGCCGGGCTGCGGTTTTGGGATCGAACACGTCGCCACTCTCTTCGAACGCGGAAAAGGCGTCGGCATCCATCACTTCTGACCACAGGTAGCTGTAGTAGCCCGCCGCATACCCACCCATGATGTGTTGGAAGTGCGCAATACGATGGCGCATGACCACTTCGCGCGGCATGCCGAGCCGGGCCAGGGTTTCGGTTTCAAACTTCGCGACGTCGAACGTGCCCGGATCATCGATAGCGTGTAGCTCCATATCGATCAACGCAGACGCCGTATACTCGACCGTTGCAAACCCTTGATTGAACGTTCGCGCAGCTTTCATTCGCGCCATCAAAACGTCCGGGATCGGTTTGCCGGTCTTGTAATGAAGAGCAAATTTCTTCAGCACTTCTGGCCGTGACAGCCAGTGCTCGTACAGCTGCGACGGCAGCTCGACAAAGTCGCGGGTTACGCTGGTTCCCGCCAACGAGGGATACGTCACGTCCGACAACAACCCATGCAGGCCATGTCCGAACTCATGGAACAAAGTGCGCGCATCATCGAACGACAGCAATGACGGTTGACCTTCAGCCCCGCGCGCAAAACTCATCACGTTGACAATGATCGGCCGCACGGGTTTGCCGATCTTGTGCTGCCCCCGGAAGCTCGACATCCAGGCACCGGACCGCTTGGACGGCCGCGCAAAGTAGTCGCCGAGAAATATGCCGACATGCGCACCAGCCCTGGTCTTGACCTCCCACACGCGCACATCCGGATGATAGCGCGGCGCGTCCTTAAGCTCCTCGAATTTCAGTCCGAACAGCCGCGATGCCGTGTCGAACGCCGCCGCAATCATGCTGTCCAGCTGTAGGTACGGGCGGATTTCCCCCTCATCGAGATCGTAGCGGGTTTTTCGCACTTTCTCTGAAAGGTACCGCCAATCCCAGGGTTCAACGCTGTAATTGCCGCCGTCAGTCTGGGCCTGCGCCGACAACGCCTGGCGTTCCTCCGCCACGCGCTTCAACGCGGCTGGCCACACCCGGCCCAACAGATCGCGGACCGCTTCCGGCGTTTTCGCCATCGTGTCTTCGAGACTGTACTCGGCATACGTGCGGAACCCCATCAGCCGCGCGTACTCGAGGCGCAGACCGATGATCTCCGCCACCAACGCTCGATTGTCGGTATTGGCCGACATCTCGCCACGGCGGATCCAGGCTTTGAACGCTTCTTCTCGCAAATCCCGCCGCGCCGAAAACTGCAAAAATGGCTCGACGCTCGATCGCGACAGGGTGATGGCATAAGGGGCGGCAATCTTCAGATCCGCCGCGGTGCGCTTAGCCGCGTCGCGCAACCCTTGCGGCAATCCCGCCAGATCGGCCTCGCCCGACAGCGATAGCCGCCACGTTTGCTCGTCGGTTAAAACATTTTGATTGAATTGCGTGGTGAGTTCCGCCAAACGCGAATTGATCTCCGCAACACGCTTCTTCGCCTTGGCGTTCAGCCGCGCCCCGGCCCGCACAAAGCCCGTGTAGGTGCGATCCAGAAGCCGCGACTGTTCCGAATCAAGCTTGACGGCATCCCGGCGCTCATACAGGTCCTCAATCCGCGCGAACAGCTTTGCGTCAAGGTAGATCGCACTTTGGTGATCCGCGAACTGCGGTGCCAGATCCCGTTCCAGCGCTTGCAGGTCCGGGGTCGTATCCGATCCGGAGAGATTAAAAAAGACTTCAGCCGCACGGTTGAGTGCTTGCCCGCTCTTCTCCAGCGCAACAAGCGTGTTGGCAAACGTGGGTCGCGCCGGATTGCGGGCGATGAATTTGATCTCGTCGCGATGTTTCGCAAACGCGGCTTTGAACGCTGGCGCGTAATGCTCTGCCTTGATCCGATCGAACGGCGGCATGGCAAACGGCGTGCGCCACACCGCAAGCAGCGGATTGACTGGCTTCGAACGCTTGGGAGCATGGCTTGATGATGATTTGGTCTTCGTCGTCACGTGACCCTCGCCACTGAATGGGATGCGTTGGCCGCGACTATCCCATGATCGGCACAGCACGCAAACAACGAGAGCCGGTTTGGGGGAAACCGGCCCTCGTCTCAAGGAGAGACTGGTCAGACAGTCTGGGAGAGTTGCCTTATGAGGCCCGGTCCTTCAAGCGCCGCCCCAGGGGCTGGGGGGCTGACTGACCAAGACGGGCTCCCGAGACCGGGCCTCTAGGCAACTGTTTTAATCTCTCATGGGTTTAGGGCGGCGCTGCGACGCGATTTTGTCGGATCATAGGTCTTTCGATGTCGTTGACCTGTCAGGGGCCTATCGCGCACGCAACCCCTTGAAATCGAGCCGCACCCGGTCAATCATGACTGAAGACCCTCTCCGGGCTAAATTGAAGCATTCTGCCGACGGGACTTTGTGATGGGATCAAGGGGTACGGCGCAGGCCGTACCTCGCGGTACGGACAAGCCGAAGCCCGACGATAACAGCGCAAAAGCCCTCGGCCCTGAAGGGTTCGCGACTGTTGGCCGCCCGGTTCGTTGGCGCGCTCGTCCGATGCAATGGCATCGAACTTCGCACGCCGCCTACCGGTTCGGCTCAACCTTCGCGAACAGAATGGTTCAATTTAGCCCCGAGAGGGTCTTAGCTGACAGGGAGGCGCGTTTGAGCGAAACCGAGCCCATACAATTTCACCCCCGTCCTTCGGTTTATCGTTCGAAGGGCGAGGCGGGTGGACACCCGGCCGTGGATGCAACACCGCTCGCCGGTTTCAATCGCCAGGAGCTCAACGCCATCATGGCGCTCTATGGCCGCAAGGTCGCCGCCGGCGAATGGCGCGACTACGCGCTGGACCTCAATCGCGACAAAGCGGTTTTCTCCGTCTTCCGCCGGTCCTGCGAATACCCGCTCTACCGCATCGAAAAATGCCCCAAGCTCGCCCGCAAGCAAGGCGCCTACAGCGTTGTGACCCCGACGGGGCTGATCCTCAAACGCGGGCATGATCTGGCCCGAGTGTTGGCGTTGCTGGAGAGCGGGATGAAGGTGGTGGAGGGGCGGTGAGGTGGCTTGCCTTACCTCCGCCTAACGCCGCGCATGCGGCGTGACTTGCCCAAATTCTGTCATCCCGCGGGAACGACCCCGGACCTGAACGGGGGAGCGAAGACCCGGTACCCGGCTCTCGCCGCGAAAAGCGGCCGGGCCGGGATGACAGAATTTGGCGCCTTACGTGTCCGGCGGCGCTGAGCGCGAGCCGTCTCCCAACCCCCGCTGCATCAGCACGACGTCGAGCCAGCGGCCGAGTTTGAATCCAACGGCATCGAGCTGACCCGCCGCGACAAAGCCCGCCCGCTCATGCAGACGGATCGACGCGCCTTGCACAGGGCTATCGCCAATCACGGCCACCATCTGCCGGAAACCCCGCGCAGCACACTCGTCAATCAAAGCCTCAAGCAGCCGTCCACCCATACCCAACCGCTGCTGGTCCGAAGCCACATAAATCGAGTTCTCAACGGTATGCCGGAACGCCGGGCGCGGGCGAAACTGCGCCGCATAGGCAAAGGCCACGACGCGGTCCTCGTGCTCCGCAACCAGATACGGATACCCCGCTTCCGTGAACGCTGCGAACCGCTGCGCCATCTCCTCTTGAGCCGGCGGTGCCAGTTCAAACGTCGCCGTACCTGCTTCGACAAATGCCGCGTAAATCGCAGCAATCGCCTCCATATCGGCAACTGTTGCAGGTCGGATATCGAGAGGTAGCACCACGATCTTGCATCTTATAAGTTCATGACATTAGCGATTATCGCACATGAAAAAGGGCCCCGGTGGTCTCGGGGCCCTCTCGTCGTCTCACATCATCAACTGTTACTCGCGATTGCCGAACAACGACAACATCGAGGTGAACATATTGATGAAATCGAGGTAGAGGCTCAGCGCGCCCATAATGGCACCCTTGGCCATGGCCACGCTGTCACCCTGGATCTGGTAGTAGCCGTCCTTGATCTGCTGCGTATCGTAGGCCGTAAGGCCTGCGAAGATCAGCACGCCAAGCGACGAGATCGCGAACATCAGAGCGCTGGACTGCAGGAACAGGTTGACGATCGCGGCAATGATGATGCCGATCACGCCCATGATCAGGAAGGAACCCCAACCGGAGATGTCTTTCTTGGTCGTGTAACCCCAGATGCTGAGGCCCGCGAAAGCGGCAGCCGTCACGAAAAAGATCTGCGTGATCGACTGGCCCGTGTAGCGCAGGAAGATCGACGACAACGACAGGCCCATTACAGCGGCGAACAGCCAGAACGCGGTCTGAGCCGCGCCCGCACTCATCTTGTGAACACGAAACGAAAGAAACATCACGAAGCCCAACGGCGCGAGCATGAGTACGAATGCGAGCGGCGAGCCGTAAAGAGCCTGGCCGAGTTCCGTCAGCATGACGCCGTTGCGCAGCGTTGCGACGGCCGTTGCCGGATCCGATGTGGTGGTCAGGAAGGTCAGTGCGTAGGCGACCAATCCGGTCAGCGCAATGCCAACCGCCATGTAGTTGTAGACGCCGAGCATATACGAGCGCAGGCCCTCGTCGACGTCGGCGCCCGTGCGAGCGCCCGTGACGGGCCGTGAAAGTCTCTCTTCAAACTGTGCCATCTGCCAGTCCCCTTAGGTTCTCCGCGGTCACACCGCAGTGTACTGGCAGCATATTGGCTGAATCCGCGACTGTTTCAAGGTTTCCAGTAGCAATTATTTTTGAAAAGCCTGTCATCCAATCGTCAGAAAAAGATGTGGCCGATCAGTGGTATGGCCCTTATTCGGAGCGCAGATAGGGTACGGGGCGGGCGCGCAGCACGCCCCAGGTGCCTATTCCGCCGAAAAGGATGACCAATCCGGTCGCCAAAGCCAGCGCCGCGGCCACCGCTGACCACGAAAAATTGAAGTCTATATCCATCACTTGCGAAACCGTCACCCAAGCCGCGATCGTGCCAAGACCGACGGCGAAGAGTGCCGCGACCGCCGCCAGCAGCAGGTACTCGATCACGTGCGCTGTCAGGATCCGCCGCCGCGTCGCCCCAAGGGCCTTGAGAATGACCGCCTCCAGAATGCGCCGCCGTTGCGCTGTGGCGAGCGCGCCTGCGAGAACCAGCGCGCCCGCCAGCAAGGTCACGCTGCCAGCCACGCGCACGGCGGTCATGATTTTTGTGAAGACGGTGCTGAAGGCATCAATGGCGTCCTTCACCCGGATCGCCGTCACCGCCGGATAGGTCTTGCCGAGGACCTTGGCCAGCTGTGCTTCGTCCGCAGGGCTCGCATCCTTGGGCAGCGTGATCGTCGCCAGATAATTGTGCGGCGCGCCTTTTAACGTGTTGGGCGAGAACACCATCACGAAGTTGAGCGACAGACTCTCCCATTTCACTTCGCGCAGGTTGGTGATCTTGGCGCTGACGTTGCGGCCCAGCACATTGACTGTCACCATGTCGCCGATCTTCAGACCAAGCAATTTGGCCAAGTCGGCTTCAAACGATACGACCGGCTCGCCGTCGTATCCCGGCTCCCACCAGGACCCGGCCACAACCTTCGACCCTTCCGGAACTTTGTCGGCGTAGGTCAGGCCACGATCGCCATTCAGCACCCATTCGGCTTCCGGCGGCGCTTTGATCTGCTCGACGGGCTTTCCCTTCAAGTTGATCAACCGGCCACGCAACATCGGTGCTTCTTCCAGCACGGCGGCCGGAGACTGGTTCAGCACCACCTGCTTCAAGCCCGGATAGTCGGCCTTGGGGATATCGAGCACAAAGTAGTTCGGGGATTGGGCTGGCAGCCGCGCCGACAATTCGTTGACGAGTGACGCGTCTGCCAACGCCACAGTCACCAACAGCGACAAACCCGATCCAAGCGACACGACCACCGATCGCGTGAGACCACCCGGTGCCCCGAGGTTCGCCACCGCCAGCGCCAGTTCGGGCGGCCGCGCGCCGCGCACCCGGCGGGCCAGGCGCGTCACCACGTCACCAAGCCCAATGAACACAAGGAACACCACGATCAGCCCGCCACAAAAGCCGAGTGCGATCAGTTTGGAGTCCGACGAAAAGACCGTGAAGCCGACAAGCGCGAGTGCGGCCGCACCCATGACTGCAAGAATTGGCCAGCGCGGTAAAACCCGCTCTGGCGCTACTTCATCGCGAAACAGTACACTGGCACTCACCTGCTCCGCCCGCCCCAACGGCCAAAGCGAAAATAGCAGCGCGACAAGAAAGCCGTACGCAATCGCTGTCGCCAAACTGGCAAACGAGATCGAGATTTCCGGTTGGATCGGCAGCACATTTCCGTAGACCGTCATCAAGATTCCCGGGACGATCAAACCCAGTACCAATCCGATAGCGACGCCGATAGCCGCCATCGCCATGATCTGCCCGAGAAACACGGCAAAGATCGTGTGGCTGGTGGCGCCAAGGCTCTTGAAGGTGGCAATCACCTTGCGCCGCTTTTCCATGAACGTCGCCACCGCGTTGGCGACACCGACGCCACCCACCAGCAGCGATGTCAGACCCAACAACGTCAAGAATTGCCGCAAACGCTCAAGCGTTCGTGTCACTTGCGGCGATGGATCCCGGCGATCGGCCAATGAAAATCCGGCTTCTGGCAAAGCCCGCTTGGCGTCGTCGCGGAAGGCAATAAGCCCGTCTTTCGTATCTCCGCGTCCGTCGTTCAACGCCAGCGCATAGCGCCAGCGCACCAGTGTGCCCGGCTGAACAAGTCCCGTACTCATCAGCGTCTCGATCGATGCAAACACGCGCGGCCCATACGTCAGCCGGTCAATCAGACCGTCCGGCTCGGACACCAAGGCGGCGCTGATCTTGATCTCTTTGCCACCGATCCGGATCTGGTCGCCCACTTTCACGCCCAAGCGTTCCATGAGGACCGGGTCTGCGATCACGCCGTCCGCAAGTGCTGCCGCATAGCTCGTCGCGCCCGCCACGTTGACAGCGCCCACATGGGGATACGCCGTGTCAACCGACTTGAGCTCGATCAGGGCTTGGTCTTCACCATCGAGCCGCCGCGCCATCGTCCGCATCGTTGCCGTTTCGCTGACGCGGCCCTCGCCATCCAGCCACTGGCGTTCCGTTGGCGTAGCCCGCGCGTGACTGCGCGAAAACGTTGCGTCGCCGCCCAGGATCATGCGGCCTTGCCGTTCAAAACCCGCGCGCAACGCGTCAGACAAAGCGCCAACGCCCGTGATCACCATCACGCCGAGGGCGATGCAGGCGATGAAAATCGAAAATCCGGACCACCCTGCCGCCAATTCGCGGCGCGCCAGTTTCAGCACCAGCGGCCAAGTGCTGGTCCGCTTGGGTTGATCTGAGATGGTTCCGGTTGCCAGTGTCACGCGGCTTTGGCTCGCTGGTCGTCAACAATCCGGCCGTCGGCCATGCGGATAATGCGCTCGCATTCGGCTGCCAGCCGTTCATCATGCGTGACCAGCACGAGCGTCGCTTGTCGCGTCCTCTGCAGTCCGAAAAGCTGCTCGATCACACCGCGCCCGGTGCGCCCATCCAGATTGCCGGTCGGCTCGTCGGCAAGAATTAATTTGGGATCGACGCTCAACGCCCGCGCCAGTGCCACACGCTGCTGCTCGCCACCGGACAACTGAGCCGGGAAGTGATCAAGCCGGTGCGACAGCCCGACTTCTTCGAGACGCTCGCGCGCAACGGCCTCTGCCGTTGACCGGCCCGCGAACTCCAACGGCAGCGCGACATTCTCAAGTGCCGTCATCGTCGGAACGAGATGAAATGATTGGAACACGATGCCAATTTCTTGTCCCCGGACCAGCGCGCGTTCGTCTTCGCCCAGCCGGCCGAAATCATGACCCGCAATGTGAACCGTCCCCGACGTCGGCCGTTCAAGACCTGCCAAAATCATTAGTAGAGACGTCTTGCCCGAACCGGACGGACCGACGATCGCCACAGATTGGCCGCGCGCAATCTCCAGGTTAACGCCGCGCAAGATATCGACCGGGCCAGCGCGGCTCTCCAACGTGAGGCACAGTTCTGAAAGTGCAATGACCGGCGAAGCCAACGGGTTCGACCTTTCTTTTCTGTTAGACATCTTGCACTGCGGCCCACCGCTGGTTACGTCGACTGGGACAATTGAATGAGGCGTAAGGCGGAAAGATGATTGTATCCAAGATCCAAGCGGACGGCCGCCGCCTCAGCCAAGTGGGGATGTTCGCCATGCTCGTCAATAGCTTGGTGTTGGCTGCCCTTATACTAAGCGCAGGGCCGGCCATGTCAGCGGATCCGGCAAAACCGATCAAGATCGTTGCTTTTGGCGATAGCCTTACGGCAGGTTTCCAGTTGCAACCTGATCAATCGTTTCCTGCTCAACTTGGCACCGCAGCACAGGCCCGCGGCCTCAACGTCGAGATCCTGAACGCAGGCGTGTCCGGTGACACCACCGCGGCGGGGCTTGAGCGATTTGACTGGGCGGTCCCAGACGGCACGCAAGCCGTCATCCTGGAGCTCGGCGCCAACGATGGCTTGCGCGGCATCGAACCGGCCATCGCGCGAAAAAACTTGGAGACGATCATCACGCGTCTCAAAGCCCGCAAGATCGACATCCTACTTGCAGGCATGAAAGCGCCGAAGAACTGGGGCGAAGAGTATGCCACCGCGTTCGACAGCATGTATGCTGACCTCGCAGCGGCGCACGGCCTTCTGCTCTACCCATTCTTTCTTGAGGGTATCGCCCTAGACCCGAAGCTCAATCTCGATGACGGTTTGCATCCCAATCCCAAGGGTGTCGCCGTAATTGTCGACCGTATTCTGCCAAAGGTCGAAGAGCTCGTTGCACGCGCTAAAACCAGAGGCAACGGTACCGCCTCGAAAACCTGAACCGGCAGCGGTTATCGCAATGCTGAGATTGTTTACCGGACTCGAACTCCCCAGCGACGTGCGCGACGAGCTGACTGGTCTGAACCAGCCGCTACCTGGTGCCCGTTGGGTTGACGACGACAATTTACACATCACGTTGCGATTTGCCGGCGACATCGACAACCGCGTGGCGGCAGACTTTGCCGATGCGCTCGCGCACATCCAAGACGATGTCTTTGAACTTCGGTTCAAAGGCTTGGGCGCATTTGGCGGACACGACCCCAAAATCCTCTGGGCCGGTGTTGAACCATCTGTGAAACTGGACGCCCTCGCGCGTGCCCATGAACGCGCCGCGCGATCCGCCGGCCTGCCACCAGAAAAACGGACATTCAAAGCTCACGTCACGTTGGCCCGGCTCAACTATACCGGCCCGGAAGCCGTCGCACGTTGGCTGCAACAGAACGGCGCATTCCGCAGCCGTCCGTTCGTCGTCGAGAGATTTGTGTTGTTGTCGTCACGGCCCCGCGTTGGGGGCGGACCCTACGCGGTCGAAGAGGCCTATCCTCTGCGAGGGTCCGGCTATGGTTACGCCGCGGATAAGCCGGTCAGAGGATAATACCGGTCAGCGGGCCCGGCTTGGAGCGTCGCCGGGATAAACAAATGGGCTTCCCGACGATTGCAGCCAGCTGGCTTGAACGGGAGCTACACCTTTCGTTCGCGCAGACCGTACGCCGGGCTTCTTCGCCCCACGGTCCCGGCGTGAGTCACCGGCCTCAGCCAGAGTTCGTGTTCCTGTTTGCGAACCGTTTGCCCCCGTGTGTTGGTCAGGCATCACCCAAACAGCCACTTCGGCCACGGCCTCGATCATCCCGGCTACACCGGCATGGTCGCGCGGGTCATCCGCCACGCTGACGGTCATCGGCGCGTCACCATCCACGCCAGGCAAAACGTGCAAAACGTCTGGCTGCGCCTCCAGCGTGGCATCGAACGCCACAACTTCATCAGCAGCGACCAACGCAGCTGGCTCAAGAGCCGCCAACTTTACCGGCCGTAGTTCCTCGGTTCTTGGCACAGCCCCTGCCTCCGTCACCGCGATCAGCATCGAGATCTGATCCGGCAACTCCGCTTCCGCCAAGGCGCGGTTGCGTAGGGCTTGGACTTTGGCGCGCTGATTGTCGATCATGGCGGCGTATTGGCCATGCCGGAAGGTCTCTGCGACCGACCACGGCGCCGCTTTGCAACCACAGCCACTGACCAATGTCCGGCGATACAGGAATGCCGTTTTCATCTTGCCATAGATCTGGCCGTCTAAGCTCACCATGCTGCGAATGGTGTCGCTCGACTTTGGCATATAGAAGAGTTTCGCTTCGCCCACGCAACTGGCGTCGCACTTGCGGGCGTCCCGATCGAAGCGATCGCTCGACGCCGACCCGCTGATGGGAAAATAGTAGCCATCGCACATGCGCACACACATCGTGCGATAGCTGCCGCCATATCCTGGATCGGGTTGGTAGCTGCCGTCGTCCGGCCGCACGCTCTGCTCGCGATACGCGGAGCTGCGTTGTGACGCACGTATGCCGGCGGTCAGCCGTGTCGAGTATGCCTTCTGCGAGGCCGCACTTTGCGGCGTTGCGGCGGGTTCGGGTGAACCCATGCCGAATAGCTGCTGGAAAAACGATTGCGCCCTGGCCGGCTGCGCCACCGCTGACATGGCGGCCGCAACGGCCACCACGCGCACGGCCGCGCGACATAAATTGAAACGCATACTCACGCTACTGAACTCACGCACACCCACGATCGCTCGAGCGCCAAAAGAGAACATGCGCCGCGCGATCCATCGCCGTTGCACCGGATCATGCGGCCTGGATGGCAAATTTTGATTGAAGAGAAACCGGAAAAATGGCGGTAGCCCAGGGGCTTATCGTAAAGACCCGGTTAAAACTCTGCCGCCCTGTTTCAATCAGCGACGGAAGTTCAGCATGAAGTCATCACTGGCGGTAGACCGGCGGCGTCCGGTGCCGGCTTGCAGGAGTGAACCGCCGTCCGGCGCGCGCCCTAAACTGGAGCGGCCAGACAGTGTTCGCCGGCGGGTTTGGCGATCAGCTTTGGCCTTAAGGGGTTCTACTTCAATGTCTTCCTGTGACGGCATCTCAACCGGTTCCGTGGTGACCCTGGGCGATGGGATCGTCTCTATGAACATCGGGATGTCGGTGGTCGAAACGGAAGGCAACAGGGACGCATCGGTCATTACGTCTGTCGTGGCCGCAGCTAGGCGCGGCACACTTTGCAACGCAGGCCGCGGTGTCTGGGCTAAGAACTCAGCTGCAATGCCAGGGCTCTGTGCCGGCAGTCCGGCGCGCCGGTCCCCAGGCTTCTTGCTCTGCGCTTGCGAAGCATATTGCCGGTGCGCAGCCCGGGCCGCCTCTTCCCACGGATGGGGTTTGCACGTGCAGCTCGCGTCATAAGCGGCGCGGAATTGGAACGCAGTCGTCAGGCGCGCATACGGCCGGCCTTCGAGATCTTCCATGGTCTCAAGCGCGCCGCCGTCATTGCGGTAGACGTAGAGTTCCGCTGGGGATGTGCAGCTGCTCTTACATTTCGCTTCGTCGCGCTCGAAGTTGTCCACTGAAGTTGATGTGCTGACCGGAAAGTACGCGCCATCACACAGACGAACGCACATCGTGCGGTAGCCCTCGCCAACAGGCTTGGCGGACCTGGACCGGAGGACCGGCGGCAACACGGGAAGCAGTTCAGGTTCAACGGTCCCAGCCACGCCAAAGAAGAAGCCGAAGGGTTCCGATAGTGTCCGCACCGGCGCGGTTTTCAGCAGGCCAGACCTGCGCGAAACGTCGATAATTTTTGCTTTGGCGGGAAGATTAGCGGATTTTTTTGAGGACTTGCGCTCATAGGTTCCCGACACCAGGTCAGATAGCGCGTCACCACTTCCCAGCACCTGATCAGACGAGTGCGCTGCCGGCGTCGCATCGACGCTGGCC
This sequence comes from Hyphomicrobium sp., assembly GCA_031413815.1. Lineage (GTDB taxonomy): Bacteria > Pseudomonadota > Alphaproteobacteria > Rhizobiales > Hyphomicrobiaceae > JAGVSR01. Next base: position 2,790 of record JANOFU010000065.1, on the reverse strand, counting down.
GACATCAAACCAAGGACGGCAGGGCCACTGGCTAACTTAGTCAACGCCAATGCGCCGTATCCAACGGCGAACGCCACAGCGGCGATGAATGCGAAATAGCCCGCTACCGGTCGCGCTCGACGGGCCACTGGTGAGCGAACAGTAACGCACGATTTCGCCTGGCCTTCACTCCGCCGCACACGCAACTCCGTCCCTGTTCACTTCGCTAGGCCGTACCCAGAGTTTTACTCCCTTGCACGGGTGTGACCAGCAGCACGACGCCGTTCCGGCACTTTCCCCAGCGATGCGTGACTTTTTTGCCGGGTGAGCATTTCTGTATTTGTCACATAGCTGTTGCGCGATTGAACGCTGATCGATCACTCTAAAGCATGAGGACAATTTTCCCCGTGGCCTCCCGCCGGTCGAGCACACGGATCGCGTCCGCGGTTTCGGCCAGCGGATACCGGGCGTGGATATGCGGCTTCAAGCGGCCATCCGCGACGGCGCTTAAAACATCCGACATATTGGCGCGGTGACGGGCTGGATCGCGCACCACAGACTCGCCCCAAAACACGCCGATCGCCGCTACACCTTTGACGAGCAGCAGATTGAGCGGGAGCTTCGGAATGTCCCCCGATGCAAATCCGACGACGAGAAATCGCCCCTGCCACGCCATCGCGCGCACGGCTTGCTCCGCGTGGCCGCCGCCGACACAATCGTAGACCACATCGACGCCTTTGCCGTTGGTCACCTCTTTCAAAGCCAGTTTCAAATCTTCTTTTGCGTAGTCGATCACGTCGTCTGCCCCATGTGCGCGGCAGATCGTTAATTTCTCCGGCGATGACGCCACAGCAATCACGTGGGCTCCGAGCATCTTGGCGATTTCGACGGCTGCCAAACCTGCGCCGCCAGCCGCACCGAGCACAGCGACCGTCTCGCCCTTTTGCACGTGCCCGCGATCTCTCAATCCGTGGATCGCTGTGCCGTAGGTGATGCAGAGACCGGATGCGACGTCTTCGGGCACACCCTTCGGAATTTGGATGACGTTGGCCGCCGCCACCGCGACCTGCTCGCGCGCGCCTCCCCAACCCAAATACGCCGCCACGCGATCACCCACCTGCAGACCTTCAACCCGGGTTCCGACAGAGGCAATGGTGCCGGCCACTTCGCCGCCCGGTGAAAATGGCAGATCCGGCTGGCTCTGGTATTTGCCGCGCGTGATCAGTGTGTCGAAAAAATTGAGCGCCACGGCCTGAACCGCGATCACGACCTGGCCGGCCCCGGCCACCGGCGGTGCGATATCTTCGATGCTAACCCCATCAGGACCGATGAGGCTCTTGCACAGCGCCGCCTTCATGTGAAACCACTCCCTGCCAGCCCCCGCAGCAATACCCATCCACCCAACGGAACGAAAGCCCGCCGATGACATCAAACGATCAGTCCCCACAGGCTTGGCCCCCGCGCCCACGCGGCTATTTTGCCATTGGGGCCGAACGTATGTCGAAATCGCTGAACCTCGGCAACCTGATGCGGTCTGCACATGCCTTCGGCGCCAGCTTCACGTTCACAGTCGGGGCCACGTATCAGGCGCTCGAAGCCCGCGCCGACACGTCCAAGGGTCAGTGGCATTTGCCACACTACAATTGGGCGCAGCTGGACGATCTGGCGTTGCCGCAAGGCGCTAAGCTCGTCGGGATTGAACTCGTCGATGAAGCGATTGATCTCCCGAGTTTCCGCCATCCCTTGCGCGCGGCATATGTTTTGGGGCCTGAGCACGGCTCGCTGTCTGCCCCTTTGGCGGCCCGCTGCGATTATCTGGTCAAGATCCCGACGTCATTTTGCATCAACGTGGCGATGGCAGGGGCCATTGTCATGTATGACCGGGTGCGCAGCATGTCGCGGTTTTCTGACCGCCCGGTCGCCGAAGGCGGGCCTGTCATCCCACTCGCACCGCACAAGCGTGGCGAGTTGGCCCACCGGCGAAGCAAGTGACAGGACAAAGCCGATACAGCTATAGAAGCGTCTGAGGGCAGCGGGGACATCGTGATTCATTCGGACATGACACCGCGGACGATCATCACCGGTCTTATAGCGTTGGTGCTGCTTGCTGCGCCGGCCCTCCCGGTGTTGAGCGAAGGCGCCACGGTCTCTGGCAATTTCGGCACCTGGAGCCTCTACACCAGCGAAAGCGCAACCCACAAAATCTGCTTTGCGGCCTCCGCACCCGAAGAAAAAAAGCCCGTCAACGCCAACCGCGCCACGGCACTCTTCTACATTTCGGCCTGGCCGAAGGACGGCGTGCGCACGGAAGTCAGCGTCAAGCTCGGCTATCCCGTGAAAGCCGGCAGCCCCGTTACTGTGACCGTTGGCAGCGACAGCTTCAAACTGTTCGCCAAAGACGAGCGCGCTTATATCGCCGATACGACGCAAGAGCTGAAACTCGTCGAAGCCATGAAAAAGGGCGCAAAGCTCACCGTGCAAGCCAATTCCGAACGCGGCACCGAAACGACAGATACCTATTCGCTGTCCGGCCTATCTCAAGCGCTTGATGCGATGGCGCAGAAGTGTTCGTGAGGCGGACTTAGGATCCCGACCATCGCACAACTTTACCTCCCCCTAGTGCTCCGAGGAACACGGCGCAACAACATTTTTCCACCCGCGTTCCCGGCCAAGCGGCCACTGTTCCTGCGGCTAAGCAACGCTGAATTTTCCGCGCGAGCCGGGATCTTTAACCAAAGCGATCAAACACGGATCTGAATTTCACAATATAGGCACGTAAAGAAACCCGCTCGCGCGGAAAAAAAATAAGGA
>JANOFU010000064.1:0-2807 GCA_031413815.1 Hyphomicrobium sp. | reverse complement strand
GCGTCCATCATCCGCTCAGGTTCCTTCCGCAAATTATAGCGGTACTCGAACTCGCAAAGGTAAGTCTGCAAGTGCTTCTTCGAAACCCAAACGTGCGTCCCCCTGATTGAACGCTTGACGTTGCTCCAGAAGGCTTCAATCGAGTTTGTGTGGACGTTGCCGCGCACCCATTCCTTCTTTGAGTGATTGACGGCTTCATGATCATACCCAAGAGCGGGAAGCGTTTTGAACACAGGCGCATCGTCCGTATAGATCATGCTGCCTTCCTTCACGTTGTCACGCATGGCGCGATTTACTGAATGCCAGTCCTGCCGGGGATGACCTTGGCCATCACGGAACCGTCACGCTCAATCATGCCAAGCACCACGGCCTTGTCATCAAAACCCATCTTGTCCTTGCCGCCGATGAATGACTTGTCCATTTCCACAGGCTTTGCTTTCGGTCCAGAACCGCCAAGGGGAGCATCGCCGTCAACCCAGCCCATGTACTTGCGGATTTCGTTGCACATGCGCCACGCCGTCTTGTAGGTCACGCCAGTAAGCCTCTGGACCTCTTTCGCTGAAACGCCGTTACGTGATGACGTAAACAGGAACATCACCTGAAACCAAGTGGTGAGCGGGGTGCGTGTCGATTGGAACGGGGTTCCAGCCATCGGGTGAATGTGGTGGCCGCAATTGCATGTAAACGCTGGCATTTTCGACAGTTTGTGGAACGTGTCGATCTGGCCGCACTTTGGGCATACAATCTCATGTCCGTAGCGGGTCTTGAACAGGTGATTTAGGCAGGCGTCATCTGTTGGAAACCTTGCCTGAAACTGCTTTAAAGTTATTGACTTAGCCATTTTCGTAATCTCCTACCTAACATATATAGGTACGATCTTGGCATACGTCAAGGGGATATATGCGGGTGTTGACCTGCCGCTGATTTTTCATCCGGTGGTGTTTGGAGTCTCCGGCGGTTGTAAGCCCGTTTGGGCAGTGTGGGCAACAGGCCGGGGAGCAGCTGAACGTGTTGCTGTTGGCGGCCACAAGGGTGTCGGTGTTGGCAAATGCCGCGCGTCAAATCCATCCCGCCAAGATCGCGTTTCTATAGGCCCGCTGCCGCAGAAGTTTCCGGATCCAGAATCAAATAGGTGCAGTCCAAAAGCGTCACCGTAATTTGCTGTCACCGGAATTTGAGGTCCTATTCCTTTGTTCGGCATTTCAGGAATGGGCCGAAAGCGGGCTTAGTTCTCCGGACGTTCCGATGGAAGAGCAGGCGCTCTATCTTTTTGTTTTGCGCATCGGATTATCCGAAAACCGCCCCGCACTTTTTTGTCCGATGTCTAGCTCACAGACATCGCCTCAGGAATCTCACCACTGCCGTAAAGGAACTCGGGCCGATGGGATGCGCAACATTCGTGCCGGATGGGAATTGCCCCGATCGACTCAGCCCGCGCCAACTATTTCGCGAGCCCAACTATTTTATCGTGAGCGCTAACCCGCTCAGATCGAGGTTCACCATCAGCCCGCTCTGCCGGCCCGAGAGCTCCAGAACCGCACCCTTCTGGTTAGTGAGAACGATAGCCCGCGTACCGCGCCCGACCGCAAGCCCCGCGCCGGCGGCGGCGTAGACGCCCTCAACGTCTGACGCGCGTCGGATCTGGCTCACCTGACCGTGCAGCACCGTCTTCGATCCTCCGAACACCAGGCCGTAGTCTATGCCGCCGACCCCCAGCCGATAGGTGCGGCCATTGAAGGTAAGCCTGCCGCTACCGCCTGAACCACCGATAACCCAGCCGACCTTGTAGACTGTCAGCGTAATTCTGCCGCTATCGGCGTAAGCGCTCTGGAGACCTACGCCAAACACGGTGATTACCGCGACCAAAGCGCTTAATAGCCTGATTGGAATTCTCATGTCATGACCTCTCATGTTATTCGTTAGGTTATTCTCGTCACTGCAGATGCCGCGAATTGACATTCCGATTTGGGCAAGTGCCGACCTCACTATAACTAATCTTGCGGACAAAGGTTCCATTAGTCAATTCACGAGACGTTCGGTTTTGGTCATTTCGATCGGTCTCAAATACTTTATTGTGGGATCGTCGCAATCTGGTCGGCGTTCGATTTGCGGAAGTAATGATTTTTGGGAACAGTCCACAATGGAAAGTATGATGATCGCCTGTTGACGCTGAAGCAAGCACTAAGTGTCTGTCCGGAGAGTCCTTGAATTGGTTGGGTCGTTTGTGATTCAATGGCGCTGGAGTGATTCTTCCGGAGGCCGCCGATGTGGACGCAAACGAACCGTGCCCGGTATGACCGCAGCAAGCTGCGCTATCCGAGTGACCTGACGGACGGGGAATGGGCGGTGATCGCACCCTTGATCCCGCCCGGCAAGAGAGGCGGCGATAAGCGGACGGTGAACCTGCGCGAGGTGGTGAACGCGATGCTGTACGTGCTTTCGACCGGTTGCCAGTGGCGGGCGATACCGAAGGACCTGCCGCCGCGCAGCACGGCGCACGGCTATTTCGATCTGTGGACCTGGGATGGCACGATCGGGCATATCCATCATGAACTTTATGTGCGTTGCCGGGAGCAGGCGGAGCGGGAGGCGAGCCCCACTGCCGCGATTATTGACAGCCAGAGCGTGAAAAGCGCGGAAAAAGGGGGGACTCGGACCCGCCAGGTTACGATGCAGGCAAGAAGATCAAGGGCAAGAAGCGGCACATTCTCGTCGATACATTGGGGCTCTTGATGCATGCCATCGTGCATCCCGCCGATGTTCAGGACCGCGATGGCGGCGGGCTGCTGATGGCGACGTTGTTCGGC
>JANOFU010000063.1:0-3252 GCA_031413815.1 Hyphomicrobium sp. | reverse complement strand
GCACGGCGATCTGGCGCTAGACGAGCAACTCGTCGGCATCGCCGCCAATGCCGACCTGTTGATCTACGACGCTACCTTCACAGAGGAGGAAATGCAGACGCGGCGCGGATGGGGCCATTCAACCTGGCCAGCCGGCATGCGGCTGCGCGACAGGTCAGGCGCCAAGCTGGTGGCTTTCGCGCATCATGAACCCCTGCGCATCGACGGTGAGCTTGACCGCATGGCTGTTTCAGCGGCCAGCGCCGGCGTCAACGCTTTTTTCGCCCGCCAGGGTATGTCTATTGACCTGTAACCACGAAGCCCCTTCAAACGAATAGGAAGCAGTCGGGTCGCCCCACGACAATGTTTTGTTCTGACCTTCGTCGAGGGTTGAGGAAATGTAAGCCGATGGAAATGCAGCAGGTCCGCTACTTCGTTGCCTTGGCAAAGGAGCTCAACTTCACGCGCGCGGCTGAGGCCTGCAACGTCACTCAGCCTGCCCTCACGCGCGCAATACAGTCGCTCGAGGCTGAACTGGGGGGGCCTCTTTTTCATCGCGAGCGGGCCCAGACACACCTCTCGGAACTCGGCCGCATGATGCAGCCCTATTTGGAATCCGTCATCAGACAGACCGAGAGCGCCAAGGCGCAAGCAAAGGCGTTCGGCAAACTTGATGACCTCGATCTCAAGCTCGGCGCAATGTGCACGATCTCTCCGAAAATCATCTCGTCTTTTCTGATTCAGTTTTATGACCAGTTCGAGGGCGTCTCGCTGACAGTGTTGGACGCAACTGGGGCGGCCATGCCGCAGCAGCTGATCTCCGGCGAGCTTGAGTTGGCGCTATTCGGCCTGCCGGATCCGCTGGACGAGCGGCTGCATGCACTTCCATTGTTCACAGAACGCTACATGGCCGTATTCCCGATGGAGCATGAGCTGGCCAAAAAGAACATGATCAGTGTCAGGGAACTGCAGGGATTGCCCTATGTGTGCCGCGTCAATTGCGAGATGGGCGATGTCGCCGGCCGCGCGTTCGAAGCGCAGGGCATCGACAATCCAACTGTGTTCCGTTCGGAGCGCGATGACTGGGTGCTGGGCATGATCGGCGCAGGCCTTGGGTGGGGTTTCTTCCCGGAGTTTTGTCATTTCCCGCCGAACGTCGCCGTGCGCCCGCTTGTGGAGCCGATGTTCGAACGGAAGATTTCTCTGGTGACGGTTCGCGGCCGACCGCATTCTCCTGGCGTCGGAGCCTTCGTGCGTGGCGCGAGGGCGCACGTCTGGCCGCAGCCTGAGGCAAGCTGACGGAAATGCAGCAGGTCCGTTACTTCGTTGCCCTGGGGAAGGAGCTCAACTTCGCGCGCGCGGCTGAGGCCTGCAATGTCGCACAGCCCGGGTAGAACTGTGAACTTAACTGCGTGCGCTTTTGCGAGGCTTTCGACGCACCGATGCCCTCACGCCACCGCCCTGTTCCAGACAGATTCCGAGCGCGCGCGGAAGACACGCAACGCTCCGCGGCTGAGCAGATGCCGCTGCATGTTGAACGTGTTGTAGACCGCAGCGTGCGTCTCAAGGTTGACAAGTGTCGTGCACGATTGAAGATTGCACTGATGACCTTCACACCCTGCTTTCGAATACTCCGCTGACGCATTTCAGCCCCGCCGCGATTCGATGCGAAATAGCGGGGGAGTAGCTCAGTGGTAGAGCAGCGGGTTTATACTCCGTAGCGCCAGATAAGCGGCCGGTCGTGGGTTCGAATCCCATCTCCCCTACCAATTTGAATTGCGCGGCCAGCTCTGTTTGAGCTGCGGTCAGATCGGCGCAAGATAACTTCGAAGAACCGGCGCGCCCTTTGTCGTTTTTGGGCCCCAACTTCACGCGCTTCCGGCATTGTTACGAATGGCCGGCTCGCTCGTGAACTTGCCGGTCGCTCCTGCCCGGCTGATCAGGCTAGAGCTCGCCCAGCTGACGCGCAGCCGTTGCTGTGATCAGATTGCCGCGCGCATTGTGCTCAACATCCGCGAGGCCGAGCGGTCGGAGCGGCCGTGCGGTGGCCGGTCCCTCTACTGCCGGCGCCCGGCTGGCCGCTTCACTTTTTTCGTACGCCCCGCGCGCGCTGCATATGGATGTATTCGCCCCACACTCTGCGAGAAGCCTCGACTAACCGATCCGTCGCAAGACTGCGGATCATATAGGTTTCCAGCTGGCTCCAGAGGGTAAAGTCAGGGAACGCTCTGTCGGCCCGGGCGCGTTTCACAAACTCGCCTTCGGCGTCGGCCGTCAAAGGCCGTGATTTCAGATACGCTCTGAACGACACGCTACCTACTCCCACTGCCAACAGCGTATGATCCGTACGCGCGATGTCGGCAAGCTGCGGGGACAAGGCAGTATGGCCACCCGGGCTCGATAAGCGCGCCAGGCATCTCAGCGCGTATTTGCAGTAACACTTTGGCTTTGTGCTGATTAACTGTAAGGAAATCGCCGAAGACGGCCAGCCGCCTGAGAGTGCGAAACATGCGGATCGCACTTCAAGAATCGCGCGATTGTTGAAGTGTCACTTTGAGCGCATCAACGGCGGGAAGCTTGAAGCAATCGCAACGTGCCTCTGTGTCATTTTTGGCGAATTGTCATGCTCGGTACGTTCAGAGGAACGCATTGCGACCATCTTGTCGTAATGGCGCGCGCCATTCGCGCGCCAACTCCATACGGCTGGCGAGCCCAGGCGACGAGAGCCGTTTCTGACCGACGGTTAACCTGATCAATAGTAGCCGTTGCCTCCTCCCCGCCCGATAAGGCGGCACCTCACCATCAATGCCGAGCCTGACCTGCCCCACGATTTGAGGCCTCACCAAGCTTGAATGACGAATGGCAGTTTCGGGCCCCAGCTTTACGGGGCCTGGTTAGGGTTACCAATGGCTGCCGCGCCCGGAAATTGCCGGTCGCTGCTGCCCTGCTGATCAGGCGGGAGTTCGCCCAGTTCCGGTCGGTCGTAACATTCGGATATCCGAGGCGAGATTCGACATTCTCGAGTGTGAACAGGCACTGATGGAGGACCCCTCTAGCGTCCCAGAACAGCTCCACGATACCGAACGCAACGTTGCCCTCGATTTTCAGAACCTTGACGGCGGCACAGGCGGGCGTGAGTGCGCTCACGTCCACCTTCAGGACCTTGTTTTCGTTACCGGCACCGTCCCCGACGCCGGTCCATTGCATGACGAGGTTGCGAGGCCCCTGTTCCAGCGTTTGGGTAGTGACGGAGACGGCCATTAGTTGATCGCC
>JANOFU010000062.1:0-4691 GCA_031413815.1 Hyphomicrobium sp. | reverse complement strand
CGGGCTTGCAGCATTGCTGGCGGTTTTTTTTTTTTGTTTTTTGAGCTTTTGGTGTCTGACCCAGAGGGCCAGACACCAATCGAGCTAATCCCCTACTTCATACTCGGGAAATTGAACTCGGCACCCTTGCGGATTCCGGTTGGCCAGCGGGCGGAGACGGTTTTGATGCGCGTGTAGAAGCGCACGCCTTCCGGGCCATAGATCGCGTGATCGCCAAACAGCGAGCGCTTCCAGCCGCCGAATGAGTGATAGGCGACGGGGACGGGCAGCGGCACGTTGATGCCAACCATGCCGACTTCGATCTTGTCGGCGAAGGCGCGGGCGGTGTCGCCGTCGCGGGTGAAAATCGCGGTGCCGTTGCCGTATTCGTGCGTGTTGATGAGATCTGCCGCCTCGTCGTAGGTCTTGGCGCGAACGACCGCCAACACGGGGCCGAAAATCTCCTGCCTGTAGATCTCCATGTCGCGTGTGACGCGATCAAACAGTGAGCCGCCGAGGAAGTACCCGTTCTCGTAGCCCTGCAGGGACAGCCCGCGACCATCGACGACGAGCTTGGCGCCTTCCTTGACGCCTTGATCGATGAGGCCGGTGATCTTGCGCTTGGCATCCGCTGTGACGACGGGGCCCATTTCAGAGTCGGGGTCGGAGGCCGGACCAACTTTCAAGGCGCGAACTTTGGGAACGAGCGCTTCAACGAGCTGATTGGCGGTTTTCTCGCCGACAGGAACAGCAACCGAAATCGCCATGCAGCGTTCGCCCGCTGACCCGTAGCCCGCCCCCATCAGCGCATCGACCGCCTGATCCATGTCGGCGTCAGGCATAATGATCATGTGGTTCTTGGCCCCACCAAGGGCCTGCACGCGTTTGCCGGCTGCCGTGCCGCGCGAATAAATGTATTCGGCAATCGGCGTCGAGCCGACAAAGCTGATGGCCTTCACATCCGGGTTATCGAGAAGCGCATCGACCGCTTCTTTATCGCCATGGACGATGTTGAACACGCCCGGTGGCAGACCGGCCTCCTGGAACAATTCCCAAATCAACATGGTCGCGGACGGATCGCGCTCGGATGGCTTTAAGATAAACGTGTTGCCGCATGCAACGGCGACCGGGAACATCCACATCGGCACCATGGCCGGGAAGTTGAATGGCGTGATGCCAGCGACCACGCCCAGCGGCTGGCGATCGGACCAACTGTCGATGTCGGGGCCGACGTTGCGGCTGAACTCGCCCTTAAGCAAATGCGGGATGCCGCAGGCGAAATCGACGACGTCAATGCCGCGCGTGAGTTCGCCAAGCGCGTCGGCGTGGGTTTTGCCATGTTCGCGGGAAATGGCCTTCGCGATGTCGTTGGCGTGACGTTCCAGCAGTTCCTTGAACTTGAACATCGGCTTGACGCGTTTGACCGGCGTCGTCGTGCCCCACGCGACCGCGGCCGCTTTGGCGATGGTGACAACGGCATCCACCTCTGCCCGCGTTGACAGCGGCAGACTGGCCGTCTGCTCGCCCGTTGCCGGATTAAACACGGCTGCCGTGCGCTTGGATGCTGACGTGACTTTGCGTCCGTCGATCCCGTTCTGGATAGTGAGCATTGTGGTGGGCCCGTTGTTGAGAGATGCGACTATAGGTCTGCGGCGATGGTGTTTCGCCCTCCGTCATCCCGGGCAAGCGAGCACAACTTCGTGCGAGCGCGAACCGGGACCCAGCGTAAGATGTGCCGAAGGCACCAGATCAGTTTTGTGGGCTTCGCCCAAGTCTCTCCTGGGTCCCGGATCAGCGCGCGCAGAGGCTTGCGCTGTCCGGGATGACGGAGGGAGAGTTTAGTTCACTGTTTTCAGCACATCCGTCAGGATATCGAACAACTGGTCGATCTCGGATTTAGATATTATGAGCGGCGGCGACAAGGCGATGATGTCGCCTGTGCAGCGCACGAGCAGATTGCGCTCGAAGGCAGCGACAAAGCGATTGTACACCCGCTGCGTCGGAGCGCCCGGCACGGGATCAAACTCAATGGCGCCGATGAGACCGATATTGCGGATATCGATGACGTGCGGCAGGTCTCTCAAGCCGTGAATGCGCTCTTCCCAGTACGGGGCCAGTTCAGTCGCGCGGGTCAGCAAGCCTTCTTCCTGGTACGTTTCTAGCGTGCCGATGGCGGCGGCGCAGGCTACGGGGTGGGCCGAATAGGTGTAGCCGTGGAAGAAGTCGACCATCCACTCGGGGCCTTGCATAAAGGCGTCATGGACGTGCGATTTGACATAAACGCCGCCCATCGGAATGACGCCGTTGGTGATGCCCTTGGCGCAGGTGATGATGTCGGGCGAGACGTCGAAATAGTCGGGAGCAAACGGCGTGCCGAGGCGGCCGAAGCCAGTAATAACCTCGTCGAAGATCAACAGAATGTCGTGCTTGGTGCAAATCTCGCGCAGGCGCTTCAGGTAGCCCTTAGGCGGAATGAGCACGCCCGTTGAGCACGCGACCGGCTCGACGATGACGGCGGCGATCGTTGAGGCGTCGTGGAGGGCGACTAGGCGCTCTAAGTCTTCCGCCAATTCGACGCCATGCTCGGGTTCGCCGCGGGAGAACGCGTTTCGCTTGATATCGTGTGTATGCCGCAAGTGATCGACGCCCGCCATCAGAGCGCCGAACATCTTGCGGTTGTTGACCATGCCGCCGACCGACATGCCGCCAAAGTTGACGCCGTGATAGCCGCGCTCGCGGCCGATGAGGCGGACCTTCGAGGCATTGCCCTTGGCGCGGTGGTAGGCGATCGACATCTTCAGGGCCGTATCGACCGACTCAGAGCCTGAGTTGGTAAAGAAGATATGATCAAAGCCTTGCGGGGCGATGTTGATCAGCTTTGAGGCTGCTTCGAACGCCTTGTTGTGCCCCATGTTGAACGTCGGCGCGAAATCGAGGGTGGCGACTTGTTTCTGAACGGCTTCAACGATCTTCGGCCGGCTGTGTCCGGCATTGCAGCACCAGAGCCCGGCCGTGCCGTCGAGAACGCGCCGGCCATCGTCGGTGGTATAATGCATGCGCTCGGCGCCGACCATAATGCGCGGCGCCTTCTTGAATTGCCGGTTGGCGGTAAAGGGCATCCAGAAGGCTTCAAGGTCGTTGGTTTTCATCTGAATATTCATGGCGGTCTCTCCATCAGCGCGTGCGGCTGACCTTATGGTCTCTGGCCTCTCGTGTTCAGCGCGCTGTTACGCGGCGCGGCTGACGGCATCAGTCAGGCTAGCTTCAAAAATATCCATTCCTTCGCGCACCAGATCATCGCTTGCTGTGAGCGGCGCCAAGAAGCGGATGACGTTTCCATAAGTCCCGCATGACAGCAAGATCAGCCCGCGCTCAGTCGCCGACTTTAGCAGGGCTTGCGTCAGTTGGGGGGCTGGTTCGTGGCTTGTCTCATCCTTGACCAATTCGATCGCGCACATCGCGCCAACGCCACGAATGTCGCCGACGCAGTTCAGGTTTGAGCGGGTTTTGATCTCGTGGCAGCGATCCAAGATAATCTTGCCGATGGCCTGCGACCGGGCGCACAGCTTTTCATCTTCGATAATGTCGAGGACGGCGTGCGCGGCGGCGCAAGCCACAGGGTTGCCGGCGTAGGTGCCGCCGAGACCGCCGGGATTGGCTGCGTCCATGACGTCAGCCCGGCCCACGATCGCGGCAAGTGGCATGCCGCCGGCCAAGCCTTTGGCGAGCGTGACGACATCGGCTTTGACGCCGGCGTGCTCCAGCGCAAACATCTTTCCGGTGCGGGCAAAGCCGGTTTGGATCTCATCGCCGATTAGGAGGATGCCGTGCTCGTCGCAGATTTTGCGCAGGGCTTGTAGGAACTCGGGTGGCGCGATGTTGAAGCCGCCTTCGCCCTGTACGGGTTCGATGATGATCCCGGCGATGCTGGAAGGATCGGCCATATGTTTGAACAGGCTTTTCAGGCTGGCGAGGCTCTGTTCGGCTGACACGCCGTGATAAGCGTTCGGGAACTCCACGCAGTAGATGTCGGATGGGAACGGTCCAAAGCCCTTCTTGTAAGGCACGACCTTGGCGGTTAGTGCCATGCCCATATGCGTGCGGCCGTGGAAGCCGCCGGTAAAGGAGATGATGCCAGGCCGGCCGGTGTACGCGCGCGCAACTTTAACGGCGTTCTCCACGGCTTCGGCGCCTGTTGAGACCAGCATGGTTTTGGCGGGACCGGAAACCGGCACAATCGCATTCAGCCGTTCGGCGAGGCGCACGTAGGATTCGTAGGGCGTAACCTGGAAGCAGACGTGGCTGAAGCTTTTCAACTGGTGTTCGACAGCCGCTGTTATGCGTGGGTGCTGATGACCGGTGTTGACGACGGCGATGCCCGCTCCGAAGTCGATGTAGCGCTTGCCGTCTTCGCTCCAGATCTCCGAGTTCAACGCGCGCTTGGCGTAAATGCTCGTGACATGGCCGATGCCGCGCGCGATGGCGGCCGTGCGGCGCTCATGAAGTTCGGCGGAGGTCGCCATGGTCGTGCTCCTTAGCTGAAAGCCTGGATGCCTGTTTGGGCCCGCCCAAGAATGAGCGCGTGGATGTCGTGCGTGCCTTCGTAGGTATTGACGCCCTCCAGATTGAGGACGTGGCGGATGACGTGATAGTCGTCGGAAATGCCGTTGCCGCCGTGCATGTCGCGGGCAGCGCGCGCAATGTCGAGGGCC
>JANOFU010000061.1:0-5319 GCA_031413815.1 Hyphomicrobium sp. | reverse complement strand
TGGCGAAGAAGGGCGAAGCATGACGCGGGGTCAGGCGTGTCGCGCAATCAATTGTCATCCATCTTGAGCGCGGCGATAAACGCTTCCTGCGAAATCCTTGTCCCGGGGCTTGTCCCCGGGATCAATAGTGCCGAGCACTCTCACGTCGTTGTGAGCGTCTGGTTCCTACAAGGTATCGAAAAGATCAGCCCAGTGTGGATTGGTTCGTTCAACGAGATTGATTTTCCAATCTCGTGGCCATTCTTTCATTTTGCGTTCGCGCTGAATTGCCTTGGCCTCATCGTCAAATTGATCGAACCAAACCAACAGCTTAATCGCGTATTTGCGAGTGCACACCGAACCGCGAGAGCCGCGGTGCTCGCGGGCGCGCCGTTTCATGTCGCTGGTTGAGCCGATTTAGAGTGTGCCCCGCGACTGGCTTGCCATGATGTAGACCCAATACATGTCTGGGAAAGTGGCATAGCGAAGGGCTCTGTGCACGTGGAGACTTGGACCCCGGGAACACGTCCCGGGGTGATCGCTTCGCGATCAATTGTCATCCATCTTGAGTGCGGCGATGAACGCTTCTTGCGGAATCTCGACCTTGCCGAATTCGCGCATCTTCTTCTTGCCGGCCTTCTGCTTGTCGAGCAGCTTGCGCTTGCGTGAAATGTCGCCGCCATAGCACTTGGCGATCACGTCCTTGCGCATGGCGCGGATCGTCTCGCGCGCGATCACCTTGGCGCCGATCGCGGCCTGCACGGGGATCTGGAACAGGTGCGGCTTGATCAGCTCTTTCAGCTTTTCGCACATCGACCGGCCGCGGCTTTCGGCTCTGCTGCGATGAACGACAATCGAGAGCGCATCGACCGGCTCGCTGTTCACGAGAATCGACAGTTTAACGAGGTCGCCCTCTTCGTAAGTGCTGATGTGATAGTCAAACGAGGCGTACCCGCGCGACACGCTCTTTAAGCGGTCATAGAAATCGAACACCACTTCGTTGAGCGGCAATTCGTAGACCAGCATGGCGCGCGAGCCAACATAAGTCAGCTGTTTCTGGCGGCCGCGGCGGTCCTGACACAGCTTCAAAACGGCGCCCAAATAGTCATCCGGAACCAAAATCGTCGCTTCAATCCATGGCTCTTGAATGTGATCGATCTTGACGACGTCGGGCATATCCGCCGGATTGTGCATCTCGATGTTTGAGCCATCGTTCATATGCAAATGATAGATGACCGACGGCGCAGTGGTGATGAGATCGAGGTTGAACTCGCGCTGCAAACGCTCGGTGATGATTTCGAGGTGTAAGAGCCCCAAAAACCCGCATCGGAACCCAAAACCGAGAGCCGCTGAGCTTTCCGTTTCAAACGAGAAACTGGCGTCATTCAAGCGCAAGCGGCCCATGGCATCGCGCAGGTCCTCGAAGTCGGCCGCGTCGACTGGGAACAATCCGCAGAACACAACGGGCTGCGCTTGCTTGAAGCCTGGCAGTGCTTCCGCTGTCGGAGTTTTTTCGTCAGTGACGGTATCGCCGACGCGCGTGTCAGCGACTTCCTTGATCGCAGCGGTGAAGAAGCCGACTTCGCCGGGGCCGAGCTCGGCGAGCATTTCCTGCTTGGGGCGGAAAATGCCGACGCGCTCAATCTGATAGTGTCCGCCGGACGCCATCATGACGACCTTCTGGCCCCGCTTCAGCACGCCTTCCTTGATGCGCACAAGAACGACCACGCCGAGGTAGGCGTCATACCAGCTGTCGACCAGCATGGCTTTGAGCGGCTTGTTGCGATCGCCAACTGGCGGCGGCAGCCGTTCGACGATGGCTTCCAGAACAGCCGCCACATTGAGGCCGGTCTTGGCCGACACGCCGACGGCACCCGACGCATCAATGCCGATGACATCTTCGATCTGCGCTTTGACGCGATCCGCATCCGCCGACGGCAAGTCGATCTTGTTGAGGACGGGCAAAATTTCGAGATTGTTGTCGAGCGCCTGATAGACGTTGGCGAGCGTCTGCGCTTCCACGCCCTGGGAGGCATCAACCACCAGAACGGCGCCTTCACAGGCGGCCAAGCTGCGCGAGACTTCATAAGCAAAATCGACGTGACCTGGCGTATCCATCAAGTTCAGCTGATAGGTCTTGCCGTCCTTGTATTTGTAGTCGAGGCGCACGGTTTGCGCCTTGATGGTGATGCCGCGCTCGCGCTCGATATCCATCGAATCGAGGATTTGCGCTTTCATATCCCGGTCAGCGACGTTGCCGCACAGCTGAATAAGCCGGTCCGACAAGGTCGACTTGCCGTGATCGATGTGGGCGATGATGGAGAAATTGCGGATCAAAGACGTGTCTGTCATGAGCGGGTGGATAGCACTGACCCCATTGGCGCAAAAGGGGCATTTCGGGCTCAGGGCAAGCGGTCGCGGGGTTTATCCATTCCCAAACCGGCCCCGCTCAGGCCGGATAATGATCGCTGGTCACGCTATCGCCTGTATGCGAAACTAAGGGTCACGCTTGTGCGGTTACTGGAGGATAGAACATGTCAGGTCAGTCTTCGGGCGCGCGCGGCAAATCTTTTGCAGCGATGGCTCCTGGTTTTAGCGACGAAGCCAAGTCGGCAATGTCGGCGGCCTTCGATGCCATGTCCAATTGGCGGGCGGATATGAACGCCACGGCCGAGCGCAATGGTTCGGTTGTGTTCGACAAAATGGCGGTGGCGGCCAAAACGGTCGGCTGGCCGGCCGAGTTCGTCGACATGGCAAAGCAACAAATGCAGCAGGCCTCCAAAATGCAGCTGCAGATGATGGATCAGGTCATGGACGTCTGGGAGCAGCAGGTGAAGCAGCCGGGTGCTGGGTTCCCGATGCCGGGGATGCCGGGTGCGAGCTCGTCGGCCTCGCCGGGCAGCACATCGCCATTCCCGGGTTTCCCAGGGATGCCGGGACTCCCGGGCATGCCGCCGTTCCCCGGCATGCCGAACTTTGGCCAGATGGACTTTAGCAATATGCCGATGTCGCCGATCCAGTTCTGGATGCAGGCCGCGGACATGTGGCAGAAGAACTGGCAGACAGCCATGACGTCGTGGGTGGACGCCCAATCCAACATGATGGGCAACACGAAACCTGGCAACGGCAGCAGCCGTCCCGGGTCCCATCGATAAGGCGGTCAACCTCGGGTTGGGGCATAAACCGGCCCGTCATTTTGTGTCCTGAATTACAGTGTTGTGGCGTTGCCGCGACGAACTTCGGTTGTGTGACTGGCGGCCCGCTGTTGCGGTGCCAAGTCAATCTGACTATCGTCCGCCTCGAAATCGCGGGATCGCAAGGGATCACGCGCAACACAAAAACTTCGGGGGAGCGTGTCACTCGGCACCCGGTAACGGGGCGCCGGGCGCGCAGGACAGCATGACAACTCAAGACACGACCTCTCAAAAAACAGCGCCTGCCAGCACCAGCGAAACGTGGGGCCGCGATCTGCTTGCGTCCGTGGTGGTGTTCCTCGTCGCACTGCCTCTCTGCATGGGCATCGCCATTGCATCCAACATGCCGCCTGCAGCGGGCCTCATCACCGGAATTGTCGGCGGATTGATCGTTGGATTTATTGCAGGGTCACCACTGCAGGTCAGCGGGCCGGCGGCCGGTCTGGCGGTCCTCGTCTGGCAGCTTGTCGAAAAAAACGGCATCGAAATGCTGGGTGTCATCGTGCTGTTTGCCGGCATCATTCAGTTGATCGCGGGTGCGCTCAGTCTCGGTCAGTGGTTCCGCGCTGTGTCGCCAGCCGTCATCCATGGCATGTTGGCGGGAATTGGCGTGCTGATCTTTGCGTCTCAGTTCCATGTGATGCTCGATTTCCGGCCGATCGGTTCGGGGATCCAGAATCTGATGGGAATCCCCAAATCAATCTACGACGCCATCTCGGTCGGCGACTCTCATCTCACCGCCGGTGAAATTGGCGTGCTCGCAATCGCTGTCATTTTTGGTTGGGGTAGCTTGACACCGAAGAGCTGGCGCGTCCTACCAGCGCCGCTGGTCGGTGTTGCTGTTGCCATGATCGCTGCGGCCGTATTCGGGCTCAACGACATCAAATATGTGAATGTCGAGGGCAACATCCTTTCAAGCTGGTCGTGGCCGACGCCGGAAAACTTGCTGCGCATTATTGAGCCGCAAATTCTTATCGGTGCTATTTCGGTTGCTTTCATTGCCAGTGCCGAAACGCTGTTGTGCGCGACGGCTGTCGATCAGATGCATTCTGGCCCGCGCACGAAGTACGACCAGGAGCTGCGTGCGCAAGGCGTCGGCAATGCAATCTGCGGCGTTCTCGGTGCCCTGCCCATGACTGGCGTCATCGTCCGCTCCAGCGCAAACGTCGAAGCTGGCGCGCAGACCAAGTGGTCGGCGATTTTGCATGGCTTCTGGCTATTACTGTTTGTCGCCTTGCTGCCATGGACGCTCGGCTACATTCCGCTGTCGGCGCTGGCTGCGGTGCTGGTCTTCACGGGTTACAAGCTTGCTTACCCGAAGATCGTTCCGACGCTGATGAAATACGGCAAAAGCGAAGTGTTCATCTATCTTATTACGATCGTCACAATCGTGCTGGCGGACTTGCTGACGGGCGTTGTGACCGGCCTCGTACTGTCGCTGCTGAAGCTCTTGTACGCCTTCTCGCACCTCGACGTGCAGAAGGTTGAGAACGCCGCGGACAATACCGTCGAACTTTATCTTGATGGTTCGGCGACGCTGATCCGGCTGCCCTTGTTGGCCCAGACACTTGAACAGTTGAGGCCAGACAGCAAGGTCAAGGTGCACATCGACAAGCTCGACTACATCGACCACGCCTGCATCGACCTGCTCACCAACTGGGACCGGCAGCACAAGACATCGGGCGGTTCGTTGGAGATCGAGTGGGAGGGCTTGTCGAGAAAGTATCAAGCGCGCAGCAGTGCGGCGGCAAAGGTGGCAGCGGGCAAGGGGTGACACCGCTATGACCCCATCTTTCCCGTCATGGCCGCGTCCCGGAGGGATCATGCCGGAGGCGCGACAGGCGGGGATCCAGTCAAGCGTCAGAAGGAAAAGAAGAAGGCACCTTGCTCGCTGACACATCTCACTCGGTGTTCATGGGGTCATGTTCATGGGGTCAGGCACCCCAAAAGGTGCCCGACCGCATCTTCCGTTCCGCCGTGCTTCCCTTTCGCTGCGCTCAACAGTGCGGGGATTGTATCTGAGGAATTGCTTGATCGTAGGGTTAACTGACGCCGATGATCAGGCCCGTGAGGCAAGGTCACCACCAAGCCTCACGGGCAGCGAGCGGTCACCGCGGGGATAGACCCCTTCAAGGTCGCAAGTTAT